>NZ_JBNDJR010000003.1:0-580533 GCF_050435065.1 Paenibacillus sp. 4624
GCGACCGGATCAGCTGGAGTCACTGGAGCCACGGGTGCAATAGGAGCGACTGGCGAAACTGGGGTGACAGGAGCAACAGGTACAGCCGGAGTGACGGGAGCCACCGGTGTAAGCATTACGGGCGCAACAGGAGCCACCGGTGTAACGGGAGCAACTGGTGAAACTGGTGCAACGGGCACAGCCGGAGTGACGGGAGCAACTGGTGAAACTGGTGCAACGGGCACAGCCGGAGTGACGGGAGCAACTGGTGAAACCGGTGCAACGGGCACAGCCGGGGTGACGGGAGCCACCGGTGTAAGCATTACGGGCGCAACCGGAGCTACAGGTGTAACTGGAGCCACGGGTACAGCCGGAGTGACCGGCGCCACCGGTGCAAGCATTACGGGTGCAACCGGAGCTACAGGGGCAACGGGAGCAACGGGTGAAACTGGGGTAACTGGAGTCACGGGCACAGCCGGAGTGACTGGCGCCACCGGTGCAAGCATTACGGGTGCAACCGGAGCTACAGGGGCAACGGGAGCAACGGGTGAAACTGGGGTAACTGGAGTCACGGGCACAGCCGGAGTGACTGGCGCCACCGGTGCAAGCATTACGGGAGCCACCGGTGTAAGCATTACGGGAGCCACCGGTGTAAGCATTACGGGCGCAACCGGAGCTACAGGTGTAACTGGAGCCACGGGTACAGCCGGAGTGACCGGCGCCACCGGTGCAAGCATTACGGGTGCAACCGGAGCTACAGGGGCAACGGGAGCGACGGGTGAAACCGGGGTGACTGGAGCAACGGGTATAGCCGGAGAGACAGGCGCCACCGGTGCAAGCATTACGGGTGCAACCGGAGCTACAGGGGCAACGGGAGCAACGGGCACAGCCGGAGTGACGGGAGCCACTGGTGTAAGCATTACGGGCGCAACCGGAGCTACAGGCATAAGTGTAACGGGAGCAACGGGAGATACCGGAGCGACAGGAGCCACAGGTACGTCTGTAACAGCAACTTCAGCTTTTGCTGAAAATACGAGTGGTACGATCCTTGTTCTTTTGGGTGGTACATTAATCCCACTGACAAACAATCAAAACATCGGAACAGGTATTACGGTCAATGGCTCTAGCGATACGTTTACTTTGGCTAACACAGGAAGATACTTTATTTCTTACAAAATCAGTTTAACAGCTGCAGCTCTAGTACAATCCCGGGTATTGCTCAATGGTGCATCGATTCCAGCCAGTGTTGTCTCGCCTGCGCTTTCCTTGAGTCAACTGCAAACAGAATTCATCGTCTCGGTTACTGCTGGTTCGACAATCCAACTTCAGCTTTTCGGCCTTGTGGCCACGGCTGTACTTGCACCACCAGGTGCAACATTAACGATTATTCAATTAAGTTAACTATCCTTAATCTCACAGAACGCAAAAAAGACGGGAGCATTATGTTCCCGTCTTTTTTTGTAACATTTAATGAGTCCTTCGTATTAACCGAGTACAATTTCAACAGCTGTATTCAGTTCAGGAAGAGACGTAAGTTGAACCAGCACATCTTTTGGTACTTCTTTATCAACGGTCAGGATCATGATCGCAGCACCACCAATAATTTTACGTCCAACTTGCATGGATGCGATGTTCACATCATTTTGACCAAGCAAAGTACCTACACGTCCGATGATACCCGGTTTATCGTTGTGCGAGATCAAAATTTGATGGCTTTCCGGTGCGATATCTACAGGGAATTTATCAAGACGAACAATCCGTTCGCCGTATCCTGCAAGAAGCGTACCTGCCACGCGGCGTTCTTCAGCATCTTGAGTTGTCACGAGTGTTACGGTAATTAGGTTTGTAAATCCTTTTGTCGCAGAGGTTTGGCTCACAACAACATTCAGGTCACGAATTTTGGCCAAGTGCATGGAGTTGACAATGTTGGCTTCTCCGCCCAGATGTCTTGCCAGAATGCCTTTCACAATATAACGAGTGAGCGGTGATGTATCCACTTCGGACAGGTCGCCAGCATAGTCAATACGAATCTCTTGGACTGCATTTTGAGTGATTTGTGCTGCGAAACTTCCTAGCGTTTCACCCAATTTAAAGTATGGTTGCAGTTTGTTCATAACGGTTGGTGCGACAGCTGGCATATTAACCGCATTTTTAAATGGTTCATTGCGAAGAATGTGAAGAACTTGTTCAGATACGTCAATCGCAACGTTCTCTTGAGCCTCTACCGTTGATGCGCCCAAGTGAGGTGTAACGATAATGCTTGGATGATTCAGGAATGGATGATCTGCTGCAGGTGGTTCACTTTCAAATACGTCGAATGCTGCTCCAGCAACAATTCCTTCATCAATCGCCTCTACAAGCGCCATTTCGTCAACTACACCGCCGCGTGCGCAGTTAATAATACGCATGCCTTTTTTCATGACTTCAAATTGCGGACGGGAAATCATATGACGTGTTTCTGGTGTGAGTGGAGTGTGTACAGTCATAAAGTCCGCATTACGGATAATATCATCAACACTTGCCAGCTTGACTTGCAGTTTCTCGGCACGCTCCTCTGTAAGGAACGGGTCATAGGCGAGAATGTCCATTCCGAAAGCTTTGGCACGTTTGGCTACTTCGCTGCCGATTCTTCCCATACCGAGTACACCGAGTGTTTTATTTCTTAATTCCACACCGAGGAACGTTTTACGGTCCCATGTACCCTGAATCGTTTTAGCATACGCTTGAGGAATGTGTCGTGCCAGTGCCATCATCATGGCAAAAGTGTGCTCACAAGTCGTAATGGTATTACCGTCAGGTGCATTAATAACAATGATACCGCGTTGTGTAGCAGGTTCCAGTTCAATATTATCTACGCCAACTCCTGCGCGTCCAATCACTTTAAGATTGGTTCCAGCTGTCATAATACGTTCAGTAACACGAGTCTGGCTACGAACGAGCAGAGCATCATAATCCCCGATAATGGCAACAAGCTCATCTTCACTAAGTCCGGTTTTCTTCTCGACAACGACATCACTTGCATCCACCAGTTGCTGAATTCCCAGATCACTGATTGGATCCGACACTAACACTTTGTACATGGTTTCTTCCTCCTTAGGTTTGTATATCTATAATCGTCAAGGGTTGTTCTCCGGCAGGAGACGTTCCTTAAAACCAAAGTGATTCTTCCCTCCAACAACGCGGTGTCGTAGCAGAGGGGCAGGGTAAACTTACAGGGTGATTCCACAGGATTCTTTTATCAAAAACAATCAAAAAAACTCTCAATCCGCATACTGCTTGCGCAATAAGGGACGAGAGTTGTCGTGGTACCACCCTAATTCACCGCCGTTTCGCAACGACAGTCTTAGCGGTCAATGAAGACCGAAGAGGATAACGGGTCTAAACCGATTGCACCTACTCCAATTTCAATGCAATAACTCAGGAGCGCTCAAGATCATCTGCTCGCCACCGATTCTCACCAACCATCGGCTCTCTGAAAGACAAAGCAACGTCTTTTTTCCATCATCGTGTTTGACGTAACTAATTTTTTCATAATGTATCATGGCTTACATGAGCATGTCAATAGGCTTAAATGTTTTAATTCTTAACGTTGCAGGCTGTGATTTCCGGACCTTAAGAGAGTATCTTCTGTCTATTTAGAATAAATTTTAATGAGATTTAAATGTTTAAACATACTGTTTCGTGAAAGGAATTTCACTGCATTAATGAAGTAACGTTTTGAGGTAATCAACCGGGACTTGGGACAGGTCTTGAACCGGATTGGTTTTTTGGCTATCATTTAGTATACTATCGGATTGGTCAATGAAATTGTTATCAAATAACTCAAGAGGACAGACGCATGCAATGAAAAAAAAGAAATTTCCGAAGTTTAAAATTCAGAAGGCAGATCCGCAGCAATTAACTGAACGTTTACTCTTAATCAACCTGTACTTTACACAAGGGCTTACTTTGATTGTAGGGATCGTATGGATTTTGCTGCAGAAAAGGGATCTATTTGAAGTCCTGGCCTTACCTGATCATCTTCAGTTTTTATGGTGGGGTCTTGGTCTCGCTGCTATTATGCTTGTCATGGACTTGGTTCTTTCCTATGTCATACCTCAGGAAAGTATGGATGATGGGGGTATTAACGAACTGTTGTTTCGCGGGCGTCCAATCTGGCATATTGTATGTATAGCAGCCTTGGTGGCTGTATGTGAGGAGTTGCTGTTCCGCGGCGCAATTCAACACGCAATTGGTCCGTATTGGACAAGTATTTTATTTGCTGTTATTCATATTCGTTATCTTCGTCACTGGATTCCTACAGGATGGGTGTTTGTGTCAAGTTATGGATTGGGCTTTATTTATTTGCAGTCGGGCACATTATGGGCACCGATTCTGTGTCATTTTATTATTGACCTAGTATCCGGATTAGCGATACGTTTTCGGAGGGGATCATGAGTCAGCCATTAAGCAGGATGAAAACATATGGCAGCCAACGTCAGCGTCACTCGGACAATAAAGAGAAAACCGGGCGGAACTCGACTTCACAGACAAGTTTCGTTGCTGAAACGGCGGTTGCTGCCGAAACAGTGGGAGTACCACCAATTACTTCAATTTCGTTGCCGAGATCACAACGTGGGTCGAGTGCATCCGCACTGGAGAGTCCGGTATTACCGCAACGAGCACCTAGTCGCTCCAAGAAAACGGCAAACCAGAAGGAAAGTTCAGTTTCCGAAGCGAGCTCTTTGCCCACTCGAACTGAGCTACACCCTTCACGCCGTTTGAGATTAAGCAAAAGATTTGTCAATTCACTGATTTTTATTTTTATTATGTTAACCGTTGGTTTGGTGTGGTGGGGAATTAAGGGAGCCCCTCCTTTAAACACATTCCTCCCATTACCGTGGTAACGCTAGTTAGTTTAGCCTTTCTCATGTTGGTGGTAGTGGTATGGCTTCTCTTTCATATGTGGAGAGAAGCTCATACAACTGTGATTACAAAGGATGAAGTGGAACTTGCCTATCTGCCAGCCTCGTTCGACGGAGCCACAATTATTTTTTTATCAGACACTCACTCAAGATTGTTGAAAACAAAAGAAGTTGAGCAGTTGAAGGGTAGAGCCGATTGGGTCCTCATCGGGGGCGATATAGCTGAAGAGGGAATATCCTGGTCGATTGTCAGACAAAATATGAAGCTTTTATCAAGGTTGGCTCCTTCCTATGCTGTATATGGAAATCATGACAAAAAAGCAGACGGGGCTCATTTATCGAGACTTCTGGATGATTCGAGTGTGCAGCTCCTTCAAGATCAGGCTGTATATTTGCAAAAAGGAACGGAACATGTCCGGTTGGTCGGATTAGATTATCGTTCAAAACAGGCAACGAAATTGTTGCACGATACGAAGGATAATTGCTCCACAATCGTATTGGTTCACGATCCTTTGGAAGTATTACGGTTAGACCTAGATGTAGATCTGGTACTGAGTGGCCATACCCATGGAGGACAAATCGTTTTTCCTGTATTAGGGCCAGTATTGCTGAGTAAGGCTTATCGGGCTGTAAAAAGCGGCTGGTTTTCATTAAAACGTAGCGATGAAGATACCCGTTCAGGAAAGTTGCTTGTAAGCCGGGGGTTTGGTACAAACCACCTTCCCCTCAGGTTAGGTTGTCCCGCAGAGATACATCTCATCACTTTACGTGTTCCTATAACAAACAGCCCTGATCAATAAGATCGGGGCTGTTTGTCGACCATTACATATTTCTCGCAATGCAGCAGCCTTAGGAATGGGAGTTATTAACGGGATTGTAACTCGATCGCACGCGGATCAACAAAGGAATAACCTTTCTTCTCAAGCGATGTTAATAACTCGTCCAGAGCATCGACCGTCCAGGGTAATTCATGCATCAGAATATTACTTCCAGGGTGAAGCTGATCTAGGACATTCTGGATCACTTTTTCTGGTCTGTTTTTAGTGCTCTTATCCCAATCGAGTGATCCGTTTGACCATGTCATATACAACATTCCCTCTTCTTTGACGGCATCTTTCAGTGCATCATTACCTGAGCCAAAAGGGGGCCTGAAAAACTGAGGTTTTTCACCGATGATGTCTTTCACAATCTGTTGAACGTCAGTGACCTGTTTCTTGGCTTTTGAACTTGACATTTTCTGCAAATCTTCATGATCCCAAGCGTGGTTACCGATGATCTGCTCTCGATCATGAATCATTTTCAACAACTTCGGTTGACGTTTGACGCGGTTTCCATTAACAAAGAATATGGCTTTTGCATGATGTTTATCCAGTGTATCTATAAGTGAGGTAATCATGTCTTTGTCTTTTGGCCCATCGTCAAAGGTTAACAAGACCACTTTAGCAGGCGAAGACTCATCATTGGGTTGAATAACATAACTGGAATTCATATGATATTTCTTCTTAATAGACACTTCGCTTGAATTTGTGTCCTTGGATGGGATTTCTGGCTTATTGCCAGTTTTATTTGTGTTTGTTTCAGGATGAATTACTGAATCTGTCTCCGTATTTTCAATCTGGGGTCCGGTACTCGGGCTTGCTTCATCTTTGCTCTTAACAAAAATGACAGCATTATCTTCTTTCATGTCCTCGGGATCAGGAGCAGATTGATTCTGTGCACTGCATGCTGATAGCAACATGCTGGTGAACAGTAACAGCGAGGTGGCGTGTTTCAACATTTTCTCAGCTCACTTTCCTGTATTTATGCGGAATGAGATTGTCTTTTACAGCAAACACTACTTTTGATTTTAACACTTAAAGGAGGTTGGTGTAATGAAGGCGTCATCCTTTTTCTGGGGTATAGTCGTTGGTGTTGCAGCCAGTTCTTGGTTAGCTAAAGGCAGAATGCCCATGTTGTCTTCAGGATCATCTCGAAACATGGTGGATCAGGCCAAACATAAAATGATGGAAATGACTTTCCCAGGCATGGACAGCTTCAGCAACAAACCGGATCATCATGGTGAACCGCACAAGGCGGCATCAAAAACCAGCAGAGTGATCTCACCAAAAGAAAAAGAAGAAAACATGAATATGCTTAAAGATTTTATTCGGACCAACCCGGATGTTAAACATGAGGTAGAGCAAATTTTAAGTCAAACAAATACAACAGTACCGGGTTTGTAACCCACAGCATCCAGTAAGAATCATCCACAGTCTTGATTTGATGTGGATTGATTCTTTTTTTTGTTGATTTTACTGCGTGCATTTATAGGTATAAAATGATAACATAACTACATAGATTTATTTTCAGCACATATTGTTTTGTGCTTCATAATCTGTTATAAGACTTGCTTATAAAGGGGAGATCCTGTATGAAAATAGAACGACTAAGTCATGATAAGATACGGATTTTCCTGACCTTTGACGATCTGAGCGAGCGCGGAATACAAAAAGAAGATATGTGGCAGGAATTACCGAAGGTACATGAACTGTTCACTGAAATGATGGACCAGGCTTATTCTGAACTTGGCTTTGATGCTACAGGTCCGCTGGCTGTTGAAGTATTCGCACTTCCCGCTCAAGGGATGGTTGTCATCGTTACTCGTGGAAAATATGATCCGCAACAATATGGTTCAGGTCATGAAGATGATCTTCCTGAAGAAGTATATGAAATGGAAGTTACACTGGAGCAAAGTGACTCCATCGTATACGCTTTTAAGGATTTTGAGGTGCTGATTGAAGCTGCCCATATGTTACGTCAACATGTTACGGATGCGGGGAAACTGTATTCTTATAAAGATAAATGGTTCTTACATTTTGAACCGGATGATGTGGACACCACCAAACACGCCGCATTAATTGCTTTGCTGGCTGAATTTGGAGAAGGTTCTTCGGTCACTCCGGCTGTTATGGAAGAGTATGGAAAGGTCGTTATTCCTGAACAAGCGATTGATGTCATCTGCACACACTTCAAACGTCAGGATTAAACATCGTTATCATCGCGTCACTATTCAGGGGAGGGAATTTCGGTGCTTTTGTTTTCGCTTCTAGCTGCAGCAGTTGCTCCGGGTCTCGCCTTGTTAACATACTTTTATCTTAAAGACCGGTATGATTATGAACCACTTCACATGATTCTGAGAGTATTTCTCATGGGTATTCTGATCGTTCTGCCCGTGATGATTGTTCAGCGAGGCATGATGCTGTGGCTTGGAGATAGTCCCCTGCTCGAATCCATCTTAATCTCGGGCGGGGTTGAGGAGTTTGCCAAATGGTTTGTGATCTACCACATTATCTATAATCACACCGAATTTGACGAGCCGTATGACGGGATTTTATATTCCGTTGCTGTATCGTTGGGCTTCGCTACAGTGGAAAATGTGCTGTACGCATTTGCAGGCAATGCCTCCGTGTCAGGTATGTTCCTAAGGGCCCTTCTGCCCGTATCGGGTCATGCAATGTTTGCCGTTATTATGGGATATTACATGGGCAAGGCCAAATTCATTGATGATACGAAGAAGAAACGATGGTATCTCAGTCTGTCTCTGATTCTGCCATTTTTCTGGCATGCATTGTACGATGTTATCATGAATATGATGGTGAATCATTGGTTGTGGTTCATCGCGCCTCTGATGGCGGGTCTGTGGTATGGAGCAATAGGCAAGATTACACGGGCTAACAACCGTTCTCCGTTTCGTTTCGTGAAACGAGAGGGATGAGATTAAATTATTAAAAATACGGACACACTGGTGGACATAAAGCGTTTAAAGCGCAGACCCCGGTGTGTCTTTTTGTGTTCTAGAAAACAGGGGTACGACGATATGAAACGGGGATATCAAATGACAAGAATCAAAATAAAAATTAGATGCAAGCAATGTGGCGAACGTTTTACGTTAAGAGGCAAGAAAGAACGGGGGCGTATTGATACGGGGTTTAAACAATGCCTTTGCGATAACAAGGATCAATTTGACATTGAGGAAGAGGGCATGGCTACGAACTATATATTGCACTAATCGGACTTTATGCTCCATTAAAATGATCTCTTGAAGCCTCACAAAAAAAGACTGAGGTACATCCGTTAA
The DNA here is from genome assembly GCF_050435065.1 of Paenibacillus sp. 4624. Lineage (NCBI taxonomy): Bacteria > Bacillati > Bacillota > Bacilli > Caryophanales > Paenibacillaceae > Paenibacillus > Paenibacillus sp. 4624. The sequence continues at coordinate 9,001 of NZ_JBNDJR010000003.1, forward strand.
AGGCAAATTTCGTTCCAGCTGGAAATCGCATGCATAAGAGGACTTTCTTCGATCCACAATAAAGGCAGTGGTCAAGGCGTGTCTTGAAATCCACTGAAGTGCATCTTTTACCACCTTTTCGCCCCTGCTGCGTCACTTTCCCTTGACGTGCCCCGGCACGCCTGCGGTAAACTTCCTGGCTTGGAGAAAATTCGGCAAAATCTGCTTCCTTCAATGTTTTCAGACACACCCTAGAAGAAAGGAGAATCTACCGTGTATAAACGATTAAGTTCAGTCATGTTTCCGATATTTGCAGTTCTCCTGATCGGCGCGCTTGTGTGGGGTTATCAGGAGAACCAGGAGAAGAATGCGATACTGATCAAGGCAGAAAATCAATATCAGCGTGCATTTCACGACCTCTCATTCCATATGGACAAATTACATTCGGAGATTGGTAACACGCTTGCTGTACATTCAAGCTCACAGGGTATGCATCGCAAAGGGTTGATGAATGTGTGGAGGCTTACTAGCGAAGCTCAGAATGAAATTAATCAACTGCCGCTAGGCATGCTTCCCTTCAATGAGACGGAGGAGTTCCTCTCACGTATCTCAAAATTTGCGTATCAGGCATCCATGCGTGACCTGACAAATGAGCCGCTCAGTAAGAAGGAAATGGGTAATCTAAAGACACTGTATCAAAATTCTTCAGAGATTAAAAATAGTCTGAAGGAAGTGCAACAGAAAGTGTTAGCTGATCGTTTGCGCTGGATGGACGCTGAGACCGTTATGGCAACTCAGGAGCAGACAAATGATAATTCCATCGTGGACGGCTTCCGGACCGTAAATAAAAAGGTAAAAGACTACCCCGAACTGGATTGGGGCCCTTCCGTTTCCAATATGTTCACCAAACGCTCTGTGAAGAAGCTTAGTGGAATGCCTGTTTCCAAAGAGCAAATTCAGGAGAAGGCCGCCCAATTCTCAAATGTGGAAAGTGGTAAGATTCAGGTTCAGGAGAACGGTAAAGGGACGGACTGGGAATCATATACCGCCACCACCCAGCATGCCAGAAACGGGAAGTTGATGATGGACTTTACGCGCAATGGCGGAAAGCTTATCTCGTACAGCGACACCAGGACAGTGGGAGCAAAAAAAGTGTCGCGTCAAGAGGCTATGGAACAAGCGGATCAGTTCCTAGTCAATAAAGGATATAAGGATATGAAAGCTGTCAACTACGATGAATTCGGTAATTTGGCGAACATCACGTATGTGCACAAGCAAGGAGATACATTAATTTATCCAGAAAAGATGTCTGTACGTGTAGGTCTGGATACGGGGGAAGTTACCGGCTTTCAGGCAAGCGACTATGTGTATGAGCATAACGACAAACGTCAGATCCCAAAAGCAAAACTGACGGCTGAGCAGGCACGTAAAAAATTGAATTCAGATTTCAAAGAAAATTATGTGCGCAAATCGTTGATTGAGAATGACTACAGCAAAGAAGTGCTCTGTTATGAATTCGGGGGACGGATCAACGGTTCGCGTTACCGGATCTACATTAATGCCAATACAGGAATGGAAGAAGCGGTTGAGGAGATTAAGCCGGTGAATGCAACTTCCTAGAATCGTATTAGCAGAATGCGTATTGTCGAAAGTAATGATGCGAAAGCAGACCATAGCAATGGTCTGTTTTTTCTTGTTCCATGTGAGAAAGGTCATGGTATAATAGTCCTTGCAAATACAAAGATAAATACATAAGTGGCGGTGAACCGATTGTTTCCTAAAATAAACGAAGTGTTATATATCCAGATCGCATCGGCTGACGAAAAAGAGGAACATAAAGAATATAAATCGCGTATCGCAGATACCGATGATGACAGTTTTTTAATTGAAGTTCCGATGCAACAGGGGAACAGTCGTTTGAAAAGACTCTTTTTCGGAGAAGAATTGTCCATATCGTATATGAACGAGAGTGGAGTCCGCCATTATTTTAATACTTACGTGACAGGGTTTGAGGAAGATGTCGTTCGTCTGGTTCGCATTCGAAAACCGCTTCCTGATGAGATTTCCAAAATTCAGCGCCGTAGCTTTCTTCGCGTTCACGCCAGTCTTGAATTGGCGGTTCAATGTGATGACCTTACAAGGGCAGTCGTGCTGACTGAGGACATCGGAGGCGGAGGATTATCTATATACATCGAGCCTGATGTCAAAGTGCAGGAAGAACAAAAGCTGAAATGCTGGCTATTGGTTCCTTATCGCAATGGGTCAATTGACCATGTTCAATTCGAAGCCGAGGTAGTGCGCATTAAAAAGCTGGAATCGGGCCGTGAGCTCGGTATGCTGAAATTTTCACAGATTACGGATTCAGAACGTCAGAAGGTCATCAAATTTTGCTTTGAGCGGCAACTGGATTATCGGATGAAATAGACGTGTACAGGCATAAACCTGTTCAGTGCTGGGCAACGTAAGGCAAAAACGGAGAATGTTGCTATGAAGAAACGATCGGATGCGCGCAACGTTGAACACATTTATTGTAGGATATCAAAACGCTTGGAACGAAGTGCGCTGCTGTTCATTGGCGTTCTCCTGATCCTCGTTATCCTTTGCCAGTTGTTACTGCTTATCCCTGATTTGAAGAAAATAATGACAACGATTGACCGGCTGGAAGGTACCCCGATTCATATGCAGCGTAACAGCAAAGACCGGATTGGCTGATTTGTCTGTTTTTGCATCCATGTGTAGAGTGTGGTATAATTTTCACGATGCAGGCAATGCCTGTTTTTTTATTGAGGTTTATCGTTTGAGGAGGAATGCCCCGTTGGCTAGCCAGAACACATCAGAAGACGGGAAGATGAACGTTGCAATTGACGGACCTGCTGGTGCCGGAAAAAGCACGGTGGCCCGCTTGGTTGCAGAGGAACTCGGATACATTTATGTCGATACAGGCGCAATGTACCGTGCAGTATCCTTGCATATGATTCGGAAAGATATATCTCCGGAAGATATGACTCAGGTACTTCAAGAAGCTCAAGATTTGGTTATTGATTTACAACCGGATCGGGGTGGACAGAAAGTGTTCTGTAATGGCGAGGATGTTACCTCGGAAATCCGCTCCCGTGAAGTAACGGGAATCGTGTCTCGATATGCGCAAATCGAGGGGCTGCGTACACAATTAGTGGATACTCAGCGGCAAATGGCTTTGCGCAAGGGCGTCGTCATGGATGGGCGCGATATCGGAACCACTGTATTGCCCGATGCGGAAGTGAAAATTTTTATGACTGCCAGTGTGCAGGAGCGCGCACTTCGCCGCTTCAAAGAACTGGAACCATCCGATGGGCTGACGTTGGAGCAACTGGAGCGAGACATTGCCACCCGTGATAAACTGGATGAGAACCGGGAAGTTTCCCCGCTTCGTTGTGCAGAGGACGCGATTGTCCTGGATACAACGAAGATGAATATCCATGAAGTGGTTGACAAAATCGTATCTTATTGCACAATGGTCAGAGGAGAGAGCGGTTTATGATTTACACCTTTTGCAAGACTGTACTGCGGATCATGTATACCATTCTTTTTCGCCTGGAGGCAGTTGGACGGGAAAATATCCCGGAAGACGGCGGTGTACTTTTATGCTCCAATCATATCAGTAACTTTGATCCGCCAACCGTTGGCATCAAAATTCGCCGTCAAGTGAGATTTATGGCTAAAAGCGAACTGTTTGATGTTCCGGTATTTGGCCGAATCATTAAAGCTGTCGGTGCCTTCCCCGTAAAGCGAGGAGGCGTCAGCAAAGAATCCATCAAAACCTCACTCAATATTTTGCGTGGTGGTGAAGTGCTTGGCATTTTCCCGTCGGGAAGCCGTCACAATGATGGTGGAATTGGTAAAAAAGGAGCAGCGAGTTTTGCTCTCCGCAGCGGTGCTACTGTAATCCCTACTGCTATTATCGGCAACTACAAGCTTTTTCATAAGATGAAAGTGGTATATGGCGCACCGGTCAATTTGGACGAGTTCAAGGAAGACACTTCCGGAGATGCTTTGGAAAGAGCTACCGAGAAAATCATGTCCAAAATTAACGAAATGGTGAAAACAGGCGAGCCTAGTAAATAAGGCAGGTCTACTGTGAGTGCATGTTTCCATATTTTTGAGGAATGCTATGTGAAGCGCATTTGCATGAAAGTGTTTTGAACTCTGCCAAGGCAGGTTTGAATATAATGGGGTTTTTGAATTGAGGAGGGTATTTGACATGTCGGAAGAAATGAAAAATCAAGAAGCAACCCAAGATGAGTTGGATCAATTCGTTTCCTTGAAAAAAGGAGATACTGTAAAAGGAACCATCGTCAAATTGGAAGATAACCAAGCTTATGTAAGCATTGGATATAAATATGACGGTGTTATTCCAATTCGTGAACTGTCTTCGCTTCACGTAGACAGCGCGTCTGAAGCAGTAGAAGTTGGACAAGAAGTTGAAGCTAAAGTTCTTAGCATCGACGACGAGAAAGAAAAACTCGTTCTGTCCAAACGTGCGATCGACAGTGAGAACGCTTGGGAGCAACTGCAAAAGCACTTTGAAGACCAAGACGTGTTCGAAGTTGTTGTAGGTGATGTGGTTAAAGGCGGTTTGGTTGCAGACGTGGGCGTTCGTGGATTTATCCCGGCTTCCATGGTTGAGCGTCATTTCGTTGAAGACTTTAGCGACTACAAAGGCCGCACACTGCGCGTTAAAGTGAAAGAGATCGATCGTGAGAACAACAAAGTGATCCTTTCCCAAAAAGACGTTCTGGAGCAAGAATTCGAAGCAAACAAAGCTCAAGTAATGGCTGGTTTGCAAGAAGGTCAAGTCATTGAAGGTACAGTTCAACGTTTGACTCAATTCGGTGCTTTCGTTGATGTAGGCGGAGTTGACGGTTTGGTACACGTATCCGAGCTGGCTTGGACTCACGTTGACAAACCATCCGATGTATTGTCCGAAGGGGACAAAGTAAATGTTAAAGTGCTGAAAGTTGATCCTGAAAAAGGTAAAATCAGCCTGAGCATGAAAGCTGTTCAACCAGGTCCTTGGGAAACAGCTGGCGACAAATTCAACACAAGTGATATCGTAACAGGTGTTGTAAAACGTCTGGTTGATTTCGGTGCATTTGTTGAAATCGCTCCTGGTGTTGAGGGTCTTGTGCATATTTCACAAATCTCCCACAAACACATTGGCACTCCACATGAAGTGCTGAAAGAAGGTCAAGAAGTTCAAGTGAAAATCTTGGACATGAACCCTGCTGAACAACGTGTAAGCTTGAGCATCAAAGAAACAGAAGAAGCTCCTGCTCAACCACAAAAATCAGAGCGTCCAGCAAGAAACAACGCTCCACGTGAAGAAATCAACAATCCGAACGTTTCCTTGAACAATCAAGGGATGAGCACTACGCTCGGCGAACTGTTTGGTGACAAACTCAGCAAATTCAAATAAGTTATAAATGCATGGTTCTTAGTTATATACTGCATATTTTGCTGAACAATAAAAGCAAGATCGGCGAGCCCCAGCGGGTTCGCCGATTGTTGTTATTGGAAGAATAACGTTTCAATTCGTTACGAAACGTTAGCCAAGCCATAGCTTTTTTGCTATGATGAGTAACGTAAGTATGGACAGGAGGAGTGGAATGTATGGCAAGACCAGTTGTGGCAATTGTCGGCCGACCAAACGTGGGTAAATCCACCATTTTCAATCGGATTATCGGCGACAGACTGGCCATTGTGGAAGATAAGCCGGGCATTACCCGTGACCGAATTTACGGAATCGGTGAATGGAACGGAAAAGCATTCAGTATTATTGATACAGGTGGTATCGAAATTGACGGCGAGGACGTCATTATGAAATCCATTCGCATGCAGGCGGAGCTTGCGATTGAAGAAGCAGATGTTATTGTGTTTATGTGTGATGCCAAGGCAGGCATTACGCAATCCGACGAAGAAGTTGCTGAGATGCTTTATCGCTCAGGCAAACCGATCGTTGTAGCTGTAAACAAAGTGGATAACATTGGGCGTAGTGAGCTGATTTATGAGTTTTATGGCTTCGGTTTTGGTGATCCGATCGGGGTATCCGGCAGTCACGGTACGGGAATTGGTGACTTGCTTGATGCGATTGTGGAGAAATTGCCTGAACTTGAGGAAGAGACATACGATGAGGATGTAATTCGTGTAGCTCTGATCGGCCGACCTAATGTGGGTAAATCTTCACTTGTGAACGCTATCCTCGGTGAGGAACGTGTTATCGTCAGTGACGTAGCCGGTACAACTCGTGATGCAATTGACACTCCTTTTGAAAAAGACGGGCAACGTTACGTGCTGATTGATACGGCGGGTATGCGGAAGCGCGGTAAAGTATATGAAACGACGGAGAAATACAGCGTAATGCGTGCGATGCGTGCCATTGAGCGTGCCGACGTTGTTCTGATTGTTATTAACGGTCAAGAAGGCATTATTGAACAGGACAAGCACATTGCCGGTTATGCGTATGAAGCGGGTAAAGCTTCCTTGTTCGTGGTAAACAAATGGGATGTTGTGGAGAAAACGGACAAAACAATGAAGGAATTTGAAACGAAAATTCGGGATCATTTCCTCTTTATGACCTATGCTCCGGTTGTCTTTTTGTCGGCACTGACAAAACAACGCTTACAAAAATTGCTGCCAGTGGTACAGCGTGTAGCAGAACAGCATTCTTTGCGTGTTCAGACACATCTGCTTAATGATGTGGTATCGGATGCTGTAGCAATTAATCCACCGCCAACGGATAAAGGGCGGAGAATGAGAATTAACTATGTGACTCAGGTTGCGGTCAAACCGCCGACTATGGTTATTTTTGTCAACGACCCAGAATTGATGCACTTCTCGTATGAGCGTTACCTGGAGAATAAAATCCGTGCAGCGTTTGATTTCGAAGGTACACCAATTCGCATATTTACTCGGAGGAAGTCCGACGAAGGTTAGGGGAGAAGTTTGTGATTTTATCCATCGCAGCTATTGTACTGAGCTACCTGCTTGGTTCGATCAGTTTTAGTGTTCTTCTTGCAAAAGCAATACGGGGGATTGATATACGTCAACACGGGAGCGGTAATGCCGGGGCAACGAATACGCTGCGTATTCTGGGTAAAGGGCCGGCTGTTGCAGTTCTGTTACTGGATGTAATCAAAGGTATTGCTGCGGTATGGATTGGCATATGGTTAAGTGACGGGTCTCCATGGATTGCTGCATTCAGTGGTATTGCTGCCATTGCAGGTCATAATTGGCCACTTTATTTCAATTTTCGCGGAGGCAAAGGGATTGCTACTGCGATTGGAGTATTGGTAAGCTTGGCTTTCCTGCCTGCGCTTTATGCCGGGATCATCGCCATTCTGTCCATCGTTCTGACACGTTATGTTTCACTGGGTTCTTTAATTTTTGTAGCACTGACTCCTGTTTTCATCTTGATCCTGCCTGGGTATTCAATGAGTATCTTCTGGGGCAGTCTGATTATTTGTCTGTTTGCATTCTGGAGACATCGTACGAACATTGCGAAGCTCGCCAAAGGACAGGAAAATAAATTGGGATCAAAGAACCCTGGAGGGGGGAAACGCGTTGTCTAAAAAAGTTGCCGTACTGGTTGCAGGCAGTTGGGGAACTGCCTTGGCCAGTGTACTCGCCGCAAACGAACTGGATGTGGTGATGTGGACACGTAGTGAAGAACAGGCGGCGGAGATCAATACACAGCACACGAATGCACGTTATCTTCCGGGTGCAGAGCTGTCTTCTCGCATTCGCGCAACCAGTGATATGGAAGCTGCGGTTGCAGGTGCGGCGGCTGTGTTAATTGTGGCGCCTTCGTCTGCGATGCGTGCGGTTACACATCAGTTTAAACCTTTCTATACACCCGATATGCTGATTATTCATGCAACGAAGGGCTTTGAGACGGAAAGTCTGAAACGGATGTCTACGGTGATCTCCGAAGAGCTTGAATGTGAAGAAGGGCACATCGTAGTATTGTCTGGTCCAAGTCATGCTGAAGAAGTGGTGAAGCGCTGTCCAACCACCGTGGTTGTGGCTTCATTGGATAAATCATCTGCGGAGGCTGTTCAGGGATTGTTTATGAATGCCTATTTTCGTGTGTACACAAACCGGGATATGCTTGGAGTTGAACTAGCGGGGGCTTTCAAAAATATTATCGCGCTCGGGGCAGGTATGTCTGATGGTCTGCAGTTTGGAGATAATGCCAAGGCAGCGTTGTTAACCCGTGGACTTGCCGAGATTACTCGAATCGGTGTTGAGATGGGAGCTAATCCATTAACGTTTTCTGGACTCGCGGGAATCGGCGATCTGGTTGTAACAGCTACAAGTCAGCACAGTCGGAACTGGAGAGCGGGATCTATGCTGGGACAGGGACAGAAGCTGGATGATGTGCTTCAATCCATGGGCATGGTAGTCGAAGGCATTCGAACTACCAAGGCAGCCTATTTTATATCCCAGAAGTATGGTGTTCAGATGCCAATTGCGGATCAATTGTATCATGTTTTATTTCAGAATCGGCAGCCGCGTGATGCCGTTGAAGCATTGATGGGGCGTGATCCGAAAACGGAGATGGAAGTGATGAAGCTGGAAACTTGGGAGCAATGGCATTCCTGAGTTAATAGTTTAAATATCGTTATTGGCCTAGTTTAAAATGATGCTGCGTAATCACCTTTTCCCAGGCACACTCATACTATACACATGAGTATTGCCGGAGGAGGGGAGACGAATGGGTAACAACATTTCGAAAGAAGCGCTGAAAGCCATCAACAAAAAGACAGGCAAAACGATCACTGAAGGAGCTGTCAAAAAGCTGGCAAGCACTGTGAAACCAACGACGATGCAGAATGAGGCTCAGTTGCGCCAGTTGATTAAACAAGTATCCGCCATGGCGAAAATACCGGTATCTGAGGATACAGTTCAGGATATTGTGAGTGCAGTCAAGAAAAGCGGGCTGAATCCAAGCAGTATGGAATCGTTAATGAAGATGATGATGAAAAAATAATAGATCGTGCCTACTTGTGTAGGGATGAAGCATAACGAAAGTGAGCCAGCGGAAGCTGGCTTGCTTTTTTGTCTTTTTATAGGAAAAATACGTTCGATTTCATGTTATAATGATTGCAATTGTCACAATTACGTGATGAATATCGGATTGAAGGGGAGACTGCTGGTTTATGAGCGCAATGGACAAGATGTGGCTATCATTAGTTGCTATCCTCATTATGGGATTATCTGTATTTTTGATTACATTTGCTCGTGCCAAAACAAAAGGATTCGTGCGGGGTATTCTTTCGATCATAGCATTTTTAATTATGCTCATCGGATTTTTTGGTGGAATCGCTTCTCTGACTTAAATTTTAGCATAGGAGAGAGAACATCCGCATAAGCGCATCATAAGAACGGACACAATGAAAAGACGGATGGGAGGATTGTGTAGCTATGGAACCGCATGAGACGGAAGATTGGACTGCGCGATATCCGGAATTACACAAGGCTTTACTGGATACGGCAAAAGCCTGGGATCGTCAGCCTTATACCTGGTTACTAGGAGGCAGTTGCGGCTTATTACTTCAAGGGGTGGAGTTGCAACAAGCACCTAGAGATATTGATGTGTATGCTGATATTGCTGACGCCAAAAAGCTGCATATCTGTGCTCCGGGGAACAAAATTGACGAGCCTGCAATAGACAAAACGGGGCCTTATGCCTCCCTGCTGAGTCATTACCAAGTGGGTGCATGTTCACTGGAACTGGTAGGCGGCTTTGAAGTATGGGCGCGTGAAAGTTGGTATCGTATCCAGATTGAGCGTGTGCTAGCTCTGTATGCTTCCGAGACTCAGGTGGATGTATACCGGTTGCGACTAATGCCGCTTGCGCATGAATTGCTTTTTAATCTGCTTCGCGGACGTGAAGATCGCTATGTACCCATTGCAACGCGAATTCGTCAAGAACCTGAGACTCACCGACCTGCAATGATTGCATTAAGTCAACATAATATATGGTCCTCTCGTTTCAGATCAGAAGTGGAAGAGCTGGTTGGGTTTTCTTGGTCGGATCAAGCTGGGGAGGAACAATGATGCAAGAGATGATTACATTTTTACCGATGAATAAATCCATCAAAGTTCAGCCTGGCACCACTCTTTTACAAGCTGCGCGTCGGGCTGGTGTTCGAATATCAACCCGGTGCGATGGCAAAGCTGCATGTCTGATGTGCAAAGTTAAAGTGGCGCTGGAGGAGAGGCATGCACTGCTTCCACCTACGGATGCGGAGAGGCGGAAGCTCGGACTCATGCTTGAGGAAGGAACAAGACTCTCGTGTCAGGCGAAAGTATGCGGACAACTGACCGTGCAGGTTCCGGAAGACCCACTGAAAGCCGCCATAAGGAAACAGCTTGAGCGTCAGCAACAAGATGATGATTAGTTTGCATAATAGCAGGAAGAGAAATAGAGTTTCAAGTCATACTTTGTATGTTTAAGGAGGGTGCGAATGAATAAAAAGAAGAATAAAACCGCGGAAGGAAGACATCCCTTGGGTTTGTTACGGCAGGTGAAGTGTCTGTCTTTGATTCTTCTGCTTATGCTTACAATGAGTGGTTGCTTGTATCCTTCTCAGAGTAATTCTGATCCCAAAACAGCTTATCGCGAAAGTGTAAACCGTATTCAGAGTGCTATTGAAGCGTTTCAAAAGGATGAGGGGATATTGCCGATTCTGAACGCCGACGCGGATACGCCGAAGTATGAAAAGTTTAGAGTAGACCTCCCAAAATTGAGGCAGCTTGGTTATCTTGATGATATACCGGTAACGGCCTTTGAGAGTGGTGGTAGCGCTTACTTTTTGATACAAAATGAGGAAGTGAAACCGACAGTGAAAGTGATGGATCTCCAGACGGTGCAGAAGGTCAATGATGTGCAACGCATGGTGAATCAGTACAAATCTGTACATAATCAACAACTGCCTGCGGGGGAAGATCTGTATCCTGGCTTTCATGCGGTGGACATGAACTTGGCGGCACAGGCAGGATCACCTTCAATTACGCTGAAAAGTGTATATTCAGGTCAGGAACTGCCTTTTATGATGGATGAACAGGGTACGGTGTATGTGGACTATGCTTTTGATATTATGCAGGCATTGGAAAAAACAGATGGTTCATCCGACGATGAGGATGCTGGCTCTGATGACCCGGATTTACGTAATCATTTGCTTGCGCATTCCTATTTCGTACCTGTGAAATCTGTTCCATATACGCTGGAGAATAATGTACCTGTCGCACAGATCGTTCAAAAACAAGGTAAGTAAGTAAAGAGCAGCTGTAATAAAAAGTAAATGTACTAAAGTAAATGTGCAATTCAAGGCTTCACAGAATCCCGAAAGAGATATACCGCGTTCCGTGGCATGTCTCTTTTTTTGTGAAAAGAATAGGGTTCAAGATGTGAGAGGTGTCATAAACAGAGAGGGGTTCTCATAAAGTAGATTGAAATAAAGACGCGCAGTCCGGGATCGGAGGATGCTCTTCATGTCACCATCATGAGATAAAAAAACAAAAAAATACGTCATATTGCCGCATACGGGTACATAAGATGATACTAGTCCAATTGCATGTACGAGTTAACGCCGCTCTCGCCGGTTTCATCAGAATGCAACGTTCGGCGGCGGACGACTTCCGGGCACTCACAAAGGCGGCTCTACCGTTGCAGGGATTTCAGTCTTCTGATTGAAAAAACGAAGCGGATGCTCTTTAGCATTTTTCCTTCGGAGTAATTTAAGGAGGGGATTTCATTGGAGAAAGTGGACATTTTTAAGGACATAGCTGAGCGGACCGGAGGGGATATTTATCTCGGGGTTGTCGGCGCAGTCCGGACGGGGAAATCAACATTTATTAAACGATTCATGGAAACGATCGTACTGCCGAACATTGCAAGTGAGGCCGATCGTGCCCGTGCAGTGGATGAACTTCCACAAAGTGCAGCAGGCAAAACAATCATGACAACCGAACCTAAATTTGTGCCCAATAATGCAGTCCAGATCAAAGTGGCTGAAGGGCTGGATGTCAATGTACGTTTGGTGGATTGTGTGGGGTACGCGGTGGAAGGCGCAAAGGGATATGAGGATGAAAATGGTCCGCGTATGATCTCCACACCTTGGTTCGAAGAGCCGATTCCATTCCAGGAAGCAGCCGAGATTGGTACCCGAAAAGTCATACAGGAGCACTCCACACTTGGTGTGGTGGTCACAACAGACGGAACGATTGCGGAGATCGCTCGCAGTTCCTATGTGGAATCAGAAGAGCGAGTGATTGCTGAGCTGAAAGAAGTGGGTAAACCGTTCGTTCTGGTCATCAACTCTACCCGGCCTCGCAGTGAAGAAGCGTTGCAACTTCGTAGCGAGCTGGCTGCCAAGTACGATATTCCAGTCATGACGCTAAGTGCTGCGACGATGACGGAAGATGATGTCACTGGTGTACTCCGTGAAGTATTATATGAGTTCCCTGTGCATGAAGTGAATGTGAACCTCCCGAGCTGGGTTATGGTGCTGAATGACACACACTGGCTTCGTAACAACTATGAGAATTCGGTACGGGATACGGTAAAAGACATTCGCAGATTGCGCGACGTGGATCGGGTCGTGTCACAATTCATGGAATATGAATTTATCGACCGTGCCGGCCTCAGTGGTATGAATATGGGGCAAGGTGTAGCAGAGATAGATCTCTACGCACCGGATGAGTTATATGACCAGATTCTCGTGGAAGTTGTTGGCATTGAAATCAGGGGCAAGGATCATCTGTTGCAACTGATGCAGGAGTTCTCCCATGCGAAAAGAGAATATGACCGCTTCGCTGAGGCGCTGGAAATGGTCAAAACAACAGGTTATGGCATTGCTGCTCCTTCACTTGCTGAGATGGCGCTGGACGAACCGGAACTGATCCGTCAGGGTACGAAATTTGGCGTTCGCCTGAAAGCGACGGCACCGTCCATCCACATGATCCGTGTTGATGTGGAGTCGGAGTTTGCCCCGATTATCGGTACGGAGAAACAGAGCGAGGAACTGGTGAGATATCTGATGCAAGACTTTGAGAACGATCCGATCAAGGTATGGGATTCAGATATGTTTGGACGCTCTTTACACTCCATTGTGCGTGAAGGCATTCAGGGTAAAATCGCGATGATGCCGGATAATGCAAGATATAAACTGCAAGAGACACTGGGTAGAATTATTAACGAAGGCTCAGGCGGATTGATCGCCATCATACTTTAATTATTCAAAAGACCGTGGGGCTGGATCTCATGGTCTTTTTCTTTGCCTTTATTTCTTGAATATGGATGAAATGGATGTCTGAATCATATATTTTCGAAAAATGTAGCAAGTTTCAGCTTTAAATCACTAAAACATATTTACATACTGGGGATTAGCCGTTATATTAATAAACAACTATTGTGATTGAAGTCATAGCGAGTGAAACAGGGGGAGAACGAGATGAAGAAAACAAGTTTTAAATGGGTTGGGTTAAGCGTTTTACTGATATTCACACTGGCGTTGTCAGCTTGCGGAATTAAAAAAGAACCAGCCGCCTCTCCTGCATCAGGATCAGCGGGTGAAACACCGAAGACGGAAGCCGTTACAGGACCTTTAAGCGGTAAACGGGTTGCGCTAATTATGGAATTTAATACAGGGACATTTTCACAGCAGTATGTACAAGGAGTAAAAGAGGAAATTGCCAAATTTGGCGGTGAACTCACCACCTTTGTTGCAGATAATGATAAAGCAAAAATGGTATCGTTGCTCGACAGTGCAATTAACCAGAAATTTGATGTCATTTTGACAGACCACGGTGATTCGCTCCTCGAACCAGGGGTGAAAAAAGCGGTTGAGCAAAAGATTCCTGTAGTTGTATTTGATGCAGCGATCAGTGTTCCGGGTGCTACGGTGTTGTCACAAGATGACCAGAAGATGGCTGAACTAACACTGGAACAGATGAAAAAAGATATCAATGGTAAAGGTAACATCGTGAAAGTCTGGGTGGCTGGTTTTGCTCCAATGGAACGTCGCCAGATTGCCTACGGAGCATTCCTGAAGGATAATCCAGAAATCAAGGAAATTGCGACATTTGGTTCTGCTCAGAACCCGGCGCTGGATACGCAAGCCAAAATGGAGGCCATTCTGAAACAATATCCAAAAGGTGAAATTACAGCGGTTTGGGCCGCGTGGGACGAGTTTGCAAAAGGTGCGGCGCGTGCCATTCAGCAAGCTGGGCGTGATGAGATTAAGGTGTATGGAATTGACATGAGTGACGAGGATCTGCAGATGATCCAGGACCCGAAAAATCCTTGGGTTGCTTCCGCGGCTGTAGATCCAACGGACATTGGGCGTGTACAAGTTCGATATGCATACCAGAAGTTGCATGGGGACCAAACCGAAGATGCGGTTGTTCTTAATCCGGTGTACGTACAACGTGAGGCTCTACCTGATAAACAAATCTCCACATCTGAGCTGTCTGAGTACGTAAAAGGCTGGGGAGGCAGTACTCAAGGGATTAAGGACTGGATGAGCGAGTACGGGATTACTGCGAAGTAAGCAGCGTTAGAAGCGCGCCGCGAGGCGCGCTTTTTTCAGGCGATGACAGGCAATACAGCTGATTGGAGGCAACATCATGAAGGACCCGATATCACTGGATATGGAGCATATCCATAAGCATTTTTCAGGCATACCTGCGCTGAGGGACGTACATTTCTCTGTAAAAGGTGGAGAGATCCATGCCCTCCTTGGAGCGAACGGGGCCGGCAAAAGTACGTTGATGAAAATATTGTCGGGCGCGTACCAACTGGATGAGGGTACGATTCGTCTAAACGGCTATAAACTGAGCCTCCATTCTCCGAGAGAAGCCAAGGCAAGTGGAATTCACTGTGTATATCAGGAAGTGGATGCTGCACTTGTGCCGCAGCTGACTGCCGCCGAGAATATTATGCTGGATCAGTTAGCCTCATCCGCTGGAGGATGGTGGAAAAGTCCAAGAACGTTGCAGCAACGTTCCAAGGAAGCATTGAAACAGCTCGGGGCAGATCATATCTCGATTCACCGTAAAGTAGCCGAGTTGACTCTGGCTGAGAAACAGATGATTTTGCTTGCGCGTATCCTGATTCAGGATGCCAAAGTCATTATATTCGACGAGCCGACGGCACCTCTGAGTCAAGAGGAGACCGATGCTTTTTTTCGCATTGTACATTTGCTGAAGGAACGCGGGGTAGCCTGCATTTTCATTACCCATCGTCTTGCCGAAGTAACGAGTCACTGTGACCGGGTTACTGTGATGAGGGACGGTCGTCATGTATTTACAAGTGAAACGAATGGATTGACGATCAATGACCTGGTTACGCAAATGTTAGGCAAACCATTCGAAGAGGAGTTTCCAAAGACTGAAGCACCTGTGGGCGATCTGCTCCTGGAAGCCCGAGGCCTACGGCGGGGATTGAAGGTAAAAGGTGTGGACCTTGAGGTTCGCCGTGGTGAAGTACTTGCTGTTGTTGGGCTTGTAGGTGCTGGCAAAACGGAATGCTCTCGTCTGCTGATTGGAGCCGATCGATTGCAGTCAGGGGAGATAAGATTACTCGGACGGAATATCCATCTGTCCCAACCTGCGGATGCAGCGGCTCTAGGCATTGTATCTGTTCCAGAGGAACGGCGTAAACAAGGCATTCTCATTCAGGAGAACGTGGAACGTAATCTGAGCCTGCCCCTGCTTTCCAGGCTTAGTCGATTGGGCTTTGTTAACCGTAAACGTGAGCGTCATCATGCGGATTCATTAGTGAAACAACTCGGCATCAAGACTTCGTCGGTGAAACAGGAAGTGAAGTATTTGAGCGGTGGTAATCAGCAAAAGGTAGCCATAGGAAAATGGTTGCGTACCGATGCAGATGTATTTATTTTTGACGAACCAACAAAAGGTGTGGATATTGGGGCGAAAAGTGACATTTTCCGCATTATCAATGAATTGGCACTGGCCGGTAAAGCCGTCATCTATTTCACTTGTGAACTGGATGAAGGAATGGGCATCGGAGACCGGATTGCGGTCATGTGTGAAGGGGTTATCGTAAAAGAGTTTCAGCGTGGCGAGACGAACCAAGAACAGCTGCTTTACTATGCAAGCGGTGGACAAGAGGTGGAAGCATGAAAGATAAATCACTCGATTTTGCGTTCCGGTATGGAGCGATCATCGTCATTATAGGAGTTATTGCTTTTTTCGGCATAAAACTGCCTTATTTCTTCACGTATAGCAATTTAACGGACATTTTAGGTTCGATCTCGATCGTAACCTTTGTAGCGATTGGTGTAACGTTATCTCTCATTGTGGATGGATTTGACCTCTCTGTGGGAGCGACCGTCTCGCTGACAACCGTTGTTACAGCGTCACTAATGATCTGGTATCAGCAGCCTTTGGCTGTCGTGATTATCGTGCCTTTGGTTATTGGGGCCGTCATTGGGCTGTTGAACGCACTGTTGATTGTTAAATTGCGTATTCCGGATCTGCTTGCGACGCTTGCAACAATGTACATCATCGGAGGTATCCACAAAACGTATGCTCAGGGGTACACCATCTACAATCACATGCAGTTTCCGGATGGAAGCAAGGCAGCTGGAGAGATGGACCCGACGTTTCTGCTGATTGGACAAGGGAAATGGCTGGGTATGCCGATCTCCGTTATTCTGCTGCTTATTGCTGTAATCGGTGTTCATATCTTTTTGACATACACCAAATATGGTAGGCAAATGTATATTACAGGCGGAAATGAAGAGGCGGCAAGGCTCTCTGGGATCAAGGTGAAAAAGGTACGAACACTTGCTTATGTGGCAGCTGGAATCTTTGCGGCTATTGGAGGAATCATCTATGCATCCAAAGTTGGATCTGGACAGATTGATGCCGGATCTCCATTGTTAATGGAATCCGTAGCTGCGGTATTTGTTGGTTTCTCTGTCTTTGGTGCCGGGAAGCCGAATGTGATAGGAACCTTTATCGGTTCAGTTCTGATTGGTGTCTTGGTCAATGGATTGACGATGATGAACGTTCAGTATTTTACACATGATATTGTCAAAGGCGGGGTGCTTGTGCTGGCTCTGGCAGTTACATTTTACGTTTTAAACCGTAGCCGCACTTGAAATTGTGTGCTGTCTGTATTAGTATAAAATTTGTTCGGCGTCAGAAACACGCGTGGTTTCAGGCGGCTTTTGCCAGAAATGACTGTGGGCCGCAGGCGGAGATGAATGTTCATCGCTCAAAATGGTCAACGTTTTTTTGTGAATGAACGTATATTTCCTAATAAAACGGAAACACAGTATAACATTCAGGACATTGATTCAGGAGGTGAAAAACAAATGAACAAATCAGACTTGATTACACACGTATCCGAGGCTACTGAATTGTCCAAAAAGGATGTAACGAAAGCGGTTGATGCCGTATTCGAAGCGATCTCTGAGGCTCTTCAAAACGGAGACAAAGTACAATTGGTTGGTTTTGGGAACTTCGAAGTTCGCGAGCGCTCTGCACGTAAAGGACGCAACCCGCAAACAGGTGAAGAAATCGAAATTCCTGCGAGCAAAATTCCTGCGTTCAAACCAGGTAAAGCGCTCAAAGACGGAATTAAATAAGATTTCTACATATTCCATATGTCAACAAAAAGACCGTGACTTGTTCACGGCCTTTTCTTTTGCCTGTAAACGGTAAATTTTCGTAATCTGCTACTCAACCTCTTTACTTTTTTCCGAAAGTTCCGGTTGCTCGCTGTAAGCGATTAGAATCAGATCTTTGCCGGTAACGGCAGACAGATGATGCTCAATCTCCTGTAACTGATGAACATGCTCTTCCTTGAGCACAGCTGGGGTGTATTTCATGCGAACTCTCCTTTCCTGGCTGATCCGTTATAGTATGACCCGGTAACTATGGTTTCTTGCGGGTACATTCCCTTCAGGACTTGTTGACAAATGAAACAATCTTGATCATCATTAACGCTATGAAATTAGAAAAGGGGACGTGCGCGATGGATCACTCTACGGGCAATGACTTTATCGTAATTAAAGCAGAAGAAAACGGTGTACAGGTGATTGGCTTGACCCGCGGACAGGACACACGTTTTCATCACACGGAGAAGCTGGATAAAGGCGAAGTGATGATTGCTCAATTTACAACACATACTTCAGCCATTAAAATCAGAGGAAAAGCTACGCTGATTACGAAGCATGGAGAGATTGAATCGGAATAGTCCAATGACTGAACGTAATAGTGGCAAAAGTAAATTATAAAATGTTAAATAGGCATAGTGATGAAAGAGTTTGACTAGGTACAATAAAAAGGTTGAGTGGATCAGATGAAAATTGCAGGCATAGCCTGCTTTTTTTGATTGTACAATGAGGTATGAGCCTTTACCGGACAGACTACACTAACAGGTAAAGGCAGGGAGGCGCATATGAAACCGGGAATGATTGTGACTGCATCCATGCTGTCAACGATTGCGGCAGTCTTCTTGCTCGTGGTTTTTCAAAGCTTACATACACGTACATGGGGCGGAGACCGGGCAGAGCCTGTAACCGCTTCTCATCAAACGATCCAGTTGACGAATGATAATCTGGTTGATGTACTGAGTTCACTTCATATGTCTACGCCGATTGCCAGAGTGGAATGGAAACAGTCCATTTTGACACTCGACCTCAAAGTAAAAGGAACGGATACGAGTTATACTGAAATTTATGAAAATATGGCTGCTGTCGTCGATCTGAGTTTTCGCAGTGTAGATAACGTGGAACAGGTGTTACTTCGCGTCATGGCCGAGGACGAATGGATGCATAAACGCCATCTGCTGCTTGCAGCAGATATTCGGCGAGGAGAATGGCCGATGTACGCTATTGATATGCTTCGCACATGGAAAAGCGCGGCATTTTCGGAGGATTTGAAGGACTGGTTCAATCTGATGCAGACGGAACTGTGGAAGAGGCAGTTCGAAATGACAAGTTAGGGGTAATCAAATAGCAGGATTCAGTGCGTGCCGAATAAACATATGCTATAATATATAAGATTGTAGTGCAGAAATGGTTTGACAAAGCAAAGCCTCGGAGGATGAGAATGAATTCATATCGCGTACCCCAACTTGCAAAGAAATATACGGATTACGACATGATTCGACAACATACGGAAATCCCGTCATTTCCGGATAGCCGGGCGCGTCTGTTACAGGTATTTGTGGGCCGTACAGACGAAGTGGGAAATCAGGAACTTTACGCTCTTGCGACCTCGCTCGTTCAGTTGGCTATGGATACGCATGATCGAATCGATACGATTTCCGGTGATCGGGGAGAACAGGAGATGCGTTCACGCCAATTAAATGTTCTCGCTGGAGATTATCTGAGTAGCCGCTTCTATCAATTGCTTGCCCATGCAGGCAAAATTGAAATGATTGGCAAGCTTAGCGGTGCTGTTTCCCAAGTGAACGCACGTAAGATGACGCTGTATGAACGGATGAAAAAACTTCTCGTTTCGGCTGATGAATATTTGCGTGAAACGGTACAGCTGAGAATGCAGCTGTTTCTTTCATTTACAGACATGATCCCTGTTGGAGATAGGGCGTTATGGAACAGCTTGCTGATGGAGTTCAGCACTTGTGAAACAATCGCAGAAGAGATGAAGCGAATGCATGACGAGCAGCAGATGCTTCATAGCTACGCGTTCTGGCATGTGTATGAGAACGGTAATGACGAGGAACGCAGTCATTTGTCTCAAATGAAGCTCGAACGACGTATATGGAGTTCGATGGTGCTGAAATACAGCATAAGCGAGGTGTTGCTGGACAAGCTTCGCGAGTGCACACACCGCATTCAGCTTTTGCTGCAAGAAGAGGGAGGTCTTCAAGATATGCATGAGTTCGAGGCAATTCTTGAGCCTTACCTGTCCTATGTGCAGCCTTCACATGCGGCAGTAAGGGAAGATTGAGGGGGAGACAGACGAATGGGTAGCGGAGAGACCAAACCGAAAGAAGAATTTGTCCATTCGGTTTTTCAGAGTATAGCGGGCAAGTATGACGTTATGAATGATATTCTGAGTTTCCGCAGGCATAAAGCTTGGCGCAAATTCACGATGAAGAAGATGAATATGTCTAAGGGAGATACGGGACTGGATTTGTGCTGCGGCACATGTGACTGGACGCTCGCTATGGCACAGGCAAGTGAAACGGGGCACATGCACGGGCTGGATTTCAGCAGCAACATGCTGGAAGTAGGCCAGACGAAAATTGATGCGGTGAACCGTTCAAAACAGATTACGCTCGTTCAAGGGAACGCCATGTCTTTGCCTTTTGAAGACAATACGTTCGATTATGTAACGATTGGATTCGGTTTACGTAACGTACCGGATCTAAGACAGGTTCTGTCTGAAATGAAACGTGTTGTAAAACCTGGCGGTATGGTGGTTTGTCTGGAATTGTCCAAACCGACCTGGCAGCCGTTTAAAGGCATTTATTATTTTTATTTTGAGCATATGTTGCCAAACATGGCAAAACTGTTTGCCAAACGTTATGAGCAGTATAAATGGCTGCCGGACTCTCTGGCGCTTTTCCCGGGTAGAAAGGAACTGGCAGACATTTTTGTTGAAACTGGATTGCAACAGGTGCAGGCCTACCCTCTAACCGGAGGCATCGCGGCACTGCATATTGGAACCAAGGAGAATCAGAATGTTTAGGAAAATTCGCATTTTTTTAGAAATGATCAAGATTGAACATACGCTTTTTGCTTTACCTTTTGCTTTTATGGGCGCCATTTTGGGCTCTATGGTTGTTAACAATACGTTCCCGAGCTGGATGCAGATTATGTGGGTATTACTTGCTTTGATTGGTGCACGGAGCGCC
Organism: Paenibacillus sp. 4624; assembly: GCF_050435065.1. Taxonomy (NCBI): domain Bacteria; kingdom Bacillati; phylum Bacillota; class Bacilli; order Caryophanales; family Paenibacillaceae; genus Paenibacillus; species Paenibacillus sp. 4624. The sequence continues at coordinate 29,882 of NZ_JBNDJR010000003.1, forward strand.
GCATTCGGTTTGAACAGGATTATTGACCAGGCGATCGATGCCAAAAATCCCCGTACGGCAATGAGAGCTATTCCAGCAGGTTTGCTGAAGAATGGCGAGGTTATTATTTTTATCATCATCTCGTTTATTTTATTGTTCTGGGCATCATCCAATCTTAATGTGTTATCCATGCAGTTGTTGCCGATTGCAGTCTTCATGTTAGTGCTTTATTCGTACACCAAACGGTTCACATGGCTTTGTCACGTTGTACTGGGGATGACCATTGGCCTTGCTCCTTTGGGAGGATGGGTGGCTGTAACAGGTACTATGGATTGGACAGCGATTGTTCTGTACGTTACGATTGTATTCTGGACTGCCGGTTTTGACATTATTTATGCATGCCAGGATCTGGAGTTTGATCAGGGAGAAGGTTTGCATTCCATTCCATCCCGCTTCGGACTTGTGAAATCATTGCAGATTGCCAAGTTCTTTCATATCATTACGGCGATTGGTTTCCTTGCCTTGTTGCTAATGACCGATCTGAGCTGGTGGTATGGCGCAGGTATGCTGATTACGTATGGCATCCTGCTTTATGAGCACTATATTGTGTCGCCTAATGATATGAGCCGTGTACAAACGGCATTCTTTACGATGAATAGTGTACTGAGCCTAGTCGTATTTACGTTTACACTTATTGATCTGGCGGTGAAATAATAATGCAGCAACCGGAGAATAAACGACTTGTTGTCGGAATCACCGGAGCGAGTGGCAGCATATATGGTATCCGATTGATTGAAACGTTGCTTAACCTGGGATATGCCGTTCATCTGGTTATCTCCAATGCTGGCTGGCGTGTACTGAAAGAAGAATTGGACTGGGATGTGACGAACCGGGAGAGCCTGCTTCAGGAAAAATTTGGTCATCGTGGTGGATCGTTAATCTATCATCCCGTTAGCGATATTGGGGCTTCGATTGCCAGTGGTTCTTATTTGGCTGAAGGCATGATAATCATGCCTTGCTCCATGGGCACTCTCTCATCGATTGCAAACGGGTCCTCAGACAATCTGATGTCACGTGCGGCAGATGTTATGATGAAAGAGGGCAGGCCGTTAATTCTTGTGCCTCGTGAGACGCCTTTGCATGCCATTCACCTGGAAAACATGCTGAAGCTTTCACGTCTTGGTGTGCGAATGATCCCGGCGATGCCTGCCTTTTATTACAAACCTCAAAGCATGGAAGATTTAATTTTATTTTTAGTAGGTAAAGTGCTGGATAGCTTGCGCATCCCGCATCAACTGTTTACAAGATGGGGAGAACCGGATGAACGGGGATAATGTAGCCGAGTGGCAATTTTCTGGATAAGCGGATCAGAAAAGTGCCACTCATGGACATGATCCCCTGACTCCCGGGGTGTCGGTGAGTGCTGATGGCCAGATAAGTGTGTCCACGGTCTTGACCCATGCTCCGGCAACTTCTGTACTTTTAGTTGATTCAGAATTGGTCGCAGCGTTTAAATCCCGAATGTCGGTACTGGCATTCGAATAGGCATCATGATGGACGCTGTAGAAGAACACAAGCAGGAACGGCAAGCCTAGGGCGAACGTTTTTGCCTGTAGGCTCGGGCTTGCTGGAAGGGAAGGTAAGCATGGATTTTTGGATTGACAATACGCTGACACGGGTGAACGAATGAAACTATTGGACATTTTCGGATTGTTAAAAAAGGACATGGATTACGTTGAAAAAGAGTTGTATCGCAGCGTAAAAGGCGAACAAAAGTTACTGAGTGAAACTTCGCTTCATCTGCTTAAGGCAGGTGGAAAACGACTGCGGCCTGTTTTTGTGCTTTTAGGTGGCAAATTTGGTACATACGATATCGAGCGTTTGAAGCTCGTAGCCGTTCCACTGGAACTTATTCATTCTGCTTCCCTCGTTCATGATGATGTCATCGATAATGCCGAGACTCGCCGGGGCAAACCCACCGTGAAGTCTAAATGGGACAATCGGATTGCGATGTATACAGGAGACTATATCTATGGCAAAGCGCTAGAGATGACTGCAGGACTATCTGATCCGGCTATTCACCGTATCCTTGCCAAAGCGATGGTACAGATGTCCATTGGTGAGATGGAACAGATTCGGGACTTTTTTAATACAGGTCAGAGTGTGCGTAACTATCTGCTGCGTATCCGTCGCAAAACTGCGCTTCTGATTGCAGTGAGCTGCCAGCTCGGAGCACTCGCTACTCGTGCACCTGAGCACATTTCATCTTTGTTGTACACCTATGGATACAATGTGGGTATGGCTTTTCAGATTCAGGATGATGTTCTGGACTTGGTAGGTACGGAGAAACAACTTGGTAAGCCTCCAGGAAGTGATATGAAACAAGGTAACATCACGCTACCTGTGCTGTATGCTCTGGAAGAAGAACAGTTACGTGAGCCGTTGCTCAAGGAAATTTCGCGTGTGCATCATGAAGAAGGACGCGCAAGTGCATCGGATGCAATTGGAATGATTCGCCAAAGTCAAGGAATTGCTAAAGCAGAAGCCCTTGCTGACCGATATATGAAGAAAGCGCTCGATGCTCTCGATCAGCTGCCTAACATCAAGACCACCAAAAATCTGCGAGACATTGCTCACTTTGTCGTTAAACGTACACATTAAGCTTGTGTGGTTTAATGCTCTACACGGATGTGAAAATCCTCATTGGGAGGATTTGGACTTGTATGTTACAATCAAAGGGATTGCGTTTACATAGTGATTAACTTTGAACCGTGAGTGAGGAGTGAACTGGTAATGGATCGTACATTTTTGATGGTGAAACCGGATGGTGTGCAGCGTGGTTTGATCGGCCGTATTATCAGCCGTCTGGAAGACAAAGGATTTAAGCTGGTAGCAGGGAAACTGGTGCAGATGTCGGAAGAACAGGCGAGGCGCCATTATGCTGAACATGAGGGCAAGCCGTTCTTTGATGAGCTGGTTCGTTTTATCACTTCTGGCCCTGTATTTGCCATGGTGTGGGAAGGCGACGATATTGTGACACTTGCACGTATGGTCATTGGTAAAACGAATGTGAAGGAAGCGGCTCCGGGGACAATTCGTGGAGATTTCGCTAGCCATACACCACATAATCTCATTCACGGGGCAGATTCGCCAGAAAGTGCTACTCGTGAAGCTGCCAATTTCTTTAGTCCTGACGAGCTGGTAACCTACGAGAAGAGCATCGCAGCCTGGTTGTAATTATTAGCCAAAGGGTGATCTACGATGCTGGAGCAAGAACAACTAGACCCGGATTATACCGGATTCATTCGTAAAATTAAAGAGAGCACAGGCATTGATCTTGCTCAGTACAAGGAAGGCCAGATGAAAAGAAGGCTGACCACACTACGTAACAAAAACGGGTTTAATACATTTTCTATCTTTTTTGATGCGATGCAGAAGGAGAAATCGTTATTTTACGAGTTTCTGGATCGCATGACCATTAACGTATCGGAATTTTGGCGCAACCCGAATCGCTGGGAAGTGTTGCGTGATGAGATTCTGCCTGAGCTGGTTGGTTCCAAACGCAAGGTCAAAGTATGGAGTGCTGCTTGTTCGACTGGTGAGGAGCCATATACGATTGCCATGATTTTGGATACGTTAGGCATCTTGAAAGAAAGTTCTATTACGGCAAGCGACCTGGATGAAGGCGCACTCGCTAAGGCTAAGGAAGGCCGTTATATGGAACGTTCGCTGAAAGATGTTCCTCCAGAAACGGCGAGTCGATATTTCAAGCAAGATGGCATGATGTATCGTATTGATGAGAAATTGAAAAGCTCGATCAACTTTAAGAAGCAGAATTTACTGGTTGACCGTTTTGATGACGGATACGATCTGATCGTATGCCGGAATGTCATGATTTATTTTACAGAGGAAGCGAAAAACCTGCTGTATCACAAATTCGCAGCCAGTCTGCGTCCAGGTGGGATGTTGTTCGTAGGCAGCACAGAGCAGATTTTCTCCCCCGGGCAATACGGGCTGGAGACGGCAGAGACGTTTTTCTACCGAAAAAAATAAATCAGTATAAAGATCAACCGCCTGAGGTGCATGAAGATGTGCTCAGGCGGTTGTTTGCATAAGAAAAAGCGGCTTTCTTGTCAAAGCCGGTCAGCTATACTATAATAAGCAAAGAAATTATGGGATTTTAGCAATGTGAAGTTTAACAGTTTAAAGGGGGAACGTATTATGAGTTTACGTTATTTAACCGCAGGGGAAACGCACGGACCCCAATTGACCGCCATTATTGAAGGACTGCCAAGTAATTTGAATATTGATTTTGAAGAACTGAACTTCCAACTTCATCGCCGCCAGAAAGGTTATGGCCGTGGACGCCGGATGCAGATTGAGAAAGACCAAGCTAATTTTGTTGGCGGAATTCGTCATGGATATACGACAGGTGCTCCAGTAGCGCTCGTTGTTCAAAATAATGACTGGAAGCACTGGCAGAATATTATGAACATTGAGCCGATTGAAGGCAGCGATGAAGAGAAGCGTCGTGTTCATCGTCCACGTCCTGGACATGCCGACCTGAACGGTGGTTTGAAGTACAATCTCAAAGACTTGCGTAACGTCCTGGAACGCTCCAGTGCACGTGAGACTACTGTACGAGTGGCATGTGGTGCGATTGCACGTCAGTTTTTGGCTGAATTCGGTATTAAAGTGGCGGGACGAGTTATTCGCATCGGGGAGATTGAAGCACCGTATCAGGATCTTCCGATTGATGAACTGATTGCAGTGACGGAAGCATCTTCGGTTCGTGTGACAGATGCGGAGACAGAGAAGAAAATGGAAGCCTACATCGATCAGATCAAGCAAGAAGGCGACTCCATCGGCGGAATTGTAGAATGTATCGTTGAAGGTGTTCCTGTTGGTCTGGGAAGCCACGTACAGTATGATCGCAAACTGGATGCTCGTATCGCTCAAGGTGTAATGTCGATCAATGCGTTCAAAGGTGTGGAGATCGGTATCGGCTTCGAAGCGGGGACAATTCGCGGCTCTCAGGTACATGATGAGATTCTGTATACGGAAGAGCGTGGTTACCACCGTGCAACGAATCGTCTGGGCGGATTTGAAGGTGGTATGACCAACGGTATGCCGGTTGTGGTACGCGGAGTCATGAAACCTATCCCAACGCTGTACAAGCCGTTGCAAAGCGTAGATATTGATACGAAAGAAGCTTTTTCAGCTCAGGTTGAACGTTCCGATGCTTGTGCGGTTCCGGCAGCCAGCGTCGTTATGGAACATGTTGTTGCATGGGAAGTTGCCAAGGCATTCCTGGAGAAATTCGGCGGGGATTCCATGGAGGAGATTCGGGCAAACGTTGCCAGTTACCAAGCACAATTGGAGAATTACTAATATGCGTCAGTTGACAGTTCAGCTTGAGGAACGCTCTTATCCTATATTGATTGGCAGCGGCCTGCTGGCTCAAGCTCCGCAATATTTTGAACAGTATGGTTTGACTAAAAAAAGTCCGCTTCTGATCATTACAGATGATCATGTGGCCCCGAAATACTTGCGTGGGTTAGAGCAAACGTTGCGTGCGGCGGGATATTCCGTCGTATCCGCAGTCGTGCCATCTGGTGAGACTTCGAAATCACTTGCGGTATATCAGGATATGATGACGGTAGCGATTGAAGGCAAACTCGACCGCAGTTCGGCGATTCTCGCTCTAGGGGGAGGCGTCGTGGGCGATCTGGCTGGTTTTGTCGCAGCTACATATATGCGCGGGGTTAAGTTTGTGCAGATCCCAACAACCATTCTTGCTCATGACAGCAGCGTTGGCGGTAAAGTGGCGGTCAATCATCCTCTTGCGAAAAATATGATTGGTGCTTTCCATCAGCCGGAGCTTGTACTGTATGATGTCGACACACTGCAATCGTTGCCGCCAAGAGATGTGTCGGCCGGTTTATCTGAGATGCTGAAGCATGGACTGATCCGTGATGAAGCTTTCGCCCATTGGTGCGAAGAACATGCCGAGGCGTTGCTTGCACTAGACCCGGAAACACTCGGATATGGACTGGAGCGCGGATGCAGTATCAAAGCCGAGATCGTATCCAATGATGAACGGGAGAATGGAGAACGCGCACTCCTGAATCTGGGCCATACGATTGGCCATGCGATTGAAGCGATTGCTGGATACGGTGAATTTCTACACGGAGAAGCCATTTCTATCGGCATGGCCGGATCGGCACTACTGGGTGAGAAACTCGGAGCGCCAGCAGGGCTGTATGAGGATACTGTTCGTATGTTGCGTTCTCTTCGTCTTCCGGTGACGTTGCCTGCACATCTAAGTACGGATGCTTTGATGGAAGCGATGATGCATGATAAAAAATTCCGTGAAGGTCACATGGTCTTTATTGTTCCTGATCGGATTGGAGCAGCTAGAATCGTGAAGGATGTGCCGGTTACGGTTGTTCGTGAAGTAATCGAACTGCTTAGGAAGGGAGAATAACAGCATGGTTACACGGGGAATTCGCGGGGCGACCACAGTCACGCAGAATAGTGAAGAAGAGATTTTGAAGGAAACCGCTGTGCTGCTTCAGGAGATTGTTGACCGGAACAAGATTGTACCGGAAGATATCTGCAGCGTATGGATTACGATGACCGGTGATCTGGATGCGGCTTTTCCAGCAAAAGTGATTCGTCAGTTAGATGGATGGGAACTTGTGCCTTTGATGTGTGCGCTGGAGGTTCCTGTAAAAGGCGCTTTGGCGAAGTGTATTCGTTTTATGGTACATGTAAACACAACTAAAGCACAAAATGAAATTCATCACGTGTACCTCAACGGTGCACAGGCATTACGTCCCGATCTGGCAGGGCGTTAAGTTTCTTCCATGATCATGGTTGTCAAACCAGTGAATATGATGTATAGTGAGAAACAGTTGAGTAGAGTTTAGATTGAGCTGAGAGTAGCTGAGTTGAGCCTAGTATATAGCAGAGTCCAGTGTCTGGTAGCCGATGCAACCGAAATCGGTCAACGCATTCACGGTACGTCTTGCTAAGGAGAAGTACAGGAGAAGAGAGTAGACGTGTCGGAGGACATGGTTTATTCGCATATATCTGACGAACATTTCACGTCATCTATCATTGGAGAGTTTGATTGAGTTTCTCAAGGGATGAAAATGATGCGAACGAGATGTTACCAAGTGTATGTCATCTTACGTACATCTGAATCATGGATTAACATGGATCAGTGGCCTGTCATTTGTCCTTCGCAAAAGTATAGGGACTTGTTATTTATGGAGCAACATACTTGAATACAGCTTATAACCAAACCTCTACCTCATGGTAGAGGTTTTTTGTCGCCATAACTTTCTTCTACCTAAATCTGAAAGGACGTGATCTGATGATAACGCCAAACGTTAATCAAGTACTGAAAATGTCAAACGAATATAATCTGATTCCGGTAGTTAAACGGATTTTGGCTGATATGGAGACGCCGATTCGTATCTTCCGCCGTTATGCGGACAATGACCGTGCGTTTTTGCTTGAAAGTGTAGAGGGTGGCATTCAATGGGCTAGATATTCTTTCATCGGTACAGATCCGTTCCTGATGATTTCGGGGAAGAAAGGTCGTATTGTAGTTGAGGAAGCTGGAAAGACCCGCGAACTACCAGGCAAACCCATTGAAGAACTTAAAGCGTTGCTTCGCAAATACCGGAGCCCGAAGATGGAAGAACTTCCCCCTTTTACGGGTGGAGCCATTGGATTTTTTGGATATGACCTGTTGCAATATTATGAGAAGCTTCCAGCTCATGCGCTGGATGATCTGAATATGGATGACATTCGCTTTATGTTTTGTGATCAAATTGTTGTATTTGATCATGTGAAGCAACACATGTTGCTTGTTGGCAACGTACATGTCAAGGATGGGGCAACAGATGAAGAGATTCGTCAGGCGTATGCAGCCACTTCCGAGAAGCTTGAACAAGCGGCAGAGCGTTTACAGCAGCAAGGCCCCGGGGAGAACCTGAACCCGCGTTCGATTCCCGGCGATGTGGAGCTTGGGGACATTCGTTCCAATCTGACGAAAGAGCAATTTATCGGCAATGTGGAGCAAGCCAAGGAATATATCCGTGCAGGAGACATTTTTCAGGTGGTGCTGTCTCAGCGTTTTCACATTGATACAGAGATTTCCCCGTTACATGTATATCGCGTACTTCGGACATTAAATCCTTCTCCTTATATGTATTATTTGAAAATGGACGATGAAATTATCGTGGGTACCTCACCTGAGGCGCTCGTCAAGGTTGACGGCAATCGTGTAGAAACACGTCCTATCGCAGGCACACGTCCAAGAGGAGCGACAGAGGCAGAAGATCGCGCACTTGCGGCGGATTTGCTACAGGATGAGAAGGAGCGCGCGGAGCATCTGATGCTGGTGGATCTGGGAAGAAATGATCTGGGGCGTGTATCCACTTTTGGCAGTGTGAAGTGTGACATGTTCATGGAGATCGAGCGCTACTCTCACGTTATGCATATGGTATCGAACGTTACAGGCGAGCTAAGAGAAGATAAAGATTTCTTCGATGCGTTCCTCTCCTGTCTGCCAGCTGGAACTGTATCTGGTGCGCCGAAGCTGCGTGCGATGGAGATTATTGCGGAGCTCGAAAAGGAGGCACGCGGTGCCTACGCAGGAGCGATTGGTTACCTTGGATTCTCCGGAAATATGGATGCATGTATTACAATCCGTACGATTATTTTCAAAAAGGGAAAAGCATATGTTCAGGCCGGAGCCGGAATTGTATGGGACTCTGTGCCTGAGAAGGAATATGAAGAGACCGTGAACAAAGCCAAAGCATTGTTAAAGGCCATTCGTACGGCTGAAGCGATGTTCCCTGTAAAAGTTGCGGATTCAAAATTAAGTCTGGCTAACGCTGATTATTTTGTTACACCAACTTCGGCAACGAACTGAGAGAGGAGAGACTGGAAATGAACTTGAATCCAATCATGAATGACAGCCTGGTACTGACGGAAACAGCGATTTCCCGGGAAGAAGGAATGAAGCAAGGACTCGCTAAAATTCTTGAAGGAAGCCACCTTGAGCAGGACGAGGCACGTGAATTGATGTATTCGATCATGCGAGGTGAAGCTACTCCGGCTCAAATCGGAGGGTTGCTGATGGCTCTTCGTATGAAGGGGGAAACGGTGGATGAAATCACTGGTTTTGCTCAGGCGATGCGTGGACAAGGTGGACGTATACTGACAGATGGCAGAGGGCTGCTGGATACTTGCGGCACAGGCGGATCGGGTATTCATAAATTCAACATCTCTACAGCATCGGCCATTATTGCTTCGGCGGTTTCAGTTCGAGTAGCCAAACACGGCAATCGTTCAGCTTCTGGCAAAGCAGGCAGCGCGGATGTATTGGAAGCGCTTGGCGTTAATATTCATCTGAATGGAGAGCAAGCCAGACAGTGTCTGGATGATATCGGAATCTGTTTCTGTTTTGCTCAGGTGTATCATCCCTCCATGCGTCATGCAGCGGCTCCGAGAAAAGAGCTGGGTGTGCGCACGATTTTCAATATGCTTGGACCATTAACCAATCCAGCCGGTGCAGATCGTCAATTGCTGGGATTGTATGATCGCTCCCGGACGCCGATGATTGCGGAAGTACTTAACCGTCTTGGTTTGAAAAGAGCGCTAGTTGTTGCCAGCCATGACGGTCTGGATGAAATTAGTATCTCTGCACCTACACAGGTATCTGAGTTGCGTAACGGGGTAGTGCACACCTATGACATCGATCCACGAGATATGGGGCTGTCTTTGCATCCGCTTGAAGCAGTGCTTGGAGGAGATGCGGCACAGAACGCCGAAATTATACATCGGATCTTCCAGGGTGAACGTAGTGCTTACCGGGATGTTGTGCTACTGAATGCCGGAGCTTGTATTTATGTATCCGGCCTTGCGGACAGCATTGCAGATGGCGTTAAAATCGCTGCGGAGGCAGTGGACTCGGGTAAAGCGGCCAGTAAGCTGGGTCAGTTAATTCATACAACGGAGGCGTACAATCATGTATCTTGATCGAATCGTTGCGACAAAACATAAAGAAGTGCAGGCTCTTGCACAGACTTTTAACATGGATGAAGCTATGCAAAAGATTGAACAATTACCGGCTGCACGCGGGTTTGAACAGGCGTTGTCAAGCAGACGCAATCGTAAGCTGGGGCTTATTGCCGAAGTGAAGAAGGCCTCGCCGTCCAAAGGATTAATTCGTCCGGATTTTCATCCGGTAGAGATTGCTTCTGCCTATGAACGTGCGGGTGCTGATTGTATCTCTGTTCTGACGGATGTTTCTTATTTTCAGGGCAGTAACGAATATTTGCAGGCTATTCATCAGGCAGTGAATATTCCGCTCTTGCGCAAGGACTTTATGATCGATGAGTCACAGATTGCCGAGGCTAGACTTTTGGGAGCAGATGCGATCTTGCTGATTGCCAGCATTCTCACACCGGGGCAGATTCGTCAATTTTTGACGTTTGCGAAAAGTATTGGACTGGACGCTTTGATTGAAGTTCACGATCGGGCAGAGCTGGAAACGGTGCTGGACATTCCTGAAGCGACACTAGTTGGCATCAATAACCGGAACTTGAAAACGTTCGAGACAAGTCTGAGTACTACATTGGATCTGATGGAATTGATTCCACCTGGTGTGACGCTGATCAGTGAGAGTGGAATTGACGGTGCAGCGTCTACGAAACCCCTTATCGAAGCAGGCGTGCACGGTATTCTCGTTGGAGAGCATCTGATGCGTAAAGACGATGTTGAAACTGCTGTTTACGATCTGATGGGACCGAAATGATGAATAATTCGATAGATGATGATACAGGCGCAGGTTCCCGGATACAAGGGCACTTGTTGCCGGCGACCGTAAAAATATGTGGACTTCAGGACGTTGAAGTGCTAAAATCGATGATAAACTTGCCTGTGGACTATATCGGTGTCGTGTTTGCCAAGTCCCGCCGTCAAATTACTCCTGAAAAGGCTAGAGAGTTGAGATCGGTTTTGTATGAATGGCCTGTACATGAACGGCCGAAACTTGCTGGTGTTTTTGTGAATCCGACAATGCAAGAACTGAAGTATGTGATGGAAACAGTGCCTCTGGATGTCATCCAGTTGCATGGACAGGAAAGTGCTGCATTCTGTCAACAAGTGAAAGAGCTCTGGCATGCAGATGTGTTCAAGGTCGTTTCTTTTCCAAAAGACGAAACAGGACAGAAAGCGGATCAAGCTGCTTTACACAGGTTAAATGATTACGCGGGATTCGTAGACGCAATCTTGCTGGATACCTTTGATCCATTGTACGGCGGCGGTTCTGGCAAAACATTTGCCTGGGAACGTATACCTGCATATGCAGAATGGGCTGCTGAACGTGGTATTGCCATGTTTGTTGCAGGCGGGCTTCAGGTGGACAATGTACAACATTTAATTCAAACGTACAGACCTTATGGCGTTGACGTATCAAGTGGCGTGGAGACGGAAGGTCTGAAAGATATATCCAAAATTACCGCATTTGTAGAAAGGGTGAAGCAGGCATGACACACCAATTGCCGGATGAACATGGGCGTTTCGGTCCCTTCGGAGGCCGTTTTGTACCCGAGACACTAATGAACGCTCTGATCGAACTAGAAGAAGCATATAGCCGCTTCTCTGAGGATGAAGAGTTTAACAAGGAATTGAATTATTTGCTAAGTGAATACTCTGGACGAGAGACACCTCTGTATCACGCGGAGCAATTATCACGTCATCTGGATGGGCCTAAAATTTATTTGAAACGTGAAGATCTGAATCACACAGGTGCACATAAAATCAACAATGCGATTGGGCAAGGGCTTCTTGCTAAACGGATGGGTAAAAAGAAAGTCATTGCTGAAACCGGCGCAGGCCAGCACGGGGTTGCAACGGCAACCGTTGCGGCATTGCTCGGACTGGAGTGCAAAGTATTCATGGGTGAGGAAGATACCCAGCGCCAGCAGCTAAATGTATTCCGCATGAAACTGCTTGGAGCAGAAGTCATTCCGGTAACGTCCGGCACACGTACATTGAAAGATGCTGGTAACGAAGCGCTTCGTTATTGGGTCAGTAATGTAGAAGATACCTTCTATGTACTGGGATCTGTTGTTGGACCTCACCCGTATCCAATGATGGTGCGTAATTTTCAGCGCGTGATCGGGGATGAGACACGTCGTCAAATTCAGGAGATTGAAGGACGCCTTCCGGATGTTATTGTAGCTGCTGTTGGCGGCGGAAGTAACGCCATCGGTATGTTCTATCCTTTTATCGGGGATCAGGATGTGAAATTAGTTGGTGTCGAAGCAGCAGGCAAAGGTGTGGATACCGAGTACCATGCGGCTACGATGAGCAAAGGTACACATGGTGTGTTCCAGGGTTCCATGAGTTATCTGTTACAAGATGAATATGGACAGGTACAACCTGCGCACTCCATCTCGGCTGGTCTCGATTATCCAGGCGTTGGACCAGAGCACTCTTATCTTAAAGATATTGAACGGGCTAAATATGTTCCAATTACCGATCAGGAAGCTCTGGATGCGTTGCAATTATTAAGCCGTACGGAAGGCATTATACCTGCGCTGGAGTCGGCCCATGCGGTTGCTCAGGTCGTGAAGCTGGCGCCGGAGCTGACAGCAGATGATATCGTTGTCATCTGTTTGTCTGGACGCGGGGATAAAGACGTAGAATCCATTATGAAGTATACGGGAGGTAATTTGTAATGAATCTGATGGACCAAACCTTCCAGCACTTAAAAGAACAAAATCGCACGGCACTTATTCCGTTTCTTACCGTTGGTGATCCAGATGTGAACACCACCATTGATATTATCAAGGAGCTTGAACAAGCAGGAGCAGACATCTTGGAGCTTGGTGTTCCGTATTCCGATCCACTCGCAGACGGCCCTGTCATTCAGCGTGCTTCCGAGCGCGCATTGAAAAGTCAAATTACGATTCGTACGGTGATGGAGACGGCTGCCAAAGCTCGTCAGGCAGGTGTGAAATTACCTTTTGTTCTGTTTACGTATTACAATCCGGTGCTGCAAACGGGTCTTGATATTTTCTTTGACGAGTTGATCAAACATGATATCAGCGGCATGATCATCCCGGATCTACCGATTGAAGAGGCAGAAGATATGCGTCGTCGTGCCGATCAGGCCGGGGTTCATCTGGTCCCGCTTGTAGCCCCTACATCCAATGCCCGTATTGAGCGGATTGTCACTGGTGCGCGCGGATTTATCTATTGTGTTTCTTCTCTGGGTGTAACCGGAGAGCGTGCATCCTTTTTTAACGGAGTAGAAAGTTTTATTGAAACGGTAAAAGGTCTGACAGACCTTCCTGTCGCAGTAGGCTTCGGCATCTCCAGTCATGAGCAGGTAGCTCATTTCTCCCGCATCTGTGACGGTGTCGTTGTAGGCAGTGCTATTGTGCGGCAAGTGGAAGAGGCAATCCCGCTACTTGAAAATGCGGATACTCGTGAGGCTGGACTGTTGCAAATTCGCAACTTTGTGGCACAATTAAAAGGATAATCACATAAATTAACTTTTCATTTGCACTTTATTCTAAGTTTGAACAACAGGAGGCGGTCGAGTTGAAACCGAAATCCCAGATTGTCAATCTGCCTGTGTATAAGCCGGGCAAACCGATTGAAGAAGTTAAACGTGAGCTGGGGCTGGAGCACGTCATCAAGCTGGCCTCCAACGAGAATCCCTATGGCAGTTCTCCCGCTGTACTTGAGGCAATTACGAGAGAATTGGCTAATGTAAGTATTTATCCCGACGGAAGTGCTGCAGAACTGACAGCGGTGCTTGCCAAGCATTTGGGAGTAGAGCGAGACAATTTGATTTTTGGCTGTGGATCGGATGAAATTATTGCGCTGATCACACGGGCGTTCTTTCTTCCTGGAGATGAGACGATTATGGCGGACCAGACCTTCTCCGTGTATAAAAGCAATGCGGACATCGAGGGTGCTGTAACGATAGAGGTGTCTTTGAAAAATGGAACTCACGACTTGCCAGCAATGCTGGCGCAAATCAATGATAAAACCAAAGCTGTCTGGGTGTGCAATCCGAATAACCCTACCGGTACGATCATTTCCGAGCAAGAGCTGATCGCCTTTATGGACCGGGTGCCGTCGAATGTAATGGTTGTGCTGGACGAGGCTTATTACGAATTCGTAACGGATGAAGCTTATCCGCAAAGCATTTCATTGATTGATCGTTACCCGAACCTGGTTGTTCTGCGGACATTCTCCAAAATATATGGTTTAGCATCACTTCGTATAGGGTACGGAATTGCACGTCCAGAGATCATTGACCTGATTAACCGTGTACGGGAACCGTTTAACACTTCTCGTCTTGGGCAGGTTGCGGCAATGGCTGGACTTCAGGATCAGGTTTTTGTTCAGGAGTGTTCCAAACGGAATGCTGAAGATCGAGAATGGCTACAAAATGAATTTTCACGACTGGGTTTGCCTTATTTTCCAACTCAAGGGAATTTCATTTTGGTTGATGTGAACATGCCATCCACTACAGCGTTTCAATCTTTGTTGAAACAGGGCATTATCGTTCGCTCGGGCTTTCACGTCTATCCAACATACATTCGTGTGTCTGTCGGAACAGCGGAGCAAAATCGTGCTTTTATAGCGGCGCTGGAGAACACACTGGCGGAGAATGTGGCAGCACGCCCTTAATACTGGCGATGAAAGAGTGAGGACCCATGACCATAAAAATTGCAATGATTGGTGTTGGACTCATCGGCGGTTCACTTGCGCTTTGCTTTAAAGGCAAGCCGGGGATTACCGTTATGGGTTACGCACATTTGGAAGAGTTAAAAGACAAGTACATAGCGAGCGGAGTAGTGGATGCTGCGACGCTCTCTCTGGAAGAAGCGGTGCAGGATGCCGACTTCATTTTTTTGTGTGTGCCTGTTGGTTTGCTTGAATCGTATTTTGAACAATTGTCCAGACTGCCGCTGAAAAAAGGCTGTATCATTACAGATGTTGGTAGTACGAAAGCCTCAATTGCAGCTTGTGCGGAACATATCCGGTTAAAAGAGGCCTACTTTATCGGAGGGCACCCGATGGCAGGATCGGAACGGGCGGGTGTGGACGCAGCTTCAGCTGTATTATTTGAGAACGCCTATTATGTCCTGACACCGTCCGTGCATGTGCCTGAAGAGGCTTACGGCCGCTTATCCGAGCTTTTAGCATATACTCGTGCTCAGATTGTTCGGGTAGAACCTCTGTTGCATGATGATATTGTGGGTGCAATCAGTCACCTGCCCCATGTTATTGCTGTTGCTCTGGTGAACCAGGTACGTGAATATAACGAATCCAATCCACTGTATAAAATGCTGGCAGCAGGTGGTTTTCGGGATATTACGCGGATTGCGTCCAGCGATGCTATTGTCTGGAGGGATATTCTGCTGAGTAACCGAGAGGTGCTGCTGGAGCTTCTTAAGGACTGGAATAGTCAAATGTTGTCTTTTACAACGATGCTAGAGCAAAAGAACGGGGAAGGCATTGAGGATGCATTTCGTCAGGCACGGGAGTTCCGCAGTGTATTGCCTGAGCGACGTAAGGGCATGATCTCGCCTTTATTTGATCTGTATACAGATGTGCAGGATGCTCCGGGTATGATCGGGAAAATAGCAACAGAGCTCGGGACAAATGATATCAACTTGAGTAACCTTGAAATTATTGAAAACCGGGTGGATGTGCCAGGGATTATGCGTTTGTCATTCCGTCAGGAAGAGGATATGGAACGGGCGAAGACTTTGCTGTCCTCCCTAGGTTATCAGGTGTGGGTTTAGGATGGAAAAGAGGGCGAGAGCTCTCTTTTTTTTGTAACTAGGGGAAGAATTATGTTTTTAGACAAAAAAAAGACCGCTTACATAAGCGGCCATTGCTCACGTGGAGCAATACAGTTATTGGATAGGAGTGGAGAGAAACCATACTGTACTTTTATTATATGTATACGTTTTCATTTTGTCAACACTTTGGACAAATTTATTTGTAAAACTTAGATTTCAAGGAAAAACCGTACAATCAAGGCTTTCAATCTTACCAAAATCGTTTGTAAGGTGCGAAAAAGGATGCTGATAGAATGTACCAAAAAATAAAATTCAAAAAAATATCTCATTTTTGTAACCTTTTTAGAAGTTACTGCGTCTATAGTATGCAAGGCTTTCCAAGAGGCTGTATTAGGAAGTCATGCCAACGAAATGGATGGCATATAAATGTTAAGTCGGACAAAAGTGGATAGCAATGGATTTGCCAGGATGATGCAGACCGTTGTACAATGTTACTGTTATGTAGAAACGTTGGGGAAATTGCCATTACATAGGGGAATTTGGCGGAAGGGCCGTGAATGGTGCTGGACGCTTTTTTTATGCGGTTGAACCGCAACTTTTTTACGCCTGTTCGGTAATACATGGATAGAGTCGAACGGGGAGAAGCACATGGATGGGCGAGGAGGGGTCGCACTCAAATGACGGATTCCCAGTTGATTCGAGAGATCAAGGAAGGTAACGTTGAGTTATATTCCGAGCTGATGAGTCGTTATCAGCGTAAAATACTGGCTTTCGTATATCATATGTTGAAAAGTTCCAATATGGAGCTGCTTGCGGAAGATCTCTGTTCTGAGACATTCTACAAGGCGTTCCGCAGTTTACACTCTTTCCGTGAGGTGGATGCTTCATTCTCCACCTGGTTGTATACTATCGCTAGAAATACGGTATTGAGTGAGCTTCGTAAACAGCGTAGTGGGAATGTTCCGCTTGAGGAGAGCGGCGTAGTTCCTATTGCTCCTATGGAGAATGCTCCTGAGCATGCTGTTCTGCGTAGCGAGCGGGTGATGCTGGTTAGAGATGCGATTAACAATCTGCCAGAGAAGCAACGTTCTGCGATTATACTTCGTGAGTATGATCAGTTGGATTATCAGGAAATCGCGGGTATTTTGGGGCAGAGTGTCAGTTCTGTTAAATCGCTGTTATTCAGGGCAAGATCAAGCGTAAAAACACAATTGGAGCCTTATTTCTTCGAGCCGATGTACGAGCCATATGAAGGGATGAAGAACCGATGAATTGCAATGAAGCCCAGGAACTGTTTGCATTGGTCTGGGACTTACCGGAATCTCATCCACAGCGAATTGCGTTTCAAACACATCTCGCTGGTTGTGAAGAGTGTTCGGAGCAGTTTGAAGTCTGGGAGGAAGCCCAGATGCTGCTGCACAGCATCCCGGTTCCAGTGACAGAGCAACAGGCAGAGAGGGTCAACCGAAACGTAATGGACCGGATTTACGCGGAGTCTCCATGGTTATTACCAGAAGAGGCAAAGGTTAATCGATTCTCTGCGGTAATCCGTAAACATATGTCTTTGTGGATTGCGGCGTTCCTGGCTATATTTTTATGCAGCTTTCTGTACATGGCGATGTTCAAGCCAGAGGTATCAGAAGCTGAGACGTCCAATGTAATTACGACAGGCATCCTTGAGACTGGGGTTGCTGGAAGTACATCTTCTTCCTCGGGATTATATAAGTATGACATTCCTGGAGCAGATAAAGGGAGTATCATTGAACCTTTTGTTGTAAGTATGGGTCCTGCTTATCCTCAATACTGGATGGCATTGTCTCTGCTTGCCATAGGGATGGCTTTGTTTTCACTTGGACGTATGCATCGATCAACAACTAAACGTAAACAAGGTGTGGGTGCATAGGTTTCCAACCTGTCGTTTGCTGTGTGGAGAAATGAGGGATGAATGTGCGGATCGGGCTTGTTCGTCATGGTCTGACAGATTGGAATGCAGCTGGCCGTATACAGGGGCAGACGGATATTCCTTTGAATGAGGAAGGACGAAAGCAAGCAGAATGTCTTGGTAGACGTCTGCAGTCTGAAGACTACCAGTGGGATTATATTGTGACGAGTGGTTTGTCAAGAGCACAGGAAACGGGAGAGATTCTTTCACGGATGCTGAATGTACCTATGCTTAAACCGGACGCACGATTGAAAGAACGAGCATTTGGTCAGGTTGAGGGCCTTACTTCGGATGAACGGGTTGCACGTTGGGGTAAATCCTGGGATACACTTGATTTGGGGCAAGAGCATATCGAGGATATTCAAGTACGTGCGCTGGCTTTTTTGGACGACTTATGGTCTGCCCATTCAAAAGAAAATGTACTAATTGTAACGCATGGTGCTTTTCTTGCTAACCTGTTAACGGCATTATATCAGGACAAATACACCGAACGCATTGGCAATCTGTCGCTGACCATTCTGGAGAAAGAATATGACGATGACTGGATTCCACTCTTATATAATTGCACACAACATCTGTCTATGGATACCACTAAACAATCTGGGTGATAAGCTCAGGTTGTTTTTTTATACCATCTATTTGAGAGATTAAACAGGATTGAGCATAAACTCTACTGTTTTTCTTCTGATTGATTGTTTTGAGGCATAAGATGAGGTAAAACAAAAAAAATGGCAAGAAGAGGTTTAGATTGTGAAGAATCCGTCAACCATGTTTACAAAACCACACTGTTGAAGGCCAGATCAGCAACCTAAAGCAGTGAACGGGTGAGGCGATGGATCCATGAATCTAGCAGATATGCTGACTTTTGCTGATATTGGCCAGCTTAATCGAATAGCAGACTACTATCAATGTGAATGCAAGCCTAATTCCAAACATGAACTCATCCAGAGCATCCTCACAACATTGGGTAGTAAACCTTTCTTTGAGCAACAGATACGTCAATTGAACCAGGCAGATCAACGGTTTTTGAATAACCTGTTATTTGACCCCCGCCAATTTTATGGTATGGAGGAGCTCATCGCCATAGCCCGTCAATCGATGGACAAAAAGGAGAGTGAGGCAGGCTCAAGTCCCCGTGATCTCATTATTCGCTTTACCAAAAGTGGGTGGCTGTTCAATGGGACTACACAGCAGACCAGATATCTCTATCAAGTGCCTAAAGACTTGAAACTGAGGTTCAGAGATGTGTTATCTACACATTTACGAGCAGGCATTGTTAAAACGACAGAGCCGTCCATGTATCGAGAGGAATATCATCTGATGGCAGACGATCTGAAGTTGTTCCTGAAATTTGTGCAGCAACATGAGATCGCTGTGAATGCCGAAGGGTTGATGTATCGACGCTCACAGCAGCAACTTATGGAGCATCTGCACATCTCTGAGGAACTGGTAGGCAAAGCCGGGTGGCGCTTCGGATATGGTCGTTCGTTCAAGGATTATCCGGATCGTTTCGCACTGCTGTATGATTATGCCTTTCACCACCGCTTGATTCGTGAAGAGCAGGGCAGTCTCAGGCTGACAGGGTCTGGTGAAGAGAAACTGGGGGCCGAGAGAGCAACCGAAATGATACAGCTGTTTCGGTTTTGGTTAAGACTTTATAAAGGTGCTGTTCCAAACCTTTCCTCGATTGTGTACTGGACAGGTGAATGTGCCGAGAATTGGTCTACGATGGAATCTCTTTTCCGGCAAATTGGGCCGTTTATCCAGCCGTTTTACTACGACACGGCTGAAGATATCTATGATAAGCGGATCATTAAAATGATGCTGCATCTAGGCTTGATTCGTGCAGGCGAGCATGAACAAGGAAGAGTTCTGCAGATGACGGCTTGGGGAGCAAAGCTTGCATCGTCATGCCGCTCCGTCTCGGCTGATGTTACACCTATTGTGTTTGACAAGTGAAGGACAAGTTGCTACAATCACTCCCAAATTAAGGAGTGATACGAATGATAATTCCATACAAAGGCATAATGCCAGTGTTACACCCTTCCATATATATGGCGGAGGGATCAAAATTGATAGGTGATCTGCAAATGGACGAAGACTCTACCGTTTGGTTCAATGCAGTCCTGCGGGCCGATTTGGCACCTATTATGCTTGGAAAGCGTTGCAATATTCAAGATAATGCTGTAGGACATGTTAACACCGATCAACCTCTTATTCTGGGAGATGATGTCTCCGTAGGACATGCTGCAATCATTCATGGTTGTACCATCGGGACGGGGGCATTGATCGGCATGGGAGCCATTGTACTCAATGGTGGCGAAATCGGTGAGTACTCACTGATTGGAGCCGGTTCTGTGGTAACTGAAAATAGTAAAATTCCGCCCTATACTCTCGCTTTGGGGACACCTGCCAAAGTGATTCGTGAATTGACTGAAGCTGATCTGCAGCGGATGTCGAGAACTTCACTGGGTTATGTAATCAAAGGAAGAGAATATAGGAGCTCTTAAATCCGTTTTGGAGGTGCATCCTATTGGATAAAATGAAAGTTACGTATGAAGTCATGTTGGGGCTGGCGGCTGAGATGGTTTGGGACGAGGCGCTTCGCAAACAGAAGAGTGAAAAGCTTTATTTGGAAATCGACAAAGCGTTAGCTACCGGAGACGAAGTAGCTTTCCGGAGTCTGACGGATGAACTGAGGACGATCAATTAACGGATCAATAAAGAACCAATTATATGAATAGTCGGACAAAAAGGAATGCGCAAAAGCGCATTCCTTTTTTTAAATATTTTTTTATATAAACTTAAAATTGAATGAATATCTGGCTTTATAACATATGCTCATATATAATATGGGAATAAAATGGATAGGAAGGGGATATAGGGAATTGAAATTCAGTGAGATGAATCAAGACAGCTGGGCTGAACTGCAACTCTATCTGGATACCTGCCTTGTTCCGTTCACGGCCATGAGCGGTAAACAGTCACCGGTTGAAGCGACTGAAGCGCTGGAGCGGCTAAGAGATTTTCTGGATATGGTAGAGATTCCTTTTAAAGGAAGGATTATGACGTACCCGGCCTATCACTACACAAGTTCACAAATGTCAATGACATTAAATACCTTGTCGACTGAACTCAAAGCTTCTGGATTTAAATATGTGGTAATTATGTCAGTGGATGGATCTTTTGTTGGGATGGATATTCCAGCTGCGGATTTACTTTTAAGTCAAAAGGATCTAGCAGGGCAACTTGAAGAAGGAACAATTGCCCGACATATTGGGGAATGCATTCGAGATCTATGGAAAAGGTGACATCTTGATGACAAATGTGACAAATTTCCAACAGTTTTTTAACAACGCTTACAATTGAACCTTAAAAATGTGTGACAAATTCTTGACGGTGTTCTAGGGCTACTATATGATTATGTATGTTCTAGTAAGTCGTGGAATTTATGATAATGAAAACGATTGAGAGAGTTGGCTGAAAAAGGGGGTTGGAGACAGTATGAGCAGTGAGCATGACCAGCACGAAGCCTCGATGAAACCGCCAAGCAAATTGGAAATGTCGCGCAGGCAGTTTTTGACGTACACGCTTGGTGGAGCTACAGCCTACATGGCCGCCGGTGCAATTCTTCCTATGGTCCGTTTTGCGGTGGACCCGATTTTGCAGCACAAGGGAGAAGGAACCTCTGTCAAAGTGGCTGAGATCAGCAAAATTACAAATGAACCTCAAGAATTTACGTTTGAACTGAAACAACAGGATGGCTGGTATTTGAGTAATGCTTCGTTGGTGGCTTGGATTCGCAAGGACGAACAAGGGAAAATTTATGCGCTTTCACCTATCTGTAAGCATTTGGGATGTACAGTAGGATGGAACAGTGACAAAAATTACCCGAATGAGTACCATTGCCCATGCCACGGCGCGCACTATGACAAGGAAGGGAAGAATCTTGCCGTAGCCCCGAAACCATTGGATGAATATGTGGTTAAGGAGGAACAAGGCTGGGTTTATCTGGGCGAGATTGTTCCGAACACCCGAGTGAAATAGGAGGCGTGAACGCAGATGTTTAAAAATGTCTATGACTGGATTGACGAGCGTCTTGACATCACGCCAATATGGCGGGACGTTGCGGATCATGAAGTGCCAGAGCATGTAAACCCGGCGCATCACTTTTCCGCATTCGTATACTGTTTTGGCGGATTAACGTTCTTTATTACAGTTATTCAGATTCTGTCAGGTATGTTCCTGACGATGTACTACGTTCCAGATATTATTAACGCGTATGCAAGTGTTGAGTATTTGCAGACGAAAGTAGCTTTTGGTCAGATTGTACGCGGTATGCACCATTGGGGGGCCAGTTTGGTTATCGTCATGATGTTCCTACATACGATGCGTGTATTCTTTACAGGCTCATACAAAGCTCCGCGTGAGATGAACTGGGTTGTCGGCATGTTGATTTTCTTCGTCATGCTTGGTCTTGGTCTGACAGGGTATTTGTTGCCTTGGGATAACAAAGCTTATTTTGCAACAAAAGTAACGCTGGAGATTGCCAACACCGTACCTTGGCTTGGACCGATCATCAAGGAATTCCTGCAAGGGGGAACGATCGTTGGTGCGCAGACACTGACACGATTCTTCGCATTGCACGTCTTCTTCCTCCCTGCGGTGCTTCTGGTGCTTCTGGTCGGACACTTTATCATGATCCGCAGACAGGGCATTTCGGGACCACTATAAACCAAAGAAGGGAGGAAACGTAATGGCTCACGGGCACAAGAGCAATGATGAGGAAAAAGTTATCTTTGTCGGTGATTCACGCGTCCGCAAAGGGTCGGGGTTCATTACTCCACCTGATTACACGGCATATCCCGGCAAATCGGAAGCATTTATTCCTAACTTCTTGCTTAAAGAGTGGATGGTCGGGGTCGTTGTTCTGGTCGGCATTCTCGTGTTGACCATCTCGGAACCCGCACCTCTCGGTTATCCGGCTAATCCAAGTGCATCGGTTATCCCGATGCCGGACTGGTACTTTCTTTTCCTGTATCAGTATTTGAAATATCCTTATGCATCTGGAGATTATGTCCTACTAGGTGTACTGGGTGTCAGCGGCGTTGCATTCGGAGCTCTGCTGCTGGCTCCTTTCCTGGATACAGGGAAAGAGCGTCGTTTCTACAAACGTCCGATTGCTTCGGCCTTAATGTTACTGTCCGTTATCTCGGTATTCTATCTGACAAACGTAGCATGGACACACTACGAGCACGAGCTTGAAGCGTCAGGACAGAAGCCGGAGCATATTCAGCGGGAGGAAGAAGCTCTGGAAAAACATGAGCAGGGTCTGCCTACTTCTAATGCACCTGGACAGCAGCAGGAGGAAGTCGCGATTGTTGATAAGGACGATCCTGCGATGGAAACGTACAAAAAGGCTGGATGTATTGGCTGTCACGCAACCGATATGAAAGGCCAAGGCAACGCACCTTCTCTTCGTGGCGTTGGTGACAAGCACAGTCAGGAAGAGATCGTAACGATTATTAAAGAGGGCTACAATGGAATGCCTCCAATGTATGATCAAGCTATAGCTCAAGGTGTTACCGATGAGGAAATCACTCATCTAGCCGAATGGCTTGCGAAACAGAAGGCAGAACAGTAAAATCGAATTAATGAAAAAACCTGATCGTTATGCGGTCAGGTTTTTTTGAAGTCTTTTTAAAGAATATGTGAAATTCAGTAATCGAGATGAAGAGTCAATAATGAGTGAAGGAAGAAGGTGCAGTGTTCGTGGCTTTATCGTTTTTTTGGAGCAGGGAGTTTCTAACCAATCGGTATTTCCTGTGGCTTTTGTTCTGGTGTAATGCTCTTGGCACGGTATATGGATACATCTGGTATGGTGAACAAATGAAATGGACTCTTGCCCACCAACCGGCGTGGCAGATCGTATTTGTACCAGATAGCCCAACAGCAAGCCTGTTTTTTACACTAGCGTTGTTGTGGGTACTGTATCCTGTGAAGTCGATAGTCCTGCAACGGATTGGACATATTATTCAAGCGCTCGCTGTGGTTACCTCTGTTAAATATGGCGTATGGGCTGTATCTATCATTTTTGCTGGCTGGTCTCAAGGGGGAACACAGCACTGGCAGGACTGGATGCTAATCGCTTCCCATAGTGCAATGGCAATTGAAGCACTGATATATGTACGTTTCTTCGGCTTCCGCTGGTTGTCATTGATTGTGGCAGGTCTCTGGACACTGTTGAATGATACGATGGATTATACATACGATATTTACCCGTGGTTGCCTGCGACGCTGTATCAACATGTACAGGCTGTTCGCAATTTTACAGTTACCTTGACCATCGTGAGCGTTCTCGCTACTTGGCTTGCATTAAAGCAGGCCAAAAGAGCTTGAGTATACAAGCTTAGCTTGTTCTAACCAGCCATCCCTCGCCATACATTGATGATGGGAGGGATGTCCATGAAGAGAACATTCAGGAGTCTGGCGGGATGGTTAACGGTATCACTCATGGCTCTGCTGCTTTGGACCAATGCTTCATACCGGGTATCCGCGCAAAGTGGTGAATTCAAACCAAATGTGAATCAGGAAGTATCCTCAACTTATACCATTGCACAATTGAACGAAGAGGCTGCTGTACTATATCGCAGGGTGCTCGAAAATAATATGGAGGAAGTACGCGCCAGTATTACGCGGATCGATAATAGTCTGGCACATGTCTCGTTTGAGGGTAAAACCTCTGTGGAGGGCATCCATGCGTTGTCGGAAACGGTGGTAGAAGTCAAGGAGGCTGCTGCTAAATTCAAAGGGGATAGGCATATACTTCAGCAGACCTCAGCCAAACTCAGACTTGCTGCGGACAGTCTAGCCAATCCGGCTAAACCGCTCTGGCTCCAATATTATAAAATTGTGAAGAGTGATCTGGATGCATTATCACTGGCAGCTAATCAGAACAACAATGCAGCTATTCTGACTAATCGCTTTAGCGTTCTTGAAGAGCACTATGAAACGATCCGTCCAGCGGCAATCATTCGGCTTGAGCCGTATCAGATCGCTCAAATGGACGCGTGGTTATCCCATCTCAAAGGACTGACACACGCAAAGCAGTCAGATGGATCACAGCTACGTAGCATGGCTGTGCATGGGGAAGAGCTAGTGAATCAATTGTTTGGACGTGAAAAGGATGAGAGCGCCTTTGTGCCTTATGTACAGGGGCCAGATCGCAGGGCAGCAGGGCTGGTGATAAGTTCTGTCATTGTTGCTACACTAAGTTATGCGGGGTACCGAAAGTATCGTGCCGAGCAACAGGATATCTTTACATATCGCCGCTAGTCAGTTTTTCCTATTTGCTAGATGTATCATAAAAGAACAACGAAAACCTCTTGCCACAAAGACAGGCTTTAGACTGACTTTTACTTGTGGGAAGAGGTTTCTTTGTTGCATCTTTCCTATCGTTAGAGCAAAGTCTCAGCTTTCTTTGAAACCTTCCCCATGCACATCATGTACATCACTGATAATGACAAATGCCCTGGGATCAATGGAACGTACAATCGTCTGTAATCTGCGAAACTCTTGCCTGGAAATAACACAGTAGGCCATATGTTTTGCTTGTTTCGAGTAAGCGCCGATGGCTGGAATGAGCGTAACGCCGCGATCCATATCTTTGGTAATCTGATCGGCAATCTCGGGAGCATGATCGCTGATGATCATAAATGCACGGGCTGAATATGCACCTTCCTGAATGAAATCAATCACTTTAGATGCAATAAACACAGCGACGAGTGTATACAGAATTTTTTCCTTGGGAATGTAAATGAGGGAAAGGCCAATGATCACAAAGTCGATACCTAACAGCACTCGTCCCATACTCCATCCGTATTTTCGATTCAGGATACGCGCGATAATGTCGGAACCACCTGTCGTACCCCCCCAGCGGAACACGATGCCAAGGCCGGCTCCCAAGGTAACCCCTGCATATAATGCGGCCAGGAGAAGGTCATTCTCAGTATGTAACGGTTCAATCCAGCCTTGATGAATCATTTTCTCAAACAGCCACAGAAATAAGGTCAATGCCCCGATCCCGATTCCGGTATACATCATCTGTCTACTACCGAGCACTTTAAGCCCAATCAGAAATAGCGGAACATTTAAAATAAGAGTGGTCAGGGAAGGAGACACCCCGAAGGCATAGTTAATCAACACGGTAACCCCGGTAAGCCCGCCCTCCATCAACTGATTGGGGATAATAAAATAAAGAAGCCCAAAGGCGTATAAAGCTGTACCCAACAGTATTGGGAGTACAAGTTTTAGTTGAAACCACGTTTTGGTAGTGCTCATAAGATCCCTCTCTGTACTTGAATTAGAATGAGGAAGTGATCATTCCCATCTTAGTATACCTGTTTCTATAGTCTTTAAAAATGATTTATGCGGGACATTAATCATGATTTGTGCCGTATGATGGTGGAAGTAAACATCAATAACTGATATTATTAGGAACAAACACGACATCAGAATAGAAGGAGAACCTGCTCTCATGGAGAAAAGTATGGCGGAAATGCAGCGTGAGGTTGACCTCTATATTTCTCAATTCAAAGAGGGATATTTCAGTCCTCTGGCCATGCTGGCCCGGATGTCTGAAGAGGTTGGAGAGCTTGCCCGTGAAGTGAATCACGAGTTCGGAGAGAAACCGAAGAAAGCTTCCGAAGCTGCCAATTCAATTGAACTTGAGCTTGGTGATATTTTGTTTATCACCATCTGCTTTGCAAACTCGCTCGGTATTGATTTGGCTGAAGCGCATGACAAAGTTATGCATAAATTTAATACCCGCGACGCAAATCGGTGGACTCCAAAAAACACCGATTAGGCGTAGATTACATATGCTGTACCATCACCCGCACGGGGAGGGTCAGCTTGATGATGAAACCGGAAGATTATATGCAGCAGGCTTACCGCTGTATATTGCAAAATGATTTTGAGCAAGCCATTCGCTGGTTCGAAGCGGCTATTCATGCTCACCCGGAACATGCCGAGTTATATTATCGCTGTTCCATCACGCACGCCCGAAGCAAACATTTGCTTCCTGCACTTGAATATGCCCGCAAGGCAGTTGAATTATCCGAAGGTGTCGAGGAATATGTGCTTCATCTGCAGACACTTGAAGCGAAACAACTTACAGTTAGAGCCAAATTGTTGCTTGAGCAGGTTGGAACAGAATCATGCAAGCCTTATGTCGAGGCTTCTCAGCTTCTTAAAGAAGCCATTAGGCTGGATCCACTGTCTGTGGAGGCACATGTGATGCTGGCTCTGGCTCACAGCGATCTGAACGAATACGAAAGTGCCCTTCAAGTGCTACAGGACGCAATTCTGCTTGATCCGCAGAACGGGCAGTTGTATCAGATGTTACAACAAACGAAGCAACGGTTGAAATCGATGCAGTAAGTGACATCACAGTCAAGTGTTGCAACAATACAGACTGGATGAGATGCATGGGTTAAAACGATTAGATGAACTAACATAGTGAAGGAGATGCAGCCAAGATGAGTGAAGTGATTAGAGTTGCCGTGATCGGAGCGGCTGGGCGAATGGGCCGTGAAGTTGTGAAACTGGTACTGCAAGACCCGGATTTGGAGCTTGCAGCCGCTGTCAACCGCTCCGGAGCAGGCACGGATGCAGGAACGCTGGTAGGACTGCCTGAGTGTGGCGTATTGGTAACAGATGATATCGAGATGGCTTTTGCTGAAACCAAACCACAGGTCATGGTTGACTTTACAGTGCCTCAATTTGCTTTTGCTCATACAGAGATTGCTATCCGCCATGGCGTAAGACCCGTCATGGGTGTTACCGGCTTCACGCCGGAGCAGATTGAACAGTTGGACAAGCAGTGCCAGGAGAAAGGTATTGGTGGGCTGATCGCTCCTAATTTCTCGATTGGAGCCATCCTTATGATGCGTTTTGCAGCACAGGCAGCCAAACATATGCCTAACGTAGAGATCATTGAATATCACGGTGATCAGAAGCTGGATGCACCTTCCGGAACGGCGATCAAAACAGCAGAATTGATTGCAGCGAATCGTGAAGAAATTCGTCAAGGCAATCCAAACGAAGAAGAAACAATTGAGGGCGCGCGTGGGGGATATTATAACGGATTCCGCATCCACAGCGTACGTTTGCCAGGTGTATTTGCACAGCAGGAAGTTGTATTTGGCGATTACGGACAGTCGCTGAAAATTCGTCATGATTCATATGAGCGTGCTGGTTATATGCCAGGAGTCAAGATCGGCGTACAAAAGGTGATGGAATATACAGGACTCGTTTACGGCTTTGACCACTTTATCGACTAAAGGAGATTGAAGATTGTCATGTTAAAAATCGCATTTATTGCCCATGATCGTAAAAAAGAAGAAATGGTAAACTTCGTTACCGCTTATGAGCCTGTGTTTACAGACCATCAATTATATTCAACGGGTACGACAGGTCTTCGTATTATGGAAGGGACATCCCTGCAGATTCATCGTTTTGAATCAGGGCCGCTTGGGGGAGACCAACAGATTGGAGCGTTGGTTGCACAAAACGAGATGGATCTGATCATTTTCCTTCGCGATCCGTTAATGGCGCAACCCCACGAGCCGGACATTAATGCACTGCTTCGCCTGTGCGATGTTCAGGGTATCCCACTGGCAACCAATATTGCAACAGCCGAGATCCTTGTTAAAGCTCTTGACCGTGGCGATTTTGCTTGGAGGGAACTCGTACATAAGTATAAGCCGGACGCTGGATTGAATACGGGTGACTCTCAATGAGTCTCGATATTCTTATCTTCGGTGCACATGCGGACGATGCCGAGATTGGCATGGCTGGAACGATTGCGAAACATACGGCTGCCGGGTTAAAGGTAGGTGTATGTGACCTGACTCGTGCGGAGATGTCCTCCAATGGCACCGTGGAGCGCAGAACCGAGGAAGCGGAGCAAGCCTCACGCGTCCTCGGTCTTTCGTGTCGAACAAATCTCGGATTACCTGACCGCGGGCTGTATATTACGCCGGAACATGTACAAGCGATTACCGCTGAGATTCGCAGACATGCACCCCGAATTGTTTTTGCACCTTATTGGGAGGATCGGCATCCCGATCATATTATGTGCAGTAAACTGGTGCAAGAAGCAGTGTTTAATGCGAAGCTTCGAAATTATATGCCGGACATGCCGGCTGTACAAGTGAAGGAAACTTACTTTTATTTTATCAACGATATCGGCCCTACGGATTTGATTGTAGATATTACGGAACACTATGAACAAAAGGAAGCCTCACTCCGCTGTTATCGATCTCAGTTCGAGCAGGGTGCAGGCATCGTATCTACACCGCTGAATCAAGGTTATATCGAACGGGTGAGGGCACGTGATTCCTTGCTTGGACAACGTAGCTTGATCCCGTTTGCAGAAGGATTTGCAACGATAACACCTTATATAGTGAAACAGTTTGGCGTCTAATTGCCTCTACCTCTGTTTATATGGATAGAACATTGAATATACACTTAAACAAATCATGGCATCAG
The DNA here is from genome assembly GCF_050435065.1 of Paenibacillus sp. 4624. Taxonomy (NCBI): domain Bacteria; kingdom Bacillati; phylum Bacillota; class Bacilli; order Caryophanales; family Paenibacillaceae; genus Paenibacillus; species Paenibacillus sp. 4624. The sequence goes on from NZ_JBNDJR010000003.1 coordinate 59,213, forward strand.
TGAATTTCCGTTGCATGATATCAACCTGCAATATGCGGGAGATCAAAGGAGCGTCCAACCGGATGGATCAAAAGCTAAAAATCGGAATCACCTGTTATCCGTCCCTCGGAGGATCCGGGGTTGTCGCAACGGAACTCGGCAAATTGCTGGCCGAACAGGGACATCAGGTTCATTTTATTGCGAACAGCATTCCGTTCAGATTAGGAAAATTTCAGAAGAATATCTTTTATCATGAAGTAGAGGTTAACGATTATTACGTGTTTCGGTATCCTCCGTATGACCTGTCTTTAGCGACCAAAATGGCTCAGGTGGCAAAGGCTCAACAGCTAGACTTGCTGCATGTTCATTATGCAGTACCGCATGCTGTATGCGCATTTCTAGCCAAACAGATGGTTGGAGACAACCTCAAAGTGGTTACAACCTTGCACGGAACGGATATCACGGTACTGGCTCAGGATGAATCGTTGAAAGATCTGATCCGTCTTGCGATCAATGAGAGTGATGCGGTAACAGCTGTTTCTCAGGATTTGATTCGCGAAACGGTTGAACTGCTGGATATTCAGCGCCCAATTGATCTGACCTATAATTTTATAGATAAACGTGTCTATTATCCAAGAGATGCAGCGAGTCTGCGCCGTGATTTTGCTGCCCCTCATGAAAAAATATTGATGCATATCTCGAACTTCCGTCCAGTCAAGCGAACACAAGACGTAGTGGAAGTATTCCGTCAAGTTCAGGAGCAGGTTCCTGCGAAATTGTTGTTTGTGGGTGAAGGCCCGGACTTGCCCAAAATTCAGTGTAAAATTAAAGAACTCGGCTTGAGTGAAAAGGTTCATTTCCTGGGTAGACAGGATGATGTCGCTCAGGTGATATCGATGGCCGACATTTTAATGCTTCCGTCCGAGAAAGAGAGCTTTGGTCTGGTAGCACTTGAAGCGATGGCATGTGGCGTGCCTACGATTGGTTCGGAGGCTGGCGGTATTCCAGAACTTGTTTTGCATGGGAAAACAGGATTCCTCTCTCCGATTGGGGATACCAAATCTATGGCTGAGAATGCGATTCGTCTTCTGACGAATGAGCGTTTGGCTGCGGATATCCGGGAGGCTTGCCTTCATCGTGCACATCATGATTTCTGCAATGATTCCATTCGGCAGGAATATGAAAAGATATATTACCGTGTGCTTGGAAGAGAAATCCCCAGTCTCAATCCCATTTGCGGTTAAGCATGGGGAACCACAGCAGGCAAGAGAAGAGGTGATATGTGGTGGTTCAATGGACACAAGCAAATGATGAAATGGCAAAACAAAGTGAGAATGTCCTCACTCGATTAAATGAACAGGGTTTTGAGGCCTATTGGGTTGGCGGGTGTGTTCGGGATGAAATGCTGGGGCGTGCCGTGGACGACATGGATATTACGACCTCTGCTTCTCCCGAGCAAGTTATGGCTCTCTTTGATGATTGTATTCCTACAGGATTACAGCACGGGACTGTGACGGTTCGCTCTGGCGGCTATTACTTTGAAGTGACGACCTTTCGGACGGAGTCGGAATATCAGGATAATCGCAGACCTGCAGCAGTGCAGTTTGTTAAGGATATCAAGGAAGATTTAGAGCGGCGGGATTTCACCATGAATGCTCTTGCAATGGATGTGAAGGGAGCTATAGTTGACCCTTTTGGCGGACAAGTTGATATTAAGCAAGAGCTTGTGCGTTGTGTAGGCCGGGCGGTTGAGCGTTTTGGTGAGGATGCTTTGCGTATGTTGCGTTGTGTTCGGTTCGCTTCCGTCTTTAATTTCAGGATTGCGTACAATACCTGGAAGGGACTCGTTGATCAACGGGAACTGCTTCGGCATATTGCTATGGAACGGGTTCGTACCGAGATGGTAAAAATGATGGCAGGTCCTCATCCGCTCAAGGGATTGGAATTATTATTTCGCAGCCGGGCGCTAGAGTATGTCAAAGCACCGGTGGATTCTTCCAGGTTTAATAAAGATTTGTTAACTGGCTTGCACCATTTGGCAGGAGAACATTTGCTGCTTCGATGGTCATGTGTGTTGCTGGCTGGTGGATATAACCGGGAAGAAGCAGACAAGTTATTGCGGCTGTGGACATTTTCCAATGAACAACGTGTTCGAATTACGGGTGTACTTCAGATGGAGCAACTGGTGTCCGATTTTGTGGAGCAGTGTGAAGATGATAAGGGGCTACGTGAAAACTGGATTTTGTCCGTACTCCATTGTGGTGCTCAGGCTGCTAACGACTGGCTGTTGTTGCAAGAGCAATTGCCGACACAGTGGCGTAAAGGTACTGAACAGACGCATGATCGACTCCTTAAAGTTCAAACTCTCGCGGCAGACTGGAGTCGATCCATGCCAGTCCACGCAATAAAAGAACTCGAAATCACCGGTGAACAGGTGTTGCAATTAGTGGAGCGCAAAGGTGGACCTTGGCTCGGGCAACTCATGAAACATCTGCTCAGGGAAACGGCGATTGGAAATATAATGAATCAGTATGAAACACTATGTGCTGAAGTGAAACGGGTGGCTGCGAATGACCAAGCATGAGGACTTATTACATATGTTACTTCATGCTGACGGAAAGTTTGTGTCGGGCGAGGAGATTAGCCGGCAACTGTCCATCAGCCGAACCGCGGTATGGAAACATGTAAATAAATTACGGGATATGGGGTATGAGTTTGAAGCCGTTTCCCGTAAAGGATACCGCCTGGTCACCAGGCCGGAAAATATTGATGAGACAGCTCTCCAACTCGCACTGAAGACTACGACATTTGGCCGTAAAGCGATCATGCTGTCCTCAACGTCTTCTACACAGGCGGATGTTCTTAAGCTGGCAGAAGAGGGCGAGAGTGAGGGTGCGGTGGTCTTCGCAGAAGAACAGACGGGGGGAAGGGGGCGTTTCGGCCGCAAGTGGTTCTCTCCTCCGGGAAAAGGGATTTGGATGAGCGTGCTGCTACGCCCCGAATTACCGTTGCACCATACGCCCCAGCTTACCCTTATGACGGGTGTAGCTGTATGTCGAGCGATTCGAGCATTTACTGGTGCAGAGGCTGGCATTAAATGGCCGAATGACTTGTTGATTAATGACCGTAAGATATGTGGCATTTTACTTGAATCTGCGGTGGAGGACCATGAGGTTCGCTATTGCATTGCCGGTATTGGTGTGGATGTAAACTTTGATCTCCAGGACTACCCGAAAGATTTGCAACAGATTGCCACCTCTATTCAGATTGAAACAGGGCAAGCTATTGATCGGACGGGGCTGGCAGCCGCTATTTTGACGGAAATGGAACATCTTTATTTTTTATATCAAAAAGAGGGATTTGGAGTTATTTCTACACTCTGGGAAGCATTGTCCGTTTCGTTAAATCGACAGGTTACTGTTACGAATCCTCAAGGTGTAATTGAAGGAACTGCTGTAGGGCTGGACTATTCGGGAGCACTGGTGGTTGAGACGCAGGATGGGGCACGAGAACTGATCATATCTGGCGAAGTGACTTGGAAAAGCTGATGTTTTGTCGAATTTTCTTGGATCATCTCGAACATAATACGTGAACTTTGAGCAGAACTTTGGTATACTGTTTTCGTGAGGCGGTATCGGGCTGTAATGACCGAGCTGCACTCCGATGAGCAGTAACCTTTGTTCTGCTTGATGCGTTATACGCAGGCAAGTAGGACAGCATTAGCAAGGAAATAATGGAATAAGGACAATGTGTTGTTGGATTCTGCTCTGAGCCGAAGAGGACCGAGACAGAAGGGACGATCGCAAGTGACTCTTTTTTGACTTTTCGGGACTTTTTAGTGGAAAACTAAAAGGTTTTTTTGTTGCGTTTAATTGAAAAGGTGAGAGGGGCACAAGACAAATGGCAAACAAACAAGCATTAAACATCGTGAAAATGAAAAAATACAAGCAGGATGGCATTCCGCTTAGTATGATTACAGCTTATGACTATCCGACTGCTCTGCTCGCAGAAGAAGCCGGCATTGACATGATTTTGGTGGGCGACTCTTTGGGGAATGTTGTCCTTGGTTATAACTCAACTTTGCCAGTTACGATTGATGATATGGTCTATCACACTCGTTCGGTTGTGCGTGGTGCGGAACACACGTTTATCGTTGCAGATATGCCTTTTATGACGTATCACGGCAGCATCGATGAAACATTGAAAGGTGTTCGTCGATTGATGCAGGAAGGTCATGCCCAAGCGGTCAAAATGGAAGGCGGCGTTGAAATCGCGGAGACAGTCAAGGCTGTTGTGCAAGCAGGTGTGCCTGTACTCGGGCATATTGGATTGACACCACAATCGGTGAATCAGATCGGTGGTTACCGGATTCAAGGCAAGGATGCAACAGATGCCAAACGTCTGATGGATGAAGCCAAAGCGCTTGAAGCCGCAGGGGCCTTTGGCATCGTGCTCGAACTCGTGACGGAAGAAGTGGCCGAAGCAATCTCGAAAGAACTGTCGATCCCGACCATTGGCATTGGAGCAGGACGGGGATGTGACGGTCAAGTGCTCGTTTTCCATGATGTGGTTCAATATGCTTCACCATACACACCTAAACGATTTGTCAAAACCTATGGTGATGTAGGAAGTGTAATTCGCAGCAGTATTGAAACGTATGTAAAAGAAGTGAAGGATCGCTCCTTCCCGGCTGAAGAGCATGTCTTCAGTGCAGCAGATGGTGTGCTGGATGGATTGTATGGACAACGCAAAGAAAAGGTGGAAATTCGCTGATGAAAGTCATACGCACGATCACAGAGTTAAGACAGGAAATAAGCCTGATGCGAAAAAAACAAGCGATCCATTCCGAAGAAACGATCGTTGGACTGGTTCCCACCATGGGATACCTTCATCAAGGCCATGCCAGCCTGATGAAAGCAGCGAGAGAACAGAGCCACATCGTTGTTCTAAGCATCTTTGTTAACCCGATCCAGTTTGGCCCGAATGAAGACTTTGAAAGTTATCCGCGGGATGAACAACGTGACGTGGAAACGGCTCGTGCTCAAGGGGTAGATATCGTATTTATTCCCTCGGTGGATGAGATGTATCCACAGCCGACACAAACGACGATTGCTGTATCCGGGATTACAGAGCGCTTATGCGGGGCATCTCGGCCAGAGCATTTTAACGGGGTAACTACCGTAGTTTCGAAGCTGTTTAACATCGTGCAACCGCAAAAAGCTTTTTTTGGTATGAAGGATGCCCAGCAGGTGGCCGTTATTGAACAAATGGTACATGATCTGAATATGCCAGTGGACATTATCCCTTGTCCGATCGTTCGTGAGCAGGACGGTTTGGCGCTCAGCTCCCGTAATGTCTATTTGAGCACAGAGCTGCGTCAGGAAGCTTTGGTCCTGTCTCAGGCACTCCGTGCCGCACAGGAATCGGTTCAAGTCGGGACAACTGTTACAGCGGAGGACATTCGCCGTCTGCTTCGTGAACATATTGGCAAATCTGCGCATGCTGTCATTGATTATGCCGAGATTCAGGCTTTTCCAAGTCTGGAGCCTCTTGCAGACCAAGAGGAATTGAAGGCGTATGATGATCTGCTGATTGCACTGGCTGTGAAATTTGGGAAAACAAGATTGATTGATAATATACGTATTCAAAAAATGGAGGTGCTGTCCCATGTTTAGAACTCTAATGAAATCCAAGATTCACCGTGCTACGGTAACGGAAGCCAACTTGAATTATGTGGGCAGCATTACCATTGATGAAGATCTTATGGAAACTTCGGATTTAATGGAAAACGAAAAAGTGCAAATTGTGAACAACAACAACGGAGCAAGGCTTGAAACCTACGTTATTCCTGGGCCTAGGGGCAGTGGCGTCATTTGTCTGAATGGTGCCGCCGCTCGTCTTGTACAGCCTGGAGATACAGTCATTATCATTTCTTATGCCATGATGTCTCAGGAAGAAGCGAACACGCATAAACCTACCGTGGTGTTTGTGGACGGTCAGAACAAACCGGTTCAGACGATGAAGAAAGAGGTTCACGCCACGATCTTGTAATCGGCTGGGAAGGAGAATGAAATCAGCCCATCCAGCAAAAAATGAGTACAGGTCACTGCACTAATTCATTTTCCAAGGGTGGGGATGCATCGATGTTCCAGCATGTTTTCGCCGAAATGAACGACATGTTAGATGAAATTATCAAGAGCTATCCTTCCGCTGAAGGTCTGGACAAACAGGAGTTATTACAGAAATGGAATTTGCTCAAACGAATGAGTGACGGGATGCTGGATGAATGGCTGATGTTTGAAGAAAAGATGAGTCAGATTCGGGAAAGAGAGCTGGACAAACCAGCTTCTCTTGAGCCGGAGCAGGAAGCAGTGACAGCTTTGCCTGAACTTCATCTGGAATGCTTCAGCCGGGGCCAAGGATATTTTAAGTTGCAGATGTACCCGCAGGCTATTGATCAATTCTTACGGGTGGTGAACGATTACCCGGATAGTGCCTTAACCCGTTTTTATCTGGCACTCGCACACTTAAGCCTGGAGCAGATTTATGAGTCTGAAACCCATTTACAACAAATTATGCTACTTAAGGGATCGGCAAGACTCAAAGGCCTTGTATGTAACGCGCTGGGCTGTATTCAGGCGAAGCTTTCCAATCCAGAAGCAGCATGCTCCCTGTTTGCCCAGGCCCTTCAGTATGACCCGACGTTGACCGAACCTCTGTATAACATGGAAGTTTGCAGACTGAACAGAGGTAAACTGCAATATGCAAACCAGCTAGGGTGTGTTTGAAAACACTGAAGGAAGCCAATTTTGCCGAATTTTCGTTCCAAGGCAGGAAGTTTACCGCAGGCGTGCCGCGGCACGCCAAGGGGAAAGTGACGCAGCAGGGGGCGAAAAGGCGGTAAATGATGCATTTCAGTCGGCTTCAAGACACGCCCTGACTGCCCTGAATTGAAAAGAACATTTGGCAACAAAAGAACGGTGTTTCCTCCTTTGGCATAGCGGTGGAAACACCGCTTTTTTGTCAGTTAATTTTCAAATGTCCTTTTTTTTGCTATGCTGTAACATAGACTGGAATGGAAGGGATCGTATATTGCAATGAAATTTGCCGTTTTGGATTTCGAAACAACCGGCACGCAGTCCGACGGTGAGATCATACAGGCCGGACTTGCCATTATAGACCATGACTTCAGCATAACTCAAATATATAGTTCTTATGTAAATCCGGGTGTTCCCATTCCACCATTTATTACAGGGTTAACCGGAATTACAGAAGAAGATGTCGCGGATGCTCCATCTCTTGAAGAGATGATGATGGAGATGGTACCGCTTCTTGACGATGTGGTTTTGGTGGGCCATAACGTTGCATTTGATTTTTATTTTTTACAGAATGCGCTTGATCGATGTGGATATTTACCGTTTACAGGTCGAATTCTGGATACGATTGATTTTTTGAAAATTACATTTCCGTCGCTGGGTTCATACCAGCTTGGTTATGTATCAGCCGAATTTGGATTTGAACATGACCGGCCCCATCAGGCCGACAGTGATGCACTCGCAACAGCTCATGTTCTGCTTAAATGTCTCGATGAACTTAGGGAGCTGCCATTAATTACAATTCAGCGTCTTAGCGATCTGTTTGCACCAGAGGACAGTGATCTGGGCTGGTTTTTCGACGGACTACGTGCGGAGAAGGAAGCAGAACCGATTCAAGACCTGGATGGTCATACGTATTACCGTCAGCTGGCACTTAACGTCAGTGACTGGACGGAAATTGGAGCGCCTCGTGATGAAAGAGAAGCGAACCCTCTGGAGGGCGTGACCTTTGATCAGTTCTTGGATCAGGTGAGAGCGAACCTGAAAGAGACACTGGATCATTATGAAGAGCGTGAAGCACAGACACAGATGTTTGGCAGTGTACGGCAGGCGCTGGACGAAGAGAAACATCTTCTGCTGGAAGCCGGAACGGGAACAGGGAAATCCCTGGGATACTTGTTGCCTGCTATTTATGAAAGTGTAAAACAAGAGCAGAAGGTGATGGTAAGCACTCACACCATTAACTTGCAAGAACAACTGCGTGAACGGGATATTCCGATGCTGACGCAGGTGGTGCCTTTTCCATTCAAAGCTTCCGTGTTCAAGGGGAGAGGCCACTATCTCTGTCTACGCAAATTCGAACACAAAATCAACAAACGTGAGTTTGCTACTCCGAAAGAGGACTACTTCACGGCAGCACAAATGATTGTGTGGCTTACCCAAACCGAAACGGGTGACGATGAAGAATTGAACCTCAGTGCACGCGGAGGAGATTTCTGGGAAACGGTGCAGAGCGAGTCCGAGTCTTGTCTCGGTAGATCCTGTCCGTGGTTCCGCAAGTGCTTCTATCATCGTGCGAAACATGAGGCAGGACTTTCTGACATCGTGATCACCAATCACTCGAAGCTATTTACAGACGTGAAAGCTGCTCATCAGCTGTTGCCAGCTTACGAAAGCCTGGTCATTGATGAGGCGCATCATCTTGAAGATGTAGCGGGTAAACATTTGGGGCTTCACATGAAGTATTTTACGCTTGTACACACACTGACCCGTTTGTTTAAAGATAGTCGTAATGGTCAGCTTCCGATGCTTCGCTCTCAATTGTCAGGGCACGAAAACGGTGTACAGTGGGGTTCGATGGTGGATCAGATGTTTCCCCTCGCCGTTGAAGTGAAGGAAATGTGGGATCGTCTAAGCGATGCTTTGTTTGGTCTTCTGCCTGAACGGAGTGATGCTTCTCCAGGGGAGACTGGACAGTTCTCATTACGGCTTAAAGCGTCCCAGAAGCCTGCCAAGTGGCAAGAGTTGCAGGATTTGGAGAACCAGATCTATGTGACATTAGGTGATTTGGTGCGCAAGGGTGACAAACTACTGCTCGAAGTAAAAGAAGATCAGGATGATTACCAGTCCGACAGTCTGATTACAGATATCACCGGGCTTTTGAAAGATCTGACAACGATGAAGGAAAATTTAAGATTTTTCATGCGTATGGATGATGCCAAGACCGTGTACTGGATGGAGGCCAGCGGACAGTTCCGTAGTAAGTCACTCCAGTTATACGCTGTTCCGGTGGATGTGAGTGCGCAATTGAAAGAGATGTTTTTCGATAAAAAGAAAAGCGTTGTACTTACATCGGCTACGTTATCGGTGGATAAGTCATTCCAGTTCATGATTGAGCAGCTGGGCCTGCAGGAAGCTGCCGACAATAATCGGCTTCTAACTTCTATGCTGCCTTCTCCATTTAATTATCGGGAACAAGCTTTGTTAGTTATTCCGCGGGATTTCCCGAGTTTGAAGGGGAGTGTAGGTGACGCACACTTTGTACAGATGCTGGTGCATTCTCTTGCCCAGACGGCGATAGCAACCCAAGGACGTATGATGGTACTGTTTACCTCTTACAAAATGCTTCGACAAGTCTACGAGCCGCTGAAAGAAGCTTTGTCCGGGAATGACATCTCGCTGCTGGGGCAGGGTGTTGACAGCGGGAATCGTTCGAAGCTGACCCGACGCTTCCAGGATGCCAAAGCAGCAGTCCTGCTGGGTACGAGCAGTTTCTGGGAAGGCGTAGATATTCCAGGTGAAGCGCTGACCTGTCTTGCGATTGTAAGACTGCCTTTCCAGCCCCCTAACCATCCGCTTCTGGAAGCGAAGAGTGAACTGTTGCAAGAGCAAAAGAAAAATCCATTTATGAAGCTGTCTGTGCCGCAGGCAGTCATTCGCTTTAAGCAGGGGTTCGGCCGACTCGTTCGGACGGGCAAAGATCGCGGGATCGTCATTGTGTATGATACACGAGTGATTGAAGCTTATTACGGCAAGTACTTCCTGTATTCGTTACCGGGACCAAAGATGGAGCATATGCTCACAGAACAGATGGTTCCCCGTATTGCTGAATGGTTGGATCGACCTGCGGAAAATCAAAAATAATTACGATGTACGGCTATAACATTGCATTGTACTTCAACATGGCGTTAAACTTTGGAAAAGACTTCACAAAGTTAGAACAGGGCAGCGCTTATATGAACTTATATTCCTATTAATTCGGGCATTCTGTATGAGGACATGATGCAAGGATCTTGCATGTATACAGAATGCTCATCTTTTCAATATTTATTTAATCGTGGCGATGGTAAGGGGGAGCAAGGATGAAATCGGATAAAATATCAGAAGCGGTAGTACGGCGTCTGCCTGTATATTTGCGTTATTTAAACGAGTTGGTTCAACGTGAGGTGACAACGGTTTCCTCGCAGGAACTGGGACAGCGACTGGATCTGAATCCAGCTCAAATTCGTAAAGATTTAGCGTATTTCGGTGATTTTGGTCGTAAAGGAATCGGGTATGATGTGTCTTACCTGATTGAAAAGATTCGGCACATTTTGAAAATCGATCAGCAAATTAATGTGGCTCTGGTGGGAGCCGGTAATCTCGGACATGCTTTATCGAATTATAATGCTTATTTGAAGGACAATATGAAAATTGTCGCTATTTTTGATGCCTTTGGGCCGAAGATCGGCAGTAAAATTAATAGCCTGACCGTACAACCGATGGAAGAACTTACCGAAGCGGTTCAGAAAGACAACATTCGTATCGGTATCATCACGGTGCCGGACACCGAAGCTCAGAACGTTGCCGATCAACTGATTGAATCGGGCATTGAGGCGATTCTGAATTTTGCGCCAACGATTCTAAAGACGCCTTCACATGTTCGCATTCATCATGCAGACTTTACAACGGATTTGCTCAGTTTGGCTTATTATTTGGAGAATGGGAAGGAAGATGAGCTTGATGACAACAACGAATAAATGGGTAATCCACCATGGTAAATTTGCTGTAAACGAAGGTGCAGATTGGACTGTGGTTCAAGGATATATGGTCGTTGAGAATGATAAGATTGTTCATATTGGTGAGACGCTGCCGGATGGTGACGAGAACCTGCCTAAAGTGGATGGAAAAGGTATGCTCTTCCTGCCGGGTCTGATCAATACGCATGGTCATGCAGCGATGTCTCTGCTTCGGGGTCATGGTGATGATCTGGCACTGCAAGTGTGGCTACAAGAAAAAATGTGGCCAATGGAAGCCAAAATGACTTCTGAGGACGTGTATTGGGGAGCATCCCTTTCGGTGCTTGAGATGTTAAAAGGCGGAACAACAGCTTTCCTGGACATGTATGACCACATGGATCAGGTGGCAAAAGTGGTTGAACAGTCAGGGGCTAGAGCTGCGCTGGCTCGTGGTGTCATTGGACTGTGCTCTGAAGAAGAGCAGATGCGAAAGCTCGAAGAGTCCGCTGCATTTGCGCGTGAATGGAATGGACAGGCGGATGGACGCATCACAACCGTAATCTCTCCGCACGCACCTTACACATGCCCTCCAGATTACATAGAGAAACTTGTTCAGGTTGCGCATGATTTAAACCTGCCTCTTCACACCCACATGTCAGAGACATTGCGTGAAGTGGAGCAGAATGTAACAGATTACGGCTTACGTCCAGTGGCCCATTTGGAGAAGCACGGCTTCTTCTCACGTCCTTCACTTGTAGCACATGCGGTGCATCTGAACGATGAAGAGATTGAGATTTTGGCGCGTCATGATGTGGCTGTATCTCATAATCCAGGCAGTAATTTGAAGCTCGCATCGGGTGTTGCCCGTGTTCCTGCCTTGTTAAAAGCAGGTGTAACTGTATCGCTGGGAACAGACGGACCGGCAAGCAATAACAATCTGGATATGTTTGAGGAAATGAGACTTGCAGCTTTGATCCATAAAGGCGTATCCGGTGACCCAACCGCTGTACCTGCTGGTGAAGCGCTGCTGCTTGGAACAGCTTACGGCGCGAAGTCCGTCTTCCTGAACGATACCGGTGCATTGCAAGTTGGCAAGAAGGCTGATTTTATTGCGCTGAATATTGAACAAGCTCACTTCTATCCGCACACGGATTTGATATCCCATGCCATCTACTCGGCTTCGGCGAAAGATGTTGAACATGTGTGGGTAGATGGAAAACAAGTCGTTAAGCATGGTGAATGTCTGACATTGGATGAAGAGCGCATTTTGCGGGAATCCCAGTTAGCCTTTGATCAATTGCTTGCGCGTTAAGAGGCGACTTCAATGCGCATTTTTAGGGAAAGGAAGTTCAACTCTTGAAGAAAAAAAAGAAGTGGATATGGATATCGCTGCTCATACTCGTTCTGGTCTTGTTTGGACTTCAGCGGTACTACGTCTACGTCACGCAAGATCAGCGTAAGGAAGAAGCATTGGCGATTGAGGCTGCACAGAATCAGTTGGGAATTACGTCACCTGATGAACTTCGAAAGTACGTGTGGGGCGAAAAGAGTGGCGCTGACAACATCTACTGGACGATGACAGCCAAAAACAAAGATAATCAGGACATCATGGTCTGGGTCAAGTTTGATAATAACAATCAGCCTGTCCAAGGCGCTGCAGGTGTGCATAGTGAGTTATTGCAGAATGGCATGTCCGAAACGCAGATTCGCAATCGTTTCAGCTCTGACGTGCCAGACGGTGAGATCAAACGCATCATGCCTGGTGTTGTGAACAATATATACGTGTGGCAAGTGTATTATAACGATGACACGCATAACTATTATCGTTTCTACCGATTTAGCAATGGAGAGCAGGTAGATTTGGTATATACGTTACCGAACAGCTAACCTCGTCATCACTCTGGTATGATCAATAGAACGGTCAATTCAAATTCGTTTCAACATAATAATAAGCAAAAAAACCGGCAGACGGGATACCGACTGAACCGGTTTTTTCGCATTCCAACCATCGAATGAAATTAAAATAGTTAAAATTATTATTTTATTCATATTTTCGCCTTCGAAATTGTATATACGATGTGATATACTCAGATATGTACTGAAGTTAACGAAAAACGCAAACAAATCTGCAATAAACGTTGCAGACCATCTTGTACAGCTAAATATATAAGCCTGTAGATTAAGGACGGGCTCATTTTGGGAGGGTAATTCATTTGAAGCTGAAAGTATTGCCTATTGTTCTAACTGCCGTTGTTTCTGCCGTCCTATTGTTTGGAGGTTGGTTCATATATCGTCAAGTAGCCGTACAGAGCCCAATTGAAAAGATGGTTACTCAGTACGATGGTGTTAATAGTGTTCAGTTAACTATTAACCGTAACGATGTACAAATGAAACTTGATTTAAAGCCGAATGTAGATTTAGGTAGACTGGTGCAATATATTCATAGAGAAGGACAGAACCTGATCGGCTCCCGTGCGCTGAAACTGGATGTTGTAGACCACTCCAATGAGGCTCTTGAAAACTGGTGGGGAGATGCCATGTTTACCGTAGCTCAGGCGATGGAGAACAAACAATACGCCGAGATTACTCCGACGTTGTCCAAGATGGCCACAGGAGGAATTCAAGTCAATACGGCGATGGATGACAACAATGTTTATGTGAGTCTGCGAGACGGAGAAGCCAGCAAGTTCATTATACTGCCGCGTGTACCCGGTCAGATAGGAGTGTGGCCTAATGCCTAAATGGACAAAAGAAATTGCCATAGGATTTGTCCCAGTTGTTATCATTTTTCTTGCTTTTATCGGTGTGAATATTGTTCCGATTCTGATCGCTGCATTGCTGGTTGGCGGGTTGTTATTCATGATGCAGATGCGCGGTGGAATAACGGTAGGTGCTGGACAAGAACGTAAACGGAAGAAAAAAGGACCTTCAAAACTGACGTTTGAAGAAATTGGAGGTCAGGACAGTGCCAAGCAGGAATTAAGAGAAGCGCTTGACTTTCTAATCCGTCATGAAGAAATTCAGAAGTTTGGGATAAGGCCAATGAAAGGCATTTTGCTGACGGGCCCCCCGGGAACAGGGAAAACGTTGATGGCGAAAGCAGCAGCTCACTACACCGATTCGGTTTTCGTCGCTGCATCAGGCAGTGAGTTTGTCGAAATGTATGTAGGTGTAGGTGCCAGCAGAATCCGGGATTTGTTTAAGGATGCCAGAACACGGGCTGCCAAGGAAAACAAGGAGAATGCTATCATTTTTATCGATGAGATTGATGTGATTGGTGGTAAACGTGAAGGCGGACAGCAGCGAGAGTATGATCAGACCTTAAACCAGTTGCTGACGGAGATGGATGGTATCTATACTTCTGATACACCTAGAATATTGCTGATTGCAGCTACCAACCGTAAAGAGATGCTCGATAGTGCACTGACACGACCAGGGCGTTTTGACCGTCATATTCAGGTGGATTTACCAGATAAAAAAGGTAGAAAACACATTCTGGAACTACACGCGGTGAACAAACCGCTTACACAGGACGTGAATCTGGAAAAAACGGCAGAAGAGTCTTACGGTTTCTCAGGTGCACAGCTTGAAAGTGTCATGAATGAAGCAGCGATCTATGCGATGCGTGAGGGAATACTGACCATCGAACAGCGTCATTTATCGCTTGCGATAGACAAAGTGATGATGGGTGAGAAAACGGATCGCGAGTCGAGCGTGGAAGAAAAGAAAAGAGTGGCCATCCATGAACTGGGACATGCTATTATGGCAGAGCTTGTGCGCCCTGGAAGTGTAAGCCAGGTAGCCCTTAGTCCGCGTGGACAGGCACTTGGATATGTGCGTCATAACCCGCAGCAGGAGCAGTTTCTGTATACCAAACGATTCCTGGAGGAACAGATCATGATTGCCCTAGGTGGTGCAGCCGCGGAAGAGATGTACTATGGTGGTCGTTCCACAGGTTCACGCAATGACTTTGAACAGGCGACGAATGTCGTACAGACGATGATGGCTTCTGGTTTGACTTCCCTCGGGATTGTAAATATGGATATGGTCACGACTGAAGAGCTGATGAGAGAAAATAAAGTCATTCTTCAGGAACTGATGGAGCAGACGAAACGCCGGCTTGAAGAGCAACGGTCAATTTTCGACAATTCACTCGACATTCTGATGCGTGAGGAAGTTTTGTCAGGAGAACAATTTCGTTGTCAATTTCGTGACAGTGCACGTTTACCAGCATAATTTCTTTATGCTGGTTATTTTTTTTTACATTTCAGTCGTGCTAAGATATTATTAGTTGTTGGGTCGAAATTTGTAATTTTCGGCGAACAGGGTACAATAGAGAAATAGAGAACCGAAAGGATGGAGCAGAACCATGTTTTTCAAAAAAATAGGAGTTGTCGGCGGCGGTACGATGGGGCAGGGAATTTCCCAGATGCTCGCAGCCAAAGGACTTGATGTGCTTCTGGTGGAGCATACGAATAAAAAGCTTGATCATGCATATGACATGATTGAAACAAATTTGGATAAACAGCTCGAGAAATGGGCGATTACCAAAGCGGAGAAGAAATTGATCCTCTCCCGCATTACGAAAGTAGCGCATTTGGCTGAACTGGGCTCTTGCGATATGGTTATTGAAACGATCTCGGAAGATCTGGAAGCTAAAAAAGCAGTCTTTAATCAATTGGATCAGGTATGTCCAAGCAATGTTATTTTGGCAAGTAACACGTCCACGCTGAGTTTGACCGAGCTTGCAAGCTCGACCAAGTACCCAGAGCGTGTTATTGGTATGCACTTTATTCACCCGGTATCCCGGGTTGATCTTGTTGAGATTATTCGTGGTTTGAAAACATCCGATACTACATTCGAAGAAACTCGCCGCTTTGTTGAAGAAGTCGTAGACAAAAAAGGCGTTATGATCTACGAATCCCCTGGATTTGTAACCTCCCGTCTGATCTGCTTGCTGATCAACGAAGCACTTCACGTTCTGCAAGAAGGTGTAGCTTCAGCTGAAGATATCGATGACGCAATGCGTATCGGTTATAACTTCCAGCATGGACCGCTTGAAATGGCTGACCGTTTCGGACTTGATTCCGTTGAAGCAGCTCTTGAAAGAATGTTCCGTGAATTCGGAGAACTGAAATATCGTCCTTCGATTGTCCTGAAGAAAATGGTGCGTGCAGGTCATCTGGGCGTAAAAACAGGAGAAGGATTCTTCAAGTACGACAAGGATGGTGACCGTCTGTGAATATACTCGTAATTAATGCGGGGAGTTCCTCGCTCAAATATCAATTGTATAATATGGAAGATGAATCGGTACTTGCGAAAGGTCTGGTAGAGCGAATCGGGATGGATTCTTCCATTCTGACACATAAACCGACTGGCCGTGAGGAAGTTACGGAAGTTAGTGAGATTCTGGAACATACGACTGCAATTCGTAAAGTCATTGATTTGTTGACACACAAGGAACACGGCGTGGTTGCTTCTGTTAGTGAAATTCAGGCTGTAGGTCACCGTGTAGTACACGGCGGTGAAGCGTTTAAAGAATCTTCGCTTGTTGACGATGCTGCAAAAGCGGAAATTCGTCGATTGTTCGACCTAGCTCCGCTTCATAACCCGGCAGCAATGATGGGTATCCGTGCGGCTGAATTGAATATGCCAGGTGTGCCTCAGGTAATGGTGTTTGATACAGCGTTCCACCAAACGATGCCTGAACATGCTTATCTATATGCTATTCCACGTGTACTTTACAAAAAATACAAAGTACGTCGGTACGGCGCGCATGGTACCTCCCATGATTACGTGAGCAAAGCGGCGGCCGAGTATCTTGGTCGTCCGTTGGAAGACTTGAAAATCATCACTTGTCACGTAGGTAACGGCGGCAGTGTGACGGCAGTTAAAGGCGGCGTATCTGTGGATACATCGATGGGCATGACTCCACTCGAAGGTTTGATGATGGGAACTCGCAGTGGTGACCTCGATCCAGCGATTGTGCCTTATGTGATGAACAAGGAAGAACTTAGCGTAAGCGAAGTAAGCTCCATGTTAAACAAACACAGTGGACTTCTGGCGATTTCCGGGATCAGCAGTGATATGCGTGAAATTACAGAAGGCATGGAAAAAGGCGAGCCGAATTCAACGCTGGCATTTGAAATGTATGAATATCGTTTGCGTAAATACATCGGTTCTTATGCTGCGGCAATGAACGGTGTAGATGTGATCGTATTTACAGCCGGTGTAGGTGAAAACTCCGTTGTTCTTCGTCAGAAAGTATGTGAGCAATTGACATACCTTGGTGTTGAGCTGGATGAAGCATTAAATGCGATCCGTTCCGGTGAACCACGCCGTATTACAACTGAAAATTCAAAAGTGGACGTTCTCGTCGTACCTACGAACGAAGAATTGGTCATCGCACGAGATACACACCGAATCGTATTGAATTCTAAGTAATCTAACTGTAAAGTAAATACAGGATGACAATGAAGTGCAGAGGACAGGTGCGAACCTGTCCGCTGCATTTTCAAATTTATGGAACCAAGGGGAGATATGGGCATGGATACGAATTGTGTAATTCGTAATGTGAACGAACACGTGGGTGAGACAGTTACCATTGGCGCTTGGATTAATAACAAACGCTCCAGCGGTAAAATTCAGTTTTTGCAACTCCGTGATGGGACTGGATATATTCAAGGTGTAGTCGTTAAGAGTGAAGTCAGCGAAGACATCTGGAATGATGCCAAAAGCCTGACCCAGGAAAGCTCTGTCTACGTGACAGGCGTTATCCGTGAAGAGCCACGCAGTGCGTCAGGGTATGAAATGACCGTTACTGGTGTTCAAATTATTCATCTGACGGAAAACTACCCAATTACACCGAAAGAGCACGGTGTGGATTTCTTGATGGATCATCGCCATCTGTGGCTTCGTTCCACCAAGCAACGTGCTGTAATGGTGATTCGTGCAGAGATTATTCGTGCTGTTCAGCAATTTTTTGATGGTAACGGATTCACACAGGTGGACCCGCCGATCTTGACACCTTCATCTGCAGAAGGCACAACGAACTTGTTCCATATCAAATATTTTGATGAGGACGCGTATCTGACGCAAAGTGGACAACTGTACATGGAAGCCGCGGCTATGGCACTGGGCAAAGTATACTCTTTCGGCCCAACGTTCCGTGCTGAGAAATCCAAAACACGTCGGCACTTGATTGAGTTCTGGATGATTGAGCCGGAGATGGCATTTGTCGATCACGAGGAAAGCTTGCGCGTACAAGAGAAATTCATCGCGCATGTCGTTCAATCTGTGGTGAAAAATTGCCGTACAGAGCTGGAGTCCATTGGGCGTGACGTTTCCAAACTGGAAGGCATTACAGCTCCGTTCCCGCGTATTACGTATGACGAAGCGATTGAGTTCCTGAATGGACAAGGCTTTGACATTCCTTGGGGCGAAGATTTCGGTGCACCTCATGAAACAGCGATTGCGGAAAAATACAATACTCCTGTATTTATTACGCACTACCCAGCTGGAATCAAAGCATTTTACATGAAACCAGATCCAAATCGCCCTGAAGTTGTTCTGTGTGCGGATATGATTGCGCCAGAAGGTTATGGTGAGATCATTGGTGGATCACAGCGTATCGATGATCCAGAACTAATGCAACAACGTTTTGAAGAGCACAACCTTTCGGATGAAGCGTACCAGTGGTACCTGGATCTGCGTAAATACGGATCGGTTCCCCACTCCGGTTTCGGTCTGGGATTGGAGCGCACGGTAGCCTGGATCTGTGGACTTGACCATGTTCGTGAGACCATCGCATTCCCTCGTATGCTCTATCGTCTGTATCCTTAATGTTTAACGGGAAAGAGTATATGGAAGACGCGTCCTCCAAAGCCTGGTTAAGCGGGGCAGCCTACGGTATGGCTTCAGGTACAGCTCAATTACCATATGCCTTACTACGTTTTTATCATCAGCTTGGTTTGTCCGATACTGAGGTTTTGCTTCTCATTCAATTGCTGGGCTTCCGTCAGGCAGAATTCAATGAATTTCCAACCCTTGAAGAGCTTGCCACACGAATGGGACTTGCTCCTGAAGGCATTGCCAGAATGTTGCAACGTCTGATGAGGGATGGGTATATTACAATTGATGAGCATCGGGATGAAGAACGGGATATTCAGTATGAACGATATGACCTGCACGGCTTGTATGCCAAGCTAGCGATGTGTACATCGGAAGAAGCAGCACATATCCGGTCAGAACAACAAAAAGGGAATGCCTCACGTCCGGATTCGAACAGTGTTCAAAAAGAAGAGGAAGAGCGGAATATGTTCTCTATTTTTGAAAAGGAATTTGGTCGTCCTCTCTCGCCGATGGAGTGTGAAACCATCTCCAGCTGGCTGGATCAGGATCGCTATCAGGAAGAGCTGATTCTGATGGCTTTGAAAGAAGCGGTATTTGCAGGAAAAGTGCATTTCAGGTACATCGACCGAATTTTGCTGGAGTGGAGCAGGAATCGTGTTAAAAATGTACAGGATGCCAAAGCGTATACGCAACGTTTCCGCAATGGCGGACGTTAAATTAATAAACAGGCCAGAATTTATTCTGTGCCTGTTTTTTGATATTATTTTACTCCATAATACATTTCGGAATAGCTTTATGTATGTCTATATCACGTTTTTTTGAGGAAATTTAATAGTTTAACTGGTCGCTCGGTCGGTTCAAGGAACATAACTAGAATATCCTATAGGGAGACTAATTATAAAAAGTTAATAAAAATTGCAGGGGTCAGTTGACCAGTCGTCGTCTATAGAATTGGAGAGGAGGGGAGAGTTATTGACGAAGCGCTCGTAATTGAACAAATCCGTCAAGGGGATGCATCCCAAATGCGTGTTCTGATCGACAAATACAGCCAGCATGTCTATCATGTTGCGTATTCTGTCTTACGTAACGATCAGGATGCACAGGATGCCGCCCAGGAGGCGTTCATTCAGATTTATAAATCTCTCCCCGACTACCGATCCGAAGGGTTCAAGACGTGGATCACACGAATTGCTTTTCATAAGGCTATTGATGCCAAACGCAAGCTGGGCAGAAGGAGTGCTGAAGATCTAGGCGGAGATGAAATGGTAGTGAACCTGCCCGCACGGGATGAAGACGTTTTAGCCCGTGTTATTCGTGAAGAACGGCAGGAGAAACTTCGTGAACGGATTAATCAGCTACCTGCCCAGCACCGGGAAATTATTACCGCTTATTATCTGAGCGAGAAAAATTATGAGCAAATTGCCCAGGAAGCTCAGGTGGCTGTAAAAACGGTAGAATCAAGGTTATACCGGGCTAGACAATGGATTCGAAGTCATTGGAAGGAGGAAGAGTGGCGTGAGTAAAAAAGAGATGTATACCATTCAGCAATGGACGGATTATATTGAAGGTCGAATAAGTGGTAATCAAGCGATTCTGATGGAGCAGTTTCTTATAAATGAACCAGACGCAATGGAAAGTTATCTTGAAGCTTTAGACTTAAAGCAAAACTATCCTGTGTTACCGAATTCCGTTGATTTTACTAATTCCGTAATGAATCGAATTGAGAGTATAGCGTCCAATGGCAAGATACGACATTCTCGTGGAGAACGAACCCGCCGATGGTTTGAACATAGAGTATTTCACTACGCCGTAGCTGCCTGTTTAACATTGGTTTTTCTATCTTCCGGACTATTTGACAAGGTAGCCCCTTATCATAAATTTCAAGAAGGTGACACTGCAGGCTCATTTACTGAGAAATGGACCGAGGCAGCTACCTCATGGCTGGATAATTTCAAACCCAAACCTTGATTGGTTTCACATGGCCTGAATAGAAAGGATGACGACTGTGTATTCAGATCGTAATAAATTACTTGCATTTTTATTAAACCTGTTTCCTGGGCTCGGGTTCCTCTATTGGCGGCGAACGGCCCGAGCTGTAGTTTACCCGTTATTATTTTTTGGAACGGGCATTGGTTTTGTCATGCTGGCCTATTTGGCCGGAGATAAGGATTTATTAGTCTTTGGGTTATTAGGTGTGATCTTTGTCTGGTGCCTCAGTATGCTGGATATGATTATTGTGTTACTCTCTGCACCGTCAGCCCGAGAAATGTATTACAGCGGACAAGGCATGTACTATGGTCATCCTTCTGGACATCCTCAAGGTTCTATCGGTCCAGAGGATTACGTTAGAGAGCAAGAACCAATGGGACCGGGAGGTAAGGATGAGATTCATCATCAAGGCGCTGAGACTCAGCATGAATATGCTGGATATTCCGGATATCCCGGCAACACAGCTTATGCTGGGCAACAGCCCATGTACCGAAAGGGAAGTGAAGGAGAACGTTTTTTCACGATTCTGCTTTCGTTTGTTCCTGGTCTTGGGCATCTGCATCTCGGATTACTTCACCGGGGCTTGTCCTTTTTGATCGCATTTTTTGGTTCATTTGCCATGATGGTTTTTGTATCAGCCATCACAAACGAATCTATATTTTTGATGTTTTTGCTCATTCTTCCTGTAATCTGGGTATACTGTATGTTTGATGCGGTCCAGCATGTACATCGCAAGCAGGCTGGTGAAGTGTTGCAGGATCGAACATTATTTGAAGAGCTGGAGACAGGCCGAATTATGGGCAAGCGCAGCAAAGTCTTGGCCACACTGCTCTCCGCTTTTCCGGGTGCTGGGCATCTGTATCTCGGATTGCAAAAAAGAGGGATGCAGCTGATGTTTCTTTTCCTTGGCAGCATCTATATTCTGGACCTTCTTCGCTTATCCGTGTTCCTGTTTATGATTCCGCTCATATGGTTCTACAGTTTCTTTGACGGACTTCAATGCTCCAGTCGATATGGACGTGAGCCGCTTAGCGATCAGCCAGTCTTTAAAGACTGGGTTCGACATCAGCGTTTTATCGGAATGGGGATCGCGGCCCTTGGTTTGTACTATTTAACGATTCGCCTGATTATTCCGCAATTAAACGAGATGTTTCCGAATGTATTCCTGACGTATGAGATCCGTTCGTATTTGAATACGGTTATCGTTTCCTTTTTGCTCATATTCGGTGGGTTAAAATTGTTATTTGGAAAACAGCGTGAGTCAACTTCTGGGGCATCGATTTCCAGTGCAAGTCGCACGAAGGATGATGAATTGGAGAGTCTCTTTTTATTCAAGGATCGAGATAATCGATAATCCGTTTACAATAAACGGTATAAAAGAAAACACACCAGGGCTGATCCCAAGCCGCTGGTGTGTTTTGTTAATAATCTATTTTTGTGCGCCTTTCAGCAAAAGCTGACGGTACATCACTTCGAACAAAAATTCAAAAGCTTCCAGATGACGTTTGGCCTCAAAAGCATCCTTACCCCAAGCATAGATGCCATGGTTGCGGAGCAAAATTCCTGGAACACTGGCATCCAGTGCACCCGGTACCAATTCGGCGATGGAAGGAATATGTGCGAAGTTGGGCAGAACCGGCACACGAATGGCTGCATTCTCTTCCCAAATGTTAAAGGCTTTGATCAATTCAATGCCTTGAATCGGCACATGGCCTTCGTCACCAAAAAATTCGCTGATCAAGTTGTTAAACACCGTATGCACATGGAATACCGCGCCGCAGCCGGTTAAACGATAGATTTCACAGTGAATCAACGTTTCGGCGCTTGGCTTCATCGTAGTCGCTTCGATCGCTTTGCCTTCCTTATCAACAAAAAGGAAATCTTCCGGCGTACGCAGAGACTTGTCTTTGCCTGAGGCGGTCACCGCAAAATAAAATTGTTCCGGGTCGAATTCACCTACCCGCATCGACAGATTGCCGCTTGTGCCGGGAAACCAGTTCCGGCTTGCGAATAAAGCTTTGACATCCGCCAGTTCCTCCAGAACCTGACGTTTATGTTCCAGTGTAATCTTTTCAAAACCCATGTCTATAGCACTCCTTGTGATTGCTTCTGCTTCATATCATCAATGATGTCATAAAAGGTCGTAAACGGCACATGATCTACACCAAGTTCTACACATTTATCTGTCAGAATGGAGCGGGAGTAGACCAGGTCCGCGATTTTAGCGCCTTCGAAGTCTGTTAGACTGTCTCCGATTAGAATCCGGTTATACTGTTCTTCTGGAAACGTACGAATGACGGTCGTTTTGCACATCCCGCAGCCGTTGTTGCAAGGAGGCTGGCAAGGATGCGGCCATTCAATGCGGATGTATTCACCGGAGAAATCTGCACCGTTACAGTAAACATGATCCTGCGGAATGTCGAAGGGGGCGAGTAACGGCTCAATAAAAAAGTCCATGCCACCGCTTGTCACATTAAATTCGATGTTTTCGCTTCCAACATATTCCAGAAACGCTTGGAATCCTTCGCGGATGCCCGCTTGTCCAAGGACATATTCAACAATCTCATCTTTTTGCGAGGAAGGTAGAAGAGCAAACATCGCTCCCACTCCTTCGCGCAGAGATACTTTTTGTTCAATCGTGTCTTTCATGACGTCATCGATGCCTTCTGGTTTGAAGTGTTTCATAATGGCTACAATGTTGTCCGAGAGTGTAATGGTTCCATCAAAATCACAGAAAATCGCTGTTTTCTTATCAGATCTCATCGTTCTCCACCCCACAGATCCAGTGCGCTTTTCAGCTCCGGGTGATCGGCAGCATACTCGGCCAGTGGAATGGAGCGCCCAGCGGCTTCAATGGCTTGCAGGAACGCACGTCCACCTGCTTCGGTTCCCATGGGATGTCCGTGAATCCCGCCCCCGGCATTGACGATCACATCCTTGCCGAAGTCTCTCAGAATCATCGGAACAAGTCCTGGATGAATTCCTGCTGAAGGCACTGGCATGCTTGTTCTTACAGGCAGATCGGTTGTGAGCAATTGCTCAGTGATCGCCATATTTTCTTCCTTCGGCATCGTAACCGAGCCATAAGGTGAAGGGAAGAGCACCAGGTCAGCACCGGCGAGACGCATCAACTGTCCCAATACAACAGACGCAGAAATACCGTAATGCGGTGATGGATATAAGGCACCGGCAAGTGCCGGGTGAGCCATGATCGGCACGTTAATGTCAGGATCACTGCTTAGTTCATGCAACACATCATAACCATAGGACAGCACATTGAAGAGCAACGCATTGGCTCCTGCGCCGATGGCACGTTCAGCCTGTTGTTTCAAACGGGACGTAGGTCCCGTCAAATTAGTGGCGTAAAGAAGTTTTTTGCCTGTTTCTTGGCGAGCCTGTTCGGCAGCCTTCATGCAGACCTCAACTCTTTTTTCAATCGGTGTAAGCTTGTTCTCAAACAGGATTTCGTCGTCCTTGATCAAATCCACGCCCCCAAGAGCCTGACGGATAAACTGCTCCCGCAGTTCTTCAGCATTAAGTCCAATAACCGATTTGAAAATACTCATCAGCAAAGGACGATCTTGAACTCCAAGCAGATCACGCACACCCCTCAGTCCAAACTTCGGTCCCGGGAAAGCGCGCAGGAAGTTATCTGAAAATCCGAGATGGTTCAGTTTGATGCGCCCGTCCATCGAGATTTTACCAAAAACGGTGACAAGCAAAGCGGGGATATCTTGACTAAAGTTAATATCCGGATATCCAATGGTGATATCTGCATAACGTTCTCCGGGTGCTAACCCTTCAGCTTCGTGAACTTCTACCTTGATAACTTCACCCAGATGTTTTTGCATGGCTTCCCGCTGCGCCTGAGGCAGCTCCGTCCAACTGCCCACGGTCATACCTACGGCAATCGATTGAGCTTTTTTGTGAAAATCGGCATGATCATCATGCAGACGATATGTGGCAGTACACATGTTATTCATGTTTTAAATCTCCTTCCAACGCAGCTCCCATCTCGCGAGAGCGTTCTGCACAGCGGCCCACGGCTGCAATGACATTTTCAAAGAAGTCTCCTTCATCCAGCGTCTTCAGGGCTGCTTGCGTTGCACCTCCAGGTGAGGTTACATCACTGCGCAGTTTCATCGGTTCCATACCCGTCTGCTGCACCATCCGTGCTGCGCCAAGCACCGTCTGAACGGTCAGATCACGAGACTGTTGACCAGACAAGCCGCCGCGGATTCCAGCTGCAATCATGGCTTCCATTAGATAGTATACATAAGCAGGTCCGCTGCCGGAAATACCCGTGAGCACTTCGAGTTTGTCTTCTGGCACAATGGTTACGATCCCTACAGCTTCGAAAAGCGTCATGACGGTACTACGCTGTTCATCGGTAATCTCCGCAGAGAAAGCAAGTCCAGTGGCACCAAGTCCAATCGTGCTGGAGGTGTTAGGCATCGTTCTTGCAATCGGCTGTTTACGGCCAAGCAGGCTCTGCATCGTACGAATCGATAGTCCAGCTATAACGGATACGATCAGCTGGTTTGGCGACAACAGGGGTCCTAGTTCACGCAACGCCGCAGCGGCATCTTTGGGTTTCATACACAGCACAATCACAGGGGAAGAGGAAAGGATATCCAGTGATTGTGAGGCCGTTCCGGTATGCACGGCATAACGGGTACTCAGTTCCTCCTGACGTTTCAAGTTGCTGCGATTCAGCATCGTAATATCCTGAGGACGAACGACAAGGCGGGAAATGAGCCCACGCACGATGGCTTCAGCCATCGCACCTGCTCCGTGGAAAGTTATCTTTTGTTGTAGTAGTGTCTGTTGCTCTTGGCTCATGTATATCGTTCCTCCTATATAACTGGTTGCTCAAAAATTATTGGCGAATCTGACCATTGCCTGTAATCCGGTATTTACTTGACGTCAGTGCAGGCAGCCCCATTGGGCCCCGTGCATGCAACTTCTGTGTACTGATTCCAATCTCGGCACCGTATCCGAATTCGAATCCGTCCGTGAAACGAGTGGAAGCATTATGATAGACAGCCGCCGCATCGACTTCTTGCATAAACCGTTCTGCATGCGCGGCATCACGGGTCACAATGCATTCGGAATGCTTCGTCCCATAGTGTGCAATATGCTGCAGGGCTTCATCCAGATTTTCCACAACGCGGATGTTTAAAATATAATCGTTATACTCTGTTGCGTAATCTTCCTCTGTGGCATGGGCCGCTGTCGGAACAAGGCGACGTACCGTTTCACAGCCTTTCAGAACAACGCTGGCTTCACGGAAGCGCTCAGCCAGCGTTGGCAGATGCTTTTCTGCATAGTTCGCATGGAGCAGCAAGGTTTCCATGGAGTTACATACCGAGGGGCGCTGTGCTTTCGCATTGATAGCAATGTCGGTCGCCATGGATTCGTCTGCTGATTCATCCACATAGGTATGACAGATGCCAGCACCCGTCTCAATGACCGGTACGGTTGCATTCGCCACGACTGTACGAATCAGTGAAGCACCACCGCGCGGAATAATAACATCCACCAGGCCGTTCAGCTTGAGCATTTCGTCAACGGAAGCACGGTCTGCGTCTTCTACCAACTGAAGTGCATCTGCAGGCATTGCCGTAGTCGCCAGCGCTTGATGCAGCACCTCAACAATTTTTCGATTGGAGGAGAGAGCAGAAGAGCCGCCGCGCAGGAGAACAGCGTTGCCTGTTTTGAGACAAAGGCCAGCAGCGTCAACCGTTACGTTAGGACGAGCTTCATAAATAATGCCAATCAGGCCAATCGGAACTCTTGATTTTTCGATGTGCAGGCCATTCGGGCGTGTAAAAGTTTCGAGCACTTCGCCCACAGGATCGGGTAATTCCGCGATCTGACGCAACCCTTCGGCGATGCCTGTGATCCGCTCTTTATTCAGTGCCAGTCGATCCAGCATGGATTCAGGAGTACCTTGTTCTCTGCCGCGATCCAGATCTTCCACATTCGCAGTAATGATAGCATCCGCCGAAGCAATCAAGGCGTCAGCCATCGTGCGCAGTGCAGCGTTCTTCTGCTCCGTACTCAGCCAGTTTAATTGTGTGACGACAGCTTTGGCTTTACTTGCTTTATCTCGAACTTCACTCATTTTAAATTCCTCCTTAAGTTCAGCTATTATTTTAAGGTGATCCATTCATCACGATGAATCACTTCAAGCCTATGGATGCTGTTCAGCTGTTTCATGACCTCGCCGCTTGGCAGTCCCGCGATCTGACGAAGCTGATCATCATCGTAATTGACGATGCCACGTCCCAGCAACGACTCATCGGGGCCAAGCACTTCGACTACATCGCCCGCATGAAATGTTCCCAGAACACGCTTCACGCCTACAGGAAGCAAGCTGTGACCGCCGTGAACGAGTGCTTCCTCAGCACCATGATCAACAACCACCGTCCCAAGCGGAGTGGACATGAAGCCAAGCCACTGTTTTTTGCGAGAGAGTGAGGCCAGCTTGGTCTCAAAATAAGTTCCTTTTCCGATTCCATCCAAAGCGAGTTGCATGTCACCAGGTTCTTTCACACTGCCTACAAAAACAGGAACACCTCCGCGTGTAGCGACTTTGGCCGCATCCACCTTGGAGCGCATACCGCCTGTGCCTACAGCTGATCCCGAACCGCCGGCATATGCATATATTTCAGCTGTGATTTCAGGAATACGGTCGTATCGCTTCGCGGCAGGGTCTTTACGTGGATCAGCGGTGTACAATCCATTCGTATCTGTGACGATGATCAGATGCTGTGCCTTGACCAGATTGGCAACCAGCGCAGACAACAGATCGTTATCACCGAATTTCAATTCGTCGACAGATACGGTATCATTTTCGTTGAAAATCGGAATGACGCCTTGCTTTAGCAGTTCCTCTACAGTCATACCAGCATTTCCCATGCGCTTACGGCTGTGGAAGTCGGTACGGGTCAGTAATATTTGCGCTGTAGTAACGCGGTGCGCCGCAAAAGCCTGTTGATATGCCTGCATTAGCAAAGCCTGCCCAACCGCCGCTGCCGCTTGTTTCTCATGCAGCTGTTTGGGACGCTGAGGGTACCCGATCTCCCGAAATCCGGCAGCAACGGCACCAGAAGTGACGAGTAAAACTTCGTGGCCCTGAGCAGCAAGCGAGGCCATTTCATCTGCGAAAAAGGATATCGCTTGGCGATCCAAGCCGCCTTCTTCGGTGGTTAATGAGCTGCTTCCGATTTTAACGACAATACGTGAAGTCATGATTTCACTTCCTTAAACATAATTAATCAGTGATTGCGAAGCAGGCTGCTTAGGTACAAAAAAAACTCTCGTCCTTTGGTTAAAAAAGGACGAAAGTTCGTTACTTCCGCGGTACCACCTTTATTGATGATCATCATCAGATCATCCGGCTCATGCCCTGTAACAGAAGGCACTGTCCTGTACATAACAGGCCGCTCAGGGGTAGGTTTCGGAGAGAAGCCACGGTAAATTCTTGCAGCCAGATGGAATTTACTCTCTGTGCGCAGCTGATCCTCTCTTACTGGTCCCGTCATCACGTTTCGTTCACTATTTCTTATAACATACCATGGAAAGTTGGCATATGCAAAGAGATTGTAACCTTGTTCAGCTTTAACTTATTTGAAAAGATGAAGCTTGCCAATTCGCTCCGCCGCCTCACGCAGTCGTTGCTCATCACTCAGAAGACCTATGCGTACATAACCTTCCCCGTGGGAGCCGAAACCGATACCAGGCGCGACAGCAACCTTCGCTTCTCGTAACAGAAGTTCGGCCAAACCAGAGGATGTATATCCTTCCGGCACAGGCAACCATCCAAAAAATGAACCTTCCGGCTTGCACGCTTGCCAACCGATCGCGGAAAGCGCTTCGTAAAATGCATCACGACGAGATTCATATCGTGCAACCAGTGAAGTGACACAGTCCTGCGGGCCTGTCAGAGCTTCCGCAGCGGCAGCTTGGATACCGCCAAACAGACTCACATAGATATGATCCTGCAGCAGATTGATTTTGGAGATGATCTCTGCATTCCCCAGCGCAAATCCGACACGCCATCCCGCCATATTATATGTTTTGGAGAGGGTATAGAACTCGATGCCTACCTCTTTGGCTCCTGGAGCTTGCAAAAAGCTGACAGGACGGCGACCGTCATATCCAATCGCACCATATGCAAAATCACTGGCAACGACAATCTGATTCTGAATCGCAAATTCAACAGTATCCTCATAAAAGGATAGCGGAGCCGTGGCCGAGGTTGGATTGTTGGGATAGTTCAGGAACATAAGCTTGGCCTTTTGCCGATCATCGGCGGGTATCGCTTCATAGTCGGGTAGAAATGCATTTGATTTCAAAAGAGGCATGAAGCTCATACGCGCCTGCGCGAGAGCCACGCCTGACCAATAATCAGGATACCCCGGATCGGGAACCAGACATACATCCCCGGGATTCAATAAGACTTGAGGTAATTGAACCAGTCCGGTTTTGCCACCAAAAAGAATAGCGACTTCGGTCTCGGGATCAAGATCAACGTTGTAATCTTCTTTGTAACGCTGGGCAACGGCTTCCTTCAGGAAGGCATACCCGCGAAACGGAGAGTATTTATGATAAAGCGGATTTTCAGCCGATTGCTGTAAAGATTGAACAATATGCGGTGGTGTAGGGGTGTCAGGATTACCCTGTCCCAGATTGATAACATCATGACCACTTGCAATCTCGCGGTTCACATTTTGAACAAGGGTTGCAAAAAATTGCGTTGGTAGCTTTGACATCACATTCGCTGACGGGATGGGGAAAACAGAAGAAGGTTTATTTTCAGTATTAGTCATCGGTTTTATCACTCCGGATGTTCATTTATGGCAAAACGTTCTCATTAATTTATCACGTCAATCCCGAGCTGTATAGAGGGAGATGGGAGTAAGGAAGAACATTTTTGTACAAAAGGGAAATGAAGAATTCAAGTTTATCCATTGAGATCAGAAAAACGATGGGTTAAGATATTTTACGATAATGATAATCAATATCATTTAAGTTCGAATCTTGAGAACACATCAAACAGGGGGAGAAATAGAGATGCAAAACAAAGTCCAAAAGAAATTCCAAAAGAAATTCAGAAGTACGGCCCTTTTATTGACAGTCACGGCATTGTCTGTCCTTTTACTCGCATGTGGGAACGAGGCATCAACATCAGAAACAACTTCAACAAATCAGGGTACTGAGCTGACTAATCAGGCAAATAAAAATACAGATACAGACCAACAGACTACGGCCGACGAAGGGGACGTGGGACAGACAAGGCAGTTCAAGGATTGGACAGGCCATACCGTGACCGTGCCTGCCACTCCTCAACGTGTGATCTATCATGGAGAGGTTACCGGTGATCTGGTTGCTTTGGGCGTTAACCCGGTAGGCATACTTCGGCAGGAGGGCATGGTGTTTGACAAGCAGGTAGCGGATGCGGAAGATGTAGGATTTCCGTTTAGTGTGGAGAAAGCAGTTGGACTGAATCCCGATCTGATTATTTTCTCGAATAGCGATGAGGCACAATATGATCAAATCTCAAAGATCGCACCTACAGTAACCTTTGATTCATTTGCAACATTAGAGGAGCGCATGAGAACGCTAGGCGATCTCTTAAACAAAAAGCAAGAGGCAGAGGACTGGATTACAGCGAATAAAACCGCAACAGAGGAAATGTGGAAAAAGCTTCGTGAACAAGGTCTAAAAGAAGGAGAGACAGCATCGGTGTTTACGATGTATCCGGGAAATCGCCTTTTTGTGATGGCTGGAGCCGGGTTACCTCAGTTGTTATACGGAAAAGATGGGATGAAGCCAACACCTGAGATCCAGAAGCTGTTGAATGAGGAAATGGGATTTGCCGAGATTTCAACGGAAAAAATGACAGAAATTGCGGGGGATCGAATATTTATCCTTGAACCTGTAACGGAAGATGCCAAGCAGTCCAGCAAGGAATTAATGGACAGTCCTGTATGGAAAAACCTGCCGGCAGTTAAAGCTGGTAAGGTGTATCATTTTGATATCGTCAAAGCCTCGGGCGATGCGATGTCCAGAGAATGGTTGTTGAAAGAGCTGCCCGAACAGATCATTCAATGATGAAGTTCAATGGAATCTCACAATCTAATCACCAACAAAAGAAATCTTAAAATTTCAGGAACTCCATTGTAATGTTCAAATAAAATAAGATTCCCAAAAGCGATCAACTTTTGTTGAGCGCTTTTTTGATACTAAGTATCTCTAAGGAGCTCATTGCAAAATGATCTAGATATAAGATTAGTACTAGACTATAATAAGTTTCACAGAGTTTTTAGTGATAATGATTCTCAGTAGTGCTAGGAGATAGATTGACATGAAAACGTTGGGTGTGAATCAAGATGAGTTATTTTTTTCGGCATTCATGTTTCGGCTGCATCATCTGGAGCAACGAATAGAACCATCTAATCAAATCATGCTGGAAGCGCAGTGTGATAAACATGCATTTTTAATCTGTGAAGAAGGCGAAGGGCACTTGTATATCGGCCAGGAGCATTGGCCTTTTACTGCGGGCTGCATCTATCCGATTTCCCCAGGCGAAGCATACCAGCTTGAACACAGAAATTCAAACCATTTGACTTATACGGTTATGACATATGATGCCTTTCAGGTATTGCCCGGCCATCTCAAGTGGTATTCACCGCCTTTATTCCAGCAACGTGCTCAGTTCAACGATGCTACATATGAGCCTGTGAGCGGAGAGTTAGTCGAATTGTTTGCCTCCCGGAATTATAAAAATGATGCGGAGTATTGTCATCTGAACGTGCGGTTTCAGCGATGGATGGAACGGATTATAACCCGTTATACCTCAAAAGGTACTGATACAAATTCGGAGTCCGGGTTAATCCGGACTATTCAGTATATTGATGAGTGTTACAGAGATGAAATCACGGTACATAAGCTTGCAAATATGGCTGGTGTTCGCCCTAAACTATACACGACAATGTTCAAGAAACGCACCGGGCTGAAACCGCTCGATTACATCAATCATGTTCGAATTCAGCATGCCAAAGAGTGGTTACGCAAGACAGATGAGCCTTTACGTGATATTGCGAGCCGTGTCGGATTCAAAGATGAATATTATTTTAGCAGACGTTTTCGCCAGATCACCGGACTATCTCCTCGCCAGTATGGAAGATCTATCCAACAGCAGACGCTCGTACAGGACTGGTTAGGACACGATGTACGTATTCCCGCAAATCCAGAGCGAGTGATCTATTATGGGGATACTGCAGGGGATTTGCGAGTATTAGGTATCCATTTCATAGAGGATGAGAGTTATAATGCAGGCACTCCGATCAATGTTGAAAAGACGATTCGTTTGAAGCCGGATCTGATCATCATAGATAGCGAAGATGAGTATCTGTATGAGCAATTATCGCGCATTGCACCTACGCTAGCTTATAACTCGCATGCGTCTCTTCATGAACGTTTGACTAGAGTGGGGGAATGGTTTGGGAGAAAGAAACAAGCTGAGCGGTGGCTAAGTTCGTATGAAGAACGTACATTGCAGATGTGGGAAAAGCTTGGCAAATTGATTGATCTAGGTGAAACAGCCTCAGTACTCACATACCATCGGGGAGCTCGCTTGTTTGTGATGGGAAATATCGGACTTGCGCCATTATTATATCACCCGTTTGGTTTTAGGCCTGTTCATAAAGTGCAGGAAGCTCTTGCAGCAGGCAGAGCGTACAAGGAGATTTCGGCTGATGCTGTTCAAGAATATGCTGGAGATCATCTGTTCCTCATGTTGCCTCAGGAGCCAAATGCACGAAAGGCGACAGAGAAGCTGATACGAAGTCCAGCTTGGAGAGCTCTTACGGCTGTAGAACAAGGACGTGTGTATCCTTTGGAAGAACTGGCCTGGAATTCAGGTGATGCACAGATATGTGACCAGTTGCTGGAGAGGTTACCTGAACTGTTAGTTAGTAATCTGAGTTAATACGGTTGCGAATTTTCCAGGGATCAAGCTATGATATCAAGTATTACAGTTCGGAGGAGTGTTGGGTCATGACTGATCAACAAGGGGAAATGCGGGTTGTTTTGATTCAAGGGGATATTAAACTGGGAGATCCGGAAGCTAACCATCAACATATGCAGAGGCTGCTCGAACGTGCAGTGGAGCAATATCCGGATGTAAAGCTGGCCGTGCTTCCCGAAATGTGGAATACCGGATATGCTTTGCCGCAAATTCATGAACTTGCTGACCCGGAAGGGAAGACGTCAAGAGAATGGCTGTCTGCTTTTGCGAAAAAACATCGTATTTCGATCGTCGGCGGTTCTATCGCGGAGAAGCGTGACGGACAGATATACAATACGATGTATGCCTATAATGAGGAAGGTACCGAAGTATCACGTTATGATAAACTTCATTTGTTTCGTCTGATGGATGAAGAAAAATATTTGGAGCCGGGTGCACAGCCTGAAATGTTTGAACTCGGCAACGGTCTGACTGCGGGGGCATCGATCTGTTATGATATTCGGTTTCCAGAATTAGCTCGAACCCTCGCTCTGAATGGTGCACGTGCATTAATTGTGCCTGCTGAATGGCCTCATCCGCGTCTGCATCACTGGCGTACATTATTGACTGCTCGGGCTATCGAGAACCAGATGTATGTTATTGCATGTAACCGCGTCGGCAAAGGAGGAGATACTGAATTTTTTGGTCACTCCATGATCATCGATCCGTGGGGAGAGATTGTCGCCGAAGGTGGAGAAGGAGAAGAATTCGTATCTGGAGTGATCCGCCCTGCCTTGGTTGATGAAGTCCGCGGACGCATTCCTGTGTTTGAGGATCGCAGACCAAGCATTTATTTTAGCGGGAAATAGTTTTCTCAAAAAAAAATGGCATATGCTGTTTATCGCTCCAGGAGGCGGGTAATAATAACTATCCCGTCACCAAGGAGGATGATCAATCAATGGACAACCATGTGAAAGATACGCTCAGGAGACTGGAACAAGGCAACAGAAGGGTAGATCATTTAAGAGCATTCTTAGAGAATGGGACAGGAGGCTTATCACCCCCTGAGAATTCGCAGGAAGATAGCCGTGCCATGGATCAACAGAACAGGCTGACAAGTGATCGCAATCTGCGAAGGTAAGGTTTAGAGAGTTGCTTGCGCAGAGTAGATGAAGGTTACGCAATATGATGATTTTGAGATATGCTGGAAAAGGCCGTGATTATATATGCAATCTGGTTACACAAACATGTTAAGCAGTATAACAGTAAAATGAAAGTTAATACGTGAATAATGAGTGTCCAATTGCCATAATTCAATGAATTAACAAGCAACATTGTACTGTAACAAAAGATGCTGCAATGTTTTACAGGTTAGCCATTCTGGTTGTGCTGTAAACAATTAAAGCTGTCCTGTAGTCATCAGACTATCTGGACAGCTTTTTTGGCATGAGCTTATGGATGCTCTCATACGCTAGCGACTGTTAAAGACAAAACATAAAATCTACGAACCTGTTGCGATATCGGTTTAATCTGTTTTGGAAAGCTCCGCAACGGTTTGTTGAAAAGTCTGTATAAAAGCTTCGGCTGCCTTGGATAGGACTCGCCCTTGACGATAAGCGACGACAAGCGTACGACTTGGTGTTGGATCAGCAAGTGGAACATACACAGGCACGAACTCACTACGAGGCGCACGGGCGATAAAGCGGGGAACCAAGGTTATACCCATACCCGTTGCCACCAGTGATTGAAGTGTTTCAATGTTGGTGCTCTCAAATACCACCTGCGGGTCAAAACCCGCCTGTTCGCATAGGTCAAAAGTCAGCTTGCGGAAGCCCTGTCCTTTTTTTAATACAACAAAAGGTTCATCCCGAAGCTCATCAATCCGCACAGGTTGCAGATGGCCCGGGGCTCCCCGATGAGCCAAGTGGTGGTTCGGCGGTACAGCCAGATCTATACGTTCCTCGCCAATCGTGACATATGACAAGCTGGACTCCTGCAAAGGTAGAGAGAGCAGGCTGAGGTCAGCCTTGCCGCTGGCTGTTAATTTTTCAAGTGTAATTCCGGAATCTTCTAATAAAGTTACTTCGATGTCGGGGTAAGCTTGTTGAAAGGCTGGAAGCACATGCGGCAGCAGATGAGAACCGGTAATCGGCATGCTACCTACAACAACCTTTCCTTTGCGAAGCTGCGAGATATCCGACATTTCCTGACGAAGCAGCTCCATGGCATCCACAATCTTTTGGGCCTGCTCAACAAAAGTAACTCCCGCGTGTGTCAGCTCAACTGTGCTGGTATTCCGTTGAAAAAGCAATACGCCAAGTTCCTTCTCAAGTTTGGACAGTTGCTGACTGAGTGAAGGCTGGGCAATATGTAATTTTTCTGCAGCTCTTGAGAAGTTCCGTTCAGCAGCAATCTGCAGTGTATATTGAAGTTGTCTGAATTCCATAATGATACGTCATTCCTTTCATCGATGTCGTTATTATAACATTAAAGCGCAAGGGTTCGTTATTCTTGTCAGGGAAGCATGGCCCTGACAAGAATTCAAAAAGAGAAAATTAAAGCATTGACAGAGCCAAGACATGCACGTAGTATAAGCTGTATATGATAATGATAATTGTTATCAATTGAAACCTCTGTATACTACAGTGGTTTATTGCTGTTTGTCTTATTATAGGTTAAACCTATTACATCTATAGATATTATATCTTGGAACAATGAAGGACGGGGTGATATATTTATGTCATTCAAGAGCTTCACTTTTACACGAACATGCACGAAGCTCTTCCAAGGACCGAACTTATGATGAGGTGAAAATGATGAGTAAAAAAACGATGTTTGAGAAAATTTGGGAAAACCACGTAATTCATCAGGAAGAAGGAAAACCAAGCATTCTGTATATTGATCTGCATCTGGTGCACGAAGTAACATCCCCGCAAGCATTTGAAGGACTTCGCCTGAGCGGTCGTAAAGTTCGCCGTCCAGAGCTGACATTTGCAACAATGGATCACAACGTGCCAACGAAGGATCGTTTCAACATTACAGATCCGATCTCCAAACAGCAAATTGATACACTGTCTCAGAACTGCCGAGATTTCGGAGTGAAATTATACGATCTGGATACGATTGATCAAGGGGTAGTACACGTTATGGGTCCTGAACTGGGCTTGACTCACCCAGGTAAAACGATTGTATGCGGCGACAGCCACACATCTACTCACGGGGCATTTGGCGCACTTGCATTTGGTATCGGAACAAGTGAAGTGGAACACGTTATGGCAACACAATGTTTGCAACAAGCAAAAGCAAAAACGATGGAAGTTCGTTTTGTCGGCAAACGTAACCCGGGTGTTACGGCTAAAGACATGATCCTTGCGGTCATTGCCAAGTACGGCACAGACTTTGCAACAGGTTATGTTATCGAGTATACAGGCGAATCCATCCGTGAACTGAGCATGGAAGAGCGTATGACCGTATGTAACATGTCCATTGAAGGTGGAGCAAGAGCGGGTATGATCGCACCGGATGAAACAACATTTGAATATCTGCGTGGACGTGAGTACGTACCTGCAGGTGCGAAGTTTGACGAAGCTGTTGCAGCATGGAAAGAACTTGTGACCGATGAAGGTGCCGAGTTTGACCGTGTCGTTGAAATCGATGTAGAAACATTGATTCCGCAAGTTACCTGGGGTACAAGTCCAGGAATGGGAACGGACATTTCTTCGAAGGTTCCTGTACCAGCAGAACTGCCTACTGAAAATGAACGCAAAGCTGCTGAAAAAGCACTTGAATATATGGGTCTTACGCCAGGGACTCCAATCTCCGAAATTCCGGTTGATTATGTGTTTATCGGTTCCTGCACGAACGGACGGATTGAGGATCTGCGTGCAGCGGCGAAAGTTGCCAAAGGTCACACGGTTTCCAGCAATGTTACAGCGATTGTTGTACCAGGCTCTGGACGTGTTAAAATTCAGGCGGAAAAAGAAGGTTTGGACAAAATTTTCACAGAAGCCGGTTTTGAATGGCGTGACGCAGGATGCAGCATGTGCCTCGCGATGAATCCGGACGTACTGCAACCAGGACAACGCTGTGCATCTACTTCCAACCGTAACTTTGAAGGACGTCAAGGTCGCGGCGGACGTACGCATCTGGTTTCACCAGCAATGGCAGCAGCGGCAGCGGTTAAAGGTCATTTTGTAGACGTACGTGACTGGAATTTCAAAACAGAAGCAGCGATCTAATCGATAATCGTCAGAAGGGAGAACGGAATATATGGAAGCATTTAAAACACTGCAAGGCATCGTGGCACCGGTAGACCGGGTCAATGTTGATACAGACGCAATTATCCCGAAACAATTTTTGAAGCGGATTGAACGCACCGGATTTGGACAATTTTTGTTCTACGAATGGCGTTTTGATGAAGAGGGAAACAACAATCCTTCCTTCGAGATGAACAAACCGCGTTATGAAGGAGCATCAATTCTGATTTCTCGTGCTAACTTTGGTTGCGGCTCTTCCCGTGAGCATGCACCATGGGCGATTATGGACTATGGATTCCGCTGTGTCATTGCACCATCTTTTGCGGATATCTTCTATAACAACTGTTTCAAAAACGGAATTTTGCCAATCAAACTGTCCGAAGAGCAGGTAGAAGACTTGTTCCAGCGTACAGCAAACCATGAAAATTATGAGATGAATGTGAATCTGGAGAACAAAACCATTACAGATGCACACGGATTGCATATCGATTTTGATCTGGATGAACACCGTCGTCAATTCCTTCTGCAAGGACTGGATGACATCGGTCTGACACTTCAACATGATGATGCGATTGCCGCTTATGAAGAGCGTCACGCAGCTAAACTTTTTGGCTAAAAGAGTGATTATACACCAGGCCTCCATCTGGACAAGGAATGTTCGCGTTCCTTTGATCAGACGGAGGCTTTTTGATTTGTTATTTTCCGACTAAATATGACAACGTTGTAACCGGATCGCTAGACAAAATCTGATAGACTGGATAGTAGATTATGGAAGGGTACATAACGTAATAAAGGCAGAGAATCAGGCCTCAAATCTATATAATTTGAACGATTTATTTACACTTTGACGAAGAGGATCGTGTAAATTTTTAGTCCAAATTATATAGAACTCATAACATAATAAGAATGGTGGATGACGAATGAAGAAATGGTCGGCAACAGTCATTTTTTTTCTGCTCCTTTGTCTTTTTCCAGTGATGGCTCATGCAGACCGTGGGCCTTCGATCGTGCTTGATGGAGTCACCATTGACCAGAAGGTAGGGGCGCCAGCAGAGAACATTGGGAAAACGGTCATGGTTCCGATTCGGATTGTATCCGAAAACCTCGGTTATGACGTTAAATGGGAACAGGCAACGCAAACGGTGCACGTTCAGCGAGGCAATAGCTCCATCGAAATGACGGCAGGAAAAGATGCAGCTACGATTAATGGAAATGTCGTCAATCTAGATGCACCTCCCTTGATTAAACAGGGTACAACACTAGTTCCATTGCGTTTTGTAGGTGAGGGCATGGGACTACAGGTTGGCTGGGACAATGGTACTAAAACGGTTAGTCTGTTCAGTATTCCACCTGTAGTAGACACGGAGCCTGACAGCGATCCGGTAGTGACTCCAG
Organism: Paenibacillus sp. 4624; assembly: GCF_050435065.1. NCBI lineage: Bacteria > Bacillati > Bacillota > Bacilli > Caryophanales > Paenibacillaceae > Paenibacillus > Paenibacillus sp. 4624. The sequence goes on from NZ_JBNDJR010000003.1 coordinate 97,515, forward strand.
TCCCGGTTGGTCTGACGGAACTGCAAAGTATTAGTTACAGTGGAGATCGTTTGATCATAGCTACGAATGGCAACATCATCCCCAAAGTGTCCAGTATCAGCGGACCTGAGCGAATTATTGTAGATCTACCGAATACAACCATTTCACAGACATTTGTACAGGGACAGGCTTCGAATCCTGATGGAAGTGGGCAAATCGAAGCCACCGATTCATTTCTTGTTTCTAAAGTCCGATTTGCTATGTTCAGCCAGTCGCCGTCAACGGTGCGAGTGGTTTTGGATCTGACTCAAAGTGCAACAGCAAACTGGTCACTTGGAGAGAATAACGTACTACTCGTTGACATCTCATCTACGAATGGAACTTCGGGTAGTCAGCCAGCCTTACCAGATAATAACGGAAAAACAGTGATTGTTATTGACCCTGGACATGGTGGACGTCAGTCTGGCGCGGTCAGTGTAACAGGTGCTTACGAAAAAGATTTTAATTTAGCTGTAGGAATTAAAGTGAAGGCACTTCTGGAACAGCATGCCAACATTCAGACCGTGATTACTCGTCAGGATGATACGGAGCTTTCCTTGCAACAACGTGTAGATATAGCCAAGCTGAACCAGGCGAATCTTTTTATTTCCATTCATGGAAACAAATTCACAACTCCAGTTCCAAACGGGATTGAAACGTTGTATACACGAAAAGAGAGCAAGAGTTTAGCGGAGACCCTTCACAAGCACGTATTGCCTGTTACAGGACTTAAAGATCGAGGCGTGAAAGTGGCGAGTCTTCATGTGACCCGAGAAACATCGATGCCGGCTGTGCTCCTTGAATTAGGGTTTTTGAGCAATCCAACGGATGAGGCTCTAATGCTTACAGAGTCATATCAGGATCAGTGTGCTCAGGCGATTGTCGACGGAATTTTAGATTATTTGAGATTGTAAAATAGCGTTTTTCGTAAATATGCAGATTAGGGAAGTCCGTTGTTTCAAGATGCATATTTGATAAATTAGGAAAAAATCAGACATTAAAATGTAAAAAAAGCTTGATCTGACAACGTTTTTTTTCTGTTATGTTGGAATATATTCGCAACTTTTGAGATTGGGAGGCGTCTAATAGGTGTCTGGTAATGCCCACGTGTGCAGTGAAAGTTGCAAGCCTACAACATGCGGTAAAAAAATATGAGATTGGTAGGGGTGAAGGATGAAGAAGTTCGGTTTTTTGGTACTGTTATTTGTCTTTGGGTTCGTTTTCCCGGGCTATAGTCATGCAGCAGCAGACACGAAAATTATCCTAGACGGGAATGAGATCGTGCAGCCTTCGGATGCGAGAGCGGATAACATCAATGGTAAGGTGATGGTGCCGATTCGTACGGTTTCCGAAAGTTTGGGATATTCCGTCGATTGGAAACAACAGTCGCAAACGGTGACGATTAGCAAAGACAACACTGCCATGCAGATGATTGTTGGACAGAAGACGGCAACAGTGAACGGCAGTAACGTAGACCTGGATGCCCCGCCCCTCGTGAAAAATGGTACGACCTTAGTACCACTCCGTTTCATCGGAGAGCAAATGGGTCTTAAGGTGGGTTGGAACAACACCACGAAGACGGTAACATTAGTTACCCAGAATGCAGGTTCCGGAAACGGGACAACCACTCCTCCGAACTCTGGTAACGCTGGTGGAGGATCGGATCAAGAAGGCCTTGTACAGGTAAACGGTATCAGTTTCAGTGACAACCGTTTTATGGTGGCTACAAGTGGAAGCACAAAGCCAAATGTCTTCACAATGACCGGACCGGATCGAATTGTAATTGACTTGCCGAACACCGCATTTGCTGATTCGTTCAGCCAAGGTCAGGCATTGGACAGCAATCAAAATGGTCAGCTTGTTGTTAGCGGTTATCCGGACGTGTCTCAAATTCGTTATTCCTTATATAGCAACAGTCCTTCTACCATTAGGTTTGTGATTGATCTGACGGGCGCCAAAGGATACAGTGTACAGAATGATTCAGGACTACTCATCGTTGATCTGAATAATCAAAGTGGCACACCTGCTCCGCCAGTTGGAGGGGATGGCAAGAAGATTGTTGTCATTGATGCAGGGCATGGAGATCAAGATCCTGGAGCGATTGGTGTTACAGGCAAAAGAGAAAAAGATTTCAATCTTGCGATGGCTTTGAAAGTGGAGGCACTTCTGAAAAAAGAGCCAAAGATTGATGTGGTATTAACACGTAGCGATGATACATTTCTCGCATTGAAAGAACGTGTGAAGGTTGCACAAAAAATAAATGCGGATATCTTCATCTCTATTCATGCGAACAGCGGCCCTGTCGCGGCAACGGGGGTAGAAACTTATTATTCCCGTTCGGTCAGCAAGGAATTGGCTAATATTATGCACAAGTATCTCGTGAAATCTTCCGGTTTGAAAGACCGGGGCGTAAAAATGGCCAGCCTCCATGTCACGCGTGAAACAACGATGCCCGCGGTGCTGTTAGAGGGAGGATTCCTTAGCAACAAGAGTGATGAATCTGTATTGTTCACGGAAAATTTCCAGAACAATGTAGCCAAAGGTATTGTTGCTGGGATCAAGGAGTATTTGGGAATTCAATAAGGGACAACCCTTATGCTGAGGAGGCGGAGTTAGAATGAACAAAAAAATATGGATCGCTGCTTTGCTGGTAACGGTTATGGCTGTAGCTGCTGGATGTGGTAGTAAACCGACAGCTGCTCCAAACCAGACACAAGGTGCGGGATCAGAGACACAAACAGGGAACGGCGCAACAGAGGTGGAGGGTCAGGTAATTACCGATCCTACGACTGCTGGTTCCGAGGATAACACGACACCATCTAACTCTGCGAACGGAAGCTCGGAGGGAACAACGTCTTCTGGTGGAGCTTCTTCTGGTGAAGCTTCTACGGACAAACCTTCAACATCCGATAGCAAAGAGAAGAAGTCCATCGAAGTGTTTTATACCGATCCGGAGGAGCTGGAACTTCACAAAGCATCAGCCGAAATTACGTTTGCATCGGAAGATGGCAAATATAAAGAGGCTTTTGCTTCCTTGCAGCAAAGCAAAGATGAAAAGCTCGTTCCGCTGTGGTCCAAAGATATTGAGCTGAAATCAGTTCAATTCAAGGATGGAGCACTCACACTGGATATTCACATGCCGGATACGGCACGTCTTGGTGCTGGTGGTGAATCATTTGCCATTGATGCGTTGAAACAAACGTTTTTCCAGTTTGATGAAGTAAAATCACTTGATCTGCTTGTAGATGGTAAATCAACTGAAAGCTTGATGGGACATGTGGATCTTGAACATCCAATGACAAGATCCAACTAAGCTGTGCTTCAAGTGTGTTACCGTGGACTCACGGATTGAGGTCGTTTTTATATGAGAGAGGGGAATCATAGGTGACTTTTAAATATAACCATCCATCACACTCTAAAAAAGTAGTATCAGCCGTGCTTGCAGGCATGATGGCCCTTAGCGCGGGTGGAGCTGCTATGGCAGCAGACACAACAGAAACGGGGCAGGGCCAAAATGCGGCAGTACAGAGCACGGCTGCACCAACAGGTTTGTTTAGTGATATCAAGGCTGGATACTGGGCTGAGAAACATGTATACAAGCTGGCGTATCAAGGCATTCTTCTCGGCAATAACGGCCTGTTTCGTCCAGGGGACGCGGTAACGCAACAAGAAGCGATAACGATGGCCATTCGTTTTATGAATATGGAATCGCAGTTGAATACGAGCACGGCTGCGGCATTACCGACAAATATGGAAGTGGGAAACTACTTTAAGCCATATGTTGCGCTTGCACTTCAATTGGGACTCGTGGATAAAACGGAAGAAGCATCAGCAGATGTGTCCAAAACAACATGGGGGCAAAAGCCGGCAACTCGTGAATGGACTACCAAACTGTTAATCCGCTCGTTGAAAAAAGATGCTGAAGCGAAGGCACAGAATAATCAGTCCACAGGTTTTGCTGACAACGCAAATATTTCAGACAGTGCGAAAGGGTACGTAAATCTGGCTGTTAGTTTGGATCTGGCCAAAGGTTTGGAAAACAACAAGTTCAATCCGACAGGTTCCGTAACTCGTGCACAGCTTGCAACATTTTTTAGCCGTGGTGAATCGTTGACGGATACGAAGTATCCGAATACTTCTACGGGTTATGTTACCGGATTGAAAGACGGGCAGATCACGCTGGTTGTTGATGGCAAAGCGGTTAACTACGCAGTGAACAGCAGTACCTCTTACTTTACCAAAGATAGTGAAACCCGTGCATCAGCATCGGATGTGAAACTATATACGAAAGTTCTTATTGTTGGTTCGGCAGGTGGAGCTTCCTATGTGGAGGTTGTTGATGCCAAACCACAAGTGGAGAGCATTGAAGGAACATTTGCGCGTGCATTGTCAGGGAACAAAATCGGCCTTTTCGTAGGCGAAAACTATGAAACATATGCTTACGATGAAAACACCGCGTTCATGGATCAGAACGGAAAAGCAATTAAACTGTCCGATATTACAGCAGACAGCGTCATTGAAGTACAGCGTGAGACCTTCTCGGCTGACAAAAAAACAGTGGTGATCCGGGTGAAATCCGGTATCGTTAACAAGAGTGACAGCGGTGTAGTTTCGGAAGTAGTTACTTCTGGAAAAACAATCAAGCTCGTGAATGCTGCGGGGGCAACAGAGCAGTATACGTATACAGATAATCTAATTATTCGTTATCAAAACCGCATTTTGTCTCTGGCTGATTTGAAGGCAGGCAGCGCTGTGAAATACACTGTCAAAGACAGTGTTCTGCAGACAATTGAGTTGAATCAGGGCGTTGAACAATCCATTCGTGGAACGTTAGTTGAGATCGGCGGCAACCAGTCCACATTGACGTATAAACGTGATGGAGGTTCACTTGAAGCAAAATTGCTGAGCGAGAAGCCGGAAGTGATCATTAATGGCATTCAAGATGCAACGCTGAATGACCTGATTACAGATGCGAACAATGGGGACAAGGTTGAATTAACATTAAACAGTGATGACCAGGTAACGCGCATTCAGGTGATTGGCCGGCAAATGGAGCCTCTGAATGGGGCTACAGTTGTATCCTATAACAGCAAAACCAAAGTGCTCACCGTGCTGGATGCCAATAAAAAACCTTACGTATTTACACTAGATGAAAAAACAAAAATGGACTATAACACAGTCAAACCGACACTGGCAGGTCTGGAGTCCTTGTTGAATGACGGACGCAAGCTGGATCTGACTTATGTGGGAACTCGTGCATTGTCTGTGAAGGTAATTTACAAATACGAAGGCACCGTTAGCGGTATTGATACAACAAACCGAAAAATCAGCTTGTTATCTGGCAACCAGACGATTACTGTGCCTTATACGACAGCACCAGCGGTTGAAATGTATAACAAATCAACGGCTAGTCTGTCTGATTTGAAGGTAGGGGACAATGTTGCGATTACCCTTGGAACAAATCAGGATGTAGCGCAGAAGATTGCATTGAAAACAGTCGCTCAATTCGAAGTGGTCTCTATAGAATCGAATGGTCGTGTTCGGGTGAAATCAGATCTGCTGACAAGTCAGTTTTACGTGGATCAAGCGGTATTGACTGGCGAAAGCGGTCAATCCATTACACCTTCCCAGTTGACTACAGGCAATTTGATTAACGTAACGTTTGAAGGAGCTACACCAAAGGCGGTTCAAGTCGTTAAACGTACGCTGGCTGAGGTGACTGCAGTGGATGCAACTTCGGTTACGCTCAAACAGTTTAATGGAACAACCGATAAAGTATCTGTGAGTGGCCCTGTTAAAGTTGTGAAATCCGGTTCGACATTAACATCTTTGAGTAACCTTACGGTTGGTGATCGTGTGGAGATGACTAAAGATACAGATAATTCCACGCGTTTCAGAGTGTTTACTGTCATGAGCAAACAGTTCTGGTCTTATGATGGAGTGGGCAACCAGATTTTGGTTAAACGCGAAACGACATCGGACATGAACTACCGTTTTGCACTGGGCTCCAACGTATTTGTTCACCAGGGTGACAACACTTTAAGCGTGCAATCTCTCAGAGATAATGATAATATTGTATTGTATCTCCTAAACAATGTCGTGATGGAGATTCAAAAACAGTAATCGTTTCTTTTCGAGGATCAAAAGAATGACCGTCTTGATACGGGATCTTTCCCGCATCAAGACGTTTTTTTTGCAAGCTTTTTGGATCCCCGCCAAGCTACTTGGCTGAAGCTTGAAGTAAGGCTCTACAGTGTGGAGCAGACTTGTGGGAGGTAGCTCTTCATGAATGCTGCGACGGTAAGACATATACTCGAAACCATGGAAGCCATGTTTCCTGATGCACATTGCGAATTAAATCACAGCAATGCATTTGAACTAACGGTAGCGGTCCTTTTATCTGCGCAGTGCACAGACGAAACGGTGAACAAGGTCACTGCAGATTTGTTTCAAAAGTACAAAAGCCCTGCCGATTATCTGGCGGTTCCTCTGGAAGAGCTGGAGCAGGATATCCGGCGAATCGGATTGTACCGAAACAAGGCCAAGCATATCCAGAACATGTGCCGAATTTTAATAGAGCAGTATGGCGGCGATGTACCGCAGGAACATGATCAGCTTGTCACTCTGCCGGGTGTCGGACGTAAAACCGCGAATGTTGTCGTTTCAAATGCGTTTGGAGTGCCGGCTATCGCGGTAGATACTCATGTTGAACGTGTGTCGAAGAGACTGGGACTCGCCGGTTGGGATGACTCCGTACTTGAAGTCGAGAAGAAACTGATGAAGCGCGTACCTCGGGATGAGTGGACTATAACTCATCACCGGTTTATATTTTTTGGACGCTACCATTGCAAGGCCCAAACTCCCCAATGTCATATCTGTCCGCTCTTAGACATATGCAGGGAAGGGAAAAAACGTATGAAAACGTCCCAGATCAGGAAAGATAAGGAACGTGTCACCACCCGAAAACGAAAATTAAATTCATAAGCAGAAAAGGATGAATAACGATGAAATGCATTTCCGTGTACACTGACAATTTTGAAGCCTTCTCCGATATTTTTGAACAAATCGTTGAACAGGAAATGGCGGAGAATGAAGAAAAAGAAGTTGAAGGCATTACTGTAAGTCACTCTGGTGACGTGCCTGAGCATTATCTAGAGCGTATGTCTACAAAGCCTGAAGTTGTGGTAATGAGAGACAAAGGCCGTGGTATTACCATTTTGCAACATGGTCAAGTGTTTGAAATTCTGTTGCCTACAATGGAAAACGCAGTATCTTAAGTTTTCGTTAACCCATAATCAAGAAGCTGGCTTTATGAACATTGCGCAGAAGCGATGGTAAGCGTGAGCTGTTTGGCATGTTATTGAGCCAGCTTCTTGATGATAAATATCCCGAGATTATGCGGGAGTTCAAAGCATGACCTGAATAAAACCGACATGTTCGGTTTTATTTTTTTATAGATACATAGTGGATTTGACTTAACGGATAATGGACACGGGAACGTAGAGATCAGAATAATGAGTTGATTCAAAGGCGGTTTTGACATGATCACGAGGCAAATCATCTCGATTTGAACTTATATTGATCTGGAATCCATCTACATGCAGATTCGAGTGAAATCGTTCAAATTCAAAGATGATAATGTTAAACTATATGGAGATAAAATCAGAGATTGACATCGAAACAGATGTCAAATTAGAGGAGCCAGGAGGAAGGCCAGTCATGTCCAGAACAGATTATCCAGCAGAAATGGCCACACCTTTGTTACCGCTGCGTGAAGCAATGAAGCAGTCAGGGGACCATACCGCTGTAGAAGCATTAACAGATTTAATTAGCAAGGCAGAAACGAAACATCTGACGATTGCGTTCTGTGGGCATTTCTCGGCAGGCAAGTCGAGTTTGATCAACAGCTTGTGTGGCAAGCGAGTACTGCCATCTAGTCCTGTGCCAACCAGTGCGAATGTCGTCGCGATCCGCAATGGCAAACCGAGAGCGCGTATTTATACGTCACCTAACGTAAGCGCTGACAATAAAGCAGGAACGCTGGAGGTTTCACCCGAGGAACTGGAGGCCTATTGTAAAAATGGTGGGGCATACAGCTCTATTGAAGTATGGGATAACATTCCGTTGTTGCAAGATGACGCCGTCCTGCTGGATACGCCAGGTGTGGATTCCACAGATCGCGGCCATAGTCTGGCCACGCATTCGGCTCTGCATCTGGCCGATGTCGTGTTCTATGTGATGGACTATAATCATGTTCAGTCGGAAACGAATCTTTCTTTTGCCAAAAGTTTGTCTGATTGGGGCAAGCCGCTGTTTCTGATTGTGAATCAGATTGACAAACATCGGGAGCGGGAGCTTTCTTTTGATCAATATGTGGATGGGGTAGAGGCGATTTTTGCTGCATGGGAAGTCCGTTATGACGGGCTGTTATTCACTTCTTTGCGTGACCAGCAGCATCGATATAATCAGTGGAGTCAACTACCGGAACTGATTACAGAGCTGATGACCAAGAAAGAAGAGCTGATTTCTCACAGTTTAGCCAGTTCAGCCAGACATATCACGGAGCAACATCTGAGACGGGAAGCAGGAAAGAGAGAAGATGAGGAAACTGCACTCCTTGAAGAAGTAGGAGGACAAGAAGGTATTGAACGTTTGGATCGTGAACTTGCCCTACTGGATGAACAAGCTGCAGAGCTTCGAGCCAAGCCTTCGCAAGTCCGTGAAAAATTCAGGGCAGAGGTGGATTCTTTGCTTGCTAACGCAAACCTTACCCCGGCGGATATCCGCACTTCGGCTGGCTATTATTTGGAGAGCCGCAAGCCGGGATTCCGGGTAGGTCTGCTCTTTTCAGGAGGCAAAACGGAACAGGAGAAACAGCGCCGGGCTTCGGAACTGGTGAGACTGCTTCAGGATCAGACCTCCAGCCAAGTGGAGGTTCATATTCGGACGATGCTCAGACAGCTGGGGGAAGCTAATCAGGTCTGGGATGCCGCGTGGGAGCAGGCGCTTAACACAGAGTTGCCTGCAATTAATGAAGAATTGCTTAAACTAAAACGAAGTGCGAGTGCAGAGCTGTCTCCTGAGTATGTGCTGCAATTCAGCAAAGATGTCCGGGGCGAGATTGAGACCCGGTACCGTAAGTCGGCCATGCTGCTGGCCGACCGCATCCTGGAAGCGCTGGTTGCGCAGGGCGAAGCCGCGCTCCAGGCGCTGGACGCCAGCCGCGCAGCGCTGCTGGCGCAATCCGCGGCGGCGGCGCGCTACACGGCGCTCCAGCGCGCCGCCGCCGAAGAGGCAGCAGGGCTGCGCAGCCTGCTGCCTCCTGCGGGCCCCCTCCCCTCCGGGCTATTGCCGGAGGTGAAGGGCCCGCACGTGCCCGCGCCTGAACCGGGCGAAGCTCCCGGTTCGCAGGCGGGCATGTCCGCGTCTGTGGCGGCGCAGCCACAGACGGAGGCCCCTGCGCCGCCGCGCAGAGCAGCGGCGCAGGGCGCACCGGCGACGGCTGGCGCGGAACGCCGCCGGCGCCTGGACGCAGCAGCGGCACGGCTGGAAGCCGCTGCTGCGCTGGTGGAGCCGTACCCCGCCATGGGGTCGGCGGTACGGGATTTGCGTGCACGCGCGGCTTCGCTTGCGGGCGGCACGTTCACACTCGCGCTGTTCGGTGCGTTCAGCGCGGGCAAATCCTCCTTCGCCAACGCATTGCTGGGCGAAGCAGTCCTCCCGGTATCGCCGCATCCAACGACAGCGGCGATCAACCGTATTATGGCTCCCGCCGGCGGCATGGAGCATGGTACAGCCCGGGTCCGCATGAAGACCCGGGAAGCCTTCCAGGAAGACCTTGCTTACTCCTTCCGTCTGCTTGGTCTTGGAGAGCCGGGTACGGAATGGCAAAAGCGGGTGAAGTCACTCACGCCTTCGGATGTACATCCAGCAGGGCGTCCGCATTATAGCTTCTTACAGGCCGCTGCAGCTGGCTGGGAGGAAACAGCCGATCAGCTTGGGCAAGATGTGCTGGTGGACTTGAATGGATATCGCCATTTTGTAGCCAATGAGAAGAAATCTTGTTTTGTAGATTCTATTGATCTATATTACAGCTGCGACGTGACTGAACAGGGCATAGTGCTCGTGGATACGCCTGGAGCAGATTCAGTTAATGCCCGACATACAGGCGTAACGTTTAATTATATGAAAAATGCCGATGCCTTAATTTTTGTCACCTATTATAATCACGCCTTCTCCCAGGGAGACCGGCAGTTCCTGAGTCAACTTGGGCGAGTGAAAGACAGCTCCGCGATGGATCAGATGTTCTTTGTCGTCAATGCGAGTGATCTGTCTTCCTCGGAAGAAGAATTGGAACAGGTACTCGATCATGTGGGTACAGAACTGCGGAAAAACGGGATCCGTTCCCCACGTCTTTTCCCGGTATCCAGCATGCTTGCGATGGAAGGTAAAATGGATGGGAACGATGATCGATTGCAGCAATCGGGCTTTATCCGTTTCGAAGAAGAGTTTAATCAATTTGCAGGCAAGGAACTGGCTGATCTGGCAGTGGGCGGAGCCTCGGAAGAGATGACACGTGTCGTTCAGCGGTTGAAGCAACGCGCAGAGGATGCGGCGCAGGGGGAAGAAACACTGCGTCAGCGGCGAGATGAACTGGGCACGATCTCAGAGCAGTCACGCCAGCGGATTGAGCGATTGGCACAGCGATCAATGAAGGATGAACTGTCGCAGGAAACGAATGAATTGCTTTTCCATGTCAGACAGCGTTTAGCCTTCCGCTTAGGTCAGTTTATGGCAGAGGCGTTCCATCCTTCCGTATTACGTGAAGATCAGGGCAACTTGAAAACGGCTTTCGCGGCTTGCGGTCGGGAACTGTTGCGTATGATCGGCATTGAGCTTGAGCAGGAATTACTCGCGACAACACTGCGATTGGAACAGACAGGTCATGCCTGGGTTGGCAAGCAAGTAACTGAATGTATTAATGAAGTGAAACAGTTGACAGGCGGCATTGACTTGTCCCTGACCCTGGAGGAAAAGTGGAGTACACCTGTGCTGGAGGAAATCCGGCTTGAAGAACCGTCGGGCTGGAAAAACTACTGGAGTTACTTCCGGAATCCCAAACAGTTTTTTGAAGGAGATGGACGTCAGCGCCTTCAGGAGGCACTGGAACCAGTGCTCAAACAGATGATGATTGAAGTGCTTCCGGCCTCAGAACAAAAGCTGGTGCAATTTTATGATACACAGGTTCATCAATCTGTACAGCATCACTCTCGTCAGCTCACCGAAAGGCTGGAAGAAGCCGTTACGGGTATACAAGATTCCCTTGCAAGCGGAATCCAGGCTGAGCAATGGGTGGCTTTGTCCAAACAGCTTGAACAATTACAGGAATAGATGGTCATAGTAATAGCATCACCGTGTGAAACTTCTGACAAGGGATGCGCTATACTGTCACAAGGCTGGTTGATCACATTTGCAAATATTTTGGAAACGTTTGTAAAATAATTGATTTCTTCCACAATCCATTGAAAATATTTCAAAAAAACGTCAGAAAGGCTCCCGCCACAAAAGGTATATAGGGAGCCTTTTTTTGGTATGAACAACCTGAAATAAAGAGAATATTCAAACATTTGATTGAAAGTCGGCTATTGGCATCCGTTAATGCGATAATAAGCTGAAAGTCGCCTGAATATGGTCTATTATTCGCTTTGCCGCGAATGAGGGACGGTGATAAACTTCATAAATGTTCATATCATTTCAAGCAACATTAGAGGAGGAGACACATGGATGTTCTCAGGCAACTGCAAACCTATTTTTGGGAGAAACGAACGTATTTATTGGTATCGATCTTGTTTCTCGCCTTAGCGACCGCACTTGGATTAGTCTATCCGAACCTGCTTCGAATTTTGATCGATGACGTTATTGTGCCGCGCAATTTTGAAGACGTTCCCATGCTTGCCCTGACGGTGTTAGGTGTTGTTATTTTGAAAGCAGGCATGCAATTTTTACACGGTTTCTTTGGCGGACGTCTAGGTAATTATTTGGCGTACCGGCTACGTAATGCCTGTTATGAAAAACTTCAATTTTTATCCTTCCGTTATTATGATACGGCCAAAACAGGTGATCTGATGTCCCGCCTCACGGGAGATTTGGAGGCCATCCGTAACTTTATCGGATTTGGTTTCGCCCAGATTCTTAACATGGTTCTAATGGTCGTATTCGGCGCAATTATGATGATGACGATGAGCTGGAAGTTAACGCTGTTGACACTCGTCTGCATTCCTCTGCTTGCCTTCGTTGCGCTGCGATTCGAATCCAGAATTCATCCCGCATTTCAGGAAATGCGATTGGCTTTAAGCTCGCTGACTACAGCGGTGCAAGAAAACATTACAGGTGTACGAACGGTTAAATCGTTTGCACGTGAGCCTTATGAAGTGGAGAAGTTCTCCACACGAAATGAACGCTACAAAACGAATCAGATTCATGCTGCTACGTTGTGGAGCCGCTATTTTCCCATTATGGAGATTCTGGCTTCGGTGAGTGTTGTACTGCTGCTTGTGATTGGTGGAAGAATGGTTATTCAGCAAACGCTGACCTTGGGTCAACTTGTTGCCTTCTTCAGTTTGATCTGGTACATAATTGGTCCGATGTGGGGCCTCGGCTTCCATATTAACAACTATACTCAGTCCAAAGCTTCAGGTGAACGGGTGCTTGAGTTGCTGAACACCCCTGTGGATGTGCAAGAGACCGAAGACCCAGTTATTGTGGAGACAGATCAGGTGAAAGGTCATGTGACTTTTGAATCGGTAACATTTGCTTATGGTAACAAAATGCCTGCTGTAACCGATATTAATTTTGATGCTCCGCCTGGTTCTGTAATCGGTTTCCTGGGAGGAACAGGTTCAGGGAAATCAACGATTATCCAGCTTCTGATGCGTGCCTATAACGTTAACTCCGGTTCGATCAAGCTCGATGGCAGGAATATTAAAGATATGGGCATTCGCAGCTTGCGGAGTCAGATTGCTTCCGTGTTCCAGGAGACATTCCTGTTTTCCTCCAGCATACGTAACAACATCTCGTACGGCTTGAAAAATGTGACGATGGAAGAGATTATCCGCGCCGCCAAGCTGGCCAAGGCTCATGAATTTATCATGGAGTTTCCCGAAGGATATGATACGGTCGTTGGTGAACGCGGTATGGGACTTTCTGGAGGACAAAAGCAGCGCATCGCTATTGCGCGAGCTTTGCTAAAAAATCCGAAAATTCTTGTGCTTGATGATGCCACAAGTGCCGTGGATATGGAAACCGAACATGAGATTCAGTCCGGATTCCAGGAGGTTATGCGCGGTAGAACGACATTTATCATTGCCCACCGGATCTCTTCGCTGCGACATGCAGATGAGATTCTGGTGTTGGACGAAGGACGCGTGGTACAGCGGGGCAAACATACGGAGCTTATTCAAGTGCCTGGACCGTACCAGGATGTCTATAACATTCAATATGCAGACTACATTGCCCGCGGAAAGCGGGAGGCTGGGGAGCAGGTGAACTCATGAGTGCCGAAACGATAACAGATAGGCGAGAGGTTAAGGAACCCTCGAATAAAAAAATGAATGAACGATTTGTCTATCAGGACGATGAAGTCATTGAAAAACCGTTTAACTGGCAAGAATTTGGACGATTGTTTGCTTACATGAAGCCTTATGCGAGGCAACTCCTGCCGTTTGTGATTCTGATGATGATTCTCGGAACGATTACGAAATTAGCCGTACCTTTTCTAATCAGTCTTGCAATCGATAGAGCTATCGCACCACAGAGCGGAGTACCTAGCATGACACTGCTGTACATTATTGCAGGTTCAATCTTGTTATTGTATCTCATCCAGTGGGCAGCTAACACGTATCGAATTAAACTGACGAATATTATTGGGCAGCGGGTGATTTACGATCTTCGCTCAGACTTGTTCAAACATATTCAGAAGCTGTCGTTTAACTTTTTTGACAAAAGACCGGCAGGTTCTGTGCTTGTACGTGTAACGAATGATATCAACTCTTTACAGGATCTGTTCACGAATGGTGCGGTCAACGTGATGATCGACTGCGTGCAGCTGCTTGGTATCATCGTCATTCTCCTGCTAATTAACTGGAAACTAGGTCTTGCTGTAATCATTACGGTGCCGATTATGTTCATTATATCTACGAAATTGCGGGTGTTGATTCGCCGCGCGTGGCAGGACGTGCGTATGAAGAACTCTCGGATTAACTCTCACTTGAATGAATCCATTCAAGGAATCCGGGTTACGCAGGCGTACACTCAAGAAAAAGAAAATATGAAATACTTCGACAACATGAATATGTCCAGCAAAAAGTCCTGGGACAAAGCATCAGCGATGAACCAGGGATTTGGTCCTCTAATTGAGATTACAGGTGGTTTCGGGACGTTAATTCTGTTCTGGTACGGCGCACATCTCATTCAAAATGAAATGTTAACCGTAGGTTTGCTCGTCGCTTTCGCTAACTATGTCGGTAACTTCTGGGACCCGATTAACCGTCTGGGACAGATGTACAATCAGTTGCTGGTTGCAATGGCATCCTCTGAGCGGATCTTTGAGTTCATGGATGAGAAGCCGAATATCGCTGATAAACCTGGTGCAAAGCCGCTTCCTTCTATTAAAGGGGATATCGTATTTGATAATGTCGTATTTGAGTACGAAAAAGGAAGACAGGCGCTGAAAGGCATCAGCTTCTCGGCGGCGGCCGGGCAATCGATTGCGCTTGTCGGTCATACAGGCTCCGGTAAAAGCACCATTATCAATCTGATCAGCCGTTTCTATGACATCACGGGAGGGCGCCTGACCATTGATGGACATGACGTACGTGATGTTACGGTGGAAAGCTTGCGCAGTCAGATCAGCATTGTGCTGCAGGATACATTTATTTTCTCGGGCACCATCCGGGATAATATCCGTTTTGGACGGTTGGATGCAACGAACGAAGAAGTGGAAGAAGCGGCGAAAGCCGTTAACGCGCACGAGTTCATCATGAAGCTTCCGGGTGGATATGATACCGAAGTGGAAGAGAGAGGTAATGTGTTGTCGATGGGACAACGGCAATTGTTATCTTTTGCCCGGGCATTGCTCGCTGATCCGCGCATCTTGATTCTGGATGAAGCTACAGCCAGCATTGATACGGAAACGGAGTTGAAAATTCAGGAAGCTCTCAAAGTACTGTTACAGGGGCGAACGTCCTTTATGGTGGCTCACCGTCTTTCCACCATTCGTAATGCAGATCACATTATTGTACTGGATCATGGGGAGATTAAGGAAGAGGGCAACCATGAACAGCTTATCCAGAAACAAGGAGTCTACAATGGTCTGATTGAAGCACAGTATCGGTTTTTGTAACAATCATAACGAGTAACTTAGATTTACAGACACTTCAGCTTATTTTGTTCTTGGTGACTTTTCATCAGACGGTCCTGATGAAAGCAAGCACTGAGGCAAAGTGCTGAAGTGTTTTTTTATGCGAATTGTGGGGCATTCACAGATAAATCTATTTTCAAGATGAATTTGTTGTCCGAAAATGAATAGCGAAATTATGTTATATTTTAAATGATTAAATGAAGCACAATAGAGAGTTCTGGAGGAAAAATATGCAGATGAAAGCTACCGATGAGGCTAATCTATATACATCTTTTGATCAGCTGCATCTGCTGCATTTCAAGTTAATTGAATTGGAGTCAGCAGTTACTAGTAAATCAGAATCAACCTGGCGTCTCGGAAAACACTTTCTGGATCGTTATCTGTTACTGTTCATTACGAATGGTGAAGGATGGCTTACTGTGGACGGTCAGTTTATTGAACTCAGAAGCGGATCAATATATCTAGGCCTGCCGGGACAACTGATTGAAGCAGAGCTTCGGGGGAGAGAAGAAGCTGGACTCTATCAGATCAGATTCAACGTTTTTTGCGACGAACAGTCAAACTCAAACTTGGAATCCGCTTTGGACATGATGAAGCAAATGTGTACGCAGATGAATGGTCGTGCGGTCCCATGCAGCTCACCAGTCGCTATGAGTTTGTTATGTCAGGAAATCGAGCAACTGATTCGTGAGGGAAACGGGCTGCAGCATTATTTGGGTCAGATTCGTTTTCAGGAGCTGCTGCATAGGCTGTTTAATGATATGGTTCATGTACAGTCCTACCAACCCGCATTGCCAATTGAACAGGTTAGACATCATATCGAACAGAACTATATGAAGAAAATAACGATAGAGGATTTGGCTGAAGTTGCACGGATGAGTTCTCGTCATTTCATGCGGTTGTTTAAGAAAATGTATGGTTGTAGCGCAATGGATTATTTGGCAATATACCGGATCAAGCAGGCTCAGATCATGATGAGGAATGATCATAGTCCAAGGCTAAAGGAAATTGCATCTTGTGTAGGGTTTCAGGACGAGATGTACTTTCGCCGAAAATTCAAGCAAATCACAGGTCTCCCGCCAGCAGCTTTTATACAAAATAGCAAGCAGCGTATTGCAACGGTTCACTCGCTTGGCATTGGAACATTACTGGCTCTCCAGATTATTCCTGCCGCTGCTCAAGCGAGTCATCCTTGGACAGCCTATTACAGACGAAAATATGAAACAGATAAAGTCATACCTTTGGTCGATGATGAGGGTGGCTGTTTGCAGCAATTAGAAGAGATTCGTCCTGATTATATTGTCGCTGTTCGGGAAGAAATGTCTGAGAGCATGATGCAACATTTAAGTTCAATTGCACCTGTTTGTGTGTTAACGCAATCGGAAGGGGATTGGCGGGACCATCTGAGAACGGTAGCTCAATTTATGAATCGGTTTGAGGCGGCTGAGGTGTGGCTCGAAAGATATGAACAAAAGGCTGCCGTGATCAGATCACAGTTATCGAAGCAGGTGCGTCAAGACAGGCTAATCGTGCTTCGTGTACATGGCCCAGAAATACAGGTCATGAGTCCCCAAACCATCGCTTCGGTGTTCTATAACGATATGCAGCTGATGGCGCCAGAGGGGATGGAGAATATTTGGCATAAGCCTCATTTCAATATCAGTGATCTAGCGAAGTTAACCATAGATAGGGCATTGCTTATTGTGAGTGAAGATGACGAATCAAGACAGACGTGGGCAAAAATTCAACAGTCAGAGGTATGGATGGAGACAAAGGCGGCGCAAAATGACGGCATTGATACGTTGATCCCAAGTGTTCTGCTGGATTATACGGCCTTTACCCATGAATTGATGCTGGATGAAGTATTAAAGCTGTGGCGACATCGTCCATAATATAAAGTCTGGATCGTCAATATCCTAGAATGCCGTTATTTTATATACTACTCCTATATCTAATTGATAATGATAATTATTATTGATTGGTGCTTATCATATCTTTTCATATATAGGAGGTACATAAGAAGTGAAGTCAAAATTGTGGGTGATTACAGGTGTCATGTTAATGGTGTTATTACTGGGTGCATGTGGGCAGGCTGCTGGGCCAGACACTTCTGCTTCTGGTGAGAGCGAAAAAAGCTCATCCAGCGCCGCATCGAATACAAAAAATGATAATGGTGAAGTCAAAGTCGTTCAGACCGAGATGGGCGAAATCACGATTCCCAAGTCCCCTAAACGTGTGGTCGGATTATCTGTTGTATACCCAGAGCTGTTATATTCACTCGGTATTGTCCCGGTAGCTGTTCAAAATTATCATGAGGACTTCCCTAAATATTTGCAGGAGCCTTTTAAAAATACGATGAAGATGGGGATTGCGAAAACGCCCAATTTTGAAGCGATCCTGGAGGCGAATCCGGACCTGATCATAGCACCTGCATGGTGGTCGAAAAAGGATTATGATCAGCTTTCAAGTATTGCACCGACAGTGCTTCTGCCAGAGCGTGAAGAATGGCCTGAAGAACTACAGGATATCGCTGCGGTTTTTGGCAAGGAAACAGAAGCCAAACAGGTTTTGGAAGAGCTCAAGCAACATGAAAAAGAAGGAGCAGACAAGCTGCACAGCCTCATCGGTGATGAAACGGTTTTATATGTACGAGTGATGGAGAAAGAGATTATTTTGAATGGTCCAAATCTTTCTCGGGGTGCTTTTGTCCACAAGCGGTTGGGTTTAAAACCTGTAAGTAATTTTCCAAAAGATGAAACCGGACTGTCCATTTCGATGGAAGTCTTGCCAGAATACGATGCAGATCATCTGATTATCCAGCTTGATGATGAGGAAAATCCGGAAATCCAGAAGAAATATAATGACATGATGAGTACATCCATCTGGAAAAACCTGAAGGCCGTTAAAAACAATCATGTATATCTCGTAGGCGGCAAAGAGTGGTTCAATCTTGGAATGGCACCGATGTCAGATAATTATGCAATCGATGATCTTGTTGCTGCTTTTGAAGAGAAGAACAAATAAACATCTGGAAATGACTTTCGAGACCGTATGATTAATATGAGCGGTGAACATTAGATTAGGAAGTGTTTAATCATGCATAATCAGGATATTTTTGATGTAACGATTATCGGCGGCGGGCCAGCAGGAATGTATGCGGCTTTTTATGCGGGCATGCGCGAAATGAAAGTGAAGCTGATTGAAGGAAAGGATCAGTTAGGCGGTTTTTTACACACGTATTCTGATAAAACGATATGGGATGTTGGCGGACTGCCACCAATGAAATGTGCCAAGCTGATCGACTGGCTTGTTCAGCAAGCGGGTACTTTCGAACCGAATCTGGTGCTCGGCCAGAGTGTTGATGCATTAACCCGGCAGGACGATGGAGTAATTGGACTACACACGCTTACGGGTGAAGTGCATTATACGAGGAGTGTTATTGTTGCCATTGGCCGGGGCATTGCCGAGGTGCAGAAGCTAGAACTGGACAGTGCACATCACTATGAACGGAGTAATCTGCATTATACGGTACAGAATCTGAATTATTTTGCAGGTAAAAAGGTATTGATCTCTGGCGGTGGCAATAGCGCCGTGGATTGGGCTCTTGAACTTGCGGACTTGGCTGACAGGGTAAGCGTAGTTCATAGACAGGATGCTTTCCGTGCAATGGAGCACAATGTGAAACAGATGAAAAGCAGGGTGAAAGTATTCACACCCTTTAAGATTGATCGCTTGTATGGCAATGGGGAACGTATAAACCAAGTTGCCATATCCAATTTGGAAACAGGGGAAGACATAGACTTGGAAGTAGATGAGATCATCATAAGCCATGGTTATTCGAGTCAAGCAAGCAATCTTGCTCGCTGCGGTTTGGTTATGGAGGAAGGTATGATTGCCATGAACCAACTGGGTGAAACCAATATACCTGGTATTTTTACAGCAGGAGACTGCGCGATACGGGAAGGCAAAGTGCGTTTGATTGCGGGCGCTTTTAATGATGCGATTGTTGCGGTCAACAGTGCCAAAACATACATTGAACCAACGGCAGCTGGAATGGCCTACGTTTCGTCCCATAATGAACTGTTTAAGGAGAAAAATCGTGATTTGGAGAAAAGTGACTCGTTAAATGGAAAAATGAAATAACAGGGAAACTTAGGTTGTAAGCTTCTTTAATTTTTATATCCTTAAAAATGGGAGGAATGGAAAGAGTATCGAATCCGAGAATGTAA
The DNA here is from genome assembly GCF_050435065.1 of Paenibacillus sp. 4624. Taxonomy (NCBI): domain Bacteria; kingdom Bacillati; phylum Bacillota; class Bacilli; order Caryophanales; family Paenibacillaceae; genus Paenibacillus; species Paenibacillus sp. 4624. Next base: position 117,180 of record NZ_JBNDJR010000003.1, read on the forward strand.
TTTGTAAAATTTGATCGAAAAAACACAAAAAATCTTGTAAAATTCACAAGAAAAATAGGGAGTACTCTTGCAATCTTTAACCAAAACCCCGAAAATAGAGAGACAGATATAGAAGATTTCTCTTTGGGAGGATTGGAAAGAACATGTGGGGTGCTCCTTTTTCGGCTCAAGCCAAAAAAATGCTGCTGCTAGGCAGCGGAGAATTGGGTAAAGAGGTCGTGATTGAGGCTGCACGTCTCGGTGTGGAAACGATCGCTGTTGATCGTTATGAGAACGCACCGGCCATGCAAGTCGCACATCGATCTTACTGCATCGACATGTTAGATGGCGAGGCATTGAAACAATTGATCCGTAAGGAACAACCGCATTACATCGTACCTGAGATTGAAGCCATTGCTACTGAGGCATTGCTGGAACTTGAGGAAGAAGGCTTTTGTGTCGTGCCAACGGCTCGCGCCGCTCGTTTGACTATGGATCGCGAAGGCATTCGTCGTCTGGCGGCCGAACAATTGAATCTCCCTACAGCCGCTTATCTCTTTGCGGATAGTTTAGAACAGTTGCAAGAGGCTGTTCGAGAACTAGGTACACCTTGTGTTATCAAACCATTAATGAGTTCATCTGGTAAAGGCCAGAGTGTATGCCATGTACCAGAAGACGCAGCAAACTGTTGGGACATTGCTCTTTCGGGAGCGAGAGGCAAATCTGTTCGCGTTATCGTGGAAAGCTTTGTGAAGTTTGAGAGTGAAATTACGTTACTCACCGTCAGATCGGCATCAGGCACTGTATTTTGTCCGCCGATTGGTCACATTCAGAAAGATGGGGATTATGTCGAATCATGGCAACCTCATGCGATGACATCGGAGCAATGGAAGCAAGCATGTCACATCGCAAAGACGGTTACGGATGAGCTCGGCGGGTACGGCCTTTTTGGCGTTGAACTCTTTCTCACGGCTGATGGAGTGGTGTTCAGTGAAATATCACCACGTCCACATGATACAGGTATGGTTACGATGGTTACACAGGATAATTCAGAGTTCGCGCTTCATGTGCGTGCTATTCTTGGATTTCCCGTCACAGAAGTACATTTGCTGACACCAGGAGCCTCAGCCACGCTGAAGGCCGAAGTCGAAACATCTGATTTCACCATAGGTGGAATTGAAGATGCACTTGCATTACCTCGTACTCAGGTTCGTGTGTTTGGCAAACCTGAAACGAAACAAGGACGCCGAATGGCTGTAGCCCTTAGTGCTGGAACAGATGTGGAAGAAGCTCGTAAAACAGCGGTTCAAGCCGCAAATATGCTGAAAGTGGAGGTAAATCATGTCCAATAATGTGGAGGCCCCTGTACTGATGATCCGAGAGTGTGAACTGCGAGATGCTGAAGCGGTGACAGGATTGATGCGAGAGGTCAGCTATCCGACCACAACCAATGTAATGAAAGAACGCATTGAAGGTTTGGAAAGCAATCCGAACGCGTGCATGCTCGTTGCCGAAGTGGATGAACAGATTATTGGTGTGATTGGATTGCAATGTGTTCAAAGTCATGCCTATCCGGAACCTGCTGCCCAGATTACTTCCTTAATCGTAGGTCAGGAGCATCGCGGTAGCGGAATCGCCCGCCGTCTAATGGCTCGTGCTGAAGACTGGGGCAAAAAGCAAGGTGGTAAGCAATTGTTTGTCACTGGGGCGAATCGTGAAGTTACTTCAACCGCGTATTCCTTCTATGAGCACATTGGCTTCCAGAAAAAAGGCTATCGTTTCAGTAAAGTTCTTTTATAATAGATGAAACGGCATTCAGCAAGTTTGAGCTTGACTGAGTGCCTTTTTTATATGGTGTGCACATCATTATTATTATTATTATTATTGAAAAGACCGACAAGGAGCACCGGTATGTGCGACTTATAAGGCCCGGATACAGCCTACATATATAAACTGTCCAAGGTTGCTTTGAAACAATCAATGATGACAAAAAAGTCATATTTCCAGTATTTACGGGTTCACAATCTCCTGATGAATTGATATACTGCTAGAGTAAACATTACAAATTTGTAATAACTAATTCTAAGGAGATGAATGAATTTGAAGAAGAACTGGATGAAAAAAGTTGTGACAGGCAGTCTGACAGCTGCACTCGCCGTAGGGATTATGCTTCCCGCCTCCGCGTCTGCTGCAGATTCAACATATAAAGCAACGACGGTTACAGCGTATAAAGTGGTTAATGCGGATAGCTTGAAAGCTTATATTGAGCAATGGCTGAAGCAAAACGGTTACAAAGTCTCTGACGGTCAAACGGCTGAGCAACCAATAACACAGCCTGTAACCAAGCCTGAACAACCAGCAACGAAACCTGAGCAACCAAGCACCCCTGCTAAGCCAGTACAAGAAGAGAAACCGGCTACGACCACACCTGCTAAAGATCCTTCAAGCACAGGTAATAATGGCGGCACTCAAAGCACACAATCCGATTTTGCTACACAAGTAGTAAAACTGGTGAACGCAGAACGTGCTAAGGCAGGTCTGGGTGCACTGGCATCCGACGCACTTTTGGACAAGGTCGCTGTAGCTAAAGTTAAAGATATGAGCAACAACAATTATTTTGATCATCAGTCCCCAACGTACGGTTCTCCGTTTGATATGATGAAACAATTCGGGGTAACTTACAGTTACGCTGGTGAAAATATCGCCAAAGGTCAAAAAACACCTCAGGAAGTTGTAACAGCCTGGATGAACAGCGCGGGTCACCGTGCAAACATCCTGAGCAAAAACTTTACGCATATCGGTGTAGGCTACTATAACGGATATTGGGCTCAAGAGTTTATCGGTAAATAAGAGTTAGAAATGAATAATATATAATATTTTATTCAAAAAAAGTCATATGTGCACATGGCCGAAAAGCTGTGTGTGCTGTGGCTTTTTTCCATTTTTTGAGTTGTGAAAATCGCTGATTTCTGAATATAGCGGCAAAATTTGCAAATTAACGACAGAAGACTTATGTTATTTAGAATAAGCAATATCTTGATGTGAAAGCCATTATAAATTATTTGTATCTGACTGGAGATGTGATGGATGAAAAAGAACAAAAATCTTGATTCAGCACCTTGGATCTGGAGAAGTGTAAGCACGATATCCATTGTAGCAACACTGCTGCTGATATTCGGATTTGCTTACGCCATAAAAGATGTTATTTTTCCGCAAGGGGATTCAACGTTAAATGAGGGACAGAAGGCTGCCACTCCAGCTCAAGATGCTCAAAATAGCGGTAATAAAGCGGTTGTAGAAGACGGAAAAATCCGAATGGCTGTTATTGGCGATTCCCTTGCAAGAGGCACGGGGGATGATGAGGGACTTGGATTTGTTAGACGGGCGGCTAATCTGCTCAAAGATGAGGGTAAAGATGTACAGGTACTTAACAATCTGGGAGTAAACGGTCTCCGAACAGATGCCCTATTAAAAAAGCTGGATGAACAAGGGGTTCAATATGTTTTACAGCAGTCCAACTTTATTTTGCTCTCCATCGGTGCGAATGACCTGTTTCAAGGTGGACAGGTTCTTCAAGGTGAAGACCCGCCAACAGCTGAGAAACTGGCTGCAGCCTTGCCAGAAACATCCAAACGACTACAGGAAATTTTGAAAAAAGTAAAAGAAATCAATCCGAATGCCCAGATTGCCTACATCGGATTATATAATCCGTTTGGTAATGTGAAGGAACTGGAGAAGCCGGGCAACGCTGTTGTTGCGGCCTGGAATGATGCGGCGATGTCTATTTTGAACAATGAAGATAACATGACACTTGTGCCAACCTTTGATCTGTTTGAGAATCATTTGGACGAGTATCTTTCATCTGACCACTTCCATCCGAATGGACAAGGTTATCAGCAGATGGCCGTTCGCATAGCGCAGGAATATCATGGGAATAAGCCGGCAGAAGGGAGCGCGAAATAAATGGCAGAGAAGCAGTATGATTCCGTCTTGTCCGTACAACACTTGAAGAAAAAGATTGGACGAAAATGGATTATTAAAGATGTCACTTTTGATGTCAAACCTGGTGAAATTTTCGGTTTTTTGGGACCGAATGGTGCAGGGAAAACAACAACGATTCGTATGCTGGTTGATCTGATTAAACCTACAGAAGGAAAAATTTCGGTCTGTGGTTACGATGTGAATCGTGATCCCGAACGAGCGCTCAAATATGTTGGTTCCATTGTGGAAAATCCTGAGGTATATACATATTTGACCGGATGGGAGAACTTGGAGCACTTTGCCCGGATGCAGCCAGGCGTTGATCATGACCGTATTCAGGAAGTGGTCAATATTGTGCGTTTGGATCAACGTATTCATGATAAGGTTAGGACGTATTCACTTGGTATGCGGCAGCGGCTCGGGATTGCCCAGGCTTTACTTGGAAGACCACGGTTGCTGATTCTGGATGAACCAACGAATGGACTTGACCCCAAAGGGATTAAGGAGTTGCGTGAATTTATCAAGCAGCTTGCCAGTGAGGGAATGGCAGTGTTTGTCAGCAGTCACTTGTTAAGTGAAATTCAGCTGCTCTGTGATCGGGTAGCCATAATCAGTGCCGGGCGTGTGCTCGCAGTTGGTGGTGTGAATGAACTGATCGAAGACCATTCCAAGGTGGCGATATGGCATCTTACGCCTTTTGATGCAGGCCGTCAGATGTTACTCGATAAGGGGATTACGCTGGTTAGCCGCCCCGGTGATGTCATGGATGACACCATTGTTGCAGGGCTTGGTGTGAATGCTGTTGTTGCTGAGATGCATGAAGAGCGGATACCGGAGCTGGTACAGCAGATGGTTGAGGCAGGCATTCAGGTTGAGGGCGTGCAACGGATTCAGCCTACACTTGAACAACTATTCTTAAAAATGACAGAAGGTGAATCCATTGAATAATATCATGCCGCTTATTCGTAATGAGACCATTAAAATGGTCAAGAAGAAACGCCTTTATATTATTTTTATCGTTCTGGCTATCCTTGTACCGATGTTCACGTATGCACAGATGAAATCGGCTCAGAATAATCAAGACAAGTTCGGTGGGGACTGGAGACTTGAATTACAACAGGCGATAACGGATAATCAGAACTCGCTAGGCAGTGATCGGGTTCCCGAGGAATACAAAAAGTACAGAACCGTCTATATCCAGCAGATGCAATACTATCTGGAAAATAACATTAATCCCAAAGAACCAGGCGGTGTGACGTTTACAAGGGAGTTTATGAACAATGCCGTCGGATTGTTTATCCCGCTCTTGATTATGGCGATTGCTTCAGATCTGGTGTCAGGAGAGAGGACGACAGGCACGATCAAAATGTTGCTGACTCGCCCCGTTAGACGGTGGAAAGTGCTTCTTAGCAAACTGATCACATTGATCATGTTTGTCTCGATCATCGTCGTTTCTGCTTATGTGATCTGTTATGTTATATCTGGAGCCGTTTTTGGCTACAAAGGTTTCGGTATGCCTGTATTCACTGGATTTAAAGTTGTCGGCACTGAAGTGGATATGTCTGCTGTTCATGCGGTTAGCCAGTGGCAGTACATGTTGATGCAAGCAGGTTTGATCTGGTTTGTGAGTATCGTCGTGGCAATGCTGGCCTTTATGGTATCGGTTCTTGTTCGCAGTACAGCGGCAAGTATCGTAATTATGATGGCTGCGCTGATTGCGGGAACGATTCTAACCAACATGGCGGCCTCGTGGGAAACGGCGAAGTATTTGTTTATGGTCAACCTGGAACTGCCTGATTATTTGTCCGGCGGATTGCCACCAATTGAAGGCATGAATCTCGGATTTTCCCTTATTGTGCTTAGTGTTTGGGGGATTGCATCACTCATTGTATCATTCCTTGTCTTTACGAAACGGGATATCTTGAATTAAAATGGACAAGGATAAGAAAACATCTGTTTGCATTTCAGGCATTTTGTAGTTTCAAGTTAAGAAGGGGGAGCATGAATGGTCGAGCAAATCGATATGTCGGCAGGTTCGACAGGCGGAGGACAGGGCGCCTCGGGCTACGACGCTGACGACATTCAAGTACTTGAAGGACTGGTAGCGGTTCGGAAAAGGCCGGGGATGTACATCGGCAGCACCAGTACTTCAGGTCTACATCATTTGGTATGGGAGATCGTAGACAACGCTGTCGATGAGCACCTAGCCAAATTCTGCTCCAAAATCGATATCACGCTGCATAAGGACGGTTCTATTACGGTTCAGGATAACGGAAGGGGAATTCCGACTGGCATACATAAAACAGGGATTCCCACTCCCCAGGTCGTGTTTACGATTTTGCACGCAGGCGGTAAGTTCGGTGGATCAGGGTATAAAAAGTCGGGTGGTCTGCACGGTGTAGGGGCTTCGGTCACCAACGCATTGTCAGAGTGGCTTGAAGTCGAAATTTTCCGGGATGGCAAGATTCATCGTCAACGTTTCGAATATTGGCAGGACAAAAAAGGCATCGAACATGTAGGGGAACCCGTAACCGGTCTTGAAGTATTGGGTAATACCAATCGCACAGGCACCAAAGTTACGTTTAAACCGGATATTCGCGTTTTTCAGAATGGAATTCAGTTGAATTATGATACGCTGGCAGAACGCCTTCAAGAGATTGCTTTCCTGAACTCGGGTCTGAAAATTGTGCTGAAGGACGAACGTTCAGGCAACCAGGATGAATTCATGTACGAGGGCGGCGCGAGCCAGTTTGTGGAGTTCTTGAACGAAAATAAAGATGTGCTGCATGACGTTATTCACTTCTATGCGGATAAGGACGATATCGAGGTAGAAGTGGCAATCCAGTATAACGCAGGATATACAGAAACACTTGCTTCCTTTGTCAATTCAATCCCGACCCGTGGTGGGGGAACGCATGAGACCGGATTCAGAGCAGCCTACACCCGTGTAATGAACGACTATGCTCGGCGTACCAGCATGATCAAGGAAAAAGATAAAAATCTGGAAGGCAATGATCTCCGTGAAGGCATGATGGCCGTAATTAGCGTCAAAATGTCCGAAGTTGAATTTGTCGGTCAGACCAAAGATCAGCTCGGAAGTGCTACTGCTCGAAGTGCAGTTGATTCGGTAGTTTCCGAAAATATTCAACGTTTTCTGGAAGAGAACCCGCAGGTTGCACAGACCTTGATTCGCAAAGCTGTGCAAGCGTCCAAGGCGAGAGAAGCTGCGCGGAAAGCCCGTGACGAGATGCGTACAGGGAAAAAGCGTAGTGAAAGTTCTAATTTGAATGGCAAGCTCACGCCAGCGCAATCAAAGGATTTTACACGCAATGAATTGTTTATCGTGGAAGGTGATTCTGCAGGCGGTTCAGCCAAGCAAGGACGGGATTCTAAAATACAGGCGATTCTGCCGTTAAAGGGAAAACCGTTGAATCCGGAAAAATCCAAGCTGGCGGATATTCTGAAAAATGAAGAGTATCGTGCAATTACAGCAGCAATAGGCGCAGGAATCGGAACGGAGTTTGCCGTAGAGGACAGCAATTATTCCAAAATCATCATCATGACGGATGCAGATACGGATGGAGCACATATTCAGGTGCTGTTACTTACGTTCTTTTACCGTTACATGAAACCATTAATTGATGCAGGGAAAGTATATATTGCGCAGCCGCCTTTATATAAACTCACTCGTAAATCCGGCAAGATGGCAACGGTAAGATATGCCTGGACGGATGAAGAACTTGCGAATTATATGAAAGAGTTCGGAAATAATGTCGAGTTACAGCGTTATAAAGGACTTGGTGAGATGAACCCGGATCAACTGTGGGAAACAACGATGAACCCGGAGACACGCGCTATGCTAAAAGTAGAGATTGTGGATGCAGCCAAAGCAGAGCGTCGTGTATCTACACTGATGGGTGACAAAGTAGATCCGCGCAAACGCTGGATTGTAGAGAATGTCGACTTTACAGAGTACGAAGAATAGAAGGTGCTTGGAATGAGTCTATCAGAACAATTTATGCCGGCCTTTCTCGAAGAGGTCGTGGGTGACCGTTTTGGTCGCTACTCCAAATATATTATTCAGGATCGAGCCATTCCCGATGTACGGGATGGATTGAAGCCAGTACAGCGGCGTATTCTTTACGCCATGTACGACTCGGGCAATACACCGGAGAAGCCATATCGTAAATCTGCAAAAACGGTAGGAGACGTTATGGGTAATTATCACCCTCATGGTGACTCCTCGATCTATGAAGGTATGGTGCGGATGGCGCAGCCATGGAAAATGGGCCATATGCTTGTAGACGGGCATGGCAACTGGGGCTCACAAGATGATGATCCCGCTGCAGCTATGCGTTATACAGAGGCTCGTTTATCATCCATTGCGATGGAGATGCTTCGTGATATTGAGAAACGCACTGTACTGTTCAAAGATAACTTTGATAATACAGCCAAGGAACCGGTGGTGTTGCCTTCCCGTTATCCCAATCTGCTCGTCAATGGGGTAAGCGGAATTTCTTCCGGATTTGCAACCGAGATTCCACCGCACAATTTGCGCGAAACGATTGATGCTTGTATTGCTGTAATGGAGAAACCATCCATTGAACTGGACGAAATCATGATGTTCATCAAGGGACCTGATTTTCCAACAGGCGGCTTAATTATGGGCGGCGACGGTATCCTAGATGCATATCGTACAGGTAAAGGACGAATTTACATACGTTCCAAAACCGAAATCGAAAATATGCGTGGCGGCAAGCAGCAGATCGTTATTACGGAGATTCCTTATCAGGTGGTCAAATCCCGTCTTGTTACGGCGATGGAAAACATCCGTCTGGAGAAAAAGGTTGAGGGTATCGCAGAAGTTCGGGATGAAAGTGGACGCGAAGGATTGCGGATTGTTGTTGAGCTGAAAAAAGATGCGGATGCACAAGGGATTTTGGCTTATTTGCTGAAGAAAACCGACCTGCAAGTCACATACAACTTCAATATGGTTGCGATCGTAAACAAAGCGCCGCAACAGCTTGGTCTAAAAGCGATTCTGGAAGCTTATATTGCTCACCAACGCGAAGTAGTAACTTTCCGGACCAAGTATGAGCTGGAGAAAGCGGAAGACCGTGCTCATGTCCTGGAGGGGCTGGTGAAAGCCCTTAACATTCTAGATGAAGTGATTGCAGCGATTAAAGCTTCGAAGAATCGACAGGATGCTCAAAACAATCTGATCTGGATGTTTGGGTTTACGGAACGTCAAGCGGATTCTATTCTCACCTTGCAATTGTATCGTTTGACGAATCTGGAGATTAATTCGCTACAAAAAGAGCTGGATGATCTCATGAAGAAAATTTCACAGCTGCGCTCGATTCTCGATAGTGATCGCAAGCTGATCGGGGTCATTCGTAAAGAACTGCTGGATATCAAAGAGAAGTACGGAATTGAGCGCCGCTCCGCCATTCAGGGTGAAGTAGAGGAACTCAAGGTTAATCTCGAAGTATTGGTCAACGCAGAAGATGTATTTGTGACATTGTCCAAAGAGGGATATGTCAAACGTTCGAGCATGCAGTCCTTCACACGTTCTGGCGGTGAGCGAAGTGCCAGCGGTGTGAAAGAAGGGGATTATATTTCCCAGGTGCTTGAAGTAAACACATTGGAGAATTTGCTTGTCTTCACACAAAAAGGACAATATTTCCTCCTGCCTGTGCATCAGGTGCCGGAGTTTAAGTGGAAAGATCCGGGTACCGCCATTGTCAATGTGATTCCTCTGGCGAAGGATGATCGGATCACCAGTGTGCTGGCGATCAAATCGTTCGAGGAACCAGATCACAGCTTGGTATTTGTAACTCGTAAGGGACAGGTTAAACGTACGGAACTTAAGGAATACATTACAAAACGATCTGGTGCTGTCGCAGCATGTAAAGTCGGTAAAGATGATGAAGTCCTTTCCGTGCATTTAAGCACAGGCGGTAAAGATATCATGCTGATTACGAAAGAAGCGATGGCGATTCGTTTCCGTGAGGATGAAGTGAATCCGATGGGACGTGTCTCTGGTGGTGTTCGCGGTATTCAATTGAAAGATACGGATGAAGTGGTCTCTGTACTTTGGGTAGAGGGAGATGAGGGAGAGGTAGCTGTATTGAGTGACCTCGGTTATGGTAAACGATCCTTGCTTCTGGACTATGCCCCGCAGAGCCGTGGTGGTAAAGGCGTGGTTACCTTTGAATTCAAGGAAGGTAAACGTGTTAAGCCAAATGGTAGCCGTATTGCAGGTGCATTCTACTGTAAAGAGCAACGTCAGTTGACGGTGATGACCAAAGAGGGACAAGCCCGCACGATCTCATCCGAGAGCGTTCCACTTACAGAACGTAAACATATCGGTAAATTACTTGTTTCTGTGGAGAAACAGGACGAAATCACCGAGCTGATTCAGGACTTTAATGAGAATCAACCGGGAACAACCTCCTAAAAAAAATAAAAGACTCTTTACTGGCAGTGCTGATTCTGTCGGGTGAAGAGTCTTTTTTTGTTGTTCTTGGGCGGATGAGAAGTGCGTACTCAAGCGAAGTTTAACAACCTTCGTCGATTACAGTCGATCGCTGGGAAATTGAAAAAATGTAGCAGGAATGCGGCTTTGAAGCGCGAAAACTTAAGCAAATGAAATGATTATTCGTTGCCAGGAGGAGTGATGTTCGATGTATAATACCGATTTCGCTAAATGCTGGTCCAGATTAACCAAAGATTATAAATTGCATATGGATCAGGAATTAGCCCCTTCGTTAACAGAGGCACAGCTTGCCGTGCTGGAGGTACTCGAAGATCATGAAAAGATGAAACCATCTGATCTGATTCCATTTCTTGCGACAACACCTGCTGCCGTAACGATGTTATTGGATCGTATGGAGAAAAATGGCCTCATATGCAGAGTTCGTGATGATCAGGACAGGCGGATTGTATGGGTTTCATTATCCGATAAGGGCAGAATGGAAACCAAGCGCGGTGTCACGATCCGCAATGAATTTATGAATTCCGTACTGAGCAACATCTCCATGCACAATCAACAATTGCTTGTATATCTGCTTGGGAAAATGACCGCACCCAAAACGAACGTGCAAGAGCCGGCTTTAACGAGTTCAGGATAAACGAAGCAAACTTTAACCGTGAATTGAATGTAGTGAATAAATCTGATGATGTTAAAAAACAAAACGAATATTTAATAAGCATAAATAAGCATACTTCTGGTTCTTAAGCCTAGGAGTATGCTATTTTGTTTTTTCTATTTTGTATTGTTATTAGACACTTTTCTTTTGTATGGCCACTTGGACTGAAACTCATTTTTCTATCGGGTTATGGTTTATAGAGAAAACACATTGACAACTAAATTATAATATCGTAATATTACGATATAGCGATTAAGGAGGAGTCATTTTGGAGTTACCTGCGTTTGATCGGAATCAATTAAAACAGTTTGACGAGCCAGCAGAGTTTCTTAAAGCGTTGTCGCATCCCGTGCGTTTATGTATCGTCCGTGGACTGATGCGCAAAAAGAAATGTAATGTTTCATATATGCAGGAATGCCTGGATCTCCCGCAGTCGACGGTGTCACAGCATCTGCAAAAGCTTCGCAGTGCGGGTATCGTTGCTACGGAGCGAAATGGCCTTGAAGTCAATTACGTACTGGCTGATTCTCGCGTGGAGCAGTTAGTCATGATTTTATTTGAAAAGGATGGTTGCGAAGATGAATAAACGTAAAAAGGTGTTAATTGTAGGAGGTGTCGCAGGGGGGGCATCTGCTGCTGCACGCCTCCGCCGTCTGGACGAACATGCTGAGATTGTTATGTTTGAAAAAGGCCCATATATCTCATTTGCCAACTGTGGATTGCCTTATTACATCGGAGGTACGATTGAAGAACGGGCGCGGCTGCTCGTACAGACACCGAAGGGTATGGAGGATCGTTTTAATATCGATGTCCGTACACAAAGTGAGGTTATCGCTGTTGATCCTAGTAAAAGAAGCGTGCAGGTACGTAGTGCCGAGCGTGGTTTATACGAGGAAAACTATGATGAATTAATTTTGTCTCCTGGTGCTCGGCCGCTTGTGCCTGATCTGCCCGGCAAAGAGAATCCATTGATATATACCGTGCGGAACATTCCGGATATTGATCGAATCAAAGAACAGGTTAATTCGCATAACAACCAAAGTTCGATTGTTATTGGTGGTGGTTTTATTGGTGTAGAGATGGCTGAAAATTTGAAGGAAGCTGGGCTGGATGTAACTTTGATTGAGGGGAATGATCAGCTGTTAACCCCGTTTGATCCGGAATTGGCAGCTACGCTAGCTCAAGAGATGGAGCAGAACGGAGTAAAGCTTTTATTTTCACAGCGGGTTCAGGGCTTCCGTTCAATGGATCAAGGTATCGGTGTGGAATTGTCGGACGGCACTGTACTAGCTGCTGATCTGGTCATTCTGGCCATTGGAGTTGTACCAGATACTTCATTTTTGCAGGACAGCGGGGTGTCTCTCGGTTCGCGCGGACACATTCTAGTCAATGACAAAATGGAGAGCAGTATTCCGCATATCTATGCCGTGGGCGATGCCATCGAGGTGAAGGATTACATTCATGGCACACAGACAGCTATTCCGCTTGCTGGTCCTGCGAACAAACAGGGACGTATCGTAGCGGATCAGATTGCGGGTCTTCCAACCACCTATAAAGGAACTCAGGGTACATCAATTATTAAAGTGTTTGGTTTGACCGGGGCATCTACTGGCAGTAATGAAAAAACGCTCAAACGAATGCAGAAAGACTATCGAAGTGTTATCGTACACCCCGCATCTCATGCTTCCTATTATCCCGGTTCCAGTGCAGTTGCATTGAAATTACTCTTTGCTCCGGATGGTAAGATTCTAGGTGCGCAAGCTGTTGGTTACGAAGGTGTGGACAAACGAATTGACGATATTGCAGTGGCGATTCACTTCGGAGGAAATGTAAGAGATCTTACGGAACTGGAACTCAGTTATGCGCCGCCATACTCGTCTGCAAAAGACCCGGTTAATATGGTCGGATATGCTGCCGAAAACATCCTGGACGAACGAGTGCATTCTTACACGTACGATCAACTTGCAGAACGAGACCCTGCCCAGTCCATTTTAGTGGATGTTCGAAGTGATCTGGAACACCGTAACGGGAACATCGCTGGCTCTCTATCCATTCCGGTGGATGAGCTTCGTCAGCGGCTTGGAGAGCTTGATGTAACCAAAGAAATCTGGGTTTATTGTCAGGTTGGACTTCGTGGTTATACCGCTACACAAATTCTACGTCAGCATGGCTATCAGGTGAAAAATTTAAGCGGAGGCTACAAAACCTACCGTCAGGCTCAATTCAAACCAGCAGCTGTATTAAGTAGAAGTAGCCACGATGACAACAATAGGAATGACAATAAAGAAACACAAGAAGAGCAGGGGAGAATTCTGATGAATGGTAATGGAGATGCAAACAAAGGAGCAGGAGAAGATACATCTAGGGAGCTCCACATTGATAATGAACTGAACGTATGTGGTTTGAGCTGCCCTGGCCCGCTAATCGAGGTTAAACAAAAAATGGATCAGTTGGCAGACGGACAGACCCTGCGGGTGAAGGCTTCCGATCCGGGATTTTATGAGGATGTAAAAGCTTGGGCAACGATGTCAGGATCTGACGTGCTGAAGCTGGAGCGAGACAAGGGCGGCGTGATTGAAGCGGTTTTAGCCAAGAATACTTCACCTGTCACAAGCGGTTCACAGCAATTTGAAAAAGCAAGTACCATGGTTGTATTCAGTGGTGATCTCGATAAGGCTATCGCCTCCTTCATTATTGCCAATGGAGCTGCAGCCAGCGGGCGGAAAGTTACGATGTTTTTCACCTTCTGGGGTTTAAACATTATTCGAAAACAAGAGATGCAACAGGCACCCGTAAAAACAGGCATGGCCCGTATGTTTAATCTGATGTTGCCGAGCAACAGTCTGAAGCTGGGACTTTCCAAGATGAATATGTTTGGTGCAGGGCCGAAGATGATTCGAGGGTTAATGAAAAAAAATAATGTCGCTTCGCTGGAACAACTCATGCAATCGGCAATCGCTCAAGGGGTTGAGATCGTAGCTTGCCAGATGTCGATGGATCTGATGGGCATACAACGTGAGGAATTGATTGATCAGGCCGTCATCGGCGGCGTGGGATACTATCTCGGACAGGCAGACCAGGCGAACCATAATTTGTTTATCTAAGAAGTGTATTGATTAAAAGCGTAAACCGATCTTATTTTCAAACTTTTCAAATGTATTAACCTAATTAAACCTCTATTTCATTTCAAGTGGAATGGAGGTTTTCTACATTTACATGATGATGAAACAACGTCGAAGAAGAAGTGCAGGGTTGCATAATCTTATCGTTCAGGGAAAAGCTACAAGCAAACTGATTAGCTGCTGCTGGGCTTGCTTATATAATGTATATATCAAATATAATATGTCTCAATATTATTTTCTTAAAATCATATGTAAAGAGTTGACTATGTAAATATTTTTGTTATAATAAGTAATTGTTCCCCTGATATTTCGTGTACGAAATATTATATTCCATAAGTAAAAGGGTGAAACAATGACGGATACGTACGAAGTATTTTACATTATCAATTCATTTCGACAAGTGAATCAGATGCTTTTCCGGGCATTCTGGAATGAAAACAAGGATATCGAGTTGACCTCGATCCAGTTTATGGTGTTATCCATCCTTAAGGAGCGACCTGCTCTTGGCATTAACGAGATTGCTGATCTGTGCCATATGGGGAGTAGTTCGATGAGCGCTGTTGTAGAACGTCTCGTGAAGGGCGAGTACATCGTGCGGACACGATCTGATGCAGATCGTCGCTCTGTGGTGCTACAGATTACAGCCAAAGGGGAAAAGGCTCAGCAGGAGACACAACAGCTCTGGATGGAGCGGGTATCACCTATACTGGAAATTTCGAAGGAAGACTTAGAGCACCTGCTTCGCATTCATAGTCTGATGATTGAAAAGTTACAAGGAAGAGAGATGAACAACTTATGAGCGCAACCACTGCTACAGCTCCATCTTCTGCGATGGACAACATCAAGAAAGGCCCCATTGTAGCGGCCTTGTTAATTGGTGCCTTTGTGGCATTTTTGAACCAGACCCTGATGAACGTGGCTCTTCCTAAAATTATGGAAGACCTCGGTATCGGGCCGAACAAAGCCCAGTGGCTTACTACGGGTTATATGCTTGTCAACGGGGTATTAATCCCGGTAACGGCTTATTTGATTGCCAAGTTTTCGACACGGCAAATTTTTATAACCGCCATGACCTTGTTTACCATTGGTACGCTGGTTTGTGGAATCAGTCCGAACTTTTCTATTCTTATGGTCGGTCGTGTCATTCAAGCCGCAGGCGCCGGTATTCTGATGCCGCTGATGACCGTTGTATTTCTGACCATCTTCCCGATTGAGAAGCGTGGCCAAGCAATGGGAACGATGGGGATTGCGATGATCCTGGCACCAGCGATTGGACCTACATTGTCCGGTTATATCGTTGAGCACTATTCCTGGAGATTGTTGTTCTACATCATTTTGCCATTCTCCGTGATCGCAACAGCAATTGGTATTGCTTTTGTTAAAAACGTAACACGTCAGTCCAAGCCGAAACTGGATTCCATCGGCGTTATTTTATCTACACTTGGTTTTGGTAGCTTGCTGTATGGATTCAGTGATGCCGGTACAGACGGATGGGGAAGTGCCGTTGTCATCAGTTGCCTGGTTGTTGGCGCTATTTCCCTGATTCTGTTTGTTATTCGTCAGTTGACGACGGATCATCCGCTTTTGGAGTTCCGTATTTTCAAGTACAATATGTATACCTTAACAACCATTATTAATATGCTTGTTACGATGGCGATGTTTGCAGGTATGATCTTGCTCCCTATCTTTTTGCAAAATATTCGTGGCTTCTCACCGATTGAATCCGGCTTGCTTATGATGCCAGGTGCCATTTTAATGGGAATCATGTCCCCGATCACAGGTCGTATTTTTGATAAAGTCGGTGCACGCTGGCTGTCCGTTGCAGGTCTGGCCATTACAGCCATTACCACATGGGGGCTTAGCCGTTTGGCTGTTGATACTACGTATGGATACATGATGTTTATCTACACTGCTCGTATGTTCGGTATGTCGATGCTGATGATGCCGATTCAGACGGCTGGTCTGAATCAGCTCCCTCAACGCCTTAATGCACATGGTACAGCAATGTCTAATACACTGCGTACTGTGGCAGGTGCGATTGGTACAGCGATTCTTGTAACGATCATGAGCAGCAAGCTCAAGTCGCATCTGGCAGAAACGATGGCTACGGGTACAGTTGACCCGAACAACAAAACAGCGATGCTGGCTGCTACAGCAGATGCAACGATCTATGGTGTTAACTATGCCTTTACTGTGGCAACCTATATGACGATTGCAGCCCTGATTATGGCGTTCTTCATCCAGAAAACGAAGCCGGCTACGGAGCCAGCAAACGCGGAGAAAGAAAAAGCCAAAAAAGTAGCAACAGCTTAAATTAGCTTGAAATTGTAACAAAAAGAAGAGAAAGAGAACTCTCGACTGCCAGTAGGACACATCTTCTACGGCAACGAGAGTTCTCTTCTTTTGTTTTGCAAACGACATATCACTAAGCAAACGAAAGAATATGTTGTCACTCATTTTCATCTTTAATTGAAGTCAAATCATGCAGCAGCAAGTCTGGATCAGGTTCATGGCCGAAACGTTGGAGGTCTATGCTCCCACCGAGCTGGAATTCCACACCTTCACTGACAAGCTCGGTTTCCTGCATCATGCGTGATTCTTCATCGGTTATGGCAATTTGTCCTTTGGCATTGACGACCCGATGCCAGGGTAAGCGTTCCTTCCGGCTCATGGAGTGCAGAATACGAACGACCTGTCTCGCCGCCCTTGGGCTTCCAGCGCAGGCTGCAATCTGTCCATACGTCATTACCTTTCCCTCAGGGATCCCCGCAATAATAGCGACAACCTGTTTTGTGAACGGGGTCATGAATATCGGCTCCTGTCTTTAAAGATTAAATATTGAACGCAGATAGAAAAGTTGTTATATGATTTTTCGATTAAAAAAGTGCCGCCCGGATGTAGCATCCGAACGACACGTTACAGGTGCAGAGAGCTGCTGCTTCTAGTTCATCCAATCTGCTTATATGCAGTTTATATCTTCAATGTGAAAGCTTTTTCGTATATATCCAAAGGCCACTCAGCCCATGGAAATTCTCGTGCAGGCAAGGACTGCAACACAACTTCCTCTTTGGTAACAGGGTGGGGAAGAGCTGCAATGACAGACCATAATGCGATCTGTTGCCCCGGTTTGTTTATTCTGGCACCATACTTCTGATCTCCGAATAGTGGACAGCCGGCTTCTTTCATCTGCACACGTATCTGATGGGATCGACCTGTATGAAGCTCAATATGCACAAGGCTGTAACGATCGGTTTCTCCAATGACCTTGTAATCTAGAATGGCATCTTTACCGCCAGGTGTACCTTGGGGTACAGCGGTTACGGTGTTCGTTTTGCTGTCTTTCAGTAGCGTGTGCTTCAACGTGCCTTGACGCGCTGGCAACTTGCCATGAACAACAGCTGCATAGATTTTACGGAAGTGACGTCCACGTACGGTCTCGGACAATCGGGAAGCCGCTTTGGAGGTTTTGGCAAAGATCATGGCACCACCAACCGGGCGATCCAGACGATGCACCAGTCCCAGATATACGTTGCCAGGTTTATTATAACGTTCTTTCAGATCTTGTTTGAGTAAAGTGAGCAGATCCGGATCACCAGATGCATCTTCCTGCGTAGGGACATTCACCGGCTTCGTGATCCCTAACAGATGATTATCTTCATACAGAATCTCGATATCTCCGCTTTTTTGCGCATCATGGGACATCATCAGGACTCCCAGCGGCCCAAAATACCGCAAGGCAGATCCAGACCGCTACGTGTAATCGGCAGCCCGATTTCTCCGGCAGTAATCTCTCCACCATACTTGGCAGACATCGTCATCGTCAGCATGTTTCGTAATACCGTTGAAGAGATACCTGTGGTATAAGAGTTCACCAGCATAAACAACGGATTGTCCGAAAGAATTGTCATACAGGATTTCAGGAAAGGATAGAGGTTTTCCTCCAGTTTCCATGTTTCACCGTTCGGGCCACGTCCGTAAGAAGGCGGGTCCATAATAATCGCATCGTATTTGTTACCGCGGCGCTGCTCGCGTTGTACAAATTTGAATACATCATCTGTGATGAATCGAACTGGCCGGTCAGCAAGTCCGGACAATTGAACATTTTCTTTCGCCCATTGAACCATGCCTTTGGCTGCATCGCAGTGTACAACAGAAGCGCCAGCGTATGCCGCTGCTACGGTTGCTCCGCCGGTGTAGGCGAATAGGTTCAGGACAGAGATGGGGCGTCCTGCATTCGAAATTTTATCCATCATCCAGCTCCAGTTGGCAGCTTGTTCAGGGAACAATCCGGTGTGTTTGAAGCTTGTCGGTTTAATATGGAATTTCAGGTTTTCATATCCGATCGTCCAGCGCTCAGGAATGGGTTTTTTCATATCCCAGCTTCCACCGCCAGAAGAGCTGCGGTGATAGTGACCGTGAGCTTGGCGCCATTCATGGGTTTCTTGTTCAAGCGGCCAGATGATCTGTGGATCAGGTCTGCGCAAGATGACATCTCCCCAGCGCTCCAGCTTCTCGCCGCCTCCCGTATCGATAACTTCATAGTCTTTCCAGTTCTTAGCTACGTACATAGTGGTTTATCCATCCTTCAAAATTCATTTGGATACTATTGTACAACAAAAAAGGGGCTGTACGCCAGTTAGCCTCAGGGGATTGGGGCAATGTACGGATGAATTTCGACACATCATAAAATCAAAATCTGAATAAATTTAATTTGACAATGATAATCATTATCACTTATGATTTTGATATTGCACTATGCAATCTATTCAGAACGTATTTTAAGCAAATTTAATCCATATAACGAAACCAAAGCGAGGGACAATAGATGGCTAAATGGTTAGTGGCATATGCCAGTATGACAGGCAACACGGAAGAGATTGCGGAACTCATTGTGGAAGGCATTACAGCAAGTGGTCATGAGACTGACTTGAAATCTGTAACCGACTTTAATGCTGCAGAAGTTCTGAATTATGATGGTTTTATGATTGGTGTTTACACATGGGGAGATGGTGAACTGCCGGATGAATTCCTGGACTTCTATGAAGAACTGGATGAGCTTGATCTGAATGGAAAGAGAGCCGCTGTTTTCGGAAGCGGAGACACGTCCTATGAACAATTTTGCGGGGCAGTTGATCTTACAGCGGAGAAGCTGAAGGAACGCGGGGCGGAAGTATCACCAGAGAAGTTAAAGATTGAATACAGTCCGCTGGAGCAGGAAAAAGAAACATGCCGGGATTTCGGCAGACGTTTTGTTACTGCTGGTGCGGAGGTATCCTGATCGAAATGCTACAGCGTGATGGCTATACAGCAAGGGTCCAAGGTAGCAATGAGCTCCCCGAACGTTTGCTTGAGGACTATAAGCTAGAAGAGATGCTGCGCAGCCCGGACCGGTTTATCCGCCCTGAACCTTCGGCCGAGCAACGTCCAACGCTACAATGGAGACATCGTGTACAATATGCGGTGAGCCATGCCATTAATCATTTTTATAGTGTAGACCCTGACGTACGCAAAGAAATTCCGATTCAATATGTACTCGAAAAATGGTGGCCTAGAAAAACAGACGGTTTTGATTCCGTTCTCCATTATTGGGATGTAAAGCACAAAATGATCGATGAACTGTCGCTGGCCATTGCAGCGAATGATGACTTGAAGCGGCCTGTAATCTTATTTGAACAATGGAAAACAGAAATACCTTCTTTACAGATGTCTTTGTCCGTCATCTTTCAGGCGGCTTGGCAGCCAGAAGGCTGGGATGCACTGCTTGTTCAGAAATATATGGTGGTCCATGATGCGAACGTTGTTGAAGCCTTTCAGCATATGGTCAGTGTGTTTTGCTGGGAAGCATTTGGCAAGTTGCCAGGCATGATTGAGATTTACTGCCTGCTGGAAGGGCGGAAGATCAGGTATATACCAGGTCGCCAATCATTACAGCGTTCAATGGATTATATCCGTCTTGTTCGGGACAGCATTCCCAGAGCCAAGGAGCAAGAATCAGAGCACTTTACCGCAAGGGATAAGATCCGTGTGCATGAAGAAGTGGATCGATGGAGAGCGCAAGGGACGAAGCCTCAAAAAACATGGTTGATGTAATATTTGAAGCTTAGTTGATAGCGCCTATCTCAGAGGAGGGAATACAGGTGATGACGTTATTCAGGCAAGATACCGGGAATGGAAAAAGAAGAGCAGGAACATGTGAGTTCAGCTCCATGCCTGTACCTCAAGCTGTCATAAGAAAGCTGCTGGATGAAGCTGATCCATCTTTATATGTTATGAGTCCGGCACCCTGGCGTTTTATGCTATTTTCCGGTGAAGGGCGACAGCTCTATATGGAAGCTGTAAGGCAGAGTTATCCGCCTCATCTTGCAGATTCTCACGGGAGCTGGGCTGCGTATCAATATACGGAAGCGATCCCAGCTCATTTGGTGGTGGTTGCCCCCGGCAATTCCCCAGAGGATCATGTCTTGCCTGCAAAGGCGTGGAGCAAACGATTCTGCATTCTAGCTGCTGAACAGGGAGTACACGCCGTCTGGAAGATGAATGATTATCAGCAGCATCCTGTATTTATGAACTTGATGGGACTTACATCGAGCGAAAGAGTGCTTGGCGTATTTCACATTGGTTACGGTGAGCAATGTGGATTACCCAGTGTGGCAACAGGCAGACCTGCGTCTGAACTCATGACGGTATATGACCATTTGGTGTGAAGGGCAACGAGCTTGACAGCTTCGTTGCCGGGGTGCGCTTACTGAATTTGATTCAGTGAATGTTACCGTGCAAGGTTTCCGAGGAACTGACGAACACGTTCTCGCTGAGAGAGGTCCTGAGAACTTGCTTTATATAAGCGATTCGAAACGGTAATGGTGTTACCAAAGAAAAATCGTTCAAACTGAGTCTGTCTGCCCCCAAATGAACCTGCACCAAGTTCCCAGATCAGGCGGAAGAGTGCGTTTCGTTCTTTGGACTCCATGTCGGATCCTTTGAGGTAGACGTTTAAAGAGTCCGCCGGCCCGGACTGAAAATCCTCTTCCTGAGGAACCATGATCATTCCGCTGGAACTGAGCAACTGTAAAATCTCGATCATTTCAGGATATAGTTTCGGATACAGAAGATTGGCGGCCATGAGCGGTTTGGGAGCTGGCAGGACATATCCTCTTCCGTCCGGTATTGCGCCTGCCTCAGAAGCTAGGACTAGTGCTTTTAAGGATTCAAGACTTGCGAGAGCACGTGCGGTTTTTTCTATAACATGCGCCTCATTCGACAGATCCAGCGTATCGGTTAGTAGTTGAATCGTGCCGAGTATAAATTCGGTTTTGGCAATATAACGACATAACACCTGATGCCCTGCATGGATATGGAAGTTACTACCACTGAAAAGTGTCGAAGACATCTGCTCATGACCTGCAAAAAAAATGCGGTTATGTGGCACAAGCACGTGGTCAAAGATGACGATATTGTCCATTTCCTCATATCTGGAGCTTAAAGGGTAATTGTACTTGGATTCGGCTGCATACGTATCTCGGCAGATCAGAGTAATGCCAGGCAGATCATTAGGAACAGCAAACGAAAAAGCAAATGGATTTTCATCATCAAAAGGTGCAGGAGAAGGCGATGGATAGACAAAAATTTCATCCGAAGTAGCGGCCTGTGTGGCCATCATAAACGCCCCATTGATAATGAGTCCTTCATCAGTCCGATCGACAACCTTGGCAGCAATAGCATCTTCAGTAGCGTCCAGTTGTCCTGAAATTTTACTCGCATGTGGTTGAATAAAGGCGTGGGATAGCGTAATGTCATGATCGCGGCAATAGGCATAGTAATTTCTCAGATTTTCAGCATATTGTGGGGAAAGATCGTTTAACAAGTCGGCAGCCGTAAAAAACGCCATAATCGCTGTGTTCATGTAATCGGGTGAGCGTCCCAAAAAACCGTGATGAGCCTGAGCCCATATCGTCATTGCTTCACGGCGTTTGCGGAGATCGTTGATGCTGGTTGGAGGCAGGAAGGACATGCCTACAGGCTTTCCATCGGTAGGAGAGGGATACGTCATAAGTTCTGTAAGCTGTGGATCATACTGCAGGTCATACATATTCATTTGAGTTTTCATCAAACCGGAGAAGGCGATGTGCTCCGAGCGTTTAGCGGTAAGCAGTTCTCCTTTATACCAACAGGGAACGGTCTGAGCGTTAATTCGTTCACAATACTGCATGCCGGTTTTAGCGGGCATAGTTCTTCACCTCTTGGTCATGGTTCATGAGCACATTTATTTCTATCCTATACTACGTGAAGTTGTTGTCTGATGTGCTACGGACCATGGGTGAAAAATTAGCAACTAGGGCTTGATAATAATTATCATTCTTGCTACAATAAACAAAGAAAAAGGAACCCGAGTGGGGCTCCTTGGAATAAAGCAGATTCTTTTATTTAACTTCAAACGTTTTACAGTCTGTTTCAGCAGACTCGCTTGCTTCTTTGGAAGCGTGGCTCACGATGTAGATGGAAGAAGCATTACATTTGTTTTCTTGAGCCCAGTGACGACAGGAGTTTACTTCACACAATACGTCTTTTGCCATGATTGTTAACCTCACTTTTAGTTGGATTTACATTCGTTGGTATAAAGATCCGGATTCGCAAGTTGCCGCTTGAGAATCTGGAACAATTTTCACGCTCTCATGAATTTGGAGGGCTTATTTGTGTTATACACAACGATGCACTTTCAGAATAGCAAATTTTGCTTTCCCATGCAACCGAATGGCGGCTCAGGAGACATTCGGTTGCAGATCAGGAGTTTGACCTTTGCAAAGTGGCATATGTATGATATTGTTTAATAGTAAATATTACGATTAAAAGAAAAGAAACGAAAAATCAGCAACAACAAAATCCGTAACAACAAATATGGATACGAATGACTATCTTTTCTTGAAGGAGTACATATACACATGAGTAAAATGAATCATGCAAACCGAATCCCTCGTGCAAAAGGAATCGATATGGCGGCATTTTACACGCCGAAGGAATGTAAACGAAAAGCACAACATATTGTCTTCTCGGCTGAAAATGAACGCATTGTCGGAGAGTTCATTACGATCCTGGGCATGAAGGAAAAGTTCAGGGAACATGATGTACCCATCCCTAATAAAATGGTTATGTTTGGCCCTCCCGGCACAGGGAAAACGTTAACTGCGTCATATCTGGCTCAGAGATTGGAGTTGCCACTTGTACTGGTCAGGCTGGATGCACTTATTCACAGCCACTTGGGAGAAACGGGCAGTAATGTACGCAAGTTGTTTGAATATGCTCGCCTTAATCCTTGCGTATTGTTTCTTGATGAATTTGATGCCATTGGCCGGACACGGGAAAGTAACGACGAGGTAAAAGAAATGGCAAGGGTGGTTAATACACTTTTGCAATGTTTGGATGAATTCGAAGGGGACAGCATTCTGGTTGCTGCCACGAATCTGGAGACACAGCTTGATCATGCGATATGGCGCCGATTCGATACCAAACTGACGTACGCGATGCCAGATGAAGATAGCCGCAGACTGTACATTAGCAAACTGATTGGAACGTTTGAACACGAGCACAGGCTGGAGGATTATATCTGTGAACGTCTGGCTGGCTGCAGCTATGCCGATGTGGAGCAGATTGTGTTAAAAGCGAAGCGTAAAGCTATTATTGGGAGCAGTGCTTTGCACAGACAGTTGATCACTGATGCGTACGAGGAGTACAGACCCCGAGTGCTGCAAGGATAGAAGACGTAAAGGGATGTAAATTTAGGTGAAGTTAGGGAGGCAACGAGGTGAGTAAGAGAGGGGAGACAAGGAAGGGAGTATTTCTGAGAATCCCGTACAACCCTTTTATAACCCCACCGTTTAACTCAACAAATAGAGCACGCCCGGCTTCCTTCTTGTAAGGAATGCCGGGCCTTTTAATTACAATGCTGATTTCGCTTTGACAGGTGAACGATATGTTTTCTCTGGAGTAGACACTTCCTGCTGAGAAACCCAGCGTGGCAAGCTTAATCTAAACGTACTCCCATCTGGACTGCTGGAAACGAGGGTTAAAGTGCCACCCTGTTCCTGTGCAAGAAGACGACTATACGTTAAGCCGAGACCCAAGCCTCGATTGCGGCGTTTTTTCAACTCTCCCCGATAGAATCGTTCGAATATGTTACGTTGATCCTCTACCGAAATTCCCGTGCCGTTGTCCTGCACATCAACATGTAACATGTCTTCCTCTGCGCGTAAATGCATGTGGAATATGGCTTGTTGGCCAGCAGGGGTGGCATGAAGTCCATTATTCAGCAAATTCACAATAATCTGCTGAATACGGAGCGCATCACCCATCACGTATAGTGAACCAGACGGTGCATGAAGCTGAACCTCTGGCATATGTTCTTCATAGGCAATTTTCCATTGGTAAATGATCTCACCTACAAGTAGCTTCAAGTCGGTACGTTCCTTCCGAACAGCAACACTTCCAGAGGTCATGGCATTATAATCCAGCAGATCCGCAATCATCCGTTCCATGCGTTCTGATTCTTTCAGAGCGATATCCAGAAATTCTTTGCCTTCCTGCGGACTGACAACATCGTCTCGTACAGCCATGACCAGTCCTTTGATCGATGTGACTGGCGTTTTGAGCTCATGACTTACTCCTGCAAGAGAAAGTGCACGCCATTCTTCCAGTTGACGCAGACGGGTTGCCATATCCCCAAAGGAGCCTACAAGTTCGTTCATTTCCCGTTCACGTGTTTTAATATCCAGGTTTACATCATAATTCCCACCGCGGATCTGTTCTGCTGCATAAGCCACCTGCCGAATCGGTCTCGATAGTTTGCTGGACAGGAGATAAATCGTGAACCAGCCGCAGAGAATAAGTCCTCCAAAAATTAATGCGACGAGCCAGATCGTTTCAGGACTGAACGTGATGGATTGTTTGGACTGCATGACCCATACTTTTCCAATCGTTTGATTTCCGTCAGCAATATCTACCGTCACACCAGCATACTTGCTGTTACGCGGTTCAAGAAAGTCATCGGACAGTCGGTAATAAACATCCTCTTGTTGCATTTTGGGCTGGGAGAAAACCAGTTTGTTGTTATTGTCGAGCACCATGACGCAAAAATAGTTATCGGTATTAAACAGCTTCTCCCGGCTGCTTACAATGGTATTCAAATCAGGCGGAACATGAATTTGGTGATTCTTCACGGTTACTCGATCAGCTATCTCCCAACCAAGCAGCTCAGCGGTTTTTAGACTTTTTTCAATGGATGTTGTTCGTATCCAGTAGAGTGCACCGGCTGCAATCACGGAGAAGCCGATACATAAAATCAAGAAGTAACGTAGGGTCCAGTGTGACAAAATGGATGTTGTTCGCTTCGGTTTGGTTGATGTCAGTTGGCGATCCAAAATTGATACCCCATTCCTCGCAGTGTCCGGATCTCTCCTGTTTCTGTTGTCCAGTGAGAGAGTGCCTGACGCAATCGTTTGATGGATAGATCTACTGCACGATCACTTCCCTCGTAATCCATACCCCACACTTGTTCGATGAGATGATCTCTGGTGAATGTGCGGTTGGGATATTCGGATAGAAAAATAAGCAGTGACAGGTCACGCGGTGTGAGTGCAACCTCTGCACCATTCAGTAGCACTTGTTTAGCTGCAAGGTCAATGACCAGATTGCCAAAAGAACGTTTGTCCTGCCCTCCGGAAGCCCAGTGTGGGTTCCGCCGAAGTACAGCATTCACGCGTGCAACCACTTCTTCAGGTACAAACGGCTTGCTCATATAATCATCAGCACCGGCATTCAGACCGTTAAGACGATCTGTAATATCGTCCAGTGCAGTTAACATAATGACGGGACAAGCACTCTTTTCCCGAATAATTCGCAGCAGATCCCATCCATCCATTCCGGGTAGCATAACGTCAAGTAATACGATAGAAGGATTGATAGAATCAAAAAGAGTTAGAGCCGCCTTGCCATCCGCTGCATGATGAACTTCAAATTCAGCTTTTCTCAGATAAGCAGCTAGAACGCGTGCGATTGCTTGCTCATCCTCTACGATGAGTACAGATTTCAAACAGGGTGTTCTCCTTTCACAGACAAGCTTGTGTACTGATTTTACATGAGGCGGGGCATAAAGCCAATCCTGTTTTCACATTTTGAAAAAAACTGAAAAAGAATTTTAGTTTGACTTCTTCCTGACACATTGGGCTGTTACGATCCATATCAAGAGGTAACGAAACCATACTATACTGGAGGAATAATAGAGATGAGTAAAAAGGCCAAAACATGGATTATTACAGGGGTAGCGGCAGTAGCCATCATTGGTGGGGGCGGTTATTACTTTGCAAATAGTTACTTGGGAAACAACGTTGAGATTGAACAGGTACTTCCGGCAAGCACGGCTGCATCGACTACAGCTGCAGATACCGGTAAGGCAACAACAGTGGAGAACAAAAAGGTTGGAGCAGACCAGTTGAACGGCGACTGGAAGATCAGTCAGGGATCGAAAGTATACTTTTCAGTGACGACCTCACAGGAGACCGTGAATTTTGTGGACGAGCAGGTTAGCGGTAAATGGACACTTAATGTGGATGACCCCGCTAAATCGCAGGCTGAAGGTACCATCGAGATGAACGGCATTGATTCCGGTAATGGCCAGCGGGACGAGCATGTGAAGAGTGCAGACTTCTTCGACATGGCTCAATATCCGCAAGCAACATTCAAAGCCACTTCATTTGAAGGCTTGCCTTCCGAATGGACAGAAGGTCAGACAGCTGATCTGAAAATGAAAGGTACACTGACCGTAAAAGGGATTGAAAAAGAAGTCACGTTTGACGCCAAAGCGGCTTATCAAAATAATCAAGTGCTGCTGTCTGGCACAACGATGGTTACATTCGAAGATTTTGGCATGAAAAATCCACACTCGGTTGTACTTTCCACTGAAAATGATATCCAGGTTCGTCTTGAGCTGAAGCTGGCAAAATAATAGATAGATCTATACGATTCTATTAAACGATTTAAATATAACAAGCTATAAATCTGTTGTGTTCTGCCTCCAGGCGGGCAAACAGATTTTTTGCTTTTAATATTTTTTGTTGGAAAAAAGAATACACCTGCTCTTCTCCCTGAGGCTGGAAAATAAGGATTACGCTAGGCTAGATCATGGTTAGAAAAGTCGACATTGTTAAAATAACTGCTGTTTCCTTTGCATAATGCCGTGTTGCTAAGGATCGTGAAGCGCTTACAATGGGGAGGATTCATGACATTCATTGATCCAAGCACAAATAAATACGAGAAGGGGAGATCAAGGGTGAACAAAAGGTACATAAGCGGCTGTCTTGTTTTGTTGTTGTTATTCTGTGATCTGGGTCTGATCGCCAGGCCCGCAGATGCGGCAAAAAATAATGTCGCGCTGAACAAAACGGTAACGGTGAGTTCGGATGAAAAAAGATGGGGAGGCGATAAAACGCATCTGGTAGATGGTGATGCGAACACCCATTGGAGTACAGAAACGGGAGTAACTTCTGAAAAACCGGAGTGGGTCATCATTGATCTGGGTGAAACGTACAACCTGTCCGGAGCGGAAATCACATGGAGAGACAGTACGGTAGTTAAGTATACGGTTGAAACGTCAGCTGACCAGCAACAGTGGTCTACCGTTACGGATCAAAGTGATAATGCAGATGCGAAACAGATTGCTGATCTGACATTTCAACAACATGATGTACGATACATTAAGCTCAACATATCTTTTTATAAAGAGGGTGGAGCGTGGCCACAAATATTGGAGTTCAAAGTGTGGGGAGAATCGGAGGGCATGGAACCAGCTAATATTACCGATTTTGATTCCGTTCAAGTAAGTACGCTTCCACGAAGTGCGCCGATTTTGCCTGCGGAAGTTAAGGCCAACTATACAAATAAAAAGTCGGGTCTGGTTCCCGTAACCTGGGACAGCGTTGATCCAGCGAAATATGAAAAAACAGGTTCATTCTCTGTAACGGGTGCCGTATATGGTACGAATCTTAAACCTGAAGCAACAGTTTTTGTACAAGGTTATCGTTCCGATTATGTGAGGGGTGTCGATATTTCCACACTCACGGCTATCGAGGATAAAGGTGGAAAATACCTGGATAGCAACGGTACCGAGCGGGACTTGCTTGATATCCTCAAGGATCGAGGTGTCAATTATGTACGTCTGCGTTTGTGGAATGATCCACAAAAATCAGGCGGTTTTAATGATAAGGCTGACGTCATCACCATGGCAGTACGCGCGAAGCAAAAAGGGTTAAAGGTACTGCTGGATTTCCATTACTCCGATGAGTGGGCACACCCGGGTCAACAGCTCAGACCGAAAGCGTGGGAAAAGTTAAGTTTCAAAGACCTTAAGCAAGCGGTGTATGATTATACGGTTGAAGTCGTTGGGGATCTGAAGAAAGCAGGAGCCATGCCGGATATGGTGCAGATTGGTAACGAGATCAACAGTGGTCTTCTCAATGGATTAAGCAGCGATGTGAATTTTGAGGAAAATGCAGCTTTGCTGAAGCAGGGAATTAATGGGGTTCGCACAGTTGAAGGAAACGTTAATACAGCTGATCGGGCGAAGATCATGATTCACCTGGCTGAAGGTGGCAAGGCAGAGACATTCAAATGGTATTTTGATGAGTTGAAAAAACAAGGACTGGGCTCCGATTATGACATCATTGGACTATCGTATTATCCGTTCTGGCACGGTACGTTTGCCGATGTGCAGAAAACGATGAACGACGTTTCAGCAGCCTTTGGGAAAGATGTCATTATAGCTGAAACATCCTATCCATTTACTTATAAAAACGGGGACGCGCATGGAAATATTATCGGTTCGGATCAAGCGCTTATTCATGGAGGAGCAACGTTCCCGGCAACAGTGCAAGGTCAATACGATGCAATCGCGGGCATCATGGATATGATTTCCAATGTACCGAATAACCGTGGCGCAGGTTTCTTCTACTGGGAGCCGGCATGGATTCCGGCAGGTGTAGGCTGGATTGCATCCGAAGGCGATGCGTGGGAGAACCAGGGCATGTTTGATTACGATGAGTATCCAGCGAATGGTGGACATTCTTATGAAGGAAGAGCGCTATGGTCTCTCGATGTATACAAAAGAGGACTGGAACAGATGCCGACAGATCGGCAGCAGCTCGCAGCAGCACTGACACGAGCAAACTCGCTTGTAGAAAGTGATTTTACACCAGAAAGCTGGGGCAGTCTGGCTCCTGCAATTGTTGAAGCTAAAGGGGTATACGCCAAAGCGTATACGTCAGGTGGTGTGAGTCAAGAGGAAACCAATGCTGCAACAGCATCTTTGGAAAATGTAATGTTACAGCTCGGCGTGATTACACCAGAACTGGAACCACTTCAAGCGGCAATTGCAGAAGCAGAGAAGATTCAACGGAATAACTGGTCGGCTGCAACATGGAGCGTATTCAGTAAAGCACTGGAACATGCAAAATCCGTTGTAGCTAACTCACGGGCTACTCAGACTGATGCAAATAAAGCGGTAGAGCGTCTTGAAGCAGCCATTAAGGGCTTGTCTGACGTGGATAAAACAGAACTGCACCAATACATTCAGCTCATGCAGCTGGAAAATGAGTCTTCATATACACACCGCAGCTGGACAGTTCTACAGCAAGCTTTACAAGTTGCTATTCAGGTCAGAGACAAAGCAGATGCTATGCAATCTCAGGTAAATGCAACACTGGATACATTAAAACAAGCCTTTACAAATCTGGTCAAACTAGAAGCCTTGACCACGGGGAAAACCGCTAGTGCATACGGTAGTGCTGGAAATGGTGGCGGTAAAGACAATGCGCCGTCAGGAGCAATTGATGATAATCCAAATACGTCATGGGGAACGGATCAGGGTCCGGGTGACAACACTTGGTGGAAGGTGGACTTGGGACAGGTTGCCAATCTCCGGAAAATTGAAATGTCGATGTGGAGCGGTGGTATCAAATACAAAAT
This sequence comes from Paenibacillus sp. 4624, assembly GCF_050435065.1. Classification (NCBI taxonomy): domain Bacteria; kingdom Bacillati; phylum Bacillota; class Bacilli; order Caryophanales; family Paenibacillaceae; genus Paenibacillus; species Paenibacillus sp. 4624. The sequence continues at coordinate 147,418 of NZ_JBNDJR010000003.1, forward strand.
AGATGTCTCCGATGATAATGAGCATTTCAAGACGGTCGTTGATACGACAAGTGATGTTGTAGTATCCACTTCCCCAAGTCATGTTCTCCCCGAGGGAACAGAGGGGCGCTATATTCGTGTAACCATTACAGCTGGCCCGACATGGGTTGGATTCATGGAATTTGAGGCATATGGCACAATTCCGGGTGACAGGACCGTATTGAAATCAACCGTTACATCTGCGGAAGCATTGAAACAAACCGATTACACGGCCTCAAGCTGGAGTGTGTTCAGTAAAGTGTTGGGGCAAGCGCAGCAGTCGGTTCTGGATGCGGAAGCTACAGAAGAAGAACTCACCCGTGCGGATCAACTTCTGAAGGAAGCCATTGCGCAACTGGTACGTCAGACGACCAGTCCGGGCACCGAGCAACCATCTCAGCCAAGTAATCCCTCCGGGTCATCAGCATCTTCAACAAATACGAACAATCCGGTAGCTACACCTCAACCAACACCTGGTAGCGAAACTGCGAGCGGTTCTATTACTGTAAAAGGAACAGCAACTGGAGATGGCACATATGTAGTGCGCCCAAGTACAGCTGAGCTTGCTCAGGCATTGAAATCGATGGATTCCGGCAAACGTACGTTGAAGCTTGTCGGCGATGTCCCTGGCAGTTCCAAAGCAGTGACGTTCCAAGTGCCAGCAGGTCAGCTCTCTTCATGGGCTCGTTCGGAGGAAGTGCAATCCATTGAGGTGGTTACAGGCAAAACGACAGTCCGTATCCTGCTACAATCCCTGCCGCTCACGATTGCGGAGACTGCAGGCACGTTTGATGTCGTCATTGCACAAGGCTCCGCAGCGCAAGTGACTGCTGCCCAGCGAGATAATATCGGCAATCATCCTGTAGTTGATGTGCAGATGTTGCTCAATAATAAGTCAATCGAGTGGGCTGACAAAACGGTAGAAGTACTTTTGGCCGCTGTGCAACCTGTCAAAGCAGGTCATACGGTTATGGTCGTCAACTCCATCTCAACAGACGGTGAACTCCATCCGGTGACGTATACGAAGTATGAGCAGACCACAGCTACGATGGCATTCAAGCCGTCTAAGCCTGGAAGTTACGTTATAACCAATGTTGAAGTGCCGTTAACCGACTTGCAGCAGCATGCTTGGGCAATTCAAGAGGTTCAACATCTCTATGGCAAAGGCATCATTGCAGGGATGAGTGACACACGTTTTGAACCGCAGGGTGAACTCACCCGTGCCCAATTTTTACAGATGCTCGTTAAAGGGATTGGAAAAACGAATCAAACAGATTCTTCAGCTAAGCCACTACCAACAGACGTCAAGTCAGACCAATGGTATACGGATGCGATTCATGCAGGTCTTGCGATGAACATTGTTCAGGGTAGAGCGGACGGAACATTCGGTGCGAATGATCGTATTTCCCGGGAAGATATGGCTGTTATGCTGGATCGAGCGATGGAAGCGGCAAAACGTAACAACAACTCCGCTACGATAAACGCTGATCAGATGAAGTTCAGAGATCAAGCAGACATTAATGAGTATGCGAAAGACGCCGTGACATCCATGGTACAACTTGGTGTACTAAAAGGCTTGCCTGATAGCACGTTTGCTCCCAAACAAACCGCTAATCGTGCGCAAGGTGCCGTTGCAGTAGCGAGATTACTGGAACTGCTGTATTAAAAACGGTAACTTGACTTAATTAAAACGTAAATGATATGTAGACAAGAAAGAGGTCGAATCCATGATTCGGTCTCTTTTTTTCGTGTAAAATTTGTTACTGTCGTATTGACAATATCAAAATCGTTTGTTATCATTTCGATAATATCAAAACGACATTAATAAGAAGTGAGGAATGAGCCATGTTTGGATTCCGATTTGTAAAATTTCAACCGAGTGAATATGTAATGAAAGTGAAGAACGGTAAGGTACAGCGTGAAGGTGTGGGTTTATCCTTTTATTATTACGAGCCAACGACTTCGGTTGTTGTATTGCCTGTTTCTTCGGTGGATGTGCCCTTTATGTTTGAAGAGATTACAGCGGATTATCAAACGGTTACCGTACAGGGACAGCTTAGCTATCGCATTATGGATTATAGCAGAATTACAAAGAGCCTGAATTACACGTACAATTTGCGCAAAAATCAATATATGTCTGACGATCCTCACAAGCTGGATCAGCGGGTAATCACTATTGCAAAAGTGCTCACGAAGAAATACTTGGAGCAGTTGCCGTTAAAAGAAGCGATTCAATCCAGCGAACGGCTTGCCAGCAGCATGAAACGAGAGGTCGCACAGCATGAAGAGTTGGAAAAGCTGGGCGTAGAGCTGATGAATCTATCCATTCTAGCGATATTGCCTAACAAGGAAACGATGCGTGCGTTGGAGGCACAGGCGAGAGAAGAAATTTTAAGGCAGGCAGATGAGGCTTTATATGTACGGCGCAATGCTTCGATTGAACAGGAACGGCGTGTGAAGGAAAATGAACTGAATACCGAGATTGCGGTGGAAACGAAGAGGCAGCAGATTCGGGAAACCCAATTACAGGCCGAACGGTCGGTAAAACAGAAACAGAACGAGATGGAACAGGAGCAGCTTCAGTTTAATACCGCGATGGAGGAACGGAAGCAGCAGTTGATCGAACTTACCATTGCGAACCAGAATGCCGAAGCAGATGCCAAAGCGTATGAGATTGCAGCAGTCATGAATTCGCTTCAGCATGTACAGCCGAATGTTTTACAGGCCATGGCCAATATGGGCATGAATTCGGATAAACTGATTGCACTTGCGTTCCAGGAACTGGCCGAGAATGCTGGCAAGATCGGGCAACTTAACATTTCCCCAGATCTGCTGCAGGGTCTGATGGCACCAACAGAAGGAAGAGGTAAGGGAGGGGCAGCACGATGATTGTTGGATGGGGGAAACAAACCAATCTAACCGCTTCCAGAACACGATTTATACGATCCAGTCGAGTCAGTCCGAACGTGTCAGATAATCAAGCCAATCTGGTGAGTCGGGCAAGTCATACAAGTGAGACAAGTCAAAAAACAAAAAAAATCAACAACGGTTGTCCTCAAATTAAAGGGAGATCGGGAGGCGGAATCACAGATGGTTAAGATAAATGAACCCATGAGTGAGCATAAATTAATTTTGGTCAAGCGCAGAACCCGACTTGAGGAATTAATTGTACGTTACAACACGGTACAGCAGGCTCAGTTTTATATTGAACGTCTGGGTGCTGATTTTAGCGATTACATCGAAGAAGACCGGCGTTACAAGCAATCGATACAGCTTGCTCAGCAACAATTGAGTCAACTTGGACGTGTTCAGATGATTGACCGAGAGCATGTGCCCAATTTTATATTTGGAGAGCAAGATATTGTGGTTGTAGTCGGACAGGATGGACTCGTTGCCAATACGTTGAAATACGTTACCGAGCAGCCGCTCATTGGTGTGAATCCAGATCCGATGCGGTGGGACGGGGTGCTGTTACCTTTTACAGTAGAGGATCTAGGCTTTATTGTTCCAGACGTGATTCGTAGACAGCGCTCGCTTAAGGAAGTCACCCTTGCCAAAGTTGAGCTAAATGACGGGCAGATGCTTTACGGTGTCAATGATCTGTTTATTGGTCGGAAGACACATGTGTCTGCCCGTTATGAAGTGCGATTGGGAGCCAAGGTAGAACAGCAATCGTCCAGTGGCATTATTGTATCTACAGGTATGGGGTCAACCGGATGGTTCAAGAGTGTGCTGGCTGGTGCTTCAGGTATTGTCCATTCAGCGGCTTGGCAGCAAATGAGCATGGGGGATGGGAAACATCTGACCAGTGAAGAAGCATCGGTTGACATAACAGGAACGACATCTGAAAGAGGATCGAACAAGAATGAATTCACGTGGGATGCTCCTTATCTGTATTTTACAGTACGTGAACCGTTTCCGAGCCGAACAACAGCTGCCGATCTTGTTTTTGGACAGATACATGGGAAGCAACCGCTGCACATTGTTTCACAGATGCCTGAGGATGGAGTTATTTTCAGTGACGGGGTGGAACAGGATTTTCTGGAATTTAACTCGGGTGTGCATGCGACGATTGGTCTGGCGGAGAAGAGAGGTCGGTTGGTGATTTAATCGAGTTTCTTCTAATATAGTATCCATATATATTATATTGATGTTTGTATTTACTGATATATAAAACCAGTGATATTTTATAATATAAATCCTAAATCAAACCTGCATTTTCTTGATTTGAATCAAGGAGGTGCTGGTTTTTTTGCGTTAAGATGAATACATAACCAGAACCAATACAGGAGGATGATGATCATGAGTATCACGTCATTACAAGAAGTTAAAGCGTACAGTACGGAACGTTTCACGAAACGGGTGTTATCTCAACAAGGAGGCGGTGTCACCTTCGTGCTTCATTTTCTACCAGGGCAACAGCTTCCCGTTCACAAGCATCCGGGTGCAGACCTCACGCTTCTCGTCGTAGAAGGTAAAGGCACACTGATTCTGGACGGAACAGAGCATGAAATTCAGGCAGAAGACGTGGTGTCTTGCGGAGGAGAGACTGAATTCGCGTTCCATAACACTAGCGATGCGGAGGTTCGGTTGTTCGTAGTACTGAGTAAAGTGCCGGAAGCATCTTATGCCAAGGATATCTAATATATTGTAGTAAGATAGATGATCAGTAATTGCAGACTCCGTCAGGAGTCTCTTTTTCTATGCTGGAAACAAACATAAAAACGTACCCTTGGCCTGATCGATTCAGCACTTGAGTACGTCTTTTAGTATCGGTGATGATATTGTTTATGTTGTTTTTGTTGTCCATTAGATTGCGTTGTTTGGACGTCAATGCTTCGACCAACATTCTTGGTGATCAGCACTTTTTAAAAGTATCCGAGCATTTCTTTGGCTTCTCTGGACATCAGTTGCGGAGACCATTGCGGTTCCCATACGATCTGTACGTCAATATCGGTCTTGTCTGTATTTTCTTGTAAAACCCATTTCACCGCACCAACGATGGTGTCATGCAACGGACAGCCTGGCGTAGTAAGTGTCATACGCACTTGGATGCGTTCAGGTTCTTCCTTAACTTCATATACTAGGCCGAGGTCAACGATGTTGACACCAAGCTCGGGGTCATAGACTTCTTTTAAATGCTCGAGTATATGTGAGGTTTGTTCCATCTTTTCCACGCTCCAATCCATCTTGTTAACGTCGGAATACCAAGGCGATATTTGAAATATACACAATCGAGATCATAGACAGTAATGTTCCGCCAATCATCATCACTTCCGCCAGATTGATCAGAATACCGCTGACTAACAGCAGGCTGGCTGCGGCCATCGCAAGTATTCCAAGGTTGATCCTTTTTTCACTTAACATGCCGGCCATGAGCGGAGTGCCAGGACGTCCGGCAAACTTGCCGTATTTGTGGGTCCACCATAGAAAAGGCACAATTTTGGAAGCATAACCGAGGATCGTTAGAGATACCCAGCCTCCAAGGTATACCCAGCCCGTCAGAAGCACAACACGTGAATCGAGCAGCAGTTCCATTCCTTGCGCGCTATAGATTAAGAGAGCCATGGAATATACCGCCAAAGCGCGGCTTACGTAAACCGTCCAGCGGATTCCGGGTCCAGGGTTGCTTTTATGCCGTTTCTCCTGAATTTGCTGCAAATGGTACACGTAACAGATCAATGCTCCTGTCAAAAGCAAAAGCGCAAACCAGAGTAGGCCGCCCTTTATACCTGTAAGAAATGCGATTACTCCCGTAATAACAGCGGCATTCCACAGGATTAATACGATTTTTTGAAGTCGGATGGAGAAATCATGGGACAAGTAAAACATCGGCAGCATTTTGTAGCTGAATCCAGTGATTAACATACCAAACCATCCGAGGGTTCCCATCCAGATATGTGCGCCAAACAATCGTTGATGCAGACCATTCCAGTCGCCAAAGGCAAAATTCAGTCCCATCAGCATGCCGGATAATCCGGTAAGCACAAGGTACAGACAGGCACATGCTGCACTGATCGTTACGGGATTCCAAATGGAAGCACGGTAGAGGGTGATCGCCATGTTCAAACCGAATAACAAGATGCCGGATAGTGCAAGCGTTGCTGAACCAGCAATCCAGATCACATCTGCGCGAATAAAGCCAATGAACATGCCTATAGCACCGATGGTGAATAAGAAATAGTGGCAGTAACCAAGCCCTGTACTATATATATTCGTTTGCAAAATGACATGTATCAACTGATAGACAGCACCCGTCGCCAGCATGGTGGCCCACCCGAGCACAAACAAATGCGCATGAAACCAGCCTTCGGGTCCCCTTAATTCATCACCTAGCCAGCCTGTCAATGAGAGCAAGGAGAAGGCGTGATACATTACAAATCCAACGATGCCCGTGATGATAAAAAGAAACGGCAACCTGGACATGGCTTCCGCCCCCTTACCCTTTTTCAATTCTGACTTTGGCTGTACCATCCGCCTGATCCTCAACGGTGTAGAGACAACCGAGTTGATTCAATTCCTCGATCAAAAATACGGGCACGCGGTCATTATGAATGAGAACAACTTCTCCCGGTTTGCAGCGTTCGAGTGCAGCTAATGTGCGCATCATCGGCTGGGGCGGTTCCAGTCCGCGATTATCCAGTGCAATGGTTGGCTCTTTCAGTTCCTGCGTTGTGGCCTCATCTGATAAAACCTCGGATTTCGAAGTTTCGGCTATCGCTGGAGGTTGCCCTTCACAGGAAGATACGGCATCTTCTAAACCCGAGTCCTCGATCAATGATGAAGCTAAACTTTGATTGGTTGAAGTGTTGGATTGAACCGCCGCGGAAATCTGCCCTGCAGCGGTTTTATTTTTTTTATGCACAAATGTGGTCACCCAATGATTGGATTCAAGTCGTTCCGATGTACTGGAGTATCCTTTCATTTTCAGAATGCCAAGTAGTGGCGTCGGCTTGAACGGCGCGTGCAGAACCAATACGTCTTCGTGTCTCAGTTCTTTAACGGTATCCATAATGAGCTGAAAGGGCTCCAGTTTTTTGCTCAGATGAGGGCGTACGTCCAGCTCAACAATATTAACTTCGGTTTCAGGCATGAACGTTCACATCCGTTTCGGTGCTAACTGCCGTAGCTGCATTTGTCTGCTGAACCAGCTCGATCGAAGATTCATATAAAGCGGCCATGCCTCCGTACAGTGCATAGAAAAAGGCGTCGGGTGCGTCAAGGGAGAAAGAGAGATAGGTTTTGGGGTCCATCTCCAGCACACGCTCAAACAGTCTTGCGCTGTCATAGGCATAAAAGCAGAAATGAGTGAATTCGAACACGGGCATTTTCTCGTAAATCGTTATGATTTCCTGCGCATAGGTTGTCTGCTCACGCTGAGCGATCCGAATCATGGATACAGCATCTTCGAGTCCCAGCGTCAGACGCAGTGTAGTCTCGTTCATGATTTCAACATGCGCCATTCCCGTTCAACTCCGATCTATCGTTTAGTGATTTTAACCTGAAACGTTATAGGACCCTGTTCGATATATTCCCAGTCAAAGCCGTCAGGATGTGTCGATTGAAACTGGAATCGGAGCGGTTTTGGATCGTGATCGTTAACGAGTAACATCGCTTCCTCAGACTGAAGAGCTTCGAACGTTTCAAAGATGATTTTATGTTTCAAATGAGGTGGATACTCTGTGGCATTAATGGTTGCAGCATATGTGTTCATGGTTCATTCCTCCAAATTGGGATTAGTGTGGTGTTGCAACTTGATTATAGAAAAGCAGACAGGAGGGCTGTGTGAGCCTGCTCACACCTTTATTTTTGTCATAATCTTGCCTTATTTTATCTAAAATCCTGTTTGTAAAAGGGTTCTGAAACTTTCGTAATTATGCAACTGTGCGTTATGTTTCAGTTCTTGTGATATTTTGCACAGTTAGCAGAGCCGGACATCATTATGCTTAAGCCCATGATTGACAGTACATGTGAGGAAGCGAGTGTTCTCCTTCAGCCGATGTCAAGAAAGCACCCAAGAGAAAGGAGGTACGTGTATGGAATCAAAGCTGATAGACCCGTTTGGACGTGTGCATGATTACTTGCGTATATCCGTTACGGATCGTTGCAATCTGCGGTGTGTGTACTGCATGCCGGAAGAAGGAATGCAGTTTGAACCGACAGAACGCATATTGTCGTACGAAGAAATTACATCGATTGTCCAGGCACTTGCTCCGCTAGGCATACGGAAACTGCGATTGACTGGCGGAGAACCTCTGGTTCGCAAGGGGCTGGATCAACTGGTTGCGATGTTGTCCGCTATTCCAGGGATTGAAGACATTGCCCTGACAACCAATGGCATATTTTTGGAAACTTATGCCGAGAGGCTGAAGGCTGCCGGTCTGACACGCGTGAACATTAGTCTGGACTCGCTCAAGCCGGAGCGATTTGCCCGTATTACACGTGGCGGTAAGCTACATCGTGTGCTGGAGGGTATCAAAGCCAGCCAGCAGGTTGGATTCAAGCCAATCAAGCTAAACGTTGTACTGATGAAGGGTGTAAATGACGATGAGGTAGAGGATTTTCTACGTATGACACTGGAGGATCCGATCGATATTCGTTTTATTGAATATATGCCCATCGGAGATAGTGGAACCGGTTGGAAGTCGAGTTATTTGCCGCTTGAACATGTACTGAAGACTTGTGGTACCAGATGGAACTATGAAAGCTGCGGTGATGTGTATGGCAATGGCCCAGCAGATAGTTACCGGATCGTTGGAGCCGCTGGAACATTCGGTCTGATCCATCCGGTCAGCAGTCATTTCTGCGGAAGTTGTAACAGGCTCCGCTTAACGGCCGACGGTAACATTAAGCCTTGTCTGTACTGGTCGGATGAGTACAATGTTCGCCCGCTCGTCGGCAACGACAAAGCGGTGCGGGATTTGTTTTACAAGGCGCTCGGCTCCAAACCCGAAACTCATGACATGGTAAAAGCCTTAAAAGGGCAGCAGATTAACGGAACACCTACGCTGCGGCATATGTCGCAGATTGGAGGATAGGAAAAGCAACAAGTGCTTTAAGTAGAGAGAATCGAAAGCAGTTTGAGCTCGGACGCAATCTCAAGTGCCAAATCGCATCAACAGGTCGCAATTGTGGGAGGACAACAATGAGCAGCAAAAGCATGCCCTGGATGGGCAAACTGAAGTATTTTGCCAAACGTGAGAAAAACGCGGAAGGCTGGAGTGAGATGTCCCCGGTAAACCGGGACTGGGAAGACGTGTACCGTCGCCGATGGCAACATGATAAAGTGGTGCGTTCTACACACGGCGTGAACTGCACAGGTTCGTGCAGCTGGCAGATTTATGTGAAAGATGGCATCGTGACATGGGAAACACAGGCGACGGACTATCCATCCACCGGACCGGATATGCCTGATTTCGAACCGCGGGGATGTCCCCGTGGAGCAAGCTTCTCATGGTACTTATACAGTCCGTTGCGTGTGAAGTATCCTTACGTACGTGGTGCACTTCTGGAAATGTGGCGTGAGGCTCTGAAGGCGCATAGTGATCCTGTAAAAGCATGGTCAAGTATCGCGAATGATCCGGTGAAAGTGAAAAAATACAAGTCGGTACGCGGTAAAGGCGGACTGGTTCGTGCGTCATGGGGCGAAGTAACACAGATTATTGCTGCTTCCATGATTCATACGATCAAAGATTACGGCCCGGACCGTATCATTGGTTTCTCTCCGATTCCAGCGATGTCCATGGTGAGTTATGCCGCCGGATCACGTTTCTTGTCTCTGGTGGGCTCACCACTGCTCAGTTTCTATGACTGGTACGCGGATCTGCCGCCGGCATCCCCGCAAATCTGGGGAGATCAGACGGACGTGCCGGAAAGTAGTGACTGGTACAACTCAGGATACATTTTGGTCTGGGGTTCTAACCTTCCAATGACCCGTACACCGGATGCCCACTTCCTCGCTGAAGCACGTTATAAGGGGACAAAAGTGGTATCCATTAGTCCGGATTACGCTGAATATGTGAAGTTTGCAGACACGTGGATGTCCGTAAAACAGGGGACAGATGGCGCTCTTGCCATGGCGATGGGACACATCATCCTGAAAGAGTTTTATCTGGATCATCCTACGGATTACTTCATGTCCTATGCAAAACAATATACGGACTTCCCGAATTTGTTGATTGTCGAAAAGAAGGATGGCGTAAATGTTGCAGGCCGCTTCTTGCTAGGGGAAGACCTTGGCATCGAGGGCAACAATATGGCATGGAAAACCCTTGTATACGACGAAAATACCGGAACTTATGCGATTCCAAAAGGCAGCATGGGCTTCCGATGGGGTGAAGAAGGCACGTGGAATCTCAAAATGGAGCAGGTGGATACGGGCGAGCCGATCGAACCAAGACTATCCATGCTCGGTGTGCATCATGATCTCGTAACCGTGCATCTACCTTACTTTGATGATGAAGGAAGTCACGTAATGGAGCGTCAAATCCCGGTGCGCCGCATCTGGGTTGAAGATCGCTGGATTACGGTTACATCGGTATACGATCTTGTGCTGGCGAAGTACGGGGTTGATCGTGAAATGACGCGTTCAGCAGACTCTACTGAAATCGTTGCAGGAGTTGTTCTGGAAGCGGAAGAGGATAAGCCATTTACACCTGCTTGGCAGGAGAAAATTACCCGGGTTGAACGGGATACCGTCATTCAGATCGCACGTGAGTTTGCACAAAATGCCGTCGATACGCAAGGCCGCTCCATGATTATTATGGGTGCCGGAATCAATCACTGGTACAACTCTGACGTGATCTATCGCGCTATTATCAACCTGCTACTGATGACAGGCTGTCAAGGGGTCAACGGTGGTGGTTGGGCTCACTATGTCGGTCAGGAGAAATTGCGTCCGGCGGAAGGATGGCAGACGATTGCGTTTGCACGTGACTGGAGCGGACCTGCCCGTCTGCAAAACGGTACATCCTTCTTCTATTTTGCAACAGATCAATGGAGATATGAGGAGACCAAAGTCGGGGATCTGACCTCGGCACTTGAGGGTAATCCGCGATTCGAGCACGTTGCTGACTATAATGTTATGGCTGCACGCATGGGCTGGCTTCCATCTTATCCGCAATTTAACCGGAACTCGATTGATTTGCATCAGGATGCACTGGATGCGGGAGCAAAAACGAATGAAGAGATCGGAGCTTACGTGGCATCCGAACTGCAAAATAAAAATCTGAAATTCTCCATTGAACAGCCGGATGACCCGGCGAACTTCCCGCGTGTGCTGTTTGTCTGGAGAGCAAACCTGATCTCAAGCTCAGGCAAGGGACATGAATATTTCCTCAAGCATTTGCTCGGTGCCACGAACGGATTGCTGAATGATGATGATCTCGGACTTCGTCCGGAGCATGTGGAGTGGGTGGATGATGCACCGGAAGGCAAGCTGGATCTTATGGTCAATATGGACTTCCGCATGGCGGGTACAGCGATGTATTCCGACATTGTACTTCCAGCAGCAACATGGTATGAAAAAAGCGATCTGAGCAGTACGGATATGCACCCGTTTGTGCATCCATTCAATCCGGCGGTTGCTACACAGTGGGAATCCCGTTCAGACTGGGATACGTTTAAGGAGATTGCACGTGTGTTCTCCGATATGGCTGCACAGCAGTTCGATGGTCCGCAGAAGGAGATTTTGACTACACCGCTGCTGCATGATTCACCGGATGAACTCGCGCAGCCGTATGGTGAGATTAAAGACTGGAGTGCAGGAGAATGTGAGGCCATTCCGGGTAAAACGATGCCGCATATTCAGGTCGTAGAACGTGACTATGCTGCGGTCTACAACAAAATGATCAGCCTTGGGCCAAATGTGAAGGATAAACCGATGGGTACGAAAGGTATCTCTTGGTCTGCAACGGAGGAATACGAGAAGCTGAAAGGCATTTTGGGTGTGAATCGCAAAGATGGCATTGGACAAGGATGTCCGGATCTGAGCTCAGATCGTAATGTTGCTGAAGCGATTTTGACGCTGTCCACCACAACAAACGGCAAGATGGCTGTACGTGCTTGGGAGTCTCTGGAGAAGAAAACGGCGTTGCATCTGAAGGATCTGGCAGAAGAGCGCTCAGAGGAATGTTTCACCTTCGATGAGATTACGTCGAAACCGAAAACGGTCATCACATCACCAGCATTTAGCGGATCGGAAAAAGGCGGACGGCGGTATTCACCGTTTACAACCAACGTAGAACGGCTGATTCCATGGCGTACATTGACGGGCAGACAGCAGTTCTATATCGACCATGCGATGCTGCGTGAGTTCGGTGAGACGCTGGCGACCTTCAAACCGATTCTGAAACATACACCGTTCCATCCAAACAGCAAACGTCCGATCGAGGGCGGAAAAGAAATCGTATTAAACTACATGACACCACATAACAAGTGGTCTATCCACAGTATGTACTATGATGCACAGCCGATGTTGACCTTGTTCCGTGGCGGACCGACGATCTGGATGAATCATGAAGATGCTGAGGACGCCGGTCTGGTGGATAATGACTGGATCGAATGTTTCAACCGTAACGGGGTCGTTGTGGCAAGAGCAGTCGTCACACACCGTATTCCGCGCGGAGTAGCATTTATGTATCACGCTCAGGACCGTCACATTAACGTTCCGGGTACGAAAATATCACAGACACGCGGTGGTACGCATAACAGTCCGACTCGTATTCACGTGAAACCAACGCATATGATCGGTGGTTATGCCCAGTTAAGTTATGGTTTCAACTATTATGGCCCGACAGGCAACCAGCGTGACCTGAACGTCATCATTAGAAAACTGCAGGAGGTGGATTGGCTTGAAGATTAAAGCACAAGTCAGTATGGTCATGAACCTGGATAAATGTATCGGATGCCATACATGCAGCGTTACATGCAAAAACACCTGGACGAATCGTCCAGGTGCAGAGTACATGTATTTTAACAATGTAGAAACGAAACCAGGTGTCGGTTATCCGAAACAATGGGAGGATCAGGAGCGTTATCGCGGCGGCTGGGAGATGAAAAATGGCAAGCTGGAGCTGAAATCCGGTACACGTGCCAGACGTTTGCTTAACATTTTCCACAACCCGGATCAACCAACGATTGACGACTACTACGAGCCTTGGACTTATGATTACGAAAAACTGACCAACAGTCCGGAGAAAAAGCACCAGCCGGTCGCCAGACCGAAATCCCAAATCACGGGAGAGTACATGAACCTCGAATGGGGTCCAAACTGGGAAGATGACCTCGCCGGTGCTCATATAACGGGGATGGAAGACCCGAACATGAAAGGTGTCGAGGAATCGATCAAAATGGATTTTGAACAGGTATTTATGATGTACCTGCCGCGAATCTGTGAACACTGTCTGAACCCGTCTTGCGTGTCCTCTTGTCCATCAGGTGCCATGTACAAACGGGAAGAGGACGGCATCGTACTGGTTGACCAGAATGCTTGTCGTGCATGGAGATTCTGTGTATCCAGTTGTCCTTACAAAAAAGTATATTTCAACTGGCAGACGAACAAAGCCGAAAAATGTACACTATGCTTCCCGCGGATTGAAGCGGGTCTGCCAACGATCTGCTCCGAAACTTGTGTCGGACGTATCCGTTATATCGGTCTGATGCTCTATGATGCAGACCGCATTGAAGCGGCAGCATCGGTTGAGAATGAAAAGGATCTGTATGAGTCACAAATGGATGTTTTCCTTGATCCGAATGATCCTGAAGTCATCCGTGAAGCACGGGCAGCAGGCATTCCAGAGGACTGGATTATAGCAGCGCAGCAGTCCCCGATCTACAAAATGGTGATTGACTGGAAGATCGCACTTCCACTGCACCCTGAATACCGCACGATGCCAATGGTATGGTACATTCCGCCGCTGAGCCCGATCACGAACCGGGTAGAAGGCCAAGGAAGTTCGCTCGAAGCAAACGATATTTTCCCGGCCATTGATAACATGCGTATTCCGGTTGAATACCTGGCGAACCTGCTTACGGCCGGAGATACAGGGCGTATTCGTGAAGTGCTACGCAAAATGGCTGTCATGCGGATTCATATGCGTAACCAGCAAACCGGCAAAACGAGTGAATCCGACTTGCTGGATAGGGTAGGCATGAGTGCGCAGGAAGTTGAAGATATGTATCGTCTGCTCGCTATCGCGAAATATGATGATCGCTTTGTAATCCCGCCAGCTCACCGTGAGGAAGTAGCGGATCTCTTCAGTGAACAAGGCAGCTGCGGTCTAGACTTTGCCGGCGGCCCGGGTTCTTGCGGCGTATTCTCATAGGAGAGGAGACAACAACGATGACAATTGATATCGATCCAGAACCAATCGTGAAGCCGGAGTATGACACGGAAACAAGACGAATGGTCTGCAAACTGATCTCCTATCTGCTGCAATATCCGGATACCGAGTGGAGAGAGGGATTACAAGGTGTACAGGAGGCCGTTCTTTCGATCGCTGATGAAGAATTGAAGCAGACCGTGTTAACCTTTATCAGCAATGCACAGGCTCTAGATGCCATTGGGTGGCAGGATGCATATGTTCGTTCGTTTGACTTTGATAAAAAATCGAATCTCTATCTCACCTATGCTTTGCATGGGGATGAACGGGATCGCGGACCTGCGCTGATTGATTTGAAGCGCAGATATGAAGCGGCTGGTTTCTATATGGAGTCCACCGAGCTCCCGGATTATTTGCCTATGGTGCTTGAATTCATTGCCGAGGCTCCGGAGCAAGATGCTATCGGAGTTCTGGGTAGTTGCCATAAAGCGCTGGTGTCAATGACTGAAAGCATTGCAGAACAAAACAGTCCATACGGGCCGCTCCTTACGCTGATGTTACAGGTGATGCCCGAGCCGTCTGTTTCGGACGTACCTGAGCCAACCCAAGAAGAACAGAAACAACCTCTCGGCGGTCTGAACGAGATCGTTGAGCTGATGAGGAGGGGCAGTCGGTGAGTACACTGGAATTAATGTTATGGGGTGCTCTCCCGTACATGGTCATTGTGTTTTGCATCACGGCGACCATCTGGAGATATGTAACCAACCCGTTTAGCTGGACATCCAAATCAAGTGAGATGTTGGAGAAACGGTTGCTGCGATGGGGAAGTTTGCTCTTCCACATTGGCATTTTCGCCGTCATCTGCGGCCATATTGCCGGATTGCTTGTACCGATCGAATTTTATCACTGGATCGGTCTGAGTGACGAAGCCTATCATATGGGAGCTGTATTCGGCGGACTACCCGCAGGCATTATTGCATTTGCCGGTTTAGTTATTCTGTTAGTACGCCGCTATACGGCTCGTAGAGTGCGCGCAACAAGCAGTGTAGGGGATTGGCTAGCCCTTGCTATGTTAATCATTGTTATTGTGACTGGCATTCTGGCAACATCCGCTAATGCGGTAAACCACAGTGGATTTGATTATCGTACAACGATTAATCCATGGCTGCGCGGACTTCTTGTCTTCCAACCTGATCCCGCACTGATGCAAACTGTGCCAATGAACTTCAAAGTTCATATCTTGCTTACATTTGTGCTGTACTGTGTGTTCCCATTCACACGTCTCGTTCACATGTTAAGCATGCCGCTCGGATATCTCAGACGCAGCTATGTGCTCTATAGAAGAAGAGATGGAGCTATATATCCGAATCAGAATCAAGAACAACAAAAGGAAAGGGCGATGTAAATGCAACAAAAAGGTAAAGTTCAGCTGCCCTTGCAAACCGCAAGTTTGATTCTAGGTTTCATGGTATGGGTGATTCTGTCATCACTCATGCCTTTCATTAAGGAAGACATCGCACTTACATCGTCTCAGTTGGCCTGGGCGACGGCCATTCCCGTATTGATCGGTTCGGTTGCCCGCATTCCGATTGGGTATTGGACGAACCGATACGGGGCACGTAACATTTTTATGATCAGCTTTGTATTGTTACTTGCTCCTGTATGGTGGGTCAGCCGTGCAACATCTTTCAGTGATCTGGTTATTGGGGGATTTTTCCTCGGGATCGGTGGAGCTGTGTTCTCTGTCGGAGTAACCTCATTGCCGAAGTATTATCCCAAAGAGCGTCACGGTTTTGTGAACGGGATCTATGGTATTGGTAATCTGGGCACGGCGCTGTCGGCATTCGGAGCCCCTTTGATTGCTGCTCAGGTGGGTTGGTCCAAAACCGTATTATTTTACAGTATTCTTTTAATTGGTATGGCGGCACTCAACTTTGTGTTGGGAGACAAAAAAGAAACACGTGTCACGCTTCCTCTGATGCAGCAGCTAAAAGACGTATCACGTAATAATAAGCTGTGGCTCTTGTGTCTTTTTTATTTCCTAACGTTTGGTTCATTCGTGGCGTTCACCGTCTACTTGCCGAATTTCCTGGTAACCAATTTCCAGATGGATAAGGTTGATGCCGGGCTTCGCACCGCAGGATTCATCCTGGTCGCAACAATTATGCGTCCGGTTGGCGGATGGTTGGGTGATAAATTTAATCCGTTCAAAATATTAATGTTTGTATTTGGCGGATTGACGGTAGCCGCGATTGTGTTGTCCTTCGCGCCATCCTTCTATATCTATACGGTAGGCTGTCTGACGGTTGCGCTTTGCGCAGGGACGGGTAATGGTACAATTTTCAAATTGGTGCCTATGTATTTCGTCAAACAAGCAGGTATCGCTAATGGTATGATCTCGGCTATGGGTGGTTTGGGTGGTTTCTTCCCTCCATTGATGCTGACGTTGTTGTACAGTATGACAGGACATTATGCGATTGGATTCATGGCATTATCCCAGATTGCACTTGTAAGTCTCGTACTTGTCATCTGGATGTTCTATCAGGAGAAACTTCAACTGTCTGCCAGTATTTTGGAGAATACGATTGAAGCGATTCTGGTGACGGATACGAACAGTGTTATTCGTTCTGTGAATCCAGCCTTCACGGCCGTTACAGGATACACGGCTGAAGAAGCGGTAGGTCAGAAGCCGAGTATGCTGAAATCAGGCAAGCAGGATAAAAAGTTCTATGACCAGTTGTGGCAAGAATTGCGTGACAAAGGATACTGGCAGGGAGAGATCTGGAACCGGAAGAAAAACGGTGAGGTTTATCAGGAATGGCTTAGTATTACAGCGATTCGTAATGAAGCTGGAGAAGTCAAATATTACGCGGGTATGTTCAGTGATATGAGTAAACCCGATCTAACGATTGCCTGAATAGTGCTTTGAACGGAAGAGTTTTGAAAAAGTGATCCAACATACAGCAAGAGACCTTAACTTGATTTACAGTGGTTAAGGTCTCTTTTTCACAAGTGGTAGTCTTTACATTCTACAGATGAAGAAGAGGCAAGAAGAGGAAGGTGCAAGAAGAAGCCAGCCGTTATGCTCAGGCGTCTCGTTGTTCCTTTAAAGCTTGCAGGTTATGAATGATGATGCGACTGCGATCAACCTCAAGCAACTCATCTTTGGAGAGCTGGTTCAGCAATCGATTGGCCGTTTCCCGAGTCGTTCCAATGGAATTGGCAAACTCCTGGTGGGTCATGGGCAGATTGATGATGATCTTATCTGCGTGTTGCTGACCATGCTGTTCTGCCAGCATGAGAAGAAAGGAGAGCACACGATTACGCACATCCTGACCGGATAGCACTTGTAGTTTGTCTTGTAATTCGCGTATTTTGTCGCCGAGCACACGCATGATTTTAATCGCTATCGAAGGCGTGCTGAGCATAAGTCGCTCAAAATGCCGGACAGGAATCGCCAGCAGGCTTGTTGGCGTAATAGCAACAGCGGTAGCAGGATAGGGATGCGCATTGAAAAATCCGGTGTGTGGGAACATATCTCCTGTTTTAAGAAAGGAGACAATCTGTTCATGCCCGTTCTCGTCCGTTTTGTACGCTTTGACAATGCCGGTACGGATGAAAAACACTGCTTCTTTTTCACTGCCTTCACTAAAAATCACTGTTTTTTTACTGATGCTTCGGGATATGGCGATTTCTTCAACCTGTTTCAACTCTTCGGGGCTAAGATCCTGAAAAATAGGGAATTGCTGCAGAAATTCTGCTGCGTTTTCTTTATTTACCCGCGTCATACGTGCTCATCCTCTCTATATGCTTATTTTTATAATGATCAATCGGATCGGAGGTTGTGATTGAATTGAAAAGCAATGCAAGTTCGAACTTAAAACCAATCGTTATCCCTCATGAACACGGTGGGTGGGCGATGGTCAGTGTGCCTTTTCTCGTCGGTGTGGCGGCAAGCAGCCCACAATGGCTTCATGTGCCTCTCTTCATAGCCTGGCTTGGCCTTTATCTGACCGCATATCCTTTGCTGCAATCGCTCAAACGTAACGCGAATCGGCAACGCTTATACACATGGGCCGCCATATACGGCACGGTAGCTTTGGCCTGTCTCATCCCGGCCGTCGTTGGTCAATCCTCGTTGTTATGGTTCGGCCCCATGCTCGTAGGACTGCTCTTAGTTAACATCTGGCATGTGAGACATAAGGCAGAAAGATCACTGACCAATGACCTTTGTGCGATGCTGGTTTTCTCCCTTGGCGGAGCAGCAGCTTATTTAATTGGCAGTGGTGAATGGGATTACGGCATGTTGATCGTTGTGTTATTTTCCTTTTTACATTTTACAGGAAGTACGTTCTTTGTGAAATCGGTCTTTCGGGAACGCAACAATCCGCGCTGGATCAGGTTGTCACGTCTTGTGCATGTTATACTGCTGTTCATTCCGGCTGTTGTCGGGTATCCATGGATGGGGCTGGCCTTCGTTTACTCTGCTGCGAGAGCGTTTCGATATGCAGGTCAAACTTTCCGCCCTATGAAGGTGGGCATTATAGAAATCATTGGAGCGGTGCAGTTCCTGCTCTGGTTCATCCTGCTATAAATCCATCATGTTATCATAACGTGATTTAAGTCCATATCAGGTGACATAGGTCACATCGTCATCGGATTGACATGGAATGATGAATTGTTAAGTAGAGGGGTTGCTTGTTTAACCGATTATTTTGTGAAAAAGAAGCCCGCTGGATGAAGTGATTGTTTTTGATCTGTCACTCCGGGTTAATGGGAGATAAAACAATCTGAAACAAGGGAGGGCCTACCCGAATGTGGACTGCATTGATGTGGGGCGGCATCTCCGCTTCGGCGGTTGTAATCGGCGCGCTTGCCGCATTATTCATGAAGATCCCGAAAAGGGTTATCGGTTGGATTATGGCTTTTGGAACAGGCACGCTGATTGGTGCAGCAACGTTTGAGCTTCTTGGAGATGCATTGAATGATGGAGGCATGCTGCCAACCGCTATTGGTTTTACCGCAGGAGCTGTGGTGTATACCCTCTTTGATTGGCTCATCTCGGCCAGAGGTGGTTCGGATCGGAAACGTTCCAGCAAGAAGGATTCAAGTCAGCAGAGTGGACTCGGTATATTCGCAGGTACAGTGATGGATGCTATTCCCGAATCTATCATGCTGGGTGCCAGTTTGCTGGCAGGTAAAGGTATCAGTGTGGTGCTGGTGGTATCGATCTTTGTCAGTAATATTCCTGAAGGTTTATCGAGTACAGTGGGACTGAAGAATAGTAAATATAGCAAAGGTAAAATTCTATTACTGTGGCTTGGTGTATTACTTATTTCCGCACTTGCCGCTTTAGGCGGATATCTGTTTCTGGAGCAACTTCCAAAGGAGATGGGAGCAGCGATTGGTGCTTTTGCCGGAGGAGGCATTATCGCCATGCTTTGTTCGACGATGATGCCTGAGGCTTTCGAAGAAGGGGGCCCGGTGGTAGGGTTAATCGCATCGATGGGTCTACTGGTGTCCTTGCTACTGGATATTTAGTTTTGGGTATACTATGAAACTTGATGTGAAACTTCATAATAAAATGCTTATTGCATCAAACCGAACTCTAAATCTATCAGTGTCGACAGCTCCAACTTCGTAAGGAAAGCAAAAGAGTATCCCTCAGTTCGATTCTGAGTTGGATACTCTTTTCTTACAGATAGATGAAATTTTAACTTATTGAAATTAATGACCCGAGCAGTTTCCACCGCATCCACAAGCTTCTTTACCTAGTTCTTTGGATTCTGGCAGACGATTTAATTCAACGGATTTAGTAAAATAGTTGCTGATCTGCTGATGCAATTGGCTGAATTCACGTTGCGCATAGATGAATCTGCGAATGAGCGGATGATCGTAGAGCGCACGTTCTTCCTCTTCATAGATTTTGATCTCGGATTCGAGCAAATCAATATTTTGACGCTCTTTTTCTTCAAGAGCCTGATGTTTCTCCATAAAGCGTTCATATTGTTCAGTCGCTTGCTCGTCTGCGGCAAACTGATCAATCATCTCACGCATCTCTTTGTAGCCTTCATCCTGTAATAGTAAGGAGCACAGCTCCTGCATTTTATGCATAATGATTTGTTTGTCCATCTTCACAACAGTAGTCGTCATAAGGGTAGCCTCCTGAAAATTCTTTTCTTGTTATTCACTTTATACTGTATATCAGACGTTCACTGTGACGATACTCACAACCCTGGTTAAATAGTTTACATATTAAACGAGACAATTAGTCGATTATGAGATCATATCTTTCAATTCTTGCAGTTGAAGAATACGAATCTCGTTCCCGTTTACTTGGAGCAAGCTTTGGTGTTGCATCATGTTTAATTTCCGGCTTAACGTCTCCGGGGTAATTCCTAAGAGCAAGGCTATATCCTTTTTGAAAGCAGGCAATCGAATCTCATGGCCTGCACGATTCCGGGTATGGAAATCAAGAAGAAGCTTCGCAATTTTTTTCTCCGTCGTCATAGCGCTGAGGGAGCTGTTCCACTCGTCGGTCTCATTGAGCAGACGGGTGATGGCAAGCAAGAAATGATAAGCCAGCTTGGGATCATGCTCAAGTAATTGATTAAAGTCCTGCTTGCGGATGGAGCATATGGACGAGGTCTCCAGAACCTCCGCATTGGATTGATGCGGTGTCTGATGTAGTAATGCATTCTGTCCGAAAAAATCGCCAGAGAACAGAAAGCGGATAATATGCTCTTTGCCATTTTCATTATATTTGGATAGCTTTACACTGCCTTGATGGATCACAAAAAGAGTATCTGAACGTTCGCCTTCTTGAACGACATGTTCTCCTTTATGATATTTGCGAGTATGAAGAAGAGAGGTCAGTAATGTAGCTTCCGCAAGATCAAGATGTTGAAAAAGCGAAACTTTGGAGAAACAGGCATCATTTTTCTCATGGTCACAGATCATCTCATAATCACCTCTCTATGTTCCCAAAATGAATATTTGTACGTTGTGAGTTTTCAGGCTGTATTTATCACCTTGCTCCTAAATGACGAGATTTCCCCATTAATGCGCCATCGTCTCACCACCGTGATTTTTACCATCTTTCGTGACACGGAGCACGGCAGAAGCACCTTTGTCTACATGTTTGAATTGGTGGGTTACGATGGGATAGTCACCTTCCTCGGTGACCGTAAACTCAACGACTGCGCCTCCGCTGGCAGGTAGCATAACGGTCTGGATCCCGTACTCGATGTTTTTTGGATTCCCGTCCTTGTATACCCGATCCATAATTGTACCTACAACATGGAAGGAAGATACTTCATTTGGACCAGCGTTACTGACATAAATACGAACGGTATCTCCTACTTTGGCCAGCAGCGGATGTTCTTTCAAAGTATAGGTATTGCCATTAAAAACAACATACTCAGGTTCCCCGTTGACAAATGAATTGTAATCATGCTCTTTGTACCATTCGCTTTGCACAAGGGTATACGAACGATCAACGAGATGATCCGAAGGGTATCCTGCCTTGGGTTCCACAATGATCATGCCGTACATGCCGTTGGCAATGTGGGCGAGGGTCGGTTTGCTGCCGCAATGATACATAAATACGCCAGGATTGGAGGCCGGATAAGTGAAAGTACCTTCTTCCCCCGGCATCACATCAATGAATTTATTGCTCGGAGAAGCATGAACGGCATGCATGTCCATGGAGTGATTCATGCGTGTATCTTTATTTTTCAACGTAAAAACGATCGTATCGCCTTCTTTGACCCGAAGGACTGGGCCAGGTGAAGTTCCATTAAACGTCCAGGCGTTATAAATGACACCTTTTGCAATTTCAATATCGGTCACTTGAGAGGTCATTTCGATATATACGCTTTGGCCATCTCTACGAATAATTGGATCAACGGGCGGTTGGCTGGGTGCAGTACTGGAGAAGGCCTCTTCATTTTGGCTCTGCTGAACTGGACTTGTAGAGCTGCAATGAGAGAGAGCCGCGGTAAAGATGGTCAGAATGAGCGTATATTTATAGATGTTGGGAAACGAGAGAATAGAATCACAACCTTTCAACTAACAAGTGATGATTTTCACAAAAACGTACTTGTGAAATTAATATTTCAGGAATCTCCTAAGTCCAGATTACGATATCAATGGGATTATCGGTGTGATGAAGCACACATTTGTGTAGGACTAAGGACGTTATTTTGAGACAGCGCGCCTGCATTTGTTGTGCTTGGGTAAAGAGTTTCATATAATTTTATGAACGGCTCATTTGGAACAATGTGGGATGAACGACGGATTCAGCGTAAGGTTCAATGAAAGGAGAGGTTGAATGTGAAACGTTTCGAAGACGAACCAGCATTTAAATATAGCTATTACGCCGTGCTTAACCGGGGAGAGCGAGTGGATGTCAAATGTCCAGAATGCGGCGGGCACGCTTATATCGAATGTCGTAATCGAGAATTGCAATGGAAATGTAGCGAATGTTACGCTCATGCGGTCAAAGAACAAGACTACGAGTATACGGGCAAAGGATATTGTTCGGTATGTGAGCGCTGGTATAGTGTGGTGGTGAAGGATGAGAAGGTGACGCCTCATTCGTTAGTACATATCATATGTCCGCACTGCGGGGCTAACAATCAAGCTAAAATGCATAAACGAGCGATCAGCCGAGGGTATTATCAGGAAATTCGAAATGGCAGAGACCCCATCTTTGATCTGGAACTATATTTTCTAGACTACATCCGTGGCAAGCAGATCTGGGCTGTAAATCGTGAACATCTGAGTTATTTGATTGCTTATATCTCTGCTGATCTCCGGGTGAAGTATGGCGGGGTGATGATTAAGACGGCCTCCCACAGCATACCTGCTTATATTAAAGAGGCCAAGAACAGGCAGGCTGTGACTCGTATCTTGACTAAAATGCAAATGCAGTCTAACACAAAATAGATCCATCATGATCAACATGAACAGGGGAAAAAGAGATGAATAAACGAATTACAATTGGTGTTACATTGTTTGTGATTGCGATGTTATGCATACCTGCTTATTTTATTATGCAGACATATGGTGTATTTCAAAAAGAAAAGGTGTTATCGGGCTACGCCATTGCTGTGGATGTCGAAGGTAAATCTTATCAGACATGGCCGCTCATCAACGGCTTTACGGCAATGGACAAACGAGGAGACGATCGTCAACTGTACTACCGTATTGACACGAGCGGTCTGCAGTATTTGTTTCAATTGGCTTATAAGGAGTTCGAGGTTCGAAAGGGGGGAAACAACCCGTATTTAGCAGGTCAAATTGATTACTCGCAGACGGATCATATGTATGTGCGTAGTGAAAACAAATACACCAATGCCAATGACTTTGTTACGGTAATCACGCTGCTGGACCGTGAGGGAAAGGTGATCTATACCTATGAACAAACGGGTAAAGGGGACGATAAGCTGGTGAAGTCTATCATTCATCAAGGCATGAGTCGGTCTAGTAATCACGGCACGGAAGCAGCTCGTGATCCCTACCTGAATATTACGGCGTTGTTTCGTGAAAAGCTGGGCATCGATGTAAAACTGACGGTGGATGATGAACATAAGGTTGTCACAATTCGAATGAACAAAGCGGAGGTAAAATGATGAATTTGTATGGTGTAGAGCATGGACCTGTATATCTGCAAGGGCTGACAAAGAGTGTGACGGCAGAAAAAACACATGAAGTGGAATGGCAAAGAAAACTGCAAACCGGCGATGGGCATGATCAGTTTCATATTTTTTATTATGGTGACCTGGATGAAGATGATCTGATTATGTGGCATGATACGACACCGTTGTTGGTTTATGCAGAACACTCGGTTACTGGGGAACGTTATCTGCTCATTGATGCGGCGAAGCATGGTTACGATGCGATGTTGTGTGAGACGTATCCCGAGGAAGAAGTGAACAACAGGCCGCTTCGTCCTTATCTCGACGTTGAGGGTGAGGATACATTTGAAGTGTTTCTGACGGCATATTACAACGTGCCATGGGATGAAGAGTTTGGCGAGGATGTTGAGCCGGATGGGACGTATGAGCTGATAACAGGTGAACGTGTGCATTTCAATGAGGTGAAGCGTAATGGTTATGATGCTTTTGCCATCCGTATTCGTAATCGCAAAGGCGTAGAAACTGAAATCGTACAGGAAGAGTTGGCCTAATGTGTTTTGTCGATCGATCTTATAGTTAGGAGCTGATGCTGAATGTATATCGTGTCTCGTATGTTAAAGCCTGTCTCTCATCAGGAACTAGAGCGGGTACAACAAGCGCAATCCGTTCGCCTGCCTTCGGCTTACCAACGCTGGATGCAGCAATACGGGGAAGGAACGTATTCAGGCTGGATGAACATTCAGCGTCCCGATCCTGAGGTTTTAAAATCATTTGCAGAATATGATCTCTGGGAGCATACGGACGAAACGGTCATCAGCCAGCGCCAATTGGAAGAGTGCATTAGCATTGGAAGTTCAGTAGATGGCGATTTCCTGGTTGTTCATGCAGATGTGGAAGGTCTGATCTGGCTCCCGCGGCATGATGATCAGATTACGGTGTGGCCGTCGAACGAGGTGTCATTCGCTGATATTCTTGACCATATCTACTGTGGATATTACCATAGGGACGAGTCGTTCAGACCTGCGTATTTCGAACCATGGAACGAGGAGCGGCAACATATTTTTTATCATTTTACAGGTAAAGAGGACGGAATATCGATGAAAGAACTGGCAAATCTGTGCCAGTCGCACTTTTCATGGGATCTGGTCATTGATAATGAATACACGTGCAAGCTGTTCAGCGCTATGATTGGCGGGTATGTTCGTTTTAATATGGCGAGTGAACGCGAAATTGTTTTATTTTATGAAGTAAATAATCATCCTACTGAGGCGCAAGAAGCGCAGAAGCAGGTGCAGACGATACAACAGCTTTTGCAGGCACATCATTGCACTGCATTGAAGTAGA
Source organism: Paenibacillus sp. 4624 (assembly GCF_050435065.1). Lineage (NCBI taxonomy): Bacteria > Bacillati > Bacillota > Bacilli > Caryophanales > Paenibacillaceae > Paenibacillus > Paenibacillus sp. 4624. The sequence continues at coordinate 172,742 of NZ_JBNDJR010000003.1, forward strand.
GAACAGCAGAGGGCGAGGTGATTTTATGGATTGGCTGGATACAGAAATAGCGGAACAGTGGCGTAAGGAAGGCAAGCGGTATGCCAGCGATGTTAATGCATTTGTACATAAAATGCTTCAGGGAGAGCATCCGGATGAATCTGAACTGGCAGATGATTCCCGTCATTCGCTCAGCTCCAAAGTGATGAAAATGGTGAAACAGGCTAATCTCAAGGGTGAGCTTGGGCGGCTTCGAGAAGAATTACCTGCGGCAACATGGCCGCTGAGCAATCATTTTCAGGACTCTATGCAGGCCGTTCAAGTTGTAGGTTATTTGAATGAGGATACGATGCTCTGTAATACAGGAGTATTGTCGAATAACGGGCGGGTATACACGATGGATCAGCAGGGATGGTGGTGTAGTCCGGATTACACGTTTGCAGGATGTTCAGAAGGCGGCGCTTACGTAGCTCTGGCGAATCATGAAGGTGTTCACGTCATCCGTGAGCCGGGTCGCAAGCTGGAAGGTGAGCAAGTGGCATTCTACTCTTGGGACAAGATCAGGGATCGGATCAAAGCTCAATTGCCTGAAATTGAATCCCTGGCAGATACTATACATCCCGAGAACACGATCGAAAAGCTGCTCCCCATGGATCAAGGGCAGGCGCTGCTGCTTCAATCCAGGTACGGCATCTATCTTGTAGAGCAGGAACAGGTGATCATTCTTCATCCCGATGTGGCGGAGATTCAGGAGTACGAATATGAAGACACCCAGCTGTCTATGGGACATGCCGCGGTATCTTCTGATGAGCGCTGGATTGCCTGGGGAAGCCAGATGAGCAGCCATACGGTTCTGGATCGGGAAAACAACAAGACGTATGAGGTACAGCCGGAGTCCAGTTATCCGCATTGTGCGGCATTCAGCCAGGACAATCAAGTTGTTTGGTTTAATGCTTGTCACTTCTACAACGGAGTAACGATTCAAGTTCCACTAGACAACATTACTGATCGTAAACAGGATGAAGAGTGGCCTATCATGGACGAGAATGCACGTGTGTATGCCATGATTGAGATTGAGGCAGGTATGGTGATTGGTGATGCATACGGTTATTTGTATTGCATCAACCGCGAAGGACAAGAGCTGTGGCGTCATTTTGTGGGCTCAACGATCTATTCCCTGATGGTGTCACCTGAGCAGTCTCAGCTTGCTGTTGGAACATATGGCGGTATGCTGCACATCCTTGATCTGAATTCGGAACGGATGGACGAATACGGAATTGGAACAGGTACTCTGCGTGAACGGGAGCGTTACGTATTATGGCGTGAACAGGAACCGCTTCGCTGGTAGCATAGGCTGGCAAGCTTGAATGAATGATACTGATTTTGCTAAAGGATGATGAGATGGAACGTCAAGAGGCTATAGTATTGTTAAAATATCACGCCTTTGCTCACGATGATGTGAATCATCCGAAAATGGAACATGGCTTTCTTGGAAGCTTACGTCCGTTTCGCGGTCAATTGATTGAAGAGAACTTCCATGAATTAATGCGCATATTACGCACGCTCGCTCCAGATCTTTCGAATGCTGCATTGGATCGGGAAGTGATCGCTTGCCTATGGAGCATTACTCATCTGGCGAGGGCTTGGGCGATTGAACCCGAAGGCATGCTTCGCAGTAATCATCTCATCTCAGATGAGCAGGTTGCAGTGATGGAAGAATGGCTTAATCTGTTCTCGTATGCAGTCATGATCCTGATTGAAGGCGGCGATGAACAAGAGGCGTTCTGGGGATATGAACAATATGTGTTGGACCGAAGTGCGGAGAAAGGTGAAGGTGACGGGATATGAAGTCTGGAGTGGATACTGTTATCAATGATCTACGGATAGAATTGAACCATCTGTTAGACCTGAAAATACAAGATGAAGAGATTCGGTCGCTCTATGACACATATCTTCAATTAGCAGGGGCATCCGAGGCTGAACTGGATCAGTTCGAGAAAAAGTATGGGGTTCGCCTGCCCGTTGATTTCCGTGCTTTCTATCGCCATACGGATGGCAGTGGTTATGGTCTGCATATGTTGTACCCGGGGGATATGGAGCAAGGCTCATGTAATCCGTTCTATCTGATGTCGCTAGATGAGATTGTGGAGACCAAACAATATTTCTGTGATGTGGATGAGAAGCTGGAGGAGCATTACGGGGAAGAAGAAATTAGACAATTAGATCCTGAGATCAAACCGTATTTGTTCCACAAATCATGGATTCCTTTTGCCACAATGGCTGGAGGTTCGCTCTACTTGCTGCTTGATTTTGATCCAGCAGAGGCAGGGACATATGGACAGATTATTATGTATGTGCATGATCCAGACTTTGTTTATTACGTTACATCATCGTTTACGGAGCTTCTCCGGATGTCTAACCGCAATTTGAATCTAATGGATGAGATTGAATACTAGGGCCCTAAATATTCGTTGTAAACCACGATGGATATAAAAAGTTGAAATAGCCAAAGGCAGGAGCTGTTGAAGCAGTTCCTGCCTTTTGGCTAAAACGTAAATCCTTCAAGTTCTACCACTGGAAAAAACGGTGACCATGAAATCCGCCGGGACCTCCAGGCCCACCGGGTCCGCCCGGTCCGCCGTGGCCCCCGTGCCCCCCTGGACCGCCGCCGTGCGGGCCTCCCGGATATCCCGGATAATGTCCTGGATAACCGCCGTGCCACCATGGTCCAAGCCCCCCTATGGGAAAAGGAAAAGGAACCACGGGTGGATAAGGATAGGGGTACGGATAAGGGTAAGGTGGTGGTGGGGGAGGTGGCGGATAATAAGGATAAGGATAGCCTACAGGTTGCTGGGTTGATGTGGAACCTGGAACATATGACATATCACAAGCCTCCAATGTATGGATTGATGATATCAGCCTATGCAGATTCGTCGCTCGCTGACACAGCGACTTAGCCCAGTCGAAATGGGCTCACCGATCTAGGCGCTGGGCATACGCTGAGGTATAGGGTCTAACCTAAACCGAGAGAGAAGGGCAGGCGTTTTATTTTGGCAACCTCGTACATGGATTTCACTTTACCGACTACACAGTTTACGTATGATCTGAGCAAAAATCCGCTATTCAAGAAAGATGAGCACAATTACATCAATGCACTTTCGGTAAAACAGCTCAACACGTTGGGCAACACCTCTTTATTGGATATTTTTCTAAGTGCAGGCAATGTCGTTGAACCTCACATTCATCAAAACGCAACTGAGCTGGTTTATTGCATCAGCGGTGCGGCTGTTGTTTCCCTTATTAACCCGTTCACGAATGAACTGCTTCATTTCCCGATTACACCAGGGCAAACCGCTAATGTACCGCAAGGATGGTGGCACTATGAAGTGGCAACGGCAGATCACACACATCTGCTCGCGATCTTTGATGCACCTGTGCCTGAAGCGATCTTCGGCTCTGATATTTTGCGGCTGACGCCTGCGAATGTGCTGGCTCACACCTATTGTCTGGATGTACACAAAGTACAGGAAGCCTTGGCTCCAATTCAGAAAACGGTGATTATCGGCCCGCCAAAAGATTGTAAAACGCAGGTTGCTCCGACATCCAACCATATGCCTAATGTAGGACCAAACATCCAACCAAACATCCAACCAGTTAATATCCCACCTAGCATCAAGACGAATATTGAACCAAAGATCGAACCTAGTGCTCAACCGAATATGCAACCGAACTTACAGCCTAATATACAAGCCAACATGCAACCGAATATCCAACCTGATATGCCTCCATTTGTAAATCGTCTTCCACATTGGGGTACTTGGGTAGATCCACGTATTATCCACGAACCAGGTTGCCCATACTATAGCGAACTCCCGGTACAATTAAACTCGGATGATCAGGTGTAAATTAAATTGAATAAGACTCCCCTATGTATTCCTGGTTAAGGGCGTTCAACTCCGAGCGCCTTTTTTGTTTTTTATCATTTTCCCTCACGAGATGTCACAAACTTCATGCGTTATTTGTCTTCAGTATGTAGACCAAATGAGATCAGAAGATGGAGGAGAATGAATATGAATTTACGTATGAACTACAGAGCGGCAAACCCTGGTGCTTTCAAAGCTATGATGGCGATGGAGCAACATGTATCCGGGCAATTTGAGGATAAGGTGTTATATGAGTTGTTGAAAATCCGTGTGTCTCAGATCAATGGCTGTGCCTTTTGTATGGACATGCATGCTAAAGACTTGATGAAGCTTGGCAATTATGGAGAGCATATTCTTTTGTTAAGTGTGTGGCGTGAAGTGCCTATATTTACGGAAAAACAACGTGTTATGCTTGAGATGGCCGAGGTTGTGACGCGAATTTCGGAGCATGGGGTTCCGCTTGAGCTATATAATAAAGTTCGTGAACACTACAGCGAAACTGAAATCGTTAACCTGATTATGGCAATCAACTTGATTAATAGTTGGAACCGCATAGCCATTACGACAGGCATGTACCCGGGTTGTTTTAACTTAAACGATAAACGAGAAAAATAAATGCTAAACAAACCAAGCCAGAGGAGGCGATCCTATGCAGTCGAATCTTAATTCTGATTTTAATCAACAAAAAAATATACCGGAACCGTCTTCTCTGGATGTTGGTGCGTTATATATACAGTATAAAAATTATGCTTTCTCCATCGCCTATCGTATGCTCGGCAGTGTGACGGAGGCGGAAGATATCGTTCAGGACTGCTTTGCAGGACTTCAGATGATGACGAATGAGCATATCCATCAACCGAAGTCTTACATCGGGAAAATCATTGTGAACCGCTGTTTGAATCTGTTAAATTCTGCTCGTAACCAGAGGGAACATTATGTCGGGGAATGGCTTCCTGAGCCGATGGGTGTTAATGATTGGGTAAACGTGCCAGAAGATACAGTACAGCAAAAAGAAATGATCTCGTATGCCTATCTGGTCATGTTGGAACGTCTATCTCCACTCGAAAGGGCTGTTTTTGTGTTACGCGAAGCCTTTGAGCATGACTATTCGGAGATTGCCGGTTGGTTGGGAAAAACGGAGAGCAACTGTCGACAGATTTACAGTCGTGCCAGACGAAACCTACCCGAAAAACTTCCAGCGATAGAGCACGACCACATTGATTGGACAACCAAAGAAGACGTGCTTCGTCGTTTCACGACGGCATTTCTACAACATGACGTTTCAGCTATGCTGGAGCTGCTTACAGATCAGCCTGTATTCACAGCGGATGGCGGCGGTGTAGTACGCACGATTATGCGAACAATGCATGTACACAAGGGGGTGCTCGCCATCCTTACCTCTCCTAGGGTGCTTCGGCCCTTGAGAGAAAGAGAGTGGAAGCCTGCATTCATTAACGGAGAGCCTCAACTCGCTCTGATGAAAGATGGGCAAATTTCAGAAGTACTATGTTTGGAAATGGATCCTTCAGGAAAGCGAATCCATGGCGTGTATCTTATGGTCAATCCACATAAGCTGGAAAGCGTTCAATCATTGAACTGATTATAGTAAAGAAATGTTTACTGTGACCTCTTCAATAAGCGACAGGAGCCTATACAACGGACTGTCGTTTTTTTGTTTTTATATTACTGTTTGATTTAGTTTATCTATCATAAATTTCATTCTCGTGTTGTACATGGTATGATCTAATAGATTTGAAAACTAGTAAATATATACCATAACTGAAGCGTTTATTGAATTCGACACAAGTGAGGTTATATGTTTTGAGAAAACTCAATTATGTACACATGTTTGTTTTTCTTAGTGCAGTTACGGTTATCACGCTGGGGTTGTATTACATTGCGGCCGATTGGCTGGATCAGCGGTATTTCCGTTTCCTGATCTGGAATTTGTTCTTGGGCTGGATTCCATTTGTATTCTCATCCCTAACCTATGGTTTGGGACGTCTGAAGTGGAAAGGAGCCGCATGGATTGCCGTACCAAGTGCGATGATGTGGCTGTTGTTTTTTCCCAACTCTTCTTATATCGTGACGGATTTATTGCATTTGACGTCAAGGAGCTCAAGGTATTTCTCGGGAAACGGCGCGGCATTCCACTACTGGTATGATCTGATGGTTGTGCTGATGTTTGTGTGGGCAGGGTTGCTGATCGGCTTCCTATCAATGTATCAGATTCAGGAAATCGTCTATGATCGGTTGGGACGTGCGGCATCATGGATATTTGTACTGGGTGGAACCGCTCTTGGAAGTTATGGTGTTTTATTAGGACGGGTTTACAGGTTGAACAGCTGGGATGCATTGACCAGTCGCGAGTTGTTAATCAGACTGATGCACGAAAGTGTTAGCCGGTCCTCCTTGGCATTTTGTATGTTCTTTGGAACGTTTCTTCTTACCATCTATCTCACGTTATATTATTTGCTGAATGCGAAAGGGTCTGGAACAGATCAACGAAGTTTACAAACCATTGATAAGAAAGGGTAGGTGCTTCGATATGCTGGATGCAGTAAAGATCACGGAAAAAGTCAGAGAGGTTATGGAACAAAAGGGTTTTTCGGGTGTTGTGCTGTGCAAACAGAAGGGTAAGACCCTTTTTCAGATCGTTCGAGGGTACGCGAACCGCAGTGATGAGCTTCTGAATGATATGAATACACGTTTTGGTATTGCTTCGGGCTGTAAGGTTTTCACAGCTGTAAGTATAGGTCAGTTGATTGAGCAAGGACATTTTACGTTAGACTCCAAATTAAAGGATGTCCTAAACCTTCCGTTTCCCGCGTGGAATTCAGAGATCACAGTGCACCAATTGCTGACCCATACTTCTGGCGTGCCGGATTATTTTGATGAGGAAGTGATGAATGATTTTTCAGCGTTGTGGAAAGACAGACCCGTGTACGCGATGCGACAGCTCCGTGATTTTTTGCCTATGTTTCAGCACTTGCCAATGAAGTCTGCTCCTGGTGAGAAGTTTCATTATAACAATGCGGCATTTATTGTGCTCGGACTCATTGTGGAGCAATACACTGGCATGGCGTTTACCACATACGTGGAGGAACATATTTTTAAACGAGCCGGCATGCAAGATTCAGGTTATTTCCTGACCGATCAGCTTCCGCGTAACACAGCTATTGGATATATCGATGCTGATGACGGGACATGGACTAGTAATATTTTTTCGATCCCCGTTCAAGGTGGAGCAGATGGTGGAGCCTATGTGACAGCACCAGATATGATCCGTTTCTGGGATGCTCTGCTGGGACACAAGTTGTTAGGTGAGGAGATGACACGGCATCTCTTGACACCTTACGCACACGATGAGCACGAGGAATTTTATGGTTTGGGGATATGGCTGGAGTTACGTGAAAAAGAGATATTTAAAACGCATGTCATGGGTTTTGACCCAGGTGTTTCGTTTATGTCTGGCGTATATCCGAAGCAGGGGGTTCAACTTGTGGTTGTATCGAATCAGGAGTCAGGGCCTTATCCTATAACGTTGGCTGTAGAGGAAGCAATGGTGTAAAAGGAGTGGTGAGGCAGAATAATTTGGGATCGTAGACAATTACCTAGAAACGGACAGAAGGGAAAACGCCGTAGCGGGCTAATTCTCAAGATTGAGTTACCCTTGCCTGTCCGCTTAACGATCACACCATCCAGGCAAGGGCTTAGGTTTGCAATATTTCTCTTGGAATTATTGTAAATTCAACTGGACAAGTGAGCTAGCTTCCACAATTCAGGCAGAATGAATCTGGGGAATACGTCGATGGGCGGCTTTTCCTTCTTGCGTTTGTCATTGGTTAACACGGTCACAAGTTCCAACTCGGGAACAATATATACATACTGGCCACCGAATCCTCTCGCATAGTAATAGCTCAGTGGTTCGTGATTCATTTGTTCAGCAGGCTGGGATGGCGAGTTATCGTCAAGATGTTGACCTGCATATTGGTCCACCCACCAGTGCCAACCGTAGCTGCCATGGTTTTGCGGAGAAACTGTGATGAAGGGCTGCGTTGAACGTTTGACAAGTTGGTTGGAAATAAGCTGTTTTCCTTCCCATTTCCCTTCCTGAAGGTAGAGTTGCCCGAATTTGAGCAGGTCGGATGGCAGCAGCCTCAGGCCAAAACCACCTGTGTGTACACCTTGGGGATCTTGCTCCCATTCATAATCTCGAATGCCCAGTGGGCCAAATAAATAACTCTCAGCATACGCTGCCACACTCATGCCTACATGTTGCATTAATATTGAAGATAGAATCTGGGAAACTCCCGAATTGTATTCCATATGTGTGCCAGGTTCATGTCGCAAACGCTGTTCTAAAGCGAAGTTGACCCAATGATCCGTCCGTGTCATCCGTGGAAACGAATTTTGTCCGCCAAACTCGTCCCAGTTAAATCCGGCAGTCATCGTAAGCAGCTGCTCCAAGGTAATCGCTGGTTTACGTGGGTCAGGATCAGAAACGAGTTCCGGGAAAAAGGTAGATAATGGCGTGCCTGCCTCGGGCAGTAGCCCTTGATCCATGGCGATACAGATGAGCGCAGAGATGATGCTCTTGGTACATGAATTAATTTTAGCGATATGTGTCTCAGCCTGTACATTCCGGTAGTGCTTGTAAACGATCTCCCCGCGTACACTGACCAGACAGCTTCTAAGATCCAGCGGTGGAATGATATGTTGCAATGTATGATGAAGGTTTGAGGAATTCATAGTGTCCTTTCTGTGCTCGTTGTGTATTTAGTATGTAGATTCCAAAGGGTTGCCCACTATGTTAGCATATTCATTTGTGTAGCTCAACAAACATGAATTTCAATATTATCATTGCAGAGGAGGCCAACCTTATGTACAAAATCGGTAATCAAGGCACGTTCAAAACGTTGCCTGATCCAGCCCTCGCAATCTATCAAGGGGATGTTACCCGCGTTGAAACCTATTTAGAGCAAGGCATGGACTTGGAAGAAAAAATAGCATTAAGCTCAAACATTACGCTTCGTCCGCTTGACCTGGCATTGATCTGCAATCAGTCTAAGGTTGTCAGACTTCTTGTGGAGCGAGGAGCCGAGATCAATGCCAAAGACCATCCAGCCATTTTATATGCTGCGCGCTACTGTGGAGCAGATGTGATTCGTTATTTAGTTGAGCAAGGAGCAAAATTGAACGGAGTAAGCCGGTTAAAATCGAGTGCATACGACGAGGCATATTACGGGAACAAAAAGAATATTTCGGTGCTGAACGAGCTTGGGCTGGACCTTCGAAAATATGGCGGCAAAACGTTACGGAAAGCGGTATCGGATCATGATATGAAAACGGTTCAATACCTGCTGAATGAGGGTGTGGACATCAACTACAATGAGCCGGATATGGTCTATCCGTATAAGGCGACACCGCTTACCGTAGCTACACGCCAGAACAGTATGCGAATGGTCAAATTTTTGGTGGAACAAGGTGCGGATGTGACCTTGCAGGAGAAGGATGGGGAGCGGGCCTACACGATTGCGGTCAGTCAGAAAAATAATGAAATGGCTGAATACTTGAAATCACACGAGCCTGAGGAGTTCCATAATCTGAGCAATAAACTGCATGCACTAAAATCATACAAGCTTCCCGAAACGTTAATCCGTTTTATGACCGAAGGTTCACGCCGAATGGACCTGCCGAGCTGTCCCGCTGGCGTTGGTTATATTGAATTCTTTTCGTTGACAGATACGGTGGAGATGAAGATGGGCAGGCAGAAGCTGCTTCGTTTATCCTCTGATCTGGATCAGTACTCTCATATGCTCATCGTCTGGAATCCAAGCAAAAAGATGATAGGATATGCCGATATCGAACATCAGGAACAGGGCACACTATGCACATTCGAACAATTCCTGGACGAGCCTGAGGTTTACATCGAACGTCTTTTGAATTAGATAGAGTGGTGAGTTCATTTATTTAACCTTTTGCATAACGCGGCTGCGCTTGCAAGAGGTTTTTGATTTTTCCTCCCACAGATGCCTAAATAGGAAAAATATCTCATGAAATATGAACTATACTAGTGCGTAAGCAGGTTAGAAATGGTAAAATAGCAATGCCTAAACATGAAAAAACGCGATAATTGACGAATATTAGTATATCTTATGATTCGTGTTAGTGGAATCATAGTTGTTCGAATCTAGTATTTTAATCTAAAGTGAGGAATAGAATATGGCTATTATTGATGTAATCAAGTATGACGGTTCACCTGACGTATTTGCCTGGAAACATCCGGAGACTGAATTGGGAACTTGGACTCAGTTAATTGTAAATCAATCTCAACAGGCTATACTCTTTAAGGATGGAAGGGCCCTTGATCTGTTCGGGCCAGGCAGGCATACGTTAAGTACAGCGAATATCCCGATACTAAACCGACTTATTAACCTTCCATTCGGAGGAAAGTCTCCTTTTGCGGCAGAAGTCTGGTATGTGAATCAAGTAAGTGCTATGGACGTCAAGTGGGGAACTGCCAATCCGATTCAGGTTCAGGATCCTAAGTATAATATAATTGTGCCTGTTAGAGCTTTTGGACAAATGGGCATGAAAATTTCAGATTCACGAAAATTTTTAGTCAAACTTGTAGGAACACTGCCAGAGTTTAATCAGCTCAATATGGTGAATTACTTCCGTGGATTAATTACGATGAATATCAATTCGATGCTATCTTCCTATTTAATACATAGAAAAGTAAGTGTGTTAGAAATCAATGCTTATATCGCTGAAATATCACGACACTTTGCAGACAACGTAGCTTCTACATTTGACGAGTTTGGAATCGAACTTATCAATCTATACATTCATAATGTCAATTTGCCCGAAGAAGACCCATCGGTCATTCGATTACGGGAAGCGCTCGCTCGCAAGGCGGAAATGGATATCATTGGATACACCTATCAGCAGGAACGTTCATTCGACACGCTTGAAGGTGCAGCCAAGAATGAAGGAAGTATGCAGTCTGATATTATGGGCGCAGGTCTTGGCATGGGTATGGGCGTTGGTTTGGGAGGTTCGTTTAGTAGCGGAATGTCTCAAATGTCCAAAGTGATGTCTACATCAACAGAAACGTCTGCCGTACGCTTGTGCGGGCATTGTCAACATCCGAATCAGGAACACAGCTCTTTTTGCAGTAAATGCGGCAAATCATTAGCTGAAAAATCCGCAACGACGGACTGTAATCATTGTGGTCACACGATGGAGAAAGGCACCAAATTTTGTCCGAACTGCGGTGACAAATATTATGCTTGTCCTTCATGTGGGGCTGATAATGCGGAGAATGCGTCTGAATGCGTGAAGTGTCACGAACCGATGCCAAGGCCATGTCCAAATTGCAATCATATGAATGGGCCGCACACCAAATTTTGTGGAAACTGTGGTACAGGTTTAACGTTGAAGTGTAGTCAATGTCAACATGAAGTACAACCTGGTCAGAAATTCTGTCTCGATTGCGGAAATAATCTGCAAGAAGGGGGGCAGGCTTAGTGATGGCGAAACGGAGCAACGTTTTTATTCTAGATGTAATCTATCTCGTCTGTTTAATTTTAAGTTCGGTCATCTCATTTACGATGTTTAGCAACGATATTCTATCATTCCCCTTCTGGATCAATCTTGCCGCATCGTATGTTGCGATGACGACTTTGTGGTTTTATGTGCGTCATGTGATGCAAAATATGGATCGCTTTAAACGTTTTGTCCCAGGTTACACGGCTATAGGCATTGTATTAAGCATTTATCTGGGGTGTGTCATTTTTTATGCGTTATTCGTAGGTTTCGCAGATCATGCACTGCGCTGGTTTGTTTTGCTACATGTAATCACTGCGGCTCTTACTTTCATTTTGTGCGCTATTTTAATGATCTATATTCGATCAGGAAGTGAGCATGAAGCCAACCAACAATTGAATATTGCTGACTGGAAATCGATTGAGAACGCCATGTATCAGTTGCTTAATATGATGGATAAGTATCCATTGTTGAATGTGGAAAAGGACAGGAAGTCAGTAGAAGCCATCATTGAGCTGGTTAAATATAGCGATCCAATCGCACCAGCTGGCGTGCAGTATAATGATCGTCAGATTCTTATAGATATTGAATTGTTGAAAGAAGAACTGTCTACTCAGTATGAGGCAGGAGAAGTAGGAAATAGTGAACGTGTGGCTATGCAATTATCGCGATTGATGTCTCGTCTAAAAGAAAGAAATCAGCAGATTCTTTCGCTCAAATCTTAACCATGTTTTAGGGGGGGAAGCAAGTGAAGAGGTTTTTTGGAATTATTTTAATCATCATCTCGTTTATAACCATTCTATTCTCATTAATGATGATGGCGGATGAAGCGGGTCTAGCCGTTTTTAGTTTAATAGTACTTTTTACTCCTGGTGTTATTGTATTGGTTACGGGAATAAAAATGTGCGGTCGACCTAAATCTCGTTCTAAATCGGCTCGTAATGATCCATATGCAGCAAATGAGCAAGAACAAATTAAGGATATGCACCCTAAAGGTAACTACAGCGAATCGAATAAACCGGTATCCGTTCATTGCTCAGGATGTGGGGCCAAAGTGGAGGTTTATCCAAATCTGTCGGCAAATTGTGAGTATTGTGGGACAACGGTGAGAATTTCGTAGTTTCACTGACTTGCTAGAAGCTTATGAGTGAGGACTTGTGATAGATTAATTGAGTGTGTATAACGTGTTCTTTGGAGGAATTATCATGATCAGAGCGTTTTTTGGATTGTTTTTTTTGATCGGTGCAATTGGTATACCCTTTGGCTTTTTTAATGCAGGTTATCACAAACAAATTATAAGTGAACCTTTTATCTTCATTGAGCTCTCCGTATTTGAATTTATTTTTATATTTTCAGCGATTAAATTACTCCAAAGAAAAAAGGTTCCTCAAAAACAATTTTATGGCGGGGATTATGAGAGTGATTCAGACCCTGCAACAGAAAATGCTTGTCGACCCCAAGAAATTGGGAATGGTTACTCAAGTTACAATAGTAATACGGTGATTCATACAAATAACCAATCATTTAGCTACACAGAGATAAATATAAACAGTGACAAGTATGATAAAGAAGATGGAGAAAAGCTGGAGGAAAAGGTTGAAGAAGCACCAAGACAAGTTTCAGTGACATGCTCGGGGTGTGGGGCTAAGGTAAAGGTTTATCGGAAACAGTTCACGGATTGTGAGTATTGTGGAACAACGGTTGAGGCTTCATAAATCAGTAGAATAAATTTAAGGAAAACCACAGCTTCTTCCCTTTGAATAGGGGATAGGCTGTGGTCTTCTTTTTGTACAAAAATAAAGGCTATAAGGGATAATTTTTCTCAATTCAATGCCATAGCTTGATTGCAGTATTATCTCATGATTTCCCAGCATACAGTACAACAACGAGATGTTTGCCCAAGGAGGAGAATATTACTGATGATCAATCCGATCTTGAAATCCCCCAATGTTCCGCTGGCCGCGGATTCCAATGCTGTGGTAAATTACCAGAGAGATCCAAACAACTACGTCACTCAGTTATTTGGAGAGCAGTTGCCAACGATTGAAAATGGTTTTTTTAATGTCTATCTGAGTAAAGGGATTATTGTGCAGCCCCACTGGCACCCCAATGTAACCGAGATGGTCGTCGTAATCAGCGGTGAGATTACAGCATCCGTGTTTAATCCGTTCACACGTGAACGGATAACGTATCGTTTGAAGCCGGGGCAAGTGGTTGTTTTTCCAAAAGGCTGGTTTCATTGGTTTGTTGCGGAGACCGATGGCGTATATGTGCTGACCATATTTGATCAACCGACACCGGATATTGTATTTGGGGCAGATTTTCTTGCGGCTACACCGCCGGAGGTTGCTCACCGCGCATATTGTCTGGATGAAGAAGCTTATGCCAAAGCGGTTGCATCCATCCAGAATGATGCCATTCTTGGCCCTAATATTGGTTGTGGAACAGACGTTTCGGATACCTCCATTCAAGCTTCCAAAGCTTCCAAGGCGCCAAGGGAATAATGGTAACCGAAATAATCAAGGATTTTAGCCTGAATGAACGGAATATCATTCCCGACCTGCAACTGCGTATATTCGGTTGCAGGTTTTACTTTTGCGTAAGTTGACGCCATTCACCCTCTCTCTGTTACTATAGGAGTAACACCAATGAAAATGGAGGATTCTTCTATGACTATTGCTAAAAATGAGTGGCTGGAAATAGCATTAAGTTATGCACCAGTAATCATGTTTGATCAGAATGAACCTTTTTATCCGGATTTCGTTGGCGTGTCCGTGCTTGAGCATTCTGGGCCGTCTCCATCATTTCGTAGAGAGTTACAGTTTCCTTCTGAAGCAGTAAAGTATGTTATCGAATATGCGATATGGTGGGATTATGAGATCGGACATCTCTATGAGATGGAGCATGTATGGGTGTATGTGGGACATAATGGAGAAGTGGTAGACTGTGAAGCAAGCTTTCATGGGAGAGTATTAAGAGGGCTGTTAAAAGATAGAGTTAATCTGGTTGGTCATCATGTGTGCCTGTACTCCCAGCCGGGGAAACACGCCTTTTCACCATTACCGGTTGTATTTGAATTGTTACCCAATCTGTATAGTGCAGCAGGCGTTGAGGCGGGATGTGATGGCTTGCTTGTAAATGAGATGTTTGAACCGTTTTTTCAAACCAATGAACAAATCGATGCGCGTGTTAAAAAACATCTGCAAACCAAAGCATTTGTCCCCTCCATGCAGTTTGAAGAGTATCTGTTGAAACCGGAGGTGTTTATGACATGGAACGAGTTGTTTGAACTTATTCCACAGCGAATCAAGGACCGTCTGACAGAGCTGGACCAGATGGAAGAATATGCATAAATATAAGTTCGATTGATTCTGAGACAGCTGAAAACTGCATATGAATCTAGAAAACAATCAAACTCATGTATAGTGAATTTGATTGTTTTTTTATAGTTCAATTGAATCATATTATTGATTTTATTATTAGTCTTAAGTCGTATTATTAGAAATTTTGAGCAGGTGATTCCGACTATCTCTGTTGATTATTCATATGAATTGGTCGAAAGGACTATGAACTAACATATAGGTCCAAGTAAAAAAATAAACATTGGTATTACTTTCCTATGAAAAGAGATATGTATAAAAACATAGATATAAATTTCGTTAATATGAAAAATTTTTTAATTAATTTTAGATTGTTAGTATTTATTTAAATAAAAACAAGTGCTTTATTAATCATAAAAATTTTACATAGAAACGAAATTTTACAAAAAAGAAATTTATCTATTCAGTTTTCTAATATTTCTGTCGAAATACATCGTATGTTGTCTAGAGAGTGATCCATAGAATGGATTAGCAAACTTAATTTACATAACTGGACACGAAGAAACTTAGGGGGAGATCAAATGAAGTGGTTCGGCAACTTGAAAACAGCAACAAAGATTATCTCAGCATTTTTGGTTGTATCTCTGATTCTTGCGATCCTTGGAGTGTACTCAATTGCTACACTAAGAAGCACGAATGAACACATGAAAGAAATGTACAACAACAATCTGATGTCGGTAAAAGACTTGAGCGGTGCCCAAATGAATTACCAGAGAATGCGGGTTAACATTCGTGATCTTAACTTTGAAAAGAGTGCCGCAGAGCAAAATCGTATCGTCGATAATATTAATAACATTAAAGCAAGCATTCAGAATCAAATTGATGGATACCGTCCTCTGGCAACTACCCCCGAAGAAAGCGAGCTCCTTAGCAAATTCGATACACAGTACTCCAATTACATGCGGATCTTTGAGCAAGGTATAGAACTGGCAAAAAGCGATGATGATCAAGGATTTATCGTTTTCTTGAAAGATACACTCAAACCGCCTGGTGATGAAGCCCTCGCTACGATGGGTGGTCTGGTGGATCTGAACGTGAAACTGGCGGGAGAGAACAATATGAAGTCTGAGGCAGCTTACACAAGTGCATTCACAGTTACCGTTGTTTTGGTCATTGGCTCTATTATTTTTAGCATTATCATTGGATTTGTGATCTCTCGCTCCATCTCCAGACCTCTTATGGCTATGCTTGGGTTGGCTACAGAAGTTTCTAACGGAAACTTGACCCTCAAGTCTGATATCTCCTCAAAAGATGAGGTTGGTCAACTTGCTTCTGCACTTAACCGCATGGTGGATAATCTTAGAGAATTAATCAATAACATTGTCATGAATTCACAGAGCGTTGCGGCATCGTCTGAGCAAATCTCGGCAAGTACACAGGAAATCGCAAGTACGAGCACAAGTCAGTCCGGTGAAGCAGCGAACATCTCCGAATTGTTTAAGGAGTTGTCTCTCGCGATCAACTCTGTAGCTGCAAGTGCTGAAGAAGCTGCCGAATTGTCCAATGATACGGTGAAAACAGCACGTGCAGGTGGCCATGTTGTACAAACTTCACTGGAAGGTATGCAAGCTGTGAATATGAAAATGGCGAAGCTCGAAGAAGATTCACGCAAAATTGGCGACATTATCGAAGTCATTGACGACATCGCTGAACAGACGAACCTGCTTGCGTTAAATGCAGCGATTGAAGCAGCTCGTGCAGGAGAACAAGGAAGAGGATTTGCTGTTGTAGCTGATGAAGTTCGTAAGCTTGCCGAACGTAGTGGTGAAGCGACCAAAGAAATCACAACGATCATCAAAGTGATGCAGGAGAATACGAGACAAAGTGTGCAAGCCGTTTCGGATAGTGTGGAGCAATCATCCAAAACAGGACAAGCCTTTGATCAGATCATTGAGATGGTCAACAATTCTTCTCAGAAAGTCAATGAAATTGCGGCTGCTTGTGAGGAAGAGGCGGCACAAGCTGCTGAGGTAATGAGCTCGGTAGAGTCGATTTCCGCATCCAGTGAGGAATCTGCGGCAGCATCCGAAGAGACGGCAGCAACCTGTCAATCGCTCGCACACCTTGCTGAAGAGTTGGCAAATTCTGCGGCGGCTTTCAAAACACAGTCATAATAACGAATTGAGGGTGAAACGATGTCTTCACTTCAGAAAGAACAATATATCGAATTATCTGTCGGCGCAGAAACCTGTGCTATTCGAATCGAAGAAATTCATGAAATTATAAAAATGCAAAGCATTACAGATATTCCGTTTAGTCGCACCGAAATTAAAGGGGTTATGAACCTGCGTGGTAAAGTCGTCTGCGTTATGAGCCTTCGCAACTTGCTCGGCATGGCAGATGAAGCGGATACTCGGGCGACCCGAATTATTGTAGTGCGTTATCAGGATGAATATATCGGTTTGATTGTAGATCGAGTCAGCAAAGTCACAACTTATTCGGAAATACACCCGCCTTCTGGCGGTCACGGACGTCATCTCGAAACATTTTTTCAGGGCGTTGGGCAACAGGGAGAGAATCTGGTAGGTATTTTGAAGCTGGATGAAATATTGGGCGGTTAGGGGGAATGCACCAATGATGGATTTGTCCGCCTATCGCGACATATTTATCGAAGAATTGAATGATCAATTGGAACGGATGGATCAGTCCTTGCTTGCACTTGAGCTTTCACCTTCAGTGGAACTTGTGCAAACCTTATTTCGAGCAGCTCATACGATCAAGGGCTCGGCTTCGACTATGGATTTTCGTGAACTAAGTGATCTGACACATGAAGTGGAGTATGCCTTGGAATGGGTGCGTTCGAAAAAACCGGACATTACTGCACAACTGATTGATACGCTTTTCCGTTCATTGGATGCGATGAGAGTGCTTAGAGATCAGTATGTGCGAGGGGCAGCTTACTCTGATTTCCGTGCGGTGGTAAAAGAGATACATGACATGATTCATCATCCATCTTCGGTTGTACAAGAGGGGCAATCTCTGATGTTACCTGGAGAATTTAACCTAGTCACAGAAGGGCTTGGATCAGGGGAACAGATTTTTTCTATCCGTATCGTTTTAAGCACAGATTGTTTAATGAAAGCAGCCAGATATCATATCTTGTGCAAACGAGTGGAAGATGTGTGCGGTAGTGTACTAGCAACTTCCATCCAGGAGAAGGGGCAGGAAGAGCAAGGGGAAGAGGCGCAGTATAATCAGTTTGTCATCATTATCGCTTCTAAGTTGGATCAAGCACAAATTGAGAGCGCGTTATCCGGGGACTCCGATATTCAGAGCATTGATGTAGGCCCATATATTTTGGCGACAGAAGAGGCAGCTGTAACAACTGAATTCATAGAGAATGAAATGACAGTTGGAATAGAAAAATCCGACACCTCGGTTCCCCTTCAAGAAGATAAAATGAAGTCCACCCAGCCTACTGTTCGCGTGAGCGTGGAGCGTCTGGATCATTTGATGAATCTCGTCGGTGAACTGCTTATTGACCAGACCTCTCTTGCAGACTTGAGTAGTTCGGGTGCACGGAAGGAGTCTTCCCCAGTACTTCAAAGCATTGGCGGGGTATCCGACCATATGGGCAGAGTCATCAAGGAACTTCAAGATGGCGTAATGAAAACGAGAATGCTGCCTATCGAGCAATTGTTGAACAGATTCCCGAGACTGGTTAGGGACTTGTCTCAGAAGCTTGGCAAAGATATTGAACTGGTTATTAAAGGCGGAGAGACTGAACTGGATCGCATGATTATTGAGGAACTCAGCGACCCGCTGATCCATCTGATTCGAAACAGTGCCGATCATGGCGTTGAGAGTGCCGAGGTCCGAGCCAAACAGAACAAACCTGCTAAAGGTCGAATTAAACTGACTTCTTATCATGAAGAAAATCATGTGGTAATCCGTTTTTCGGATGATGGTAAGGGTATTGATGGGGAGAAGATTAAAGCTTCCGCGCTGAAAAAAGGCATTATAACTGAAGAGCAAGCGGCTCGTTTGAATGCACAGGAAGCTGTCCATCTGATCTTTGAACCAGGGTTCTCCACGGCTTCAACCGTTAGTGACGTATCTGGCCGAGGTGTTGGCATGGATATTGTACGAAGCCAGATTGGAAGGCTGAATGGTATCATCGATATTGACACAGTGGTCGGTGTAGGCACGACGTTCACGATTCGTTTACCGCTTACTCTGGCCATTATCAAGGGTCTGTTAGTAAATGTGTCAGGCCGGGTACTGGTTCTGCCGATGTATAACGTAGCGGAGATCGTACGTATTAAACCGGAAGAGATTCAGATGATTCAGGGACAGCAATCCATTTTGAACCATGGGCGCATTGTGCCTTTTTACCGGCTGTGTGATAAGCTGCAATACCCGCGTAAAGATCGTAAGTCGAAGACGATTCCGCTCGTTATTGTGCGCTCCGTTGATAAAATTTCAGCGTATGCCGTGGATGAGATCATCGGAAATCAGGAAGTGGTCATTAAGTCGCTTGGAACGTACCTCGGAGCAATGAATCACCTCTCTGGTGCAACCATTTTGGGGAACGGAAAAGTGGCTCTGATTCTGGACGCTACTTATCTAGTCAGCCATTAAAAGACTAATGCTAACTGCGTCCAGTAATCACTTTAATTTATTTAAAAATAAAAAAGATAAAGAGCCTCAAGATCCTGCATGCAGGGCCTTGAGGCTCTTTATCATGTTCTGCTCAGATCATGTTCTCGGGCTGTCCGCCTGTCCTTTGAAAATTAAGTCCATAAAGTGATTCGCAGCCGAGGAGATCGGCATGTTCCGTTTTGTCATGATCCCAACATGAGAAGGAGGGAGAGGAACGTCAAGCTGAATCTCGAAGAGAGAGCCTTCTTCCAGCTCTTTGGAGATAAATTCTCGTGTGACATAGGAGATCCCCAAGCCGCGGCGAGCAAATTCAATCAGAAGGTCAACACTGCCGACCTCGATCTCTGGTTTTAACGTGTAGTTATAATGATTGAAGAGTTCTGTGATTGCCATCCGAACCCGACTGTTACGAGAAAACAGGATAAGCTCATGTTCAAGCAATTGTTCGAGGGTCAGTACTTTTCCCTTCAACTGGGCATATCGTTCACCAGCAACAAAACAATCCTTTAGTTGGATGCTCTCCCGCACTTCCAGCTGTGGGTCAACGATGGGCATACGGACAACCCCAAGATCGATTTTGCCTTCTTTTAGAAACGTAATGACTTCCGGTGTCGTTCCATGGCTTAGATGCAGCTTGATGTTAGGGTACTGAATATGAAACTCCTCCAGATACGATAACATGTAATGTTTGAAGAGGGAGTCGCTGCCTCCAATCCGAAGTTCCCCGTTATCCAGATTTTTTAGCGCGGCCATTTTTTCTTCTGCAAGTGAGATTAGAATCTGGGATTGTTCGATATAGGAGTAAAGGCTCGCACCCTCTTGAGTTAATGCAACGCCTTTAGAGTTTCGATAGAACAGGGTAAGTCCGAAGCTGTCTTCCAACTGTTTGATCGCGTGACTGACGCTAGGTTGTGTGATGTAAAGGGCTTTGGCGGCTTGGGTCAGACTGCCCGTTTTGGCAGCCCAGTAAAAGACTTTATATAATTCGTAATTTGTTGTCATAGATATCGTCTATAGCTCCTGTGAAATATATTAATTACTTGTATGGCTATAAAACGTATTATAGTGTAACTACAACAAAGAAACCAGAGTTACTTGGAAGGAGCACGGTAAGATGGAACCAACAACAATTGTTTTATTTGGTGCTACTGGAGATTTAGCCAAAAGAAAAATATATCCTGCCCTATATAATCTGTACCTTGAGAAAAAGCTTCCTGAAACCTTCTCCCTGATCGGCATGGGCCGCAGGGAATGGTCGGATGAATTTTTCCAAGCTCAAGTGGAAAAATCTTTGCATGAGTTCTCTAGACGTCAAGGAGATCATGAATCAGTAAAATCATTTGTAAAAGCTTTTCGCTACAGTGTATTGAATATCACGCATAAGGAAGATTATATAAAGTTGCTTCAATTGGTTGAGCAAAGAGAGGCTGAACTTGGTATTCCATCCAATCGCTTGTTTTATCTCTCGGTTGGTCCGGAATTCTTCGAGCCGATCGCTGAAAATATTCAGGCAAGTGGGCTTGGTTCAACACAAGGATGGAAACGTCTCGTCATTGAGAAGCCATTTGGTCATGATTTACAGTCGGCACGCGACCTTAACCGCAAGCTGAGTGAATCCTTCACAGAGGAAGAGATTTATCGGATTGACCACTACCTGGGAAAACCGATGGTTCAGAAGCTGGAGACACTTCATCAAAGCAATCCGATTATGAAGGCTCTCTGGAACAACCGTTACATCTCTAACGTACAAATTACGGCAAATGAGACTGTAGGTGTTGAAGAACGCGCATCCTATTATGATCATGTAGGTGCTGTGCGTGACATGTTCCAAAATCATATGCTGCAATTGCTTATGATGATGGCTATTCAGCTTCCATATAACAGCACTTCCGAAAATGTGGGCCAGAAGAAAAAACACATCATGGAGTCCATTCAGCCACTGCAGAAGCAAACGGTCGGTGCAAGCATCATTCGTGGACAGTACGCTGCAGGTAGCATTCAAGGAAAACCGGTACATGCCTACACAGATGAACCAGGTGTTGCAGAGAACACAATGAATGACACATTTATTGCCGCGAAGCTGCAAATTGATGATTTCTTCTGGAGAGGTGTTCCGTTTTACATCCGTACGGGTAAAAGAATGAAGGAGAAATCAACACGGATCGTGATTGAGTTCAAAGAACCTTCAGGCCAAGGTCACCTGATCAAGAACAACGGTTCGAAACCGAACCTGCTTGTGATCGAAATGAGCCCGGATCAAAGCATGACACTGCAACTGAACGCAAGTGATCCTGAAAATAAAGGGGAATTCAAGCCCGTTCATATTGACCTTGCTCCTAATCAGGGAGATCTGGCAGAAGCTTATGAGAACTTGATTCGCGATGCGTTGCATGGCGATCCAACCTTCTTTGCACATTGGGATGAAGTTGAGTTATCCTGGGCTTGGGTGCAACCGATTCTGGATGCATTTAATGAAAATCTGCTTCCGCTCCACTTATATCCGGCAGGAAGTTATGGACCAGCGGAGTCGGATGCCATGCTTGAGGCGGAAGGTCATCATTGGTGGTTTGACGAACCTAATGAACTGATTTCTGAGCAAGACAGCGATGTACCGATGGCAGTTAACGGAAACATCTAATGCCCAAAACAAACTAAAAAATCAAACTAATCGGAGGTTTTTAATCATGAAATTTTTTATCGATACAGCTAACGTAGAAGACATTCAAAAAGCATACAAAATCGGTGTATTGTCTGGTGTAACAACTAACCCTTCCTTGGTAGCCAAAGAAGGCGTGAAATTCGAAGACCGCATCGAAGAAATTTTGAAGCTTGTGCCTGAAGTCGAGTCTGTTTCCGCTGAAGTAACGCCGGATGCGCTGACTGCTGAAGAAATGATCGCCCAAGCGAACGAATTGATCAAAATCAATAACAACGACAAAAACATCACGATTAAATTGCCAATGACGCTTGCAGGTCTGGAAGCTTGCCGTTACTTGACTAAAAAAGGTGTAAAAACAAACGTGACTTTGATCTTCACCGTGAATCAGGCGTTGCTTGCAGCTCGCGCAGGTGCAACATACGTATCTCCTTTCTTGGGACGTCTGGACGATATCTCCGAAGACGGCGTACAACTTGTAGCCAAAGTAGCTGAACTGTTCCGCACACATAATCTGGATGCACAGATCATTGCTGCATCCGTGAGACATCCGGATCACGTTACACGCGTAGCGATGGCTGGAGCACATATTGCAACAGTTCCATTTGCAGTCATTGAACAAATTTCCAAACACCCGCTGACAGATCAAGGGATGGAGAAATTTGCAGCAGACTGGAAAAAAACAGTACAATAATATCCGTACGTGGGGAAAAGGTTTAACAGAAAATATATATAAATCATGGAGTATCGGGAGGACATAATGAGTAAACAACAGATTGGTGTCATTGGACTTGCGGTAATGGGGAAAAACCTGGCTTTTAATATTGAAAGTAAAGGTTTCTCGGTATCGGTATTTAACCGTTCACCGGAGAAAACGCATGATCTTCTGAAAGAAGCAGAAGGTAAAAACTTGATCGGAACGTTTTCCATTGAAGAGTTCGTAGCTTCTTTGGAATCACCACGTAAAATTCTGATCATGGTACAAGCGGGTAAAGCAACGGATGCTACTATTGAGCAATTGCTTCCTCACCTGGATCAAGGAGATATCATTATCGATGGTGGTAATGCGTACTTCCCTGATACACAGCGTCGTAGCAAAGAGCTGGAAGCCAAAGGTTTCCGCTTCATCGGTGCAGGTGTATCCGGTGGCGAAGAAGGCGCGCTGAAAGGTCCTGCAATTATGCCAGGTGGTCAGGAAAGTGCGTATGAGCTTGTAGAACCAATCCTGACGGCGATTTCTGCCAAAGTTGGCGATGATGCGTGCAGCACGTATATAGGACCTGACGGTGCGGGACACTACGTTAAAATGGTGCATAACGGCATCGAGTATGGTGACATGCAGTTGATTGGTGAAGCGTACCATTTGCTGAAATCCGTACTGAACGTTTCCGTAGAAGAGTTACATGAAATCTTCTCCGAGTGGAACCAAGGTGAACTTGACAGCTATCTGATCGAGATCACAGCGGACATCTTCTCCAAATACGATCCGGAAACAGGCAAACCGATGGTTGATGTCATTCTGGATGCCGCTGGACAAAAGGGAACAGGCAAATGGACAAGCCAAAGCGCGCTGGATCTCGGCGTACCATTGTCCATGATTACGGAATCCGTATTCTCCCGTTTCTTGTCGGCGATGAAGGACGAGCGTATCGCTGCCAGCAAAATCCTGAACGGACCTAAGGTAGAAGCGTTCTCCGGTGACAAAAAAGCATTCATCGAGAACGTACGCAAAGCGCTGTTCGCAAGTAAAATCGTATCCTACGCTCAAGGTTTCGCACAGATGCGTGCCGCATCCGACGAATATGGCTGGGATCTGAAATACGGCAACATCGCGATGATCTTCCGCGGCGGTTGCATTATCCGTTCACAGTTCCTGCAAAACATTAAGGAAGCATACGACAAAGATGCAGCCCTGAAAAACCTGCTCCTTGATCCATACTTCCAAAACATCGTTGAATCCTACCAGGATGCATGGCGTGAAGTGGTGGCCGCTGCGGTGAAACAAGGTATTCCAGTACCAGGCTTCTCCAGCGCGTTGTCCTACTACGACAGCTACCGTACAGAGCGTTTGCCAGCAAACTTGCTTCAAGCACAACGTGACTACTTCGGTGCACACACATTCCAACGTGTGGACAAAGAAGGTTCATTCCATTTCCAATGGATGGATACTAACGAGTAATTTTTTAATATAAGCACCTCTGCAACAGTCCTTTTGAGTTTACTCAGGGGAGAGTTGCAGAGGTGTTTTTTTGTTTTGGCACAACATCGGCATGTACGGTTGGTGAAAAAGAGGGAAAACTCTTCAAAATTTATTATCATCAAATTGTAATAAAATGTACCCATCTGTAGTCTGTAAAAGATGCTGAGACACCTCTGTTTACGTTATACTATTTCAGACGGATTTGTTTCCGTTAAAATTGCAGTACATAACTTTTTGAAGGTGGGGGTCAGGCTAGGCATGTTTGTACTCATAGGTATCCTGTTTTTGCTCGTATATGGATTGTTAGTCTTCTACATAGGCTGGAGCGGGTGGAGTTGGATGAAACCCGTGGTGGCAGCCAGATTTCGCTGGTTGTATATCACAGCACTTGTTTTTCTGGCCGCTTCCTTTATTTTGGCACGCATATTTGGCAGCATTTCGTTTCTCGGTGTCATCGGCTCCTATTGGCTGGCGGTTTTCTCACTATTATTGCTCATATTGCCTGTTGTACACCTGACGTTATGGCTTCTGCGCTTGACGCGAATTCCTAGACATCACGCTCACAAATGGGCGGGTGTAGTTACGCTGGTTTTACTGATCTCTACAATGGGATACGGAATTTTCAACGCGTACAGCCCGGTCGTCAGACAATATAACATTCAGATTGATAAAAAGGTGCAAGGCATAGACAAGTTGAATATTGTCATGGCTGCGGATATGCATTTTGGACTGTTGTCTGGTCCTGCTCATGCGAAACGGATGGTAGAGGAGATTAATGCCCTCAAACCAGACCTCGTTTTATATCCGGGTGACCTGATCGATGACAATCTGGCGATGTATGAGAAGAGTGGTATTGCCGATATTATTAGTGGAATCAAGGCTCCTTATGGCGTATATGCTTCACTTGGGAACCATGATAAATTTGACGGACCTACCCAGGATCTCATCGCTGCATTGGAGAAAAGCAATATGCAGGTGCTGTATGATGACAAAATCGTACTGGATAACAAAATTACATTGATTGGACGGAAAGACCGAACGGAAGAAGATCGGGCAGACGTAGCAACACTTATGCAAAATACAGATCTGAATCAGCCTGTAATCATGCTGGATCATCAGCCGTACGATTTGGATATCGCCGAGAAGAACAACGTTGATTTAGTCGTATCGGGTCATACACACCGGGGACAGATTGCACCGGCTCAATTCATAACACAAGCGATCTATGAGAATGATTGGGGTTATCTGCAAAAGGGCTCCATGCACTCGATTGTCACCTCAGGATATGGTTTCTGGGGACCGCCAATCCGGACAAGTAGCCGTTCCGAGATTGTGCAGATCAACGTAACCTTTGGGCAATAAATGAACAGCCCCTTCGCGATAGAAGGGGCTGTTTTGTTCTGTCATCAAACGTACATTTAGTTTCGTACTCCATTTACGGGAATAGCTTCAAAAGAATAAAAGGCACCTTTTTTATTGATTTTACCGATGAGAGTAGTGGCTCCTTTTTTCGTAAAGGTGTATTGGTTATCTTGAATACGAACGCTGTATCCTTTTAAATTCAGGCCAAAGATCGATTTTACTTTTGGCGCTGCGGCGGAGAGGGCTTTCTTTTTACTCAGCTTAGGCTTAGCAAAAGACTTCTTAAAATCAGCATCATTGTTCCAGTCCGTGCCGAATTGATTGATTACCTTCCACACTTTTCCAGTGTTACTTCCAATGTGTACAGAGTTTATACTACTGTCATCTTGATATACCCAGAGTGTATCTTTGTTTTTTTGGGTAAGCAATGAATAATCAAATGCCTTAATGGATGTAATGCCAAGTATTTTGAGTGTGTTTCGGGCTTTGTTTGTAAGTGTAGCCCGTGCATCCTTAAGGTCATAAAGAATACTTGCTGATAATTGGTTGTTATGATCCACATCGACGTATAAACTTTGGTCATGTCCCCAGATCACCCAGTAGTTTTTGAGTCCGCTGTCGTTTACATCTTGTTTAACTCGCCAGAAGGCATCCGCTTTGAATTTGTTGTCTTTATCAAACGATTTTAGGAACACTTGTATTTTGTTGTATAAAGCTTGATCCAATACTTTGTTAAGATCATCGGCTTTATAATTGATTAGGGTAGAAGTAACTTTTTCCTTTTTGGAATTATAATTTTGAGTGATATCAGCCTCGGCTGTGCCAGTTAACGTGCTATTAACAACCCAATCATCAAATGCAGTGTCTGCAGATGTGAATTGAACGGTTCGTTTTCCAGTCAATGCTGTGATGGCGTCGGTTAATTGTTTAGTCACTTTTTGATCCAGATTCAGCGTATTTGAAACATCCTGAACCACGGAAGTAGGACTTGATTCTGCCCAAGCGGCGGGAGCTATGGATAATAATAGTGACATAGAAGTGATAGCTGCGGTGATCGAGACTAATTTTTTCAATGATTATTCCTCCTGTTACGTAAATGTAATTGTGATTGCATTAGATATTTATAGTTGGATACACTATTAACGTGGATGAAAAGGAAAATGTTGCATACTCTAAATTTTTACCTTATGCCTGTAGTTGACACCGTTTTCAGCTTATGCTAGACTATTTGCGAGGCTTGTTACCGGTAAAGCGGGCAAAACCACAATGGAAATGATTTTATTATTTCTATTTTGGTTTTGCCCTTTTTTATGTCTCAAAAAAAACCAGGTGGGTCCATTATGATTATCAAACAGATATTTAATAACAACATCGTCAGCACGGTAGATGATAAAAATAAAGAATTGCTGATCCTCGGCCGGGGTATCGGATTTAAGTTCAAAGCTGGCGATGAGATTGACGAAGAGCGAATTGAAAAGGTGTTTCGTCTTCAGGATACATCGATATATGAAAAGTTCAAATCCATCGTCGCTGAAGTGCCGATTGAAATTCTGCAGGTAACCGATGATATCGTGACGCTGGCACGAACACAGCTGAGTAAAACGATCAGTGACGGGATATATGTCTCCTTATCCGATCATATTCATTTTGCTGTTCAGCGGTTGGAAAAGGGAATGATTACACGTAATCCACTTTCGTGGGAAGTGCAGCATTTCTATAAGGCAGAGTATGATGTGGCCAGAGAAGCGCTCACTTTGCTCAAAGAACGACTGGATATCGAATTCCCGAAAGACGAAATCTGCAATATTGCGCTGCATTTCATTAATGCAGAAGTCAACGATTCGATGAATGATGTCACGCATCTGATGCAGTTGTTGCAGGAGATTATGAACATTATCAAATATCACTTCAACGTCGAATTGGATGAGGATGGCGTGAACTATTTCCGGTTTATCACACATCTGAAATACTTCTGTCAGCGAGTCATTACTCATTCAACTCATGATGATGCGGAAGAGTATCTGTATGAGGTGGTAAGGAAAAACTATCCGGAGACGTTCAAGTGTATCGGCAAGGTCGAGACGTTTATCCATAAAAACTATCAGTACGATATGACTCACTCGGAGCAACTGTACCTGACATTGCATCTAGAGCGCTTGATGAAGACAAAACGGGAAGCGTAACGTTTTCCAAAATGTTAGCGTGAGCACCTTCATGCAATTGATTTCAGGTTATGTATCACATAATACATTTTCATATTCAATGGGCTTGTTACTGTTTAATCAGGCAATACCCGAATGAAGGTACGCAGGTACATCTGCGTAGTTTTGTTCGGGTATTTTTTATGGGAAAAATGAGGAGGAAATCAGATGAAACATCAAGACACGGCACAGCAGATCATCAAAGCCGTTGGTGGAAAAGACAATATCAACTCGGTGTATCACTGTGTTACAAGGCTGCGCTTTGATCTGAAAAGCAATGACAACGTCGACAGCGGCGCTTTAAAACAGCTGGATAAAGTAATGGGCACCAACATTTCGGGAGATCAGTTCCAAGTCATCATCGGTAATGATGTATCCAAAGTATTTGATGCGATGGTAAAGGAAGAACCGTCCATTCAGCAAAACGCAGACAATAAGCAGGCCAAACCGGAAAAAAGTAAAAATGTGATCTTGAGCATCTTTGAAACGATTGCAGGTGTATTTGCTCCGATGCTTCCGGCCATTACAGCAGCGGGTATGCTAAAGGGGTTACTTGCCCTGTTTGTTTCGCTGGAGTGGATGTCCGCGGGAACAGATACGTATCGCATTCTGTCCGCGATTGGTGATGGTGTGTTCCATTACTTGCCACTGCTGATTGCAGTCAGCGCTGCCCGCAAGTTTGGCAGTAATCCATTTGTAGCGATTGCACTGGGTACAGCCTTGATGTATCCCGACATGGGGGCCTTGCTCTCCAGCGGAGAAGCGGTGGCGTTTCTAGGTATTCCAGTCACAGCAGTAAGCTATGCTTCATCGGTTATTCCGATTTTGCTGGCGGTATGGTTGATGTCTTATGTTGAAAAATGGGTGGATCGGATCATCCCTGCAGCGCTCAAGCTTTTGCTTGTGCCACTGATTACGCTCCTGGTGATGGTTCCAGTCACATTGATTGCGATTGGACCATTGGGTACATTTGTTGGTAACGGTTTGTCCGGTGGGATTAACTGGCTATTGAACGAAGGTGGCTTGATCGCTGGTATCGTACTGGGCGGTGCCATGGCACTGATTATCATGACAGGTATGCACTACGCACTTGTGCCGATTATTCTCAGTAATATTGCTACACTCGGTTTTGACAAATTCCTGCCGCTAACATTTATTTCAAACATGGGTCAGGCTGGTGCAACACTCGGTGTGTTCTTCCGTGCTAATGATAAAAAACTTAAAACCGTTGCTCTGTCCACGAGTTTCACGGCTCTGATGGGTGTAACCGAACCGGCGATGTACGGGGTTAACATGAAATATAAAAAGCCATTTGCCGCTGCGATGATCGGTAGTGCAGTAGGTGGCGGTTTCGCCTTGGCATTCGGCGCTAAAGCCTATGTACTCGCGGGTAATGGCGGACTTCCTGGGTTGCCGTCTCTTGTTGGACAGACCTTCCTGTATTCCTTCGGAGGCATGATTATCGCGTTTGTTGTAGGTACGATTGTATCGATCCTGTTCGGGATCAAAGAAGAGGAGGGGGACGCTGAGGCACTGGCCAAATTTGCTCCAGGTGCCACTAACGCTAATGTGACAACAGATAAGGCAGTTAAGATTGAAGCACCCGTCAACATGGAGGATCCTGGTGCCCCTGCACCAACGGGGGATGCCATAGCTTATGCTCCGATGACAGGCAGAGCTATCCCGCTGCAAGAAGTAAATGATCCGACCTTTGGTGATGAATTGATGGGCAAGGGTGTGGCGTTTGTTCCTACCTTGGGTGAACTGGTGTCCCCGGTTACGGGCACGGTGATGAATGTTTTCAAAACCAAACATGCCATTGTTGTCCGCAGTGATGAGGGTATGGAGCTGCTTATTCATGTTGGGATCAACACAGTGAAGCTGCGTGGACGATATTTTGATTCGCATGTGTTAGCAGGGACACGCGTACAGGCTGGTGATCTATTGCTAACCTTTGAACTGGATGAGATTGCGAAGGAATATGACATAACAACCGCTATGGTTGTGACTAATACGGCCGATTATAAAGAGATTACCCCTATACAACTGGGAAATATCCAAATGGGTGAGAACGTATTGAAGGCGAAGCTGTGAACAAGGAGAGATCAATATGAACAATCGACAAGGGTTTTCCGAAGGGTTCTTATGGGGCGGCGCGATCGCTGCCAACCAGGCTGAAGGCGCATTTGATGTGGGTGGTAAAGGCTGGTCTACGGCCGACATGGTTCCTTATTTTGAGAAGAAGGACTATACCAATTTGCGAGAGTTGATGCATGTGACCACTGACAAGGTCGAGAAGGCAATGGCACATTACAGTTCGGAAGGGTATCCGAAACGGTACGGCGTTGATTTTTATCATCGTTTCAGAGAAGATATAGCCTTGTTTGCCGAACTTGGGTTCAAAACGTTCCGACTTTCTATTAACTGGCCACGTATTTTCCCGAACGGTTATGATGAACAGCCAAACGAAGAAGGACTTCGTTTTTATGACGAGGTGTTTGATGAGCTTCGGAAATACAATATTGAGCCGTTGGTAACCCTCTCTCATTACGAGATGCCGATGTCACTTGTACTGAAATATAACGGTTGGGCAGGCCGTGAGGTTATTGAACATTTTGTGAGATATGCAGAAACGGTCATGACAAGGTACAAGGAGAAGGTAAAATACTGGCTGACGTTCAATGAGATCAATACCACGATTATTGAGCCGTTTACAGGTGGAGGCATCATTGAGGATCGGGTGGATAACGTTATGCAGGCGTCCTATCAGGCGCTTCATCATCAGTTTGTAGCCAGTAGTTTGGTGACCGAGAGAGCACGTCAGATTAACCCAGAGTTCCAGATTGGATGTATGCTGGCTCGTATGATCCATTACCCGGCGACGTCCAATCCGGAAGATGTACTGCAAGCTCAAATCGACAATCAACTCAACCTGTTGCATACCGATGTACAAGTTCGCGGGAGTTATCCGTCGTTTATGACTCGTTACTGGTCAGATCATGGAATTAACGTGATCATGGAGCCTGGAGACGAGCAAATACTGCGTAAGCATACGGTAGATTTTATATCATTTAGTTATTATACTTCCCTGGTGTCCGCGGTGAATCCTGAGGATTACGGTGTTACAGGCGGAAATCTATACAGTACGATCAAAAACCCGAATCTGGAGCGCACGGAATGGGGCTGGCAGCTTGATCCGGTTGGGCTGCGTATTGCACTGAAAGAGCTGTATGATCGTTATCAGCTGCCTTTGTTTGTGGTGGAAAATGGACTCGGCGCGAAAGATAAGGTCGAGGAAGACGGCTCCATTCAGGATGATTACCGGATTGACTACCTCCGTAAACACATTACACAAATGAAGGAAGCGGTCATGGACGGTGTGGATCTAATGGGATATACAAACTGGGGAGCTATTGATATTATCAGCGCATCTACCTCGGAAATGTCCAAAAGGTACGGTGTAATCTATGTGGATCAGGATGATAACGGACAAGGGACATTGAATCGTTTCAAGAAAAAAAGCTTCGACTGGTATCAAAAAGTGATCGCTTCAAACGGCAAGGATTTGGATTGATACAAGAACGAACGTAACAGGCTTTGCTTCGCGGTTGTTTACCTCGGAGCAAAGTCTTTTTATTTTACTCACATGTAAAAAGAATGACTGCATCCCGGATGAGATGATATACTGTGTTCGTATCAGGGAGGAATGAAGATGAGAAAACCGATTATTGCGGTAGATATGGATGACACGATCTGTCAACTAGTTAAACGGGCCATTTATCATAACAACAAGAGCTTTCCAACTCATCTGCTTCATTATGAAGATATGGTAGATTGGGACACCACTCACTTGCGTCACCCGGATAGTACCCATGAGGTGTTTTACGGGCGACCCGGATTGTTCGAGGAACTGGAGTTATATGATGAGTATGTGGTGGAAGAGATGCGGAAGTTAAACGATGCGTATGATCTTCTTATCGTTACGGCAGCAGAGCCTAAGACGGTATTGGAGAAGTGGAAGTGGCTGCAGATGCATATGCCGTTTATTAAACTGGAACAATTCATAACGTGCAAACGCAAAAACTTGCTCACATTCGACCTTTTAATCGATGACGGGCCTCATAATCTGATTCCGGCTTTTGAAGGTGGACGGAAAGTCATCTGTATCCCGCATCCGTGGAACAGACAACAACGTGAGCAATACGGCTTTCCCCAGATGTCGTCCTGGAAAGGTGCGAAGCTGTACATAGATGAGATGTTGCTGCCCTTAGGTCTTCATATTTAACATTTAACCATACTACCGTAATCCAGAGCAGAAGTTATACTCTGGATTTTTTGCGATAGGATAGCGGGGTATCACCCGTTATTTTTTTGAAGGCAGCATGAAAGGAATCCATATCCTGATAGCCAACCATTTCAGCAATGATACCCACTTTATGGCCGGATCGCTTTAACAGCTCACAACTTCTTTGAATGCGTAGATGTTGTACATAGGATCTAAATGTCTGTCCGGTATAACGAACGAACATTCTTCCAATCTTTTTCTCACTCCACCGGGATAACTGAACCAAATCTTTCATGAGGATACGTTCGCCAAGATGCTGCCTGAGGTAATGAAGGATGGATTCCATGTCATGAAACATGGGTTGATGTGGAGTGGAGTCCACACACTTCATCTGTTGATCCTGTCTGTAAGTCATGATAATCAATTGGCTAACCAGCGTGTCTAACATCGCAAGTGAACCTGGCCCGGGAACGGAGAATTCACGGTATAACTGTAACATTAATTCTTCCAAACGGCCGGAATGATCTGTAACGGAGATATACTGCTGCCGATTTTGCTCAAGGTCCATCAGATGTTGTACGATGTCCTCATCCCGAAGAAAATGTTTCAAAGCTTGTATTAATTCGGCGTTAAACAAGCAGTTATAGATGATCAGGGGTGCTTTTGTTGCATCCGTACTCACTGGTCGGAAGACGTGAGGAATTCCGATAGGAATGACAAATAACATGCCCTTGTTGACAGGGACGGTATCTTCACCGATGTGGTGAAACCCTCTACCTTCAGCAACATAGCTGTACTCAACGAAATCATGGGTGTGAAAAGGCATCATAAAGTTCTCAAAACAGCGATTAACGAATAACTGTAGTGGACGGTTCAGGAATGCCTCGCTTTTCAATAATTCTACAGACCTTTTCATATACAGTTTCTCCTTCCCACAGATGGCTGTATCGGGGGGTGAAATAGTCCGTTTTACCGGATAATTCACACCCTGGAATCGATATAATTATATCGTAACCTGCCAAGGGAAGCCATGATGGAGAGGATGAGCACAACATGTTAAAGATCAGTGACCTTCGGTGTGAATATCGGTTGAATCCAATTGGTTTGGATGTCAGGTCACCCCGACTGAGCTGGAAGCTGGAATCAGATCGTCGGAACTGTATACAGTCGACTTATCAGGTTCAGCTATCTCATACACCCGATTTTGCAGTTATCATATGGGATACACAAGAGCTGAAATCAGATCAGTCTGTTCATGTCGAGCTTGAAGGTTTTCAACCTGCTGCTCGAACGCGGTATTTTTACCGGGTTCAGGTTCGGGATGCATTTGAAGAGTCCTCAGGGTGGTCTGAAGCCGCTTATTTCGAGATGGGACGCATGGAACTCAGCACCGATTGGACCGGAAAGTGGATTACAGCCAGCATACCTGGTGAACCTGATTCATCCTGTCCACGCATGAGAAGATACTTTGAGATTGTGAAACCTGTTCTCCGTGCAACCATTTATGCTACGGCACTTGGCATGTACGAGTTACATCTGAATCATACTCGGGTAGGTGAGGATTATTTTACGCCAGGTTGGACGACTTATAGTAAGCGTTTGCAATATCAGACTTATGAGGTGACCCATCAGCTTAAGGCTGGACAAAATGTACTTGGAGCCTATCTTGGAGATGGCTGGTACCTGGGGCATCTTGGTTGGAATAAAGAACGAGAGATTTTCGGTTCTACATCTGCTTTACTGCTGGAGCTTCATATTCGATATGTTGATGGCTCGGAAGAGATCATCGGGTCGAATGAAGAGTGGTCTGCTGCACCAAGTGCCATTCGCATGTCAGATATTTATATGGGGGAGACCTATGATGCGCGTATGGAGAGCGACTGGGGAGATCAATCTCAAGGTGCATGGTTACCCGCTCAAGTCCTTTCCTATCCGAAGGACATCATCGTCGCGCAAGAAAATGTACCTGTCAAGCAGATGGAGCAACTTCAGCCCGTAGCTTTGCTGACAACACCGCAAGGAGATCGCGTACTGGATATGGGACAGAACATGGTAGGCTGGGTGAGATTCAGCATTGAGGGGGATGCAGGGCAGACGGTTGAACTACACCATGCCGAAATTCTGGATCACAAGGGGAATTTTTATATCGATAATCTTCGTGCTGCGAAACAAAGGATACATTACACCCTCAAAGGAGAAGGGATGGAGACATATGAGCCTCATTTTACATTTCAAGGATTCCGTTATGTGAAATTAATTGGTTTCCCGGAAGAGGTTGTTTTAGATCAGTTTACGGGAGTTGTCCTTCATTCCAGCATGGAACGTACAGGCCACTTCTCTTGCTCCAGCCCGTTGGTTAATCAACTCCATCACAATATTTTATGGGGACAAAAAGGGAACTTTGTTGACGTACCCACGGATTGTCCGCAGCGGGATGAGCGGCTGGGATGGACAGGGGATGCACAGATGTTCATCAGAACCTCCGCTTATCTGATGAATACAGCTCCCTTTTTTACGAAGTGGCTTCGGGATTTGCGAGCGGAGCAAGGAGAAGATGGGGGAGTGCCGTTTTTTGTCCCAGACCTGAGAAGCTTGATCTCCGAAGGCTGGGGAGATACAAGTCATTCCTCATCTGCCTGGGGAGATGCGGCGGTGATCTGTCCATGGGTCATGTACGAAATGTATGGGGACATGCGACTGCTCGAGGATCAATATGAAAGTATGCAGAGATGGATTGCATATATCTATGATCAGGGAGAGAATGCCTTCCTCTGGAATACAGGGTTTCACTTCGGGGACTGGCTTGCACTGGATTCCAAACCAGGCAGTTACGTTGGGGCGACGGACATCCATTATGTTGCGACTGCATTTTATGCATACTCCGTTTCATTGACTCGTAAAGCTGCGGCTGCACTAGGTAAATTGGAAGATGTTACGTATTATGATGAGCTGCATCGAAATATTGTCAAGGCATTCCAAGATGAATATGTCACTCCTGCAGGCAGACTAGCGGTTCCAACGCAAACAGCGCATGTGCTTGCCTTGCAGTTTGATCTGCTGGAGATATCAGCCTGTACTCGTGCTGCTATGCAATTGACTGAACTATTGAAAGAAACACAAAATCATCTTACAACCGGCTTTGTAGGAACGCCTTATTTGAATCCGGTACTAAGTGATATGGGCAGGAATGATCTAGCCTATGAATTATTGTTGCAGGAGGATTATCCGTCCTGGCTATACCAAGTGACGCAGGGAGCCACAACGGTGTGGGAGCATTGGGATGGCATGAGGGAGGATGGGAGCCTGTGGAGTGCTGATATGAACTCGTTTAATCATTATGCATATGGTGCTATAGGAGAATGGTTGTATCGTTACGTGGCAGGCATTCAGCCAGATGAAAAGCAGCCCGGATTTAAGAGGGTTCATATCAAGCCATATCCAGGTCCGGGACTGGAATGGGCAGATGCGAGTTTTGAGAGTATGTATGGCCAAGTGAAGTCTAGCTGGCGTCAACAGACACATGGGGAAATGGAACTCTGTGTTCAGATTCCTGCCAATACGAGAGCAGAGATACATCTGCCGAATGCCGATCGTCAAACGATTAGGGAGAACGGCAGTCTGATTCATCAATCTGCTGAATTTCAATTTTTGAACAGTCCGGGCACAGATGTGGCTATGACTTTAGGCTCTGGGAAATATCGATTCACCTACAAGTTGATGAATGAAGATAGTGAATGTAGCTAAACCTTGTTTACTGAATATATTCCAAATTAAGATTGTAATCTCCTCGCTAGCTGATTAAAATAAGATTTGGAATCTGGATTGCCGGAGACTATCTTTCTATTTTAAGACACAAGTGAGGTTATATGTATGAGTCCACCGGCTAATCGCCCCCGGCGCATAGAATATCTGGATCTCTATCGTGCTATCGCGATTATGGCAGTTGTAGCTATTCATGCGACATCAACAGCTGTTGCGCATTATCCTAAAAACACGTTTGATCATGATCTGTTTTACTTTTGGAATACCTTTTTGCAATTTGCCGTACCGGCATTTTTGTTTTTATCTTCGCTGGTTTTGTTTTATAACTACAGCGCCAAGCTGAATGAGAAGGGCTGGATGACTTCTTTTTACAAGAAGCGAATATTTTATATATTTGTACCGTATGTCGCCTGGTCTCTAATCTATTTTGTCATCAAAAAGTGGTTGGCTGGCAAAGAACCACTGGAGAGCAGTATGCAGCTTGTCAAACAGCTGGTACAAGGAACGGCACATACTCATTTATACTTTTTTTTGATTATTCTTCAATTTTACATTGTTTTTCCTTGGTTAATTTCCTTGACAAAACAGCCTTGGTTTAGACGCTATATGCCTTTATACTTTATAGCGGGTCAAGCACTGTTCTATGCCTTGCACTTGAAATTTCACTTTGAGCGAACAGGCAGTTTGCTTCCGAGTTATCTTATTGTGATTGGGTTTGGAGCCTGGATCGGCCTGAACTTCGAATGGGCGATGAAAAAAATGCTTCATTACCGTTATGCACTGATGGTCGCACTTATATGTGGAGCAGCGATTTCCTTGTATGCCACCGGAACGATTAAAACAACACTGCTAGAATGGCCGATTGTGACCTATGTATTGCTGTTTCTTATTCGAAATATATTTATACTTTCTGCTTGTTTGATGCTCCTGATTCTGAGTGAAAGAGTAGGTACAAGAGAACGACGTAAGGAATATAAAGTATCTCGATTTATGGATTCTTTGGGAACCTTGGCATTTGGCATCTTTTTAATTCATCCTTTGGTTTTACTATTCTGGAGACGCGAGCTTACCGATGATCTTGCCCGTCACTTCAGTCTTGGCATTGTGTTATCTTACATTGCGGCATTGTTATTCTCCTGGCTCTGTGCTATGGGTCTGCGTCGATTAAAATGGGGATGGGTTCTCATCGGACGGTAATTATAATTTCATTATTTTCTTAAAAAGATGTGAACAAATACAAAGAGATTTCAAGCCCTTTTCATAGGGTTTTTGGAAATCTCTTTTTTATTCACCTCAAAAAGGTTATGATGATGGAATATGCCTAAATGAAATTTATGGAATAAATAGCGCAAATATGAACTGATTGCTGTGACAAAGCTCACACAGAATTACATTATAGTAGGGAAATACTTATTGACCTGGTTATTATTTTGGACCGCAAGCCGTTGGGAGAAGACCGTTGGAGCAAACGGCGCAATTGATCCAGCGGCATTTTGATTTGTAGTTTTATACATGTGACAATTATGCTTGACAATCTTCATGCAACGACTGAAATAATCTTTTATACAGGAGGAAAAAGGTGTACTTTTTAATGCTTTTGTTAGTTGGTGTTGTTTTATGTTTTTTGTTTCCTTTCGGACCCATCATTGTCGGAGGGATCATCTTTGCTGTTGTTGTTGATCAATACAGGCAGACGATGTATATACGCGAAGATATACGGACGATCAAAAATCATTTGAAATTAATGAACAGGGAAGAGTCAGAAGATTACGAGGCAGATCAGGAATACAAAGATATAGATCGAATCTCATCCGAGAGAATGGAGGTTATTAATCGGAAGATTGAAGCGGAATTGGAACGGGACAACAAAAATAAAAAAACATAATCCCAATCAGAGGATGTTAGCGTTTTCTAGTTGCATAAAACAGTGAAATGTAATACCATGAACGCACATATAGTTCACATTGAAGAGATAAGGGCATGTCCAGTAACCTCAAGGCGCAGGTATGGTTTGCCTTTTTCTGTATATTGGAGTGATGAAGTGAGAATCGAGAAGGTGTTAAACAATAATGCGGTAGTCGCCATCAAAGATGAACAGGAAGTTATTGTTATTGGTAGAGGTATCGCTTTTCAAAAAAAGGCGGGTGATCTGATCTCTGACCAGCATGTTGACAAGATCTTTACTTTACAGAATGAAGATATTCAGGAAAACTTCAAGGCATTAATTGCCAGCATTCCACTTGAATATATGAAAGTCTCCGAAGAAATTATCGCGTATGCCAAGCTGAAGCTTGGTAAAAAGTTAAATGAGAGTATCTATCTGCATCTCACAGATCATATTCATTTTGCCATTGAGCGGTACCGCAACAATCTTCCGATTCGGAATGGGTTGTTATGGGAGACCAAACAGTTATATAAAGACGAGTATGAAGTAGGGCTTGAAGCGTTAAATATGATCTGTGATCAATTTGGAGTGCTTTTGCCGGAAGATGAGGCCGGATTTATGGCATTGCATTTTGTGAACGCAGCGCTTAACGAAGAGATGCCTAATATACGTAGCATGACGCAGGTGATGCAGGAGATTCTGACCGTGATCAAATATCACTTCAAAATAGACTTTGATGAGAATGCCTTGAACTACACCCGTTTTGTTACGCACCTGAAGTACTTCGCGCAGCGGATGGTGAAAGGGAAGCATTACAAGAGCAACAATGATGATGAGCTATTCCAGATGATTCAGAAAAAATACCCGGATGCACACAAGTGCTCTGTTAAAATCAAAAAATTTATTGAAAATAACTACACCTATCAACTAACTGACGAAGAAATGATGTATTTAACCATTCATATAGAGCGAGTGGTCAATGCAACTTCTGAATAATCATGTGCTTTAACAAATAAATAAAAAAAGTGCTTGCAAACATAGGCCGGATGTACTATGATGATCTCAAGAAGTAAGCGCATACATTATCCAAACGGATTGTTACTGTTAAATCAGGCAATTCCGGGCCGTAAGATTTAGGAATGAATCGATGTGCTTGCCAAGCAAAAATAATCAAATATCAATGTGTACAGCCTTACAGGGTTGCAACCGTTAAGGGCAAAACCTGAATTGCTGAATAACATGACTGATTTCCGGATTTCCGGTACGTTGTGATTGTTCAGTAGTTCAGGTTTTCTTTGTTTCACAAGCATGGGGAGTCTACTTAGAGAGGAAGAATGACAATGAGCAACTACGATCAATTAGCAAAAGACATTCTGTCACGGGTTGGTGGACCTGAGAACGTAAACAGTGTATTCCATTGCGTAACGAGATTGCGGTTTAAACTGAAAAATGAAAGCGTAGCAAAAACAGAAGAGCTTAAAAATCTGCCGGGTGTGATCACAGTCATGCAGAGCGGAGGACAGTATCAGGTCGTAATCGGCAATGAAGTGCCGGATGTATATAGAGCAGTGGTCAAAGCGGGTAATTTCCCAACGGAAGGGCAGGTTGAGGAATCTGCGGATACTTCGGGTAAAAAAGTGGGATTGTTCAGTCGATTTATTGATATGATCTCGGGTGTATTCACACCACTCCTTGGATTGCTGGCAGCAACGGGGATGATCAAAGGTTTCAACGAGATGTTTGTGGCCTTCGGCTGGCTCACGCAGGATTCAGGTACGTATCAGCTGCTGAAAGCAACTGGAGACTGTCTCTTCTATTTCTTCCCGATCTTCCTGGGTTATACGGCAATCAAAAAATTCGGCGGTTCCCCATTTCTGGGTATGGCCATCGGTGCTTCTCTCGTGTATCCGACGTTAGCCGGGCTTAAAACAGGCGATCCATTGTATACCTTGTTTACAGGCACATTGTTTGAATCACCGATTCACATTACGTTCCTGGGTTTGCCCGTTATTTTGATGGAGTACTCTTCATCTGTTATTCCAATCATTATCGCTACATTTGTAGCTGTAAGGTTAGAAAGATTCTTCAAAAACGTAATTCCAAAAGTAGTAAGCACATTCCTTGTACCATTCTTCACTTTACTGGTTATTGTTCCGGCAACATTCCTGGTTATTGGTCCAATCTCTACTTGGGCAGGACAGTTGATTGGTGCTGGAGCAACCAACATTTATGAATTAAGTCCGATTGTTACGGGATTGATTATCGGTGGGTTATGGCAGGTATTCGTATTGTTTGGGCTTCACTGGGGACTGGTTCCGGTTGCGCTTCTCAATCTCAGTACATCAGGCGCTGATCCAGTTATCGCGATGTCCTTCGCGGCTTCATTTGCTCAAATTGGTGCAGTACTTGCGGTATTGCTCAAAACCAAAAATGCGAAAATCAAATCACTTAGTATTCCAGCATTTATCTCGGGTATTTTCGGTGTAACCGAACCTGCTATTTACGGTGTTACACTGCCGTTGAAAAAACCATTTATTATGAGCTGTATTGCAGGTGGTATCGGAGGCGGAATTCTAGGATATGCTGGTTCAAAAATATATATGATTGGTGGACTTGGTGTATTCGGTTACCCAACTTTTATTAACAAAGAAACCGGTTTGGATTCCTCATTCTACATGGCAATTGTTGCAACGCTGGTTGCTTTCGTTCTCGGTTTTATCCTGACTTACGTTGTTGGGTTCAAAGAAAAAGTAGAAGCTGCGCCAGCTCCGGCACCTGTACTTGATCCTAACCCGAATAACCGTTATGAAATTGTTAGCCCGATGGCTGGTGAAGTGGTTGAACTGAAAGAAATTAACGATGTTACGTTTGCAGGAGAACATATGGGTAAAGGGATTGCCATTCGTCCAACAAGTGGTAGAGTTGTGTCCCCGATTACAGGTGTTGTGCAAACCGTATATCGTACCAAACACGCAATTGGTCTTGTTACAGATGATGGAGTAGAGATGCTGATTCACATTGGTCAAGATACGGTGCAATTGAAAGGCCAACACTTTACTGCGCATGTCAAAGATGGTGATCGTGTCAATGCAGGTGATCTGATTATGGAGTTTGATCTGCAAGCGATTAAAGATGCGGGTTACGAAATCGTGACTCCAGTAATCATCACCAATACTTCCAGTTATCTCGACGTTGTCCCTACTAAAAGTCAGACTGTGAACGAGCAGGATAAACTGCTGACAGTACTGAACTAGTACGTGCTTGAACTGATCGAATCGGATCATAAATGCCTATCTATGATGAATAGGAGGAACAATTCAAATGTACGGAAAAATGAAGGCCTTCCCCGATGATTTTCTCTGGGGAGGAGCAACGGCAGCGAATCAGCTGGAAGGTGCTTATCTGGAAGGAGGGAAAGGGTTAACGACCGTTGACCTGATCCCTATTGGAGCCAATCGTTTTCCGATTGCGCTGGGTAACCTGGATTCGTTTGAACCAAAAGAAGGAGAATTTTACCCTTCACATGATGCGATTGATTTTTACCATCGGTATAAGGAAGATATCGCGTTATTTGCCGAAATGGGATTCAAGTGCCTCAGGCTTTCAATAGCCTGGGCACGGATTTTCCCGAATGGTGATGATGCAGAGCCAAATGAAGCAGGACTTCAATTTTATGACGATGTGTTTGATGAATTGCTGAAGTACAATATTGAACCCGTTGTCACGATCTGTCACTTTGATGTGCCTGTGAATTTGGTGAAAAACTACGGTGGCTGGAAAAACCGCAAGATGGTCGGCTTTTTCGAAACTTATGCCCAAACACTGTTTAATCGCTACAAAGATAAAGTGAAATACTGGATGACGTTTAACGAGATCAACATGCTGCTTCATCTGCCTTATATCGGTGCCGGGATTGTACTTCAGGAAGGCGAGGACAAAGAGCAGGTGTTGTATCAGGCGGCTCACCACGAGCTCGTTGCAAGTGCGTTGGCAGTTAAAGCTTGTCACGAGATCATTCCGAGTGCACAGATTGGATGTATGCTGGCTGCGGGTACGGTATATCCTTATAGTTCACACCCGGAAGATGTGTGGAAAGCGATGGATAAAGACCGGGAATCATTCTTCTTTATCGATGTACAATCCAAAGGAGAGTATCCGGGTTATACCAAACGTTTTTTCAGAGAAAATAATATCCGTATTGAGATGCAGCCGGAAGATGCCGAAATATTGAAGCAGCATACGGTTGATTACATTGGTTTCAGCTATTATGCAAGCCGTTGTACAAGTGCTGATCCGGAAGTGTTGAAGGACTCCACCGAAGGCAATGTATTTGGATCGGTGAAAAATCCGTATCTTCAAGCGTCCGAATGGGGTTGGACCATTGACCCCAAAGGGCTTCGTATTACGTGTAACCAGCTTCATGATCGCTACGGCAAACCGTTGTTTATTGTCGAAAATGGACTCGGTGCAACCGATGTGTTGCTGGATGATGACACGGTTGAAGATGACTATCGTATTGAGTATCTGAATAGCCACTTCGCAGAGATGGCCGAAGCGATTCAGGATGGCGTTGAACTGATCGGTTACACCAGCTGGGGACCTATTGACCTGGTTAGCGCAGGCACGGGTGAGATGAAAAAGCGATATGGCTACATTTATGTAGACAGAAATAACGATGGAAGCGGAACACTTCGTCGTGTAAGAAAGAAAAGCTTCCATTGGTACAAAGAGGTTATCGCAAGTAATGGAGCACAATATTTCTGATTTCAGGTGCTCATATAAGTAAGTTATTCTACAAATCAAAGTAGACCAAGAACAGTCCTGTTCGCACGGGATTGTTTTTGGTTTGATAAGGAATCATTGGCTTGACGTCCGTTTGACTCGTGTTATGAGTTTTATTATAATTTATTAATGTAGAAAATCTTGTCAACTAAGAAGGGGGAGTATCAGCCATGAAGAAAAAATCACTTGCGTTTATATCTTCAGGATATGGATACTCCACTGCGGTATTTTTCTAGAATCCAAAACACGGGAGAAGTCTGCCCAAATGGAGATCAAAATAATGAAAACCCGTAGAAAAATCTTAGGAATGATGAGGTAATGAACATGACAAATGAAAAAATTACGAGAAAAAATCCAACCAATATGCCATCCCCTGTAGGGAATTATACGCATATCACAAAAATTCCGAGAAATGCAGAGTTGTTTGTGACATCAGGGCAGGTTGGCGTAGATGTGAATGGTCAATTTCCGAATACGTTGAATGAACAAGTCACCAATACATTTCACAATATCAAAACCGTTATGCAATCCGAAGATTTGCATGCTGAACATATTATAAAAGTGAATGTATGGGCAACGGAGAAAATAGATTGGGATTACCTTTACGGTGAATGGGAGCAATTATTCGATCATGATTATCCTGCAATGACCATTGGATATATTACAGAGTTAGGTCTACCTGAGATCAAGATTGAAATTGAAATTTGGGCTGCAAAACTGTAAAACCAAATACATTTCAATAAATACGATGGAGCTTCTATCTTGTAGAAGCTCTATCGTTTTATTTGCATATTGACGATGAAATA
The DNA here is from genome assembly GCF_050435065.1 of Paenibacillus sp. 4624. Classification (NCBI taxonomy): domain Bacteria; kingdom Bacillati; phylum Bacillota; class Bacilli; order Caryophanales; family Paenibacillaceae; genus Paenibacillus; species Paenibacillus sp. 4624. The sequence continues at coordinate 216,116 of NZ_JBNDJR010000003.1, forward strand.
TAAGGAAACACGGGTCAACCTATTATGTTAGCGGTAAATGAACGGACGCATCATTAAGGGACTTGCACACTTTGATGAGCATTCAGCCTTCCGTACGTCCAATAGATGCCTGAACCGGATACGGGATCTGAAGCGAAACATAGGGCATCCCGGATTTGGGCATTCGTTTTGCCTTGAGATGCGAGTAAAGCAGCCACACCGGCAACTTGAGGAGCGGCCATAGACGTTCCACTAAGGTAGGCGTACGAACCACCAAGATACGTGGAGAGGATGGTATCCCCTGGTGCAGCCATATCCACCCAGGAGCCATAGTTAGAAAAATTTGATTTTAGGTCGGAAGAGTTGGTGGATGCAACAGCGATGACGTTGGCATACGACGCAGGAACAATCGGGAATGACGTATTGTCATTACCTGCTGCTGCAATGATGACAGCTCCTCGATCCCATGCATACTGAACTGCATCCTGAAGGAAGGTACCTCCTGTCGGTCCACCCAGACTAAGATTGACGACTTGAACGCCGTTATTGGCTGCAAAAACAAGCCCGTTGCCTACGTTGCCAATCGTTCCTTGGCCGTTGTTGTCCAGCACACGAAGCGGTACGATGGAAGCAAGAGGTGCTGTGCCTGCAATGCCAACACCATTATTGGTGATGGAAGCGGCGATACCGGCAACATGGGTGCCATGACCATTTCCGTCCTCCGGGATGTTGTCATAATCGACGTAATCGTAACCAGGCAATAGTTTGGATGCAAGTTCGGGATGATTCAACTGTACACCTGTATCAATGATAGCAATTTTAATCGAGCTGTTACTTTGGCTGATATCCCATGCAGCGGGCGCATTGATTTTGGTGAGATTATACTGATAAGGAAAGAAGGGATCATTGGGGATAAAGGAAGCTTCAACCAGATAGTTGGGATGTGCATGTTCTATGAGATCATGGTCCTTGTACTGTTTGAGCATCCGGTGCATTTTTTTGCGAGATTCGATTCGATACCACCCGAGGTCTTCATAAGTTTCGGCAACTTTACATTTCGCTTTTCGATGAAGGGTGTGCATCTGATCAGGGGTTGTACCTTCCTTGAACTTGATTAACAGTTGATGTGGGGCGTGAGGGTCGAATGTATTTGTTTCCCTTTGGTCGACATAGCGAAGGGTGAACCAAGTGGATATCAAAATGAAAACGGCCAAGATGCCTAACCATAACCACATCGGCTTTACCCCTTTCCATATTGGATTCTGACACGCCTTATCCTATGCGGAATCTATGAAAATGCGCGGGCTTGCTTCCAAATTGGTCGGGAGTATAGATAGATTCATAGGTTTGTCTTAATTCGTTAAGATGAAGAGAAGTATTCTATAATCGAAAATAAGGAATGTGATATGGTTGACAGAACATCAGATGAAACCGGAAGTAAGACCTGTTCAATCCCATGAGATACAGGAAGCGATTCATTTTGCTATGGGTGTGCGTAGCGAAGTATTTCCCATGATGGATCACAGCGTACTTCCCAAGGATTTTGAACAGTTCAGCGAACATTATATGAACCGAAAGGATACTGTTTTTGTGATTGCGCGATTGGGTGAAGCGGGCATTATCGGCTCGATCGGTATTATTCCTTACGATGGACGAATTCAGGTTATTGATGGTCGATACCCCGAACACGCTGCAGCTGAGATTGTAAAATGTTACGTTGATCCTGCCTACCGCAGGTACGGCATTGGCTCACTCTTGGTGAGGGAACTGGAGCAGTTCGTAAACCAGATGCCATATACAACGTTATATCTGCACACCCATCGTTTTCTGCCGGGAGCCGTAGATTTCTGGGAACGTCAAGGATTCACTTTTATTACGGAAGAGCAGAATGAATGGCAGATCGTGCATATGGACAAACCCATCAAATTTTAGATCGGAGAGATGTAGGAATGTACACAAGTCTGATTGAGAAACTGGCCCACACAAAGGCGTTAAAATGGTTCCCGAACCGTCAAGTCGAGGAAAGCTGGATCGTTGAAGTTGAACAGGAACTGGGGTTTTTGTTACCGCCTTCCTACCGGTGGTGGCTTCTCAATTATGGGCAAGCGATGTTAAGCGGGACACAAATTTTAACAATTACTTCATCAGAGCACAGAGAGTACACGGATACGGACATTCTCTATATCTACAGACTTGCAGATGAACAGGCAAAGCAGGAAGGCAAGCTGGAACTATTTATCCCGGATGAGGATGAATATTATTATTTCGATACACGAATGACTGATGCACGCGGGGAGTTCAAGGTGATGCGTTTAGATTACTTTAATGGAGAGCCCGAAGTGTATGCGGATTCTTTTGCTGAATTTCTAGAAAAGTTGATTGATCAACGAACACCTCGGAACGCGTAGTACAGTAAAACGTAAGGTTTCAGACAGAGAATACAACTGGGGGAATAACAGATGAGCAACACAAAACCAAAAATCGTATTTATTGATATTGATGGCACGTTGGTAGACGATGACGGTAACATCCCATTGTCTGCTCAAGAGGCTTGTAAACAAGCGCGTAAGAATGGACATCTGCTGTACTTATGCACAGGCCGCTCTAAGGCTGAGATCTATGATTCGATCTGGGATGTAGGCTTTGACGGATTGATTGGAGCAGGCGGAGGGTACGTTGAATACGGATCAGATGTGTTATATCACAAAAAAGTAACTGCAGAAGATGTTCGTCATATGGTCGATTTCTTCAATGAAAACGGCATTGATTTCTATCTCGAATCCAACTCTGCATTGTATGCGAGCAGTAATCTTCAGACTCATCTGGAACGCCGCATCTATGGAGATATCGAGAATGATCCAGTTGCTCTGGAGAAAAAGGAAACAAAACCTCATCCGTTTATTGCAGGATTAACCTATGGTGAAGCCGATCTGTATAAAGACGACGTAAACAAGGTCTGTTTTCTGGAAAGTGAAGTCGTCCCGTTTGAACGCATCAAAGAGGAGTTTGAAGGCAAATTCGAAGTGATTCAATGTACTGTGCCTGTTTTCGGAGAGGGCAGCGGGGAATTGATGATTCCGGGCATCCACAAAGCGATCGCGATTGCTGATCTGTTAGAGCATCTGGGAATGTCGAGAGAAGATACGTTGGCCATCGGCGATGGCATGAATGATGCCGAGATGCTGGAGTTCTGTGCTATAGGGATTGCAATGGGCAATGCGAAGCCTGGGCTGAAAGCAATTGCCGATGATATCACAGGCTCCGTGGAAGAAGATGGACTATATCATAGCTTTGTGAAGCATGGGTTAATTTAAATCTTGAGAAAAAGAGAATCATAAGATTCAATCCGTTAAGACAGACATCTCTGTAGTTGGAGGTGTCTGTTTTTATTTTATACCCGAGCTTATTGCATATCTTAGTATGAAAGTTTAATATGAATTTTGAAAACAAGGAATTTATTGGGTTTAAACGGAGGTTGGAGGAATATGAAACTGAATAGATGGAGGACACCAGATGAGTAATATCGCCCTGTTGTTTCCTGGACAAGGTTCTCAGATCATTGGGATGGGAAGAGACTTCTGGAATCAATTTGATGTAGCCAGGCATTTATTTGAAGAAGCTAGTGACGCTATTTCTTTCGATTTAGAAAAGCTGTGTTTTGAAGGAAACATGAATGAATTGACATTAACGATGAACGCCCAGCCCGCACTGTTAACCGTTAGTGTTGTTGCATTTCAGATCTATATGCAGGAAATTGGAGTGAAACCGGCTTATATGGCCGGGCACAGCCTGGGAGAATATTCGGCTCTCGTATGCGCGGGAGTTCTATCTTTCCGAGAGGCTGTTCAACTTGTAAGACGAAGAGGCATGATTATGCACAATGCAGATCCAGATCAACAAGGTACCATGGCGGCTATTTCCAATATCTCAATCGGTACGCTTCAAAAAATATGTGAAGAAGTGTCTATAAACGAACGACCTGTCTGTGTTGCCTGTATAAACGCGAACCGGCAGTTTGTTATTTCGGGCCAACGCCAATCTGTACAAGAGGTCATAAGAAGAACGGCATTCAAAGGAACAAAACATTCTTATCTTCAGGTATCCGGTCCATATCATTCTCCCATGATGGAAAATGCGGCAGAACAATTCAAGATTGAATTAGATCAATATCAATATGATCATGCAGCATACCCTATCATTTCCAATGTCACAGCGAAGCCCTATCCGTCGGACCAATCCGTTGTAGATTATTTGAATAGACAAATGACTTGGCCAGTAAGGTGGTTAGAGTCCATGCACTACTTAGTGGAACAAGGGGTTACGGAGGTCATTGAACTGGGTTCCAAACAAGTGCTAGTGAGTCTTATGAATAAAATAGCGAAGAACATTGTACCTTATTCTTTAGGTCAACCTTCCGATTTAACGATACTCGCGAACTCACAGGCAAGACAAGACAAACTCTTAACCATACGAAAACATAAGTTGTCTCAACTGATGAGCACAGCACTCACTTCACGGAATTACAGTCAGGACCCAACAATATACAACAAAACAGTTGAGCCATTATTTCCTAAATTACAACGGATGAAAGAACAGCTAGACAATCCTCGCCATGAACTTAGCGAAGCTGAAATACAGGATTCAATTGTGCTGTGTGAGCTGATTTTTGCAGCCAAGCAATCCCCAATGAACGCAAAAGCGATGATAAGTACGATTTAGATTACTGGCTTCACCAATTGCTATACACTCCAGGTTGCCTCATCTGAGGCAGCCTATTTGGCATTGGATTTATACTGGATTTACTTGAAAATGTATCTATTTTATCAAAATGTGTAAAAAGTCACTCTTCATTGAAAACTATATTTTACCAAATAGTAACAATAATTTTCTTGAAAATACATATATTTCTATGGTAAAATTTTGCAGTAAATATGTGTAACTAATTAGATAAGTTACACAGAGATGATTCATTTGGAGGAGAGATATGTATACCAGTCGATTTCAAACACTCGTAGACGTTATTCGCGACAGAAGTAATACAACAGACCGAGGTATTCGTTTTATTGATTCTGATAAAATGGAAACTTTGATGTCCTATCGTCAATTATTTAACGAAGCCAAAGGTTATTTGGGATATCTACAAGAAATCGGCATAAAACCAGGGCAGGAGATTATTTTTCAGATTCAAGAAAACAAACGATTTATTGTCGCATTTTGGGCTTGTATATTGGGTGGAATGATACCTGTACCTGTAAGTATTGGTGAAGATGAAGAACAAAATATGAAAGTATACCGTATTTGGGATTTGCTGAAGGACCCTTTCATGATTGCATCTGAGAAAGTGCTGGGTAAAATGAAAAATTTTGCTTTGGAGCATGAAATGTCAGATTTCCATCATCAGCTGGAGAAAAGAACGGATATAATACATGACCAGGTATATAAGTATGATGTTGTTAGATATAACGAGCCCAAGTCGGACGACCTGGCATTTATTCAATTCTCGTCTGGATCAACCGGTGATCCCAAAGGTGTTATGCTCACCCATCGAAACCTGATATACAATGCGTGTGCTGCAATCAATGGCACAAAAATCAGCTCGGATGATCGTTTCCTCTCTTGGATGCCGCTCACCCATGATATGGGTTTGATCGGATTCCACCTCGTTCCATTCGTGGCGGGTATTCATCAATATCTGATCCCAACGGAATTATTTATTCGAAAACCAATTCTATGGATGAAAAAAGTCAATCAACATAGAGCCACTATCCTCTCCTCTCCTAACTTTGGTTACAAGTATTTTTTGAATTTTTTCCGTGAAGACAAGGCCGATGGATGGGATCTATCATGTGTCAGAGTCATCTATAATGGTGCTGAACCTATATTACCAGAGGTTTGCCATGAGTTTCTGAATGTGTTATCAGCCTATCAGTTGAAGAAAACGGCTATGTTTACCGTGTATGGATTAGCAGAGGCATCCGTAGCAGTTTGCTTTCCCCCAATAGAGAAAGAATTTGCTGCGGTATATGTACACCGCGATCACCTGAATTTTGTTGAGCATGTCATTGAAGTCGAGAAGGATGCAGAGCATGTGGCATCGTTTGCTGTCGTTGGTCGAGCTGTGGACTATTGTCATGTCCGAATATGTGATGAGGATATGAATCCCGTTCCAGATTATGTTATCGGCAGGATACAAATTCAGGGAGATAACGTCACCCAAGGATACTACAATAATCAGATGGCAACCGAGAACGTATTTACTCGTGATGGTTGGGTAATTACAGGGGATTTGGGCTTTACCATGAACGGTTCTCTTGTGGTCACAGGACGAGAGAAAGACATTATCTTCATGAATGGTAAAAATATATATCCTCATGACATCGAGCGTGTAGCTATTCAATTGCACGAGATTGAACTCGGCAGAATTGCGGCTTGCGGTGTGTACGATTCGAATAGTCAGAGCGAAGAAATTATTGTTTTTGTCGTTTATAAAAAAAAGATCGAACACTTTCTCCCACTCGTAAAAGAAATTAAAAAGCATTTATATATCCATGGAGGATGGAGTGTCAAGGAAGTACTGCCTATTAAAAAATTACCGAAAACAACGAGCGGAAAAATTCAGCGCTATCAGTTAGCCAAGCAATATGAAGCTGGAAAGTTTTCAGTAGAATCTGCACTTATCCAAGAAGCACTTATGAAGGATACAGGAAGAGAAATGGAAACCGTTTCTGTTCAAGTCTTGGAACGGGAACTGATATCCCTATTTTCTGATGTTTTGGTGGGGAAAAGGATTAAAGTTGAAGATAGCTATTTCGATATGGGTGCAACTTCATTGCAGTTGGCCCAGATCGCTGAACGTATCGAAGAGAAGTATGGAGAAGAGTTAGCCGTTACGGATCTCTTTACCTATCCCTCAATAACGGATTTAGCAGGATATTTGGCTGGTAGTCGCAGTGAAAATAAAAGAGTTCATCCCGCTCGGGAACATGAGTCATCATCAAATGATATAGCCATCATCGGTATGTCTATGAATTTTCCCGGAGCATCGAATGCAAGTGATTTTTGGCGTGTCATGGAAGAGGGAGAGCACTGCATTAGGGATTATCCTGAGCATCGGATACAAGACGCAGCGGATTATATTCAGTCCATTCGGAATGAAACGGATCAACTGGAATGGATCAAAGGCGGTTATTTAGATCAAATCGATCAATTTGATTATTCATTCTTTGGATTAACCCCGAGAACTGCCCAATTTATGGACCCGAATCAAAGAATGTTTTTGCAAACAGCATGGCATACGATCGAAGATGCGGGGTATGCAGGTGCAGGGATTAATGGCAGTCATGTTGGCGTGTATGTGGGTTATTCCAAAGTTGGGTATGATTATGAACGACTTATCACGGCAAGTTATCCTTCAGAGATCAAACACTATATTATTGGAAATTTACCATCTGTACTGGCGAGCAGAATCGCATATTTTTTAAATTTGAAGGGTCCGGCACTGACAATTGATACAGCTTGTTCTTCCTCGCTTGTTGCGGTTCATATGGCATGTAAAGGTTTGCTTGCAGGAGATTGTGAGATGGCTATTGCAGGAGGGATTCGAACCGCGTTGTTACCGATCAGTATCGGACTGGATATGGAATCTCCAGATGCATTGACACGAACGTTTAGCGAAGACGCGAACGGTACAGGCTTTGGTGAAGGTGTTGGAGCGGTTATGCTGAAGCCATTGCAACAAGCCATGCAGGACGGCGACCATATCTATGGCGTAATCAAAGGAAGTGCGATTAATCAAGATGGTAGAACGGTTGGTATAACAGCGCCTAATCCCGAGTCACAGACGAATGTCATTGAACAGGCGTGGAGAGAGGCTGGCATTTCACCGGATACACTGCATTTCATAGAAGCACATGGAACAGGCACCAAATTAGGTGATCCCGTTGAATTTAATGCTTTACGTAAGGCTTTTGAAAAATATACGGATCGAAAACAATTTTGTGCGATCGGGTCCGCTAAAACCAACATAGGACATAGTTTTGAAGCGGCGGGTATCGCCGGATTAATTAAATCTGTTCTCATGTTACAACATAGGACGATTCCGCCGTTGGTCCACTTTAATAAGCCTAATCCGGCACTGAAATTTGAATCTTCTCCTTTTTATGTGAATCAGGAATTGATGGCTTTGACTGACGAAGATCGACCTTTACGATGCGGGGTCAGCTCGTTTGGCTTCAGCGGCACAAACGCGCATGTGGTTCTTGAAGAATATGTTCCATCACAGACAGTACAACAAACATCGGATCAAGAGCCTCACCTATTTGTGTTATCTGCTCTTAATGAACGGTCACTGAATGAACTGATCAGAATGTATATTCAGTATATAGAAGAGCACAGCAACGTTAGCGTTCAACAAATCTGTTACACAGCAAGTAGGGGAAGGGCTAGTCTGGATTATCGGCTTGCCATCGTTGCAAAGAGTGCACAGGAACTGTATGGAAAATTGAAACAAATTGCACAAGGAGAAAACAAGATTTCCGACGTTTATTTTGGCTATGCCAAAAAAGACAGAGCTATCGCTTCTGATCATCTCTATGCACTGACAAAGGCAGAATCATTACGTTCATTCGGTGAGTTATTTACACAAGGGGCAGTGATCGATTGGGAGAGGCTGTACGAAGGCGAGATCATCCCTAAAATTCCATTGCCTTTATATCCTTTTGAGCAGAAAAGGTGTTGGATCGAAGTCAAACAACCGGTATCTGCAAAACATAAGGTAGAAAGGAATGGGGTTCCAATGGAGAAAAAAACAAACGATGTACAATTGAAAATTAAGACAAGCATCAGCCGCGCATCCGGTCTGAAACTGGCAGAACTAGATGAACATGCCCATTTTCTGCAGATGGGACTGGACTCCATCATCCTTGTGCAAATCAAGAAAGAGATATTAGACGGGTTTGGCCTGGATGTTCCGATGGAGATGTTTTTTGAGAATCTTACGAATATCCATTCCTTAGTGCAATATGTGTCAGAGAATACAAAGGGTTTTGATATGTCTGCACACTTAGATGATGCGCCAGAACAGGAACATTCTGAACAACAACATCTTGCATCGGTGCCTCATACAAATCCGGCCAGATCATCAGCGAATTCAGACCAAATTGTGATGTCTGCCATTCAGCTGATGGAATCCCAATTAAAAAGTCTGAATTTGCTATTGGGTGAGCAAACAGCTGCTCAAGTGAATCATTCGCAAATGAAACATCCTAAACACGATGAACTCAATGAACTTAATGAACTCAATGAAGTTAAAAAGGTCAGAGAAGTGCCCAATATGGAAGCAAACAATGAAAATGGTAAGGGGATTCGAACGGAAAACGTTACATCTAATCTCGATTCCAAACAAATCAAGCCGTTTATACCGTATCAATCACTGAAAATTCAAGAAGAAAGTCCATTCTCAGAATTGCAGAACCAATATATTGAACAATTTATAGCCAAATATACTGCTAAAACCAAGGGCTCTAAGCTAAAAACCAATCAAACCCGTTATGTACATGCCAACAATCGTAATGTTGCTGGGTTTCGTTCTTATTGGAAGGAAATGGTGTACCCCATCATTGCTGCACGTGCTGATGGGTCCAAAATATGGGATGTAGACGGGAACGAATATTTGGATTTGACGATGGGGTTTGGTGTGAATTTGTTTGGTCATAATCCATCGTTTATTCAACATATTATGGCTGAGAGCATTCAAGGACAGATGCCTCCATTAGGCCCTATGTCCGATCTGGCAGGAGATGTTGCAGCCAAAATTTCAGAGCTGACAGGTGTAGAGCGTGTCGCATTTTATAATTCGGGTACTGAAGCTGTCATGGTTGCGCTTCGTTTGGCAAGGGCAGTAACGGGACGTTCCAAAGTTGTATTATTTTCCGGGTCGTATCATGGTACACATGACGGCGTATTAGGAGTAGCGGACCCCGGAAATATTTTATCTTCTGCACTGCCCATGGCTCCTGGAATTATGAAAAGTTCTATGGAGGATTTGATCATTCTGAATTATAACCATCCGCAATCCCTTGAACTGATTCGTCGTATGGGTGATGAATTGGCTGCTGTGCTTGTTGAGCCAGTACAGAGTCGAAGACCTGATCTGCAACCAACGCCTTTTTTACATGAACTTAGAGAGATTACTATACAATCTGGTACTGCACTTATTTTTGATGAAGTCATAACTGGATTTAGGATCGGATTGGGTGGAGCACAGGAATGGTTTGGAGTTCAGGCGGATTTGGTTACCTATGGAAAAGTGGTTGGCGGCGGGCTGCCAATTGGCATCGTTGCGGGCAAAGCTGAATATATGAATGCTGTAGACGGAGGCTCCTGGAATTTTGGTGATTCTTCTTTCCCTCCTGACGCAGACAAAAAAACCTTTGTTGGTGGAACATTCTGTACCCATCCGCTTACTATGCGAGTAACGTTAGCCGTACTGCAGCATCTTCAATCCGAAGCAGGAGTTTTATACGACGAATTAAATGAAAGAACAGATTATCTTGTAAAGGAATTAAATGAGTTTTTTAAAACATCGAATGTGCCTATGCAGATGGTGAACTTTGGATCACTGTTTAGATTTATTTCCTTTGGAGATATGGAGTTATTTTTCTACCATCTAATCCATAAAGGTTTATATATTTGGGAAGGTCGCAACTGCTTTATATCTACAGTTCATTCCATGGATGACATGAATACAATCATTAAGATTGTGAAAGAGACGATCAGTGAATTGCGGGAACTGGGCTTTATTCCTGGTGCTTCACCTGTTATGGAAATTGCCTTGTCATTGGAGCAAAAGCAATTATTACTAACTACACTACACGGTGAAGATGCAAATGCGGCATTAAATCAGAGTATTATTTTGAAAATGAAGGGCGACATGAACCCGTCCGCTCTAGAACAAGCTGTGAATCAGATCATACAGCGTCATGAAGCTCTGCGAACTGTTATTCATGCGGATCGTGAGACACAACAAATCAAGGAAGTAATGGAATTTCACTGCACATGGCTGGATTTCTCCATGTATGTTGGCGAGAAGCAAGAGCAGGAAATATCCGATTGGTTATCTAGCGACGCGAGTGAAGCATTCAATCTGCAATCAGGGGAACCTTTGTTTAGAATTACGTTGCTTAAACAGGCAGCGAATCAATATGTTATGGTGCTTACCTTTCATCATATTATTGCAGATGGCTGGTCGATTGCTTTATTTGTTCAAGAATTGGAACAAATTTATTCTTCTCTTATTCGAGGAACTCAAGTTCAATTGCCAGAAGCCACTCCCTTTCGTCAGTATTTAACTTGGCAGCGGCTTCAACAGGGCAGAGGTGCGTATGACCAAGGGCTGCAGTTCTGGCAAAAGCAATTTTCCTTATCCTATCCGAACGTAGTTCTACCAACGGCACAGTCCGTTGAGGTGCAAAAGGGATATTCAGGCGCACGATACTCCATGAAACTGGATCATTCCTTAACAGCATCCTTGCGAGCATTAAGTATAAATAATAAAAACAGTTTGTTTGTCACGATGTTTGCCGCGTTTCATTTATATTTACATCGGCTCACAGGGCAGTCTCAGCTTGTGATCGGAGTGCCTACGGCAGGTCAATCTCATATGAGGAAAAATGCTTTGATGGGCAACTGCGTCAATATTGTACCTGTTCATCATAGCTTGTTAACGGAGCAGTCTGTTGCGGACCATATTGTTCAGCTTAAGGAGAAGTTGGCTCTTGTCATGGAACATCAGCATGTTCCATTAACGCTTGTATCCGAGCATCTTGCCTCTACGAGCGCACCCGAGACCCGCATCTTATTTAATATGGATCGAACGATTCATCACCTTCAATTCGATAATATTGAAACGAAGCTTGTGTCGTATCCGATCAAACATATTTCATATGATTTATTTCTAAATATTACGGATGTAAGCCATGAACTTTATCTCGATTTTGATTACAATACCGATCTGATTGGACATGAGATCATGAAATTGTGGTCTGAAGGGTTTATAGGTTTACTGCATCGTATGGTCAGTCGTCCTGAAGCTGAGATCTTGTCGTTGACATTATTTACAGATCAACAACAGGCACAATTAGACGATATGTACAATCAGTTTAAAACAGAACGTGCTGTTAGCATTAGGCATACTGCCGAGTTTGCGTATCCGCTCAATGATATTGAACGAAAGCTGGCGCGGATTTGGGAGGACGTATTGTCTCTGGATCAAGTGGGCAGAAATGATCACTTCTTTGATCTCGGAGGCAACTCTCTCCAGGCGACTGTGATGCTCACCAAAGTCCATCAGCAGTTTGCACAACATATTTCGATCGTTCAATTATTCAAGAATAGACATCTGAAGGAGCTTGCCAGTCTGATTACAGACGAGAACGTAAGCCCAATCGTTCCGATTAGACCACTGGAGGTCAAAGAGCTTTACGAGACTTCTCCTGCACAACAACGAATCTATTTTCTGGATCAATTTGAGCCCAGTAGTGTGTTCCAGAATATGTGCGGTCATCTGACCGTTAGAGGAGATATAGATGAAGCTAGATTAATTGATGCATTAGAACAAATGGTGAAGCGTCACGAAGCTTTTCGCACCAGTTTTCATCTGGTTGAAGGAGAACTTTATCAAGCCATTGCCCCATCGATTGATTTTCAAGTGAAACGCTCGGAGCAAAGCTATGACTCATTTGAACAGCATATCAAGGCGTTTACCAAACCGTTTAATTGCTCCCAAGCTCCGTTAATACGTGCGGAATTCATTCGTGTTAACGATGATCATGCAGAGATTCTCATTGAGATGCATCATATTATATCCGACGGCTATTCCGTTGGTATTCTAGCGAATGAACTTATCGATGCATATGACGGAAGAAACATGCCGGAAATCAAGGTTGAATACAAGGACTTTGTTGCTTGGCAGAAAGACTACATGACAGGTGAAAACTACAGTCAGCAGGAGAAATATTGGCTGGATCAATTCAGTGGGGAGATACCTAGTCTGAATCTGCCTACCGATTTTGTTCGAACACCCTATGTGACTTCGGCTGGTTCAAGACTGTCTTTTGTTTTGGATCACCACTTGAAGGATTCGCTGAACAGTCTTGCCAAACAGACAGGCACCACATTGTTTATGGTGTTGTTAGCCGCGTATAATACGTTGCTTCATCGGTATACGGCTCAAGAGGACATTATCGTAGGGACGCCAACCTCAGGAAGAAATCATCCAGATGTTGAGCGTATTGTAGGTGTCTTTATTCAGACGGTAGCGATTCGAACACAGCCTAAGGCAAATAAGTCGTTCCGATCCTATCTCGAGGAGATCAAAAATCAATCCCTCGATGCATTGAACAACCAAGACTATCTATTTGACCATCTTGTTGAAAAATTAAACATACATCGCGAGTCGACTGGAACAGCATTATTTAATACCATGTATATTTTTCAAAATACAGCGTTGAACCAAAGGCAGGAAAAAGATTGCAGTTTCAAAGTGAGAGAGAGCAATGTCGGCGTATCATTATATGATCTGATGTTCATCGTTGAAGATGATCACGAGTGTCTGGAGATGCACTTGAATTATAAGACAGATCTATTTGAACGGAATACCATCGACCGAATGAAGACACATCTGCTGAATATCCTCAGAGACATCGTGATCGAACCGGATGTTGTATTGTCTGATATTCAAATGCTGTCTAAACAGGAGCAGTACGTTCTATTACATGATTTTAATGATAGCGCAATCGACTATTCCCGGGATCAGACCCTTCAGGAACGCTTCGAGGCACAGGTAGAACGATCACCTGACCAATTGGCTGTTAGTTATGGTAATCAGCAGCAATTAACGTATCGTCAATTGAATGAACGGGCGAACCAGCTGGCATATACGCTAAGAGCTGAAGGGGTATGCGCGAATCAACTCGTAGGCCTTATGACAGAGCGTTCCATGAATATGATTGTTGGTATCTTGGGCATTATCAAAGCGGGCGGGGCATATGTACCGCTTGATCCGGATTCTCCTGAAGAGCGTATCCAGCATATCTTGCGTGATTCAGGAGCGATGGTGTTGGTCACACAAGAGCATCTGAAACAAAGGATCATTTTCGATGGGAAAATTATGGATTTAAACGATGAAAAAAGCTACGCATCTAATCTCTCCAACTTAGAACGGGTAGGGGATTCCAGCCAGCTGGCATATGTAATCTATACTTCCGGTACAACGGGGATGCCAAAAGGCGTCATGATCGAACATCGTCAGGTTCAACATTTAGTTACCTCGCTGTTCAGCCAGGTTATGAATGAATCACATAACGGTATGCATGTTGCAGTACTAGCTCCTTACTATTTCGATGCATCGGTCAAACAGATTTTTGGCACGCTGCTGTCAGGACATGCCTTGTTTGTTGTAGACAAGGAAACGGTTGGGGATGGACAAGAGCTAATGAATTATTACAAGCGGTATGAAATTGAGGTAACCGACGGTACACCTGCTCACCTGAAATTGCTTGCCAGGGCAAGAGACGTTCACGGAAGTTCATTAAAATATATGCTCATTGGCGGAGAGGCTCTTTCTCAGCAAAGTGTGGCTGAATTCACTGCTTTATTTTCACTCCACCATTCGCCGCCAACCATAATTAACGTTTACGGTCCGACTGAATGCTGTGTCGATGCTGCGACATATCGTGTTGTTCCGAAGGAGTTGGATACAGAAAACAGAAAAAATCATCTGCCGATTGGCCGAACATTAGGCAATAACCGTCTGTATGTATTAAACAATCATGAAAAAGTTCAGCCTGTGGGTGTAGTTGGGGAATTGTGCATTTCAGGTGACGGAGTAGGTAGAGGATATTTGAACTTGCCTGAACTGACAGCAGCAAAATTCGTGCGTGATCCGTTCGTCCAAGGAGCGACGATGTATAAGACGGGAGATCTGGTGAGATGGCTACCGGACGGCAATGTCGAGTATTTGGGGCGAATCGATCATCAAATCAAGATTCGAGGCTACCGAATTGAAGTGGGTGAAGTTGAAGCAGCATTATTACTTGTACCAGGTGTGAAAGAAGTCATCGTGATCGCACATGAGGATGAGAACGGAGACAAATCTCTATGTGCCTACTTTACGGCGGATTCCGAAAAGACCGTTGGAGAGTTGAAACAAAATCTTGCTGCCCTGCTGCCCAATTATATGGTTCCAGCTTACTTTATACAGCTCGATAATATGCCTCTGACCTCCAATGGGAAAATTAATCGACGTTTACTCCCGCCTCCACTAGAAAACATACAAACGGGAAGTGAATATATCGAACCCCGGACATCCTTGGAAAAAACGTTACTACCCATTTGGGAGGACGTACTTGGTATAGATAAAATCAGTATAAGAGACAGTTTCTTTGATGTAGGAGGCAACTCTTTACGCGCGACAAAGCTGGTGTACAAAATCAATCAAAACCTGAGTGTTCGTATCTCAGTCAGAAACGTATTTGAATGGCAGACGATAGAACAAATGGCCCAGTACATTAATCAGATGGAGCAGCAGGTTAACCAGCCTATTGCACAAGCGACGGAAAAAGAATATTATCCTATTTCTTCTGCACAAATGAGAATGTACATTATGAGCATGAAAGCCGGTGAGGAGCTCATCTACAACATGTCAGGCCTGTTTATGCTGGAAGGAGCGCTGGATCGGACACGATTGGAGGCAGCTTTTCAGCAGTTAGTAGATCGTCATGAATCGCTCCGGACTGCTTTCAAAATCATCCAAGGAGAACCCAGACAAATCATATATCCTGAAGTGAAGTTTGTCATTGAATCCATTCAGGCAGTGGAAGAAGAGGTGGAAGACCAGGTAGAGAAGTTTATTCGTGCCTTCGATCTGGGACAAGCACCGCTTATGAGAGCAGGGCTGATTAAACTTCGACAGGATTGCCATGTACTGTTAGTGGATCTGCACCATATCATTGCAGATGGACTATCTGTGCAGATTCTAATGTCCGAACTCGGTCAGTTATATCGTGGAGAAGAGCTATCTCCTCTTCGAATTCAATACAAGGATTATGCGGAGTGGCAGCAATTCCAACTTCACAGTGATTGGATGAAAAAGCAGGAGCAGTATTGGCTCGGGGTCTTCAGTGAGCAAATTCCTCTATTGGAATTGCCAACAGATTATGAAAGACCCGAATCGCTGCGTTATGAGGGGGATTTATTGGAAATTGCTGTGAACGAAGACCTGGCCATAAGCCTGAGAAAATTGGAAACTCAGACGGGAGCAACGTTATACATGATCCTGCTCGCGGCTTATACCATTTTGTTGTCTAAATATAGTGGACAAGAGGATATCATCGTGGGTATGCCGATTGCGGGAAGAACACATGCGGAGCTGGAGCCGGTGATGGGCATGTTCGTGAATACACTTGCTGTTCGAAATCAGCCTGCAGCGGATAAAACATTTGCAGCATATCTGCTGGAAGTTAAAGAACATATGCTGAACGCTTATGAGAATCAGGATTATCCGTTTGAGGAATTAATCAAAAAAGTTAATCTGACCAAGGATGCACGGCGGAACCCGCTGTTTGACACGATGTTTGTATTGCAAAATTCAGGTCCGTCAGAGATGCATATGG
Organism: Paenibacillus sp. 4624; assembly: GCF_050435065.1. Taxonomy (NCBI): domain Bacteria; kingdom Bacillati; phylum Bacillota; class Bacilli; order Caryophanales; family Paenibacillaceae; genus Paenibacillus; species Paenibacillus sp. 4624. The sequence continues at coordinate 232,765 of NZ_JBNDJR010000003.1, forward strand.
ATGGTCTCACCTGTATGCCAGTTGCTCCAAATAATCGCGTATCCAAGTTTGATTTAACACTGTATGTTACCGAGTCGGATCAGCAGATTGATGCCGCTTTTGAATATAGCACAATTCTATTTGAAAAAACCACGATTGCAGCCATGTCACAACACTTGCTTCTAATTCTGACAACGATAGGCTGTGAACCTCATATTGAAATCAATCAGATTAAATTCCCTGAAGAGGACATGAATGAAGGTACACTGTCCGATCTGATCGAGATGGATTTTTTCTAAGTGAATATAAAATATAAATTCTGATTGGGGTGTCGTATGTCTATATTTAAGAAACAAGAATTGTATTGGGAGAGCCGATTCAAAGAAGATGATGTTCTTGTTCATTTGCCTTATTGCAAGATCAATTCCAAACACACATACGATATAAACCAACAAAATTACATTAATAAACCATTATCAGACGGAGTATCTACTAAAATCAAATCTATTTCAAGAAACATCCCAATGGCCATGTACACGATATTATTATCCGGAGTTCAGTGTCTTTTATATAAATACACCAATGAAACCCAAATAATTATGGGCATGAGAGCGATGGAAGAGAAGAACAGTGACCTGACGCTCTCAAATAAGGTTCTCCTCTTAAAAAATAATATCGATCATACGATGTCTTTCAAGTCTATATTTAATCAAATGAAGGTCAGTTTCAGTGAGGCTGTTCAACATCAACGAATCTCTTTCAGAAAAATGGTTGAACGTTTAAGCATTGAGTACGATTCGAATCACGTACCTATGATCCATACATTGGTTTCATTAGGGAAAGCTCAAACGGTTTCTGATGACAATAACGTAAGAGCAGCCACGATATTTCAGTTTGATCTGGAGAACGAGACTATTCAATTAAAATTAACCTATGACGCAGAGCGTTATGATCGAGATTATATGGTTCAAGCTGCAGAGCATCTCGATCAATTGTTCGCTATTCTATTGAACCAACCCGATCTGGAGTTAAGTCGCGTCGAACTGTTGTCAGTTTCCGAAAGGAACAAACTGTTGTTCGATTATAACGATACAAAAGTGGCTTATCCACAGCATAAGTTAATGCATCAATTATTTGAAGAACAGGTGGAGCGGACGCCGGATCACCCTGCAGTCGTATTTGAGGGCAGTGTATTAACCTACAAAGATTTAAATCAACAGTCCAATCAATTGGCTCGCACACTTCAAGCAAAGGGATTGCAGACAGGGCAATTCGTTGGAATCATGGCAGAACGATCGCTGGAAATGATTGTGGGATTATTGGGTGTTCTGAAAGCTGGGGGGGCATACGTTCCCATTGATCCAGAATATCCGGCAGATCGTATCCAGTTTATCCTTGAGGACTCAAATGCGGCTTGGTTGCTGCATCACAGTCACATCCAAATACCTGAATCATATGAGGGTACGACTGTCTTTCTCGAAGATGATGCCCACTGCAGTAACAGTCATTTAAATCTGGAGTATTCGGCCAGTGATAGTGACCTAGCATATATGATCTACACGTCAGGGACAACGGGCAACCCCAAAGGTGTCATGATTGAACACGCCAGCATTGTGAATTCCTTGCAATGGAAATCGGACTTTTATCATTTTAGCGGAAACGACAGGGTGTTAATGCTGAATCCCTTTGTGTTTGATTCGTTCATTACTCACTTTTTTGGCCCGATTATCTCTGGATCAACCGTGTACGTATTGAACGGGCAGCAGTGTAAAGATGCGGTGGCCATCAATTCGATGATCAAAACACAGGCAATTACGCATATTCAAAGCCCGCCGAGTTTCTTGATGACTCTTTTGGAACAAACGCAAGCTGCGGATTGGGCTTCGATGAAAAATGTAGTCGCAGCGGGAGAGAAAATTGTGCCTTCTTTAATACATCGATTGAAACATATCAATCCACGGATCGAAGTATGTAACGAGTATGGCCCGACTGAAAATAGTGTGGTATCTACTGTTCTTCCGATTAACTCGACGGAGCAATATATCTCGATTGGAAAGCCAATTGCGAACAATAGAGTCTACATTTTAAGTGAACACCGTGAATTGCAGCCTGTTGGAGTGCAGGGAGAATTATGTGTAGCGGGAGCGGGGATCGCCAGAGGTTACTTGAATCGCCCTGACCTGACGGCAGAGAAGTTTGTCGATGATCCGTTTGTAGCTGGAGCGAAGATGTACAAGACGGGTGACTTTGCAAGATGGCTGCCCGATGGAAATATTGAATATATCGGAAGAATGGACCATCAAGAGAAAATTCGTGGATACCGGATTGAACTTGGTGAAGTGGAGGGTGCCCTTTTAAATATAACCCGGATTCAAGAGGCTATCGTGATCGCTATTGAAGATGAAGCGGGAACAAAGCAATTATGTGGCTATTTCGTAGGAGCAGAAGTAATGACCATTGCGGAGCTACGGGAAGAGTTAGCTTGGCATTTGCCAAGCTACATGATTCCATCCTATTTTGTACAGCTGGATCAGATGCCGCTTACGTCCAATGGAAAGGTGGATCGCAAAGCACTGCCTTCTCCCAAAGAACATATGCTGAAGGGAATGCAATACGAAGCGCCGCGTACCATCATGGAACAACAGCTGGTATCTATCTGGGAAAGTGTGCTGGGGGTACAAAACATTGGACTCCGGGATAATTTTTTCGAGCTGGGCGGCGATTCGATTAAATCCATTCAAGTTTCGTCGAGGTTATATCAGGCCGGTTATCAGGTACAGATGGAACATCTGTTTAAGAACCCAACCATTGCAAGCCTGATTCCGCATGTTCAGCCCGTGAGCACAACATCAGAGCAGGGAACCGTTACGGGCAAAGTGTCACTGACGCCTATCCAACATTGGTTTTTTGAGCAGTACAAGGTGGATCCCCATCACTATAATCAGTCCATTATGCTATATCGGCAAGAAGGTTTTCACGAGACCCCCCTTCGCCACGTGTTCGATAAAATGATTGAGCATCATGATGCACTACGCATGGAGTATCATTACAAAGAACAAGGTTATGAGCCGTGGAATCAAGGGCTGGACTCACAAAAATCATTCTATACGTTTGAAATGATGGATTTCACGTCGTTAGCAGATCCATCTCATCAAATCGCGAAGAAAGCCAATGAACTGCAACGGTTGTTCAGCTTGGAGCGCGGCCCTTTGATGAGGTTGTGTTTATTTCGATGCGCAGACGGCGATCATCTATTGATTGTGATCCATCATTTGGTGATCGATGGGGTTTCATGGCGAATTCTGATTGAAGACATATCAAAGAGCTATGAACAATTCATGCTTGAAAAACCGATGCAGCTACCACAGAAAACGGCATCGTTTCAATTATGGGCGGAGCAGCTGCAGTTGTATGCGGACAGCGAAGTTATGAAACAGGAATTGGACTACTGGAGAGAAATGGAACAAGCCTCCTTTACGCCATTACCGACCGATTTCAGAACGAACGATGCCCTGGAAAAAGACAGCGAAGAACTAACGCTGGAATGGACGGCAGCGGAAACAGTACAGCTATTGAAACATGCAAATCGTGCGTATAATACGGAGATTGCCGATCTCTTGCTTACTGCATTAGGTATGTCGATTTATCAATGGACGGGCAGTGATCAAGTTCTTGTGAATCTAGAGGGACATGGCAGAGAATCTATTATTCCGGATCTTGATATTACAAGAACGGTCGGATGGTTTACAAGCCAATACCCCGTTGTGCTTAACATGAAAGAACATTCCAATATATCTCTGCTTATTAGAACAAACAAAGAGGTCCTTCGCAATATCCCTAAAAAAGGGATTGGATACGGGATTTTAAGATATTTAAGTATACACCGGAAAGAGACTCCATTTACCTTGAATCCTGAAATTAGCTTCAACTATTTGGGACAATTCGATCAGGACCTTCAACATAGCGGGATGCAAATGTCACCTTATTCAGACGGAGCTACAGCAAGCGAGAATCATAGAAGAAATGTTCTTATTGATGTAAATGCTTTGATTATGGAAGGAAAGTTGTCATTGTCCTTGAAGTACAGCCGCACACAGTATCACAAAGAAACGATGGAACGAGTGGCGGCCTATTTCAAAAATCATATGCAACAATTAATAAAACACTGCTTGAGCAAAGAGAAGCCGGAATTGACACCAAGTGATCTATCTTTGAAAGGCATGACCATTGAAGAGTTGGAAGGTCTGGTTCGCGAAGCTGAACTCATGGGTGAAGTTGAAGACATATATGCGCTGTCTCCGATGCAAAATGGAATGTTATTTCATGATTTACTTCATTCGAATTCGGAAGCTTATGTGCTTCAAACGACGCTGGATCTTCATGGGTTGTTAGACGTGAAAGCATTTGCGAAAAGTTTGGATCAACTGATCGAGCGGAATTCGATTCTCAGAACGAATTTTCATAGCCGATGGAAACACGGTCCCCTACAAGTGGTTTACCGTCATAAACCAAATGGGATTCTATATGAAGATTTGCGAGAAATGAAGGAAGAAGATCGTGACGCATACGTGGCAGCTTATATTCGAAAAGATAAAAATAAAGGTTTTGATTTGTCCAAGGATGTGTTGATGCGGATATCGATTTTGCAGACGGATGATCAAACCTATCGTTTCATTTGGAATTATCATCATATTTTAATGGATGGCTGGTGTCTTTCTCTTGTGATCCAGGAGCTGTTCGATGGTTATTTTGCAATCCTGGAACGACGGCAAAGTGAACAACAAACAGCTGCGCCTTACAAACACTATATTGAATGGCTAGATAAACAGGATCGTAAAGCATCACTGAAATACTGGAGTGACTACTTGGAAGGCTATGAGGAGCAGACCGCTTTGCCAAAAGAGCATAACCTTCGAAAAAGCAGCGAATATCAATCCGAAAATCTAATTTGCCCACTAAGTCAGGAATTAACTGAACGCATCACACAGGTTGCAAGTCAGAATCAGGTAACGCTGAACACGCTGATGCAGACGGCTTGGGGAATGTTGCTGCAGAAATACAACAACAGTGCGGATGTCGTATTTGGGAGTGTGGTATCAGGCAGACCCGCAGGGATTGCTGGTGTTGAACGTATGATCGGCCTATTCATTAATACGATCCCTGTGCGAATTCAAACGCAAGGAAACGAAACATTCGCGGCAATGATGAAACGGATTCAGGAGCAAGCTGTCGCTTCGCATCCGCATGAAACGTATCCATTATACGAGATTCAAGCGGAAACCAAGCAAAAGCAAAATTTGATTGATCACATTCTCGTGTTTGAGAATTATCCGGTACAAGGCATTACTGAACAGTTTGGGGATCAAGAGCAGACAGTTCTTCGCATTACGAATGTAGAAGCAGATGAACAAACCAATTATGATTTTAACCTGATTATCAAACCGGGCAAAGAAATGAAATGTATGTTCTACTACAATGCCAATGTCTATGATCGCGCAAGCATAGAACGGATCCAAGGGCACTTGATTCAACTGTTAGAGCAGGTCGCCCTGAATCCATATGTCCCCATCGATGATATAGACCTGATGACAGCACAGGAGAAAGTGCAGATATTGGAATCTTTTAATGACACGAAGGCCACATACCCTATGGACAAAACGATTCATGGACTGTTTGAAGAACAGGTAGAACGAACTCCTGAACACGTCGCGGTTGTGTTCGAAGGTCAACAGCTTACCTATCATGAACTGAACAGAAAAGCCAATCAATTGGCAAGAGCACTGCATGCTAAAGGGATTCAACAAGATCAGTTAATTGGAATTATCGCTGAACGATCGTTAGACATGGTCGTGGGAATGCTTGCGATTTTGAAAGCTGGCGGTGCGTATGTACCGATTGATCCGGAATATCCAGAGGAACGTGTGAATTACATGCTTGAAGATTCGGATGTACATGTATTGTTGCTGCAGCGGCATGTACAGGAACGTATCTCTTTTACAGGAGAAAGCATCTGCCTCGACGATTTAGATGTTTACCATGAAGATGATTCCAACTTGGGAGTAAACGTGTACCGAACAGGGCTGGCCTACGTAATCTATACTTCGGGAACAACAGGGAGACCCAAAGGCACATGCATTGAACATAAAAATGTGGTTCGATTGTTATTTAACAGTCAAAATAGATTTGATTTTAAATCATCAGATACATGGACGCTGTTCCACTCTTTTTGCTTTGATTTCTCCGTATGGGAAATGTACGGTGCCTTGCTCTATGGAGGCAAACTGGTTATCGTCCCCCAAATGACAGCTAGAAGTCCGCAGCAATTTTTACAATTGTTAAGAGATGAGCAAGTAACCATTTTGAATCAAACGCCAACGTATTTCTACCATCTCCTTCAGGAGGAGTTAACAAGTCAAGAAGAAAGGCTGAATGTAAGAAAAGTGATTTTTGGAGGGGAAGCTCTCAATCCGGCTTTATTAAAAAACTGGAGAGAGAAATATCCATCTATTCAGTTAATCAATATGTATGGCATAACGGAAACCACCGTTCATGTGACCTATAAGGAAATTACTGAAATTGAGATACAGGCTGGAAAAAGCAACATTGGTAAACCGATCCCGACACTGCAGACCTATATATTGAACACGCATCAACAGCTGCAGCCGATTGGTGCTCCGGGAGAGTTATATGTCGCAGGAGAGGGACTGGCCAGGGGATATCTGAATCGCCCTGAGTTGACAGCAGAGAAATTCGTAGAACATGCCTCGATCACTGAAGGAAAGATGTACCGAACTGGAGATGCAGCCAGATGGCTGGAAGATGGAAATATTGAATATTTGGGACGGATCGATCAGCAGGTGAAAATTCGGGGTTATCGAATTGAACTGGGAGAAGTGGAGACCGCTATTTTAAAAATAGAAACGATCCAAGAAGCGGTTGTAATCGCCCATGAACAGGAGGACGGATCCAAGCAATTATGTGCTTATTGGAAAGGTAGCAGTGCATTGTCAGCCAAGGAGATTAGATCAGCATTAGCTCATGAAATCCCGGATTACATGATCCCGTCTTATTTTGTTCATGTAGATCATATTCCGTTAACTTCCAATGGTAAGGTTGACCGGAAGGCATTACCTTTACCCCAAAAACATGTAGATCAGATAGCCGAATATGAGGCACCGCAGAGCCCAGTAGAACAAGCAATTATCTCCGCCTGGGAAGCCGTGCTTGGTGTTCAGAGAATCAGCAGATCAGATCATTTCTTTGAGCTCGGGGGAGATTCAATCAAATGTATTCAAGTGGCGTCACGATTGCTTCAGTCAGGCTATAAAGTGGAAATGAAGCATTTTTTCACCTATCCGGTCGTATCCCAATTAAGTGAACACGTCACCTCTGTGAACACTTCTTATGATCAAGGGGAAGTGACAGGGGAAGTCAGACTGACACCCGTTCAGCGCTGGTTCTTTGATCAAAACATGGTGGACGCACATCATTACAACCAGGAAATGATGTTCTTCCGCAAAGATGGGTTCGATATCGGCTTCATTCACAGCATCATGAACAAAATCGTCAAGCAGCATGATGCCCTTCGCATCGTTTATCGTCAAGTACCAGAGGGCGGATATCAAGCGTGGAACCGTGGAACTGAAGAAGAGGGATTATACAGTTTGCATATCTTCGATCTGAAGAATGAAACTGATCCGGCACCCTTGATTGAAATGAAAGCAAAAGAAATCCAGAGCAGCTTGGATCTGTCTCACGGTCCATTGATAAAACTCGGCTTGTTTCAATGCGCTGAAGGGGATCATTTGCTCTTTGCCATTCATCATCTGGTGATTGATGGGGTATCATGGCGTATTTTGTATGAAGATATTCAAACGGGGTATGATCAGTTCCTCAGAGGGGAAGAAATCTGCCTGCCTCCAAAAACGACGTCGTTTAAACAATGGGCAGAAGAGTTATCCGCCTTTGCTGTTCAGCCTGTGATGAAGCAGGAATATGCTTACTGGTGTTCTGTGGATCAAGTCGAGCGAACTCCGTTGCCTAAAGATATGGATTGTAAAGAAAGCATTGGAAAAGACAGCGAAACGATTACCTTGCATTGGACGGCAGAGGAAACGGAGCAGTTATTAAAACAGACCCATCGTGCGTACAATACGGAGATTAATGACATTTTGCTAACGGCTTTGGGAATGGCGGTTCATGATTGGACAGGCATGGATAAAGTGGTCGTGAACCTGGAAGGGCACGGCAGGGAGGATATTGTTCCAGAGCTGGATATTACACGTACCGTGGGATGGTTTACGAGCATGTATCCAGTCATGATTACGATGGAAACGGGAGCTGACATATCCAAAAGAATCAAGTCTGTCAAGGAAAGACTGCGCCAGGTCCCGAGTAAAGGGATCGGTTACGGGATCTTAAGGTACTTGTCAGCATGGATTGAAGAAGACCAATTAGAGCAAAATCCCGAAATCAGTTTTAATTATATGGGTCAAATAAACCAGGATTCGGACCAGGCTGGTATTCAATTTTCGACCTATTCCAGTGGACCTTCCGTTAGTGAAAATAACAAGAGACCGTTTGTGCTTAATATCAACAGTATCGTTGTAGAAGGGGAGTTGTCACTGTCCATCAATTATAGTCAGAAACAATATCAACGAGAAACGATGGAGCAGCTGGCCTATTCTTATAAGGAAAACCTTCGTAAAGTAATCGAGCATTGCATCACTAAAGAACAAAGGGAGCTTACCCCAAGTGATCTTTCACTTAAGGGATTGACGATAGAGCAATGGAATCAAATGGTTGAGTATACCCGAAGTATCGGTCAAATTGAGAATGTGTATCCACTTACCCCTTTGCAAAAGGAAATGCTGTACGAAAGTGAGCGGAATCCCGTTTCGGGTGCGTACTTTGTACAAATCTTGTTTGATATGGCCGGAGATTTGGATATTGCCTCTTTTGCACAAAGCCTGGATCAAATCATGCAAAAACATGCGATATTAAGAACTAATTTTTACACTGGAATGCTGGACATTCCCCTTCAAATTGTTTATCAAGAGAAGAAATTTGAATTTAAAGTTGAGGATATAACAGGCATAAGCGAATCGCAGCGTAAAACGTATATCGAGCAACACATCAAGCAGGATCAGGCTAGAGGATTCGACTTGCAAAAAGATTCGTTAATACGGATGTCTGTTATACGAACAGCCCCAGAAAATTATCATGTCATTTGGAGTTTTCATCATATTTTGATGGATGGCTGGTGTATGTCTCTGATCAGCAAAGAGATTTTCGAAAATTATTTTGCGATTCGGGAAAATCGAAAACCTGAAATGAGCCTGTTAACACCCTATAGTGAATTCATCGAATGGTTGGAGCAGCAGGACAATGAAGGAGCGATAACCTACTGGAGTCGGTACCTAGAAGGTTATGAGGGACAAACCAGATTACCTGGAGGGAAAACTAAACCGCAGCATGAAAGACAGGATTCCAGAACGCTAAACTGTCATTTGGATGAGGCACTGGTTCAGAGAATGAAACAAATCGCGGAGCAACAACAGGTGACGGTGCATACATTTATGCAAACCGCGTGGGGCGTATTACTGCAGCAATATAATGAAAGTAAAGATGTCGTATTTGGCAGTGTTGTATCGGGCAGACCACCAGTTATTCCTGGGATTGAAAGCATGATTGGACTATTTATTAATGCCATTCCTGTTCGTATTCGGGCTGAGGGCGAAGAATCCTTTATCACACTGATGAAAAGGACCCAAGTACAAGCTGTGGATTCACATGCGTATGATACGTACTCGTTATATGATATTCAAAATTTGACTAAGCAAAAACAAGCCTTGATTAGCCATGTGGTCGTGTATCAAAATTTTCCGGTACAGGATCGACTGGAGGATTTGGGCAAAATAGGTGAAATGCCGCTTGAAATCTCGAATGTTGGGGGAACGGAACACAATAGTTTCGATTTTACTTTAATTATTAAACCCCATGAGCAAATGAAAATCATATTAATGTACAATGCTAAGCTATATGACATCGCTACGGTTGAACAAATTCAAAAACACTTTGTTTCTATCATTCAACAAGTGGTGACGAACCCTGAGGTTCATATCGACGATCTTGACTTGATTACATCGGAAAGTTATTAATTTATGTAACAACCCAAACAACTGTTTTCAGTGATTAACAGCTGTTTGGGCTGTTCTTTCTGTTGATATGTTTACCGGGTTTTTAACAATGGCTTCCCTTCTGACCGATATATAATGAGTACGATTACATGCGAAGATAAGGAAGGAGAGATCACATGGATATCGCAGCAATGTCAATGGCAATGAGTCAAGCTTCGATGGCACAGGCGGCAAGTCTAAAAGTCATGTCGATGACCAAAGATATGGCAGAGCAGCAGGGTCAGCAGATGAACGAGTTGTTAAAGTCAACGCCGGCTCCCCACCCCAATCTGGGCAGAAGTCTGGATATTTCGGGTTAAGCTAGTTCCGACGGCATTTTAAGTTTATTATGCTTTACAAAACATGCAGCAAGCAAAACGCGAAGCAGCTTCAATTCATTGGAATTGAGCTGCTTCGTGTTTGTTTTGCGCTATTCAATTTTATTTCGTGTTTGTTAATATGCAAGTTTTCAGTATAGATATTATGATATTAGATTGATCTTGGTAAGTCCGGTGCAACGCTCTCAAAAGGTAGCGTATCCTTCAATGTCCATAGCTCATCATAACTGGAAATTTGCACATCTGCTCTGGACAGATTCTGATTGCCCGATCCCGGATTATGATAGCCGACGCAACGCATGCCTGCACTTTTGGCAGCTTGAACTCCGTTGCGTGAATCCTCAATAACGAGGCAGTTTACGGGTGAAATACCGATCCGTTCAGCAGCTGCGAGGAAAATATCCGGTGCAGGCTTACCATGTTCAACCTCTTCTCCAGTCATGCGAACTTCAAAGTATGACCCTAATCCCGTTTTCTCCATAATTAGATCAATAAGTGCCCGGGGGGATGAAGAGGCAACGGCAATAGGGATTTGCTGTTCATGCAACCATTGAATCCACCGTTCTACCCCAGGCAAAGCAACTAGTTCGGCATGAGCTAACATCTGTTCCATGACATGCTGCTGATGATACGCAAGAATCTCTTCCAGCGGCGCCTTAACCTGATATTTGTCGATGACTTGTTGCCACATGGATTCTAGCGTGACACCGACAAAAGAATGATGTTCTTCCACCGTCACAGCTGCCCCAAAATGATCAAATGAACTCCGTTCTATCTCAAAATAAATCGGCTCACTATCAATGAGAACGCCATCCATATCAAAGATGACCCCTTGAATTGAAACGTGACGATGTTCATCCTCTATTTGATTCCTGTCCGGATGTCCAGCCACCTGATCTGCTGTCATGCTGCATTCCTCCTCTGAATGAAGTCCCATATGTTTTAGTGTAACCGCTTTTTGTTCAGCATTCCAGCAAGCTGCGAAAAACGAATTAATTGGATTGCAGCACAACCTTGATGGCGTGAGATGAGGCCTGTAGGGTGCGTCCCTGTATATCACATCCAAGTGTGCGGAACGCTTCTTCATAATCTTCCAGCGGAAAGGAATGGGTTATAATTTTTTTGGCAGGAATTATCTGTTGTTCGATCATATAATGTGCGGTGGCAAACGTTCCAAGGGAGTCAATAGAGCCGATAATTTTCAGGCTGCGATCCACAACTTCCTTCGGGTTAAAGGACGTATTCCCATCCCGTAAGCCAACCAGCATCAAATAGCCGCCACTGGCGAGCTGTGACAGTACTTGAGTGCCTACAACACCAGTGGTATCCACAATCATATCGACTTGTCCGGTTGCAGGGGCAATGTCTGCGATCGCTTGCTCAAAGGAAGCATGAACTTGCCAGCGGTCTGGTGCAATGGAGCCTGCGATCGCTAAACGTTCTTCCGAGATGTCGACAAGACTTCCTGTTACGCCTTTGGAAGCGAGTGCGTAGCTGTACAGGATGCCAATGGGTCCGGCACCAAGAATAATCGTTCTGAAATTCGGCAACAAATGAATCTGGTTAATGCCTGTCAGCATGCAGCTTAGTGGCTCGGTTAATGTTGCTTCTTCATAGCTTACATGATCTTTTAATTTGTATAAAAAGCGATCTTCTGTGACGTAATAATCTGTGAACGTACCGTCTGCACTTACTCCCGTTTCCGTCACGGATTTGTGAGTACAGTGGTTCTGTCTGCCTGTTCTGCACATCTCGCATTGACCGCAGTAATACGTAGGATCGATTACGACACGATCTCCTGGTTGCAGTGTCGTGACGGCGGAGCCGACAGCAATCACTTCACCTGCGGATTCATGTCCAAGAATGACGGAAGGAATCGCATGATATTTTCCGCTAACAATGCCTAAATCTGTTCCGCAGACCCCGGTTGCCCGTATACGTACAAGCACCTGATTATCTCTGGTAATTTCGGGAACAGGTCGTTCCTCAAGAGCGACATCCCATGCGGATTTATATACTAATGCAAGCATGATAGAACCTCCTTAAATTTTTAGAAACTACATAAATTCAGTCCATATGTCATTTTCTCCATAACACTTCCGATAATTAATGAACGCTGGCAAGCACAGAATCCAATCGGTCAACAATCTCAACCAGTTCGTCTTCGGTCGTTGTCAGAGAAGGGCGTACTTTAACGACGTTCCCGAAGCCGTACCGCGAACTGCGCAGAATCAAATGTTGATCATCAAAAGCGCGGTCGATGATTGCGTTAGTTTTTGGAGTATCTGGCTCATTTTGATCACCTACGATTTCGAGTCCCCACATGAGTCCCACTCCGCGGGCTTCACCGATGCTAGGATATTTCAAAGCGAGTTCCTGTAGCAGTCCCCCAAGCAAAATTCCTTTTCGCTTGACCGCATCCAGAAATCCCGGTTCTGAGACCACTTCCAGTGTGGACTTGGCAGCGGTGATCGAGATGAGATTACTGCCTGAGGTGAAAGAATGCTCATGTTTTTCCAGTACATTCAATCGAGATTGCATCAGAACTGCAGCTACAGGTACGCCGATACCGCCAAGGCCTTTGGCAAGTGTGATCATATCGGGCTTGATATCAAATAATTCGCTAGCAAACATCGTACCCGTTCGTCCAACACCCGTTTGGACTTCATCGGCAATGAGAAGCATATTGTTCTCATCACATAGTTGGCGAAGGCGCTTAAAATATCCTAGTGGTGGAACGATGTTACCGCCATTTCCGAGAATGGGCTCAATGATCATACAAGCAACCGAGCCTGAGCTGGCATACTCAATAGCATCAGATATCGCTTCAACACATTGATATCCGCACTCGCTACTTTCGCTTTTGAACGGACAACGATAACAATATGGTGCGGGTACATGAACCGCATTGGGGGCTGACGAGTTAGGGAAACGCTTGCGTCTAAAGGCATTACCTGAGATGCCCGTTGCAAATTGGGTCTGTCCATGGTGAGAAAGGTACAGGCTGATAATATCCGTTGATCCTGTATATTTCTGGGCAATTTTAGTCGCACACTCATTGGCTGTAGACCCGGTAATATCCCGCATCCATCCGGCATCGATATTGTTCGGAGCATACTCAATCAAGTGTTCCAGTACTTCATTGACGTAAGGTTCGGTGAAGGAGGAGGACATATGTGTAAGATTGCCGACTTGTTCCTGAATTTTATTGACAACATGTGGATGATTGTATCCCAAAGACAGATTAAACGTACCCGAGACGCCATCTAGATATTCCACACCTGAATCGTCAATCAACTTAATCCCTTTTCCGACTGTAAAGCGGTTATTGGTTAAAGTTTGCATTCGGATTCCTCCAATAGTTTAGTGTACTAGCTAGGTGAACAATATGATTCATACCGGATAGGTTGGGCATCCCTCCTTTCAAGTGTTGAAGTGAGTGAGCCTTACAAGTTATATTTCTTTGGTTTGTTGTGGGAATGTAGAGTTCAACGATTCATTTCGAGTGTTCCACAGGTGGGAGAGGATCAATGTCAGCAATAAAAGCAAACAAAATCCGGCTAAAATCATGATAGTGCCGACGATCGGCCATGCGCTCATACTCCAACCGGTGAGGTACTGTAATGTTGCACCGCCAATACCGCCGGAGGCAATCAATATACTCGTTGTCCTCTCCGTCATGCCGGGAATCAGCACATTTGCATAAACGAGTGCGATACAGAATAAACCCGACATAAATAATCCTGTTCCAAAGATTAGCCCATACGTTACCCATTGGCCGGACACGAATACCATGGAAACCGTAAACAGAAGGGTGCCTATCGTGCTCCAGATCAAGAAGGGCATATAATTGACGGCTTCAGCGATTTTGCCAGAGAAAAGGCGACCTACAATCATGGCAATCCACAGAATAGATACACTTAGGGAAGCGATAGATTCTTTCAGTTCTAGACGTTCTACCAGAATGGAGGGCAGGAAATTCATCAATCCAAGCTCCAGTCCCATATAAACAAAGAAAAAGACAACGAAGAGGGAGAGCAACCCTAGATGTTTTTTGGAATAACTGGTTTTGCTTGTTCCCTGTTGTATCGTGTTTTCGCCAGCCTGTTCGAGGTATTGTGCAGCAGTACGAGGCATGGTGACCCAAGGGACCATGAGGATGAGCGCGCATGCAGCAACCGTGAAGAACGTCAAATGCCACTGGCCCAGCCAGATGAACAGAGCAGCTGCCGCGGGGATGAGAAGTGCGCCCAGGGCGAAAAATACATCCAGTTTGGACATGGCGACTGCTTTCTGATTTTCTGTAAATTCAATCGTGAAGGCACCAACGGAAGGTTCAATGATACCCGAGCCAAAACCCACAATAATGGTCAACAGAAGCAGGACGTTCCACGAAGGCAACCATCCGAGCACCAAATAAGCGGCAATAATACAGAGCAACGCGAGGGTAAGCATCCATTTTCGACCGATTTTGGCTGTCAAGGAGGGAGAAACAATGACACCGACAAGGAATCCGAGAAACTGCAAAAATAATAAAAAGCCTCCGTCACTGTAGCCGCGTTCATAATGAGGCAGTAAAACAGGCAGAAGCGCGCCGAGTACAACGCTGGTTATACCGATCAACAGATAGAAACCGCAGCTTAAAACAAATATTCTCCTCAAACTGTCTACCTCCTAAGTGGATAACATTTTTATAAATTGAAATAAATGTTTATTTTATATATAACTTATACCATAATTTTGAAATTGTACAAGCTTTTTATTGTAAAATTATGTTAAAGTTTGGCGAGGGCTTTCTTTTTTTGATTCATCCTGTCCTATCCTAAGATTGGTGTCGAAAGTAACTCTATTGCGTCACTAATCGTTTCATGAGAAGATGAGGTTCAGCTTTTTATAAGGTAAACGAAATGATTGATCTAAGGCATGAAAGAACGTATGAATATACAGATTACGATGATGAGAAGCGGTGAATTATGTTAATTAACAAATACATAAGTGAGACGGGACATTTCTCCCGCAGGGAAACGGCTCGGCGCATTGCAGCTGGAAGAATCACAATCAACGGCAGGGTATGTGTAAAAGGAGATACGGTTGCACCGGGAGACATTGTGCTGATGGATGGAGAGAAGATTCCAGAGCGGAATCCGGAGGCCGTGTATATCGTTCTGAACAAACCTGTTGGCATTACCTGCACGGCAGCTGAACATGTTGAGGGCAATATCATTCAGTTTGTGAATTATCCTTCACGCATTTTTGCAGTCGGCCGGCTGGATAAAGCGTCAGAGGGGTTAATTATGCTTACGAATAACGGAGATATCGTGAACAAAATGATGCGTTCGGAGCATCACCATGAAAAGGAGTATGTCGTCACCGTGGACAAACGGGTTACTGATGCATTTCTTCAATCGATGTCACAAGGTGTGGAGATTCTGAATGTCGTTACCAAACCATGCGAGGTGTACAGGCAAGACGAGAACGTCTTTCGAATTATTTTGACACAGGGGCTTAATCTGCAAATACGCCGAATGTGCAAAGCACTTGGGTACAGGGTTTTAAAGTTGGAGCGCATTCGGATTATGAATATTAGTTTAGATGAACGACTGAAAAGAGGGGAATGGAGACATTTGGAGAAACAGGAGTTGGAATTGCTCATGTCTCAGTTAGATCATGACGAAGCAGGGGATGAGTAGTGATGGGCTTGCCCGAGCTCTGTGGTATAAGTTAATTTTATAGAAAAGGACGCAGAAGACACGACCCCGTTTGCTAGGGATCGTGTTTTTACATTGTGCACGTTTTTACGTAACTTCTAACGAGAAGTTAGTTATGTGTTGCGGCGTAATTTTGCCGAAAATAGGTTGTGCTTTTTCCCTCTCGTCTTGCTCTCCGAAATGTAAGATCCATACAACGTAAGGGATACGCCTAATATGCTCACCCATGTGATTCGTTCATGAAGAAAGTAGGCAGATGAACCCACTGTAATCACGGGTACGAGATAGATATACACACTTGTATGGATAGCTCCTAATATTTTTACGGCTTGATTCCAAGTCACAAAACAGAGGGCTGAAGCGCCCACACCGAGAAAGAGAAGATTCGTTAAATTGGTGAATTGTGTGAATCTTGCGACATTCAGGTCAAATTCAACTAAACCCAACGCTGGTAACATGAATAGCAGGCCATAGAAAAACACTTTACGTGTTGCGCCTATAATATTATAGTTTCGTAACCCGATTTTACGCATCATAACCGAGTACACGGCCCACACCGCAGGAGCGATCAAGGCGAGTAGATCACCCAAGGGATTAAGTTGCAACATATAGCTTCCATTGAGGGTAATCAGGATAATGCCACTCATCGCAATGCCAAATCCACTTAGAAAGCGGCCTGTTAACCGTTCCCCATCCAGAAAAAAGTGGGCAAGTACAGCGGTGAAGAAAGGAGCAACGGATACAATGATGCCTGCGTTGGAAGCTGTCGTATATACCAAAGCCATATTTTCAATGAGAAAATATAAGGTCACTCCGCATAAACCTGCACCCATAAATAAGGCTTCTTCCCGCCAAGAAACGACTTTCTGAGTACATGGATAGATCATCCAAAGGACGAGATAACCAATCAGAAAACGGAACAGTAAAATTTCAACAGGTGTGAAGTCTTTCAGCAATACTTTTGTTGAAACAAAGGTAGTTCCCCAGATGAGAATGGTAAATAGGGCAAGCAGGTGTCCAGCAACAGGGTTATGATTACGTATTAAAGTCATCGTTTGTTTTCCTGCAATCGTTTAGTCTCGGCACCGTGATTAAAAATACGACGATATTGTTTGGGCGTTAGACCAATCAGTTTTTTGAAAAAATTGGTGAAATGGCTTTGATCACTAAAGCCCGTCTGAGCAGCAACATCTATAGGCGGTAGTCCCTGTTCCAAAAGACGTTTGGCTTGATTGATCCGTATCGTTTCAAGATATCGGTAGGGAGATATGCCTTTTTGACGAGTAAACTGTCGCAGTAAATGGTATTTGCTTAACCCCGAAAGCTCGGATAATTCATTCAAGCTGATGTTTTCCGTGTAATGGACTTCCATATAATCACACAGTTGCCGAATCTCCAACGTTATATTCTGTTCAGCTTCAGCCGTCTCTGTATCAGTGTAATCTTTCAGAAGTTGATCTAGCAGCAAGAAAAGCATCTCTTCTTTGCAGAAATCATGCTGTTCCTCAAGTATGAACTGATGTAGCTCATGGAGCGAGGAAACCAGTTCACTTTGATATAGAACATGGGTGGAGAACCTTGGCAGATAGGCTTGTCCAGTAATTTCACGCACGTAATCCAGCATAACTTCTGGCTGAATATTGATGCAACGGTAATCCAATTTTCTTCCATCTACCTGCTCACAGGCATGAGGATCTTGGGGGTTAAAAATAATGATGTCACCGCTGTTTAATAGGTATTCCTGGTTGTTGCAGATCAGATGCCGTTTCCCTTCTTCAATAAATCCAATCACATAATAGTCATGAAAATGATTGGGGAATTTCTGCATGATGCCTTCAAATTGATAAGCTTCCAGATGCAAATCTGGATCATAAACGACGGTTCGCACTTCGCGACTCATGATGCACCTTCTTTCTGGCATGTTTAGGTGATTATAACGTGCACCTGAGGCTGAATTCTTGAACAATATTGCTTATTATACCGGAGCGGTGAATCGAGAACATCTATTTGAGTTCAGTTTATGTTTAATTTAAAATAAGAATGGTAGAGATGAAAGATTTTCAGCCACTTAAATGTAAGATTTTCCTCCAATGGATAAGGAGATGGGATGGTATGTTTGAACATTTGGTTATTTTTAAATTTAACGACAAAATCACACCTGCGAAGCAACATGAGTTTGTAGCTCAGTTGCTTGCGTTACAGGATCAAATTCCTGGGATTGTTGATCTTACGGCGGGCGTGAATGTAACGGAGGAAACCGATCGCATTCAAGGGTTCACCCTTGGATTAAGAGTGACATTTGAAGATCAGGAAGCCTTGCGAGCCTACGGTCCGCATCCTGCACATCGGGCATTTGTAGCTTCTCTGGATGGCTGGATTGAGAACGTGATTGTAACAGATTATCCGATCCCTGCGAAGTAAAATACCAATAACCATTTGGTTTCATGCCGGATGATCACGTCAGACAAGAACTGCTTTTACTTTGGAATTTTCATGCGACGACATAAATGAGCATGGGTTCACAAATGCTACATGAATATAAAAGGAAATTGTCCTTTGTTAGGAGAAGGAGTGTGACCCATGGAAAAAAGCGATCTAAACGCAGGCTGGAATCTGGAACACAGTTATGCAGAACTGCCTCAAACATTTTATACAAGACAACAAGCCGTACCTGTCCAGTCTCCAGACTGGATCATTTTTAATCAAACACTGGCGGTCAGCTTGGGGCTGAATGCGGATATGTTGCAAACCCCCGAAGGCACAGCTATTTTTGCGGGTAATAACATACCAGACGGAGCCGTTCCTCTTGCACAAGCATATGCAGGCCATCAATTTGGTAACTTTAATATGCTTGGGGATGGACGTGCTTTGTTGCTGGGTGAACAGATTACTCCACAAGGGGATCGAGTCGATATTCAGTTAAAAGGTTCAGGACGGACGCCGTATTCCCGCGGAGGGGATGGACGTGCTGCCGTTGGCCCAATGCTTCGGGAGTACATTATCAGTGAAGCGATGGTTGGTCTGGGAATTCCTACGACAAGAAGCTTGGCTGTTGTCTCTACAGGGGAGAACATTTATCGTGAAACAGAACGTCCAGGGGCTATTCTCACTCGAGTCGCGGCCAGTCACATTCGAGTAGCCACTTTTCAGTATGCAGCCCAATTTGGTTCGGTAGAGGATTTACGTGCGCTTGCAGATTACACTATACGGCGTCACTTCCCGCAGGTTGAGGGTAACGAACAGCGTTATCTAAGCTTGCTGCAGGAAGTGATCAAACTTCAGGCGCAGCTTGTTGCAAAATGGCAACACGTAGGCTTCATTCACGGGGTAATGAATACAGACAATATGGCAATTAGCGGGGAAACGATTGACTATGGCCCCTGTGCTTTTATGGATACGTATAGCCCAGCTATGGTGTTCAGTTCAATTGACAGACAAGGCCGATATGCTTATGGCAATCAACCATACATTGCGGGCTGGAATCTGGCTCGTTTTGCTGAGACATTACTGCCGTTGCTGCATGAAGATGAAGAACAGGCTGTGCAAATCGCTCAGGATGCCATAGCACAGTTCTCTGAATTGTATCACCACCACTGGTTATCGGGGATGCGTGCTAAGCTCGGTCTTTTTAAGGAAGAAGCCGAAGATGAGACCTTGATTAAGGACTTGCTCGATCTGATGGAAAAGCACACTGCAGATTACACGAATACGTTCGTGGCGCTAACGCTGAACAAACTGGAAACCTTCACACTTAAGGACAAGTCCGATTTTCAAGAGTGGCATTCACGCTGGCAAGACAGATTAGGTAGACAACTGGAGTCCAACGATGAAGTAATGCAACAGATGAAGCGAAACAATCCAGTAGTGATTCCGCGGAACGAGAAGGTAGAGGAAGTGCTGGAGCGAGCCGAGCAGGACGGAGACTACAGCTTGATCCAGCCTTTACTGGATATTCTTCAATCTCCTTATGCTTACACTCCGGAGCAAGAAGCATTTGGTGCGATACCCGTGTCCTGTGATCCTTCGTATAAGACGTTTTGTGGGACTTAACATTAACATCTCTGTGAACCTGAGAGGAAAAGGTGAGGCTGCCGAGAGGCAGCTTTTTCATTGGGAGCCATTATAATCTATTATATGCGGTTGATCTCTCACTCTAGATGCTAGAGAAGGAAGGTGAATTTTTGTCCAATCTGTTAAACATGCAGGAGCTAGTCGGGCAACTGCGTGAATTATTATCACGCACTTCTTATCCGATGGAACAGATGGAAAGTTATGTGAACCGATTGGGGGAGTCGTTCAAATGGGAAGGTGCACCATATGTCGAAATAGGCGATGGACATTATATCGTTACAATCTATGAACGCGGTGTACCGTCCCTGATTAAAAAGCTGAAGCACGTGGAGGAGGTCCTCTATTGGCTGCTGGAAGATATGATTTTTACAGCTGCCCATGTGAGCCTGCTTAAGAAGTACGGTGTTGATAACGTTAACACCCATCTCGATTATACAAGTGAAGTGTGGCAAGAGATCGAAGACAACGTACGGGCCGCTTTTCAAGCGATCGGTGATCCATACTTAATTTGGCATCAAGAGGGTAAACGCCAGGAACTGGAAACAGTTCAACCCAGGAAGGGGAAATCTTCGATATGAGCGAACAGGACATTCAGGATGTTTGGTATGATTATGCATTGACTTTTGTAGAAAAAAAGAACCAGTCTGCGCAAGGATGGGCTGCGCTTTCTCCGACAGAGCAAGAGATTGCAGCGTTGTGGCTGTTTGAGGCAGATGTCTATAATGGTGGTTTTATACAATTCTTCTGCAACTGGGGAGAAGAGGCTTATAAGATCGCTTGCAGGGCACTCGAAACAATTGGCGCAAATCAGGTCTTGAGCAATGTAAAGCAACAGTATGCTTGTTTTGAGCATTTGGAAAACGATCCTAGACTAACTGGGTTATGGGACATCCCGAAATATCTGGAGACGGAGCAAGAAGAGCTTCTGGACGAATTGGATCAGCAGCTCTGGAATAACGAAGATCAGGTTGCGGAGAAGGCGTATGCTTATTACCATGACCAGCTTCGGATCAGGTTATAGTTATTTTCGCAGGAAATTGTCTTCCAGCATGCATTTTTTTCTGTTCGGAACTACTCTTTGATATGGGTCAGTTGAATATCGGAGTACTTGCGCTTGCAATGTGCAGAACGTTTCGCTATACTGGCTATAATTAAATACATGAATTACGTTGATAGAGCGCAGTAGCGGCTTTGTCCCTGTTACAGAAAGTCAGGGGTTGATGGAACCTGATACATACAAGGGCTGCGAATTACACTCTGGAGTACTTGGGTAATGCCAAGCGGATGGGCAAACGATAACTTGCTGAAAGTGGTATGGATCGCTGTTTTCGAGCGTATGAACGTTCGGAGAGGTTGTCCATGCAATTTGGGTGGTACCACGGTTATTCTAATCGTCCCTGTGTCTGTGATGACAAGGCGGCGATTTTTTTGTGTTCAAAAAATGCCCGCAGCTGTGTGAATTCGTAGCAAAACGTAAGTCATGACTGAATTTTGATGATAGAAAAGGGGTTATTACAATGAACATTATTGACGAACTACAGTGGCGCGACGCCATTAATCAACAAACGGATGCGGAAGGGCTACGTGAACTGACGGAGACCAAAGCGATCTCCCTGTACTGTGGTGTAGACCCGACAGGTGATAGTATGCATATCGGACACTTGATTCCGTTTATGATGCTGAAACGTTTCCAGCTGGCCGGTCACCGTCCGGTAATCCTGATTGGCGGCGCAACAGGTACGATTGGTGACCCAAGTGGCCGTCAGTCCGAACGTTCTTTGCAGACACTGGAGCAAGTGCAAGAGAATGTAGATGCGTTAACAGCGCAGATGAAAAAGTTATTTGTTACCGACGGCGACAATCAGGTTCGCATGGTTAACAACTACGACTGGACACATAAGATTAACGTCATCGAGTTCCTGCGTGACTATGGAAAAAACTTTAACCTGAACACCATGCTGGCAAAAGATGTAGTAGCAAGCCGTCTTGAAGGCGGAATTTCATTCACGGAATTCTCCTACCAAATCTTGCAATCTCTAGATTACCTTCACCTGTTCCAAACGGAGGATGTACAACTACAGATTGGTGGATCTGACCAATGGGGTAACATTACGAGCGGTCTGGATCTGATTCGTAAAAAAGAAGGCTCTGAAGCGAAAGCTTACGGCCTGACAATCCCACTGATGCTGAAGTCAGACGGTACGAAGTTTGGTAAAACAGCTGGTGGTGCGATCTGGCTTGATCCGAATAAAACGACACCGTTTGAATTCTACCAGTTCTGGGCGAATACAGATGACCGCGATGTGGTTAAATACCTGAAATACTTCACATTCCTTGGCAAAGAAGAAATCGAAGCCTTGGCAGAGAAAGTGGAAACAGAGCCGCATAAACGTGAAGCGCAAAAAGCCTTGGCTGAGGAAATGACCAAGTTCGTTCACGGCGAAGAGATGCTGGAGCAGGCAAAACGTATCACAGCAGCTTTGTTCAGCGGTGATATTCGTTCCCTGACAGCAGATGAGATCGAGCAGGGCTTCAAGGAAATGCCAACATACGAAACAGCTGGTGAAGCTAAAAATATTGTAGACTGGCTTGTGGATCTTGGTTTGGAGCCATCGAAACGCCAAGCTCGTGAGGATGTGACCAAGGGAGCGATCTCCATGAACGGTGAAAAAATCACCGAGCTTGAATTCACGGTATCTGCAGAGCACGCGATCGGTGGCAAATTCATCATTATCCGTAAAGGTAAAAAGAACTACAGCCTGGTGAAGCTTCAATCATAGTTACTGAGCATGCAAGCATGACTGGTTTGTAATCGAATCATAATACAGGTACGAGCACTAACCTTAATAGAATTGCATATCAAGCAACCAAAAAGACCGCCTCCCATGCTGTCAGACGACAGAGGGGAGGCGGTCTTTTGTATACTAAGTCGATGCTTCACACGAAATTTTAATGTTGATTGACAATCGCAGTAATTTCTTCATCCAGATCGAGAGTAACGTCTTCACGATACGCACGAATGTTGTACTCGCTGTGCAAGTAGCGAAGAATCGCTTCAATCATGTTGGATTCTACGAGAAACTGACTGCGACCTTGAATCCAGACTTCTGCGGAATAACCTGTATCTTCTTCCCAGCTTAGCTCCACATTTACGTCTGTAGGACGTACACCTTTACGCTCTGCCATATGAATGCAAATTGCATTCACAATCTCGTCCATACTTAGAACCATAGAGCTTAGTACCGTCCGTTTCTATTACGATCATCATCACGATCGTCACGGCGGTCATAACGACCATCCGCAGCAGGTTTGCGACGATTGGTAATGGCTCTGAACAACGCCATAGCCAACATAACGATCAACATAATTGCGGCTACGTTCACGAGCAATCCAAGAATGTTACCCAGTGCTCCCATACCGCCAAACAGTCCGCCGAACAACATACCTGCCAGACCACCCAGCATCATACCTTTCATGAAGCCGCCGCCACCGCCAAAGAATCCGCCACGGTTATTCGCTGCTGCGCCAGAATTGGAATTGTTACGGGAATTGGACTGACTTACGTTATTGTCTGATTTCTTAGGGGTATTCGTGTAACTCTTCGTACCGGATTTGAATCCACCGCCGCCTCGTCTTGCATCAGCACTGTCTGGATTCGTAACACCAACCGTTGCGAACAGTAGTGTAAACGCCATGAAAACCATCATTAGATGTTTAATTCCGAATTTTTTCTTCATTGTATAGATCGTAACCCCCTGATTAAATTTGTTTAACTCCCTAAAATGGGCCTTACTGTAGTATTACGGGCCAACCTTCTGTAACGTTTCAAAATTAATTTAAAATTCTGAAATACTTGGACTCGGGTCTTGAATTGCCGCTTGACCATCGAGAAGCTGGGTGACCCAATGACACCATTCCAGCCCCGTCTGGGCATGCATTAAACCTTTTTGCACCAAAATGTAACTTCCAAAATCCCGGTTGCCTACCCGAAGATTATCTTGCGGTATCCGTGATTTCAATTCTTCGAAATACCGTATACGTTCCATGAACCAGCTTTTCCGCTCATTCAGGATACGTCTCATGCTTCCATCTTCGGCAATACCTACACAAAGAATACGAAGATTGAATTCATCGCGCGTTACGGGCGCTGTAACCGGAGTAATCATCCACTCCAGTAACTTCTGAATGCCTTTTTCCGTAACTGCATACATTTTTTTGTCCGGTTTGTCAGACTGTTGTACCCAGCGGGAGGCGAGTAACTCTTCGTTTTCCATCTTGGACAGGAGCGGGTAGATCTGGCTGTGTTTGGCCTGCCAATGCGGCTGAATCTTCAGCATTAGATCATAACCCGAAGACTCCTCGCGGGTAAGCAGCCCGAGCAATCCATAGGAAAGTATGTTCATGCACATGTCTCCTTAATATTAGGGCTGGGCCAACGAAACAACCCTTCCTGCGTTTCGTTGACCGCTTTCATAAAAGTGTACACTGAAACTGTATGGTTTGACAACCTGAGAGGATAACTGCCTTAATTTAGACAAAAAAAGTGCGAACCATGAAGGTCCGCACTCCAAACCATTTAGAGAGATGCCTGTTGTTCATACCCGTCAGCAACAAGATCAAGCTCGCCTGTAGCAGAGTCAATCACCATGCCGTGAACAGGTACATTGGGAGGAAGTAATGGATGCTTCTTAATCACGTCCACAGTTCCTCTTACCCCTTCTTCAACACTGTCAAACCCGCGCAGCCATTTTTGCAGACGAATGCCGGAATTTTCAAGCGTAGACATCACCTCTTCGGAAATCCCACGTTCTGTCATGTGACCAATCATCGTTTCAGCATGCAGGGAAGCCATACCACATTCTGTATGACCTACCACCAGCACCTCATCAGCGCCCAATTCATAGATAGCAACCAATACAGAACGCATAACACTACCAAAAGGTTGGGAGATAATTGCACCTGCATTTTTGATGATTTTCACATCGCCATTTTTCAGGTTCATCGCTTTCGGCAACATCTCTACAAGACGGGTATCCATACAAGTGATGATGACCATCTTTTTGGTTGGAAACTTGCTAGCCGTATACTTCTCGTATTCTTTAGTCTCGACAAATGATTTGTTGTAAGCCAAAATCTCTTGAATGTTGTTCATGTCCATTGCCTCCTGTTATCCAATACGACGAGCACGGTCATTTGCATGAGATGCAGCTTGTCCTACACGCCTTTGATTAGTTAGAGCACCGCAGTCAGTAGACCGCGTTATCCCTATTTTAGAAGCATAACGCATTATACTTCTGTCAAAAGTTGATTATACGCAATGCAAAAAGTATCATCAATAGGGTGTACAAATTTTTTTTGAAGAGGTGAGCGGTAACAATGGACAAACAAACACAGCAACATTTGCAATCTTTCCTTATTCTGGCCCGCAAAATTAAAAGTTATCACGAAGCCATTGGTTTGCTTCACTGGGATTTACGCACAGGAGCACCGAAAAAAGGCGTTCCCACTCGCTCGGAGACGCTGGGGTTGCTCTCTACCGAGGCATTCAAACTGCAAACCTCCGCTGAGATGAGAGCTTATCTAGATACATTGACCCAACCTGATGTGCTGGAGCAACTCGAAGACACGGACCGCCGCCTAGTGGAAGAGTGCAAGAAGGAGTATGATCGCAGTCAGTCGGTTCCACCTGAAAAAGTTCAGGCATATACCGTACTTACTGCCAAATCGGAGACGGCTTGGGAAGATGCCAAACATAACAGTGACTATGCCGGATTCTCACCATATCTCACCGATATCGTGAAGCTCAAGCAGGAGTTTATCGACTATTGGGGCGTCAAGGATACAAGGTATGATACATTGCTGGACATGTACGAACCCGGATTGACGGTGGAAAAGGTAGATGCTGTATTCGCCCGCCTCAAAGCGCGTCTCGTCCCACTTCAAGAGAAAATCAATGCGGCGGAGAATAAGCCCAATACAGATTTTTTAAAGCAGATTTTTGACACCGAGCAACAGGAGAAATTCAGTCTGTTTATTCTGGAACAGATGGGATATGACTTTGAAGCAGGCCGTCTGGACGAAAGTGTCCATCCATTTGCTACAGGCCTGAATCCAGGTGACGTTCGAATAACAACCAACTACCTGCAAGACGATGTAACCAGTGCGATCTTTAGTTCTCTGCACGAAGGCGGACACGCCCTATATGAGCAAAATATCGATGAAAGTCTCGCTGGTACGCTTCTTGCCGAAGGCACCTCGATGGGGATTCACGAGTCCCAGTCCCGTCTTTGGGAAAATATGATTGGACGCAGTTTACCTTTCTGGACACGTTATTATAAAGATCTACAGCAACATTTCCCGCAACTGAGCGAAGTGAAGCTGGAAGATTTCTACCGTGCAATAAACCGGGTAGAGAGCTCTCTAATCCGAATTGAAGCGGACGAGCTGACTTACAATCTGCATATCATTATTCGATATGAGATTGAGAAAATGTTGTTTAATGAAGGGCTGGAAGTGAAGGATCTGCCAGAAACATGGAACAACAAATACAAAGAATACCTCGGAATTCTGCCAACGAACGATGGTGAAGGTGTGCTTCAGGATGTGCATTGGTCCGGCGGAGATTTCGGTTATTTTGCATCGTATTCTTTAGGCAACATGTATGCTGCACAGATTATGCATACGTTACGTCAGGAGATGCCGGAGTTCGATCGTCTGATTGCTGAAGGGAATCTGATTCCAATTAAAGAGTGGCTTACAGACAAGATTTATCGCTACGGCAAGAGCCGTACACCATCTGAGTTAATTGTTGCAGTGACAGGTGAAGAGCTGAATCCGGATTATTTGGCAGATTATTTGGAAGCCAAGTACGCTGAAATCTATAAATTATAACGCGTCCGCATGAAAGTCAGCCAGAAATTTCTGGTTGGCTTTTTTTGCGTGCAAGTTCTTAACCTTTTACTGGGCCTCGGCATATTCATAGTAAAGAGAAACTGTTGAACTCAGAAAAGGAGGGAAATCAAATGAAATATACGCCATGGTTTGTCCGGGGCATTGTAATTCTGTTGATTCTTATTGTGGCGCTGACGAGCTGCAACAGGGAAGAGAACGAAGCCAAGATTACGATTGGTGAAGTGACCCGTTCTGTATTTTACGCACCGGAATATGTAGCCGCGGCTCAAGGTTTTTTTGCAGAAGAAGGGCTTGAGGTGGATATTCAAACAACGGCTGGTGGAGATAAAACGATGGCGGCATTGCTTGCGGGTTCGGTGGATATTGCACTAGTGGGTGCAGAAACGTCCATCTATGTCTACCAACAGGGGGCAGAAGACCCGGTCATTAACTTTGCTCAGCTCACCCAGACGGACGGAACGTTTTTGTTCGCTCGAAATGCCCAGGACAACTTTGATTGGGAACAATTAAGGCAAAGTGTATTTCTCGGACAGCGCAAGGGCGGAATGCCGCAAATGGCCGGTGAGTTTGTTTTAAACAAACATGGCATTAACCCGTCCAGTGATCTGGAACTGATTCAAAATGTGGACTTTGCGAATATTGCATCTGCCTTCGCTTCAGGTACAGGGGACTATGTTCAACTCTTTGAACCACAGGCATCGATCTTTGAACAGGAAGGCCGAGGGAAAGTGGTGGCATCGTTCGGAACGGAAAGCGGGATTCTGCCTTATACGGTTTTTATGGCCAAACAAAGTTATCTGAACGAAAACAAAGAACTCGTACAAAAATTCACGAATGCCCTGCACAAAGCTCAACTTTGGGTAGATTCCCATACAGCGGAGGAGATTGCACAAGTGATTACCCCGTTTTTCAAAGACATTGATCCAGCGATTCTAACCAGCAGCGTAAGCAGGTACAAGGAACAAGGCACATATGCAACAGATCCGATCATTGATGGTGATGAGTGGAACAATTTGCTAAGTGTGATGAGCGCTGCGGGAGAATTAAAAGAGCGGGTTGAACAGAACACCATTGTCGATCCGTCATATGCAGAACAGGCGCTCCAGGGAAGGAAGTGAGCAGGCAATGCCTGATTCCGGAAACGTGATCCGACTGGAGAATATCTCTCAAGTGTATGTTAGTGAACGAGAAGCATCACTTGTTATCGAGGATTTAAATCTGGAGATCAATCAAGGGGAGTTCGTGAGTCTGGTGGGACCAAGCGGATGCGGCAAAACAACATTACTGTCAATCATCGCTGGACTGCTGAAGCCCACCCGAGGAAAGGTTGAAGTCGAAGGCAAGCTTGTTCAGGGTCCCTCTGCCAATATGGGTTACATGTTGCAGCAAGACTATCTGTTCCCCTGGCGCACCATTCTGGATAATGCACTGATCGGGCTTGAGTTGACAGGGAATCTGGACGTGCAGAGCAGAGAGCGTACCCGTGAACTGCTCGTCAGTATGGGACTTGGGGGGACAGAAGAGCAGTACCCATCGGAATTGTCGGGAGGCATGAGGCAGCGGGTAGCCCTCGTACGAACATTGGCTACAGATCCAGCAATACTGCTGCTTGATGAGCCGTTTTCGGCTTTGGATTATCAAACCAAACTACAACTCGAAGATCTTGTATCAGATACGTTAAAACAGTATGGCAAAACTTCGGTGCTGGTCACACACGATTTGTCTGAAGCCATTGCAGTCAGCGACCGGGTCATCGTACTTGATCGCAACCCCGGACGCATTCGACGTGAATTCGATATTCCTGAACAGATTCGGCTGGCACAGCCTTTCCATGCAAGGGAGCAGGCAGGCTTCAATGAGTTGTTCCAGTCACTTTGGGATGAACTTGTTCAGTCTGGAGGAGGTGAGAAAAATACGTGAGTCAGAAAATTCCAGATCAAGGAAAGCAGGAAGTACGTGAAGTTTGGCTGGAAGAACTCCAACGTGACCATAATCGTAAGATGGTCAGATGGCGGCAGCATATTTTTGCGGTTCAGTTGTCCATGTTAGTTGGTATGTTTTTATTCTGGGAGCTGGCGGGCAGACTGCGGTGGATTGATGTGTTGCTCTTCAGTTATCCTAGCAAAATCTTTGCTCAGATTGGCAAGGATGTCGTCAGCGGCGAAATATGGGCACATGTCGGGGTAACCGTAGGTGAAACGGTTGTCGGGTTTTTATTGGGGACACTTGTCGGAACGTTGCTTGCTGTTCTGATCTGGTGGTCTCCTTTTTTGTCCAAAGTGCTCGATCCTTACATGGTTGTGTTCAACAGCATGCCGAAGGTCGCGCTCGGTCCGATTTTTATCGTCATGTTCGGGGCGGGATTTACAGCCATTGTGATGACAACCCTTTCCATTACGGTAATCATAACAACACTTGTTGTGTACAACAGCTTTAATGAAGTTGATCCCAATTATGTGAAGGTTATTCGCACGTTTGGTGGTGAACGATCTGATATTTTTGCCAAGGTTGTGTTTCCTGCTTCTTTTCCTACAATTGTATCTACGTTAAAAGTCAATGTGGGTATGGCCTGGGTTGGGGTCATCGTCGGTGAATTTCTAGTCGCCAAACAGGGTCTGGGATATTTAATTATCTACGGATTCCAAGTGTTCAACTTCACTCTTGTGTTATCAAGCCTGCTTATCATTGCGGCCGTAGCTACAGCGATGTATCAACTGGTTGTATATGCAGAACGCAAGTTACTATCGTCTGGTCGCAGATCATAGCTCGAAAATGAAAAGTGACTGACAGAGCCGTTTTACAAGTGTTCATCATATGTATACAATTTCACAAGAGGTGTCACGTTGCCCCCAATTGTAAAATCAAGTAGGATATTTGATGGAAGGAAAACCTTCATGCCGGGCAGAAAAACACGCGATGAGCATAGGTCAGTTGCAGGTTTAGACTCTTTCTGTTACCGCAATTGAAAGGGCAGTGTTTCTTCTTCGTGGCATGTTTCTGTGACCGGCATGTTTTTGCATGCCGGTTGATGTCGTCTAGTTTGTAACCGGCGGAGTCATACTAAGGCTGGAGTGTTATAACTGTCTAGGCAGAGGGATATACGCCGGACGAGCACATGAAAATGATGAAAACAGGCGACATACGGGCCGCAAACTTTTGTACAGCTTAGAGGAGATGGAATATTAAATGGGGTTTAGAGTCATTAAAACGGCAATCGCAGCGCTGATGGCTGTACTGATTGCGGACTGGTGCCGTTTGCCAGGACCAACGTCAGCAGGCTTACTCGCGATTCTGGGTGTGGATGTTACACGAAAAAGGAGTATTCGAACGATATCGGCACGTTTTTTTGCATCCGTGGTTGGTCTTTTGTTTGCAAGTGTACTTTTTCACTTTCTCGGCTTCCATTATTGGGTGCTGGCAGTATACATACTAACGGCTTTTCCGGTGATTGTTCGGGTAGGCTTTAAGGAAGGCATTGTGACAGGCTCAGTTGTGGTGTTTCGGGTATTTAGCGGTGGAGAGATGGATGTGCATGTTATTCTTGTACAGATTGCGCTGCTCTTGATCGGCCTTGGTTCAGCGATGGTCGTGAATCTGGCGTATATGCCGGCGGCTGATCCACAGATGTTCCGGATACGCAAACGCATTGATGAATTGTTTTCGAAAATCTTCCGGGAGTTCGCCACAACCTTGCGTAACCCCAATGAAGTATGGTCAGGCAAAGAACTAATTGAAGCGGATAAAGCCGTTCTCGGCGGAATTGAGGCAGCCAAACGATCACTGGAGAACCAGGTCATTCATCCCAATGAAGGCTGGAGCGTATACTTTTATATGCGTAAAACCCAACTGGATTCCATACAGCATATGATGCATCTTGTATCCCAGGTCTATCAGAAAATGCCTCATGCCGAGATGGTAGCGGAGCTGTTTGACCAGCTTAGTCAAGACGTGTTGACCGAATCGTACACGGGACGAACGGAGAAGTTGCTTGCTGATGTGCAGGAAGAATTCAGACAAATGGAGCTGCCGGATACAAGAGAAGAATTCGAGATGCGTTCCGCTATTCTCCAGCTGTGTCGGGAGCTCTCCATGTATTTGAAAATCGCCAAAAAGGACAAAGCGCCTTCTCCAATCTCAGAACGCTCGCAATCTGTAAACGAATCATAGAAAATAGTTGTCACCCTAGACGGATGTCCTGCATACACTTGTAGTGAATGATTGTATGGAGGAGGTTTAAAGATGTCATTGAGTCATAAACATCAATGTAGAGAGATTATCACGAAGGCGATCTGCGGCAAAGGTCGTAAGTTCTCTACCGTAACACATACCGTGACTCCGCCAAATGGTCCGACCAGTATTTTGGGGGCTTGGATTATCAACCACCAGTATGAAGCCGTATCAGCGGGGGACGGGATTGAAGTTATTGGTACTTACGATATCAACATTTGGTATTCCTACGACAAAAATTCGCAGACAGATGTAGCTAAAGAAACGGTATCGTATGTAGAACACGTGCCTTTATCCTATTTGGACCCGAAACACCGGACTTCCACAGTAGAGGTATCTGCGGATGCAACGCAGGAGCCTAGCTGTGTGGAAGCCACAGTGTCCGCGGGCGGCGGCAGCGTAATTATCCGGGTTGAGCGGGAATTCGCTGTAGAGCTTGTGGCTGAAACTAAAGTTTGTGTCAAGGTGTGCACAGATGGCTGCGGTGATTACGAAGACAAGGATTATGACTATGGCAGCGCGGATGGAGACTATGATGATCTCGATCCAGACCTGCTGGATGACGAGTTGTAAACCGCTCATCCGTAAAGCGAAAGTGATGTTCATAACCTAAGGTATCATATGCACGATAAGGTGCGGTGAAGAGGGCGTAAGCCCTCTTTCTTTCATAAAGTACAAAAAATGGGTTGTGACGAGCCTGATCATGTGCCTGAAGTGTTTAACGGGAAGGCTCCGCGGCTGCGGAGTCTTTTTTTTGATAAGCAAGAACGTGGCGGAAGGAGGGACGGAATGGACGTCATGGAAGAAGCCGAAAAGGGCGTTCGAGCATATACACGTCTGAGCGCTGGCGAACGCATAACTCGGTTAAAGCAAGCAGGGATCGAAGTGCTGTCCACGAGTGAGCAACGTAAGCGGGAAGCGGGGCTGCGTGTACGGTATGTTGTGCATATCAGCTGTCTTCAGGCCATTCGGATCATACGCAGAGACACTAGCGGAATGGGAGCGAGACAGGAAAGCGAACTGGATCGTGAAGCGGCATCATCTGTTTATAAACGGGTAGAACGGCTTGCGATCAAGACCTTGTATACATTGGGATTAGATCATGGGACTGTCCGTTTGGAAGCTTCGGGTAATGGCGGGTGTGCAGTCATTTCTGTTAATCCCGACCCGTGGAAAGGTGTAACAGATCTTGCCCTGCTTTATAGGCATAGCTGGCAGCAACATCAGACATTATTGAACCAGGAACGGCAGGAGAACCGGGTTCCTGTGCTCGGAATGGACCCGGAATTTCTACTGGTACAAATGCCCGAGTCCAAAATCGTACCTGCCTCTCGTTTTCTCGAACGTACAGGTATCGCAGGCTGTGATTCAGTAACGATCGGTGGCAGACGGGTGTACCCTGTTGCCGAGCTTCGTCCAGCTCCGAGTACAGAGCCTCGTGAGTTGTTGTCGCATCTGTTGCGAGCGTTCGCGGCTGCCTCACGCAGTATCAGTGACTCCTCTTTGATCTGGCAGGCAGGTGGAATGCCGCAACGAGGATTGCCGCTGGGCGGTCATATTCATTTTAGTGGCGTGCAACTAACCGGGGGATTACTGCGTGCACTAGATAATTATTTGGCGCTGCCACTGGCAGTGTTGCAAGATCCACGCGGATCAGGAAGAAGACCAAGGTACGGAACGTTAGGTGATTTTCGCCTGAAATCCTATGGTGGATTTGAATATCGGACACTGCCGAGTTTTCTTGTTTCTCCGGTTGTTGCTAAAGGGGTTGTTGCTCTTGCAGGTCTGATTGCATTCGACTACGATCAGTTAAAACAGCGTCCTCTAGCAGAGACGGCGGTCCATTCCGCATTTTATGAAGGAAAGCGAGATGCCATGATGGCATACATCCCTTCACTGATGGACGATCTGAGACAGTTGCCTGGATACACTCGATATGAACGATATGCGGCGCCCCTCATGAGGCAATTCAAACGAGGGCATACCTGGGACGAGAGCCGGGATATCCGTAAACTTTGGAATATTCGGGCAGGCTCATGAAGAAGCGGCATTTTTTTGCTATAATGAAATATAGGACTTTTAATACGTTAGGATACGGAAGATATGAAGCAGTATGCCCTTGAAGGAACAGGCGGATAGCCCGAACATAAGGCGGAGGTGCGATCTTGGTGCCTGACCGCCTTATTGCCTTCCAGGGACATTTCTTCCTGACATCATAGGAACGGATGGTGGATCGATATCATGGCACAGTACACGCCAATGATTCAACAATATTTGCAAGTGAAAGCCGAAGCACAAGATGCATTTCTTTTTTTCAGACTAGGTGATTTCTATGAAATGTTCTTTGATGATGCAATTAATGCTGCAAGGGAACTGGAGATCACGTTAACAGCACGCAACGGGGGAACAGATGACAAAATTCCGATGTGCGGCGTGCCCTATCATTCGGCTGAAAATTACATACAGCGTCTGATTGAGAAAGGGTATAAAGTAGCTATCTGCGAGCAGATGGAGGATCCGACCGTAACCAAAGGCATGGTACGCCGCGAGATTGTTCGTGTAGTCACACCCGGAACGGTGATGGAAGGCAAGACGCTGGGAGACAAGTCCAACAACTATATGGTATGTCTAACCGGTAACCAAAACACGCTCGCTCTTGCTGCCTGTGACCTGTCTACAGGTGAACTGTACGTTACATCAGTTCCTTATTCCAAGGAGTGGCTTAAAGACGAAATTGGCATCTATGAGCCGTCTGAGCTTGTGGGAGATGGAGCTTTGCTGGAGCTCGTAGAATCCGAGTCATCTCCGATTGGACGTCCGGTGGTTTATACCGCATGGACTAAAAGCAAGGAAGATCTCGTACGTCAGCAGTTCGGCGAGTCGGTGTGGGCAAGGCTGGAGCCGGAGCGTCAAGCATGTGTAGCACGTCTATTTTCTTATTTAAGTGAAACGCAGAAGCGCTCGCTTGGGCAATTGACACAAATCACTACGTATGAGCCGGATCATTATATGATTCTTGACCCGTTTACACGCCGTAATCTGGAGCTTGTAGAAACGGTGCGAGAACGTTCCAAGAAAGGCTCTCTGCTGTGGTTGCTGGATCGCACGGAGACGTCCATGGGCGCCCGCATGATGCGGCGATGGGTGGACAAACCTCTTTTACAAAAAGGAAAGATCAATGAACGACTGGAAGCAGTAGATACCTTGTATAACCAGTTTATTCTGCGTGAGGATCTGCGAGCTGAGCTGAAAGACATCTATGACCTGGAACGTCTGGTGGGACGAATTGCTTTTGGGAATGCGAATGGTCGTGACCTGAATGCACTCAAATCGTCACTGGACAAAATTCCGAGTCTGCGCCACCACTGCGCGGCATCTTCGTCTGCAACACTCCAGCATATCGCTGAAATGATGGATGATTGCGCTGATTTGCGTGACGCGATTGGACAGGCTATCGTGGACGAACCACCCGTGTCGGTTAAAGATGGGGGCTTGATCCGCGAAGGATATCATGCAAGGCTGGATGAGCTTCGGGAAGCTTCGGTAAATGGTAAACAGTGGATTGCCGAGCTGGAGGCCAGAGAACGTGAAGCTACGGGCATTCGCTCGCTAAAAATCGGGTACAACAAAGTGTTCGGTTATTATATTGAAATTACCAAATCGAATCTGGCTTCACTTCCCGAAGGACGGTATGAGCGCAAACAAACCCTTGCGAACGCTGAACGATATATTACACCTGAACTGAAAGAGAAGGAGACACTTATCCTTGAAGCCCAGGATAAAATGGTCGATATTGAGTACAGCCTATTTGCAGAGCTACGTGATCGTTTGAACCAGGAGATTGCTCGGTTGCAGAAGCTTGCTGAGCAGGTTGCTGAGATTGATGTATATCAATCGTTTGCAGTTATTAGTGCAGAACGTAATTTTGTGCGTCCTGTGCTGACGGATGGATATAATCTGGTCGTCGAGCAAGGACGGCATCCAGTCGTGGAGGCCGTCATGCGTGATGGGGCTTTTATTGCCAACCATACTGCGATGACTGAGGAAGAGGCGCGTATTCTTCTGATTACCGGACCAAATATGGCTGGTAAAAGTACGTACATGAGACAAGTGGCACTCATCTCGATTCTGGCGCAGATTGGTTGTTTTGTACCTGCGGGTCAAGCGGAAGTTCCGATCATGGATCGTATCTTCACACGAATCGGTGCTGCTGATGATCTGATCGGCGGTCAGAGTACGTTTATGGTGGAGATGGCCGATATTCAGGTGATGACTGAAAAAGCAACGCCGCGCAGTCTAATCATTATCGATGAGTTGGGCCGAGGGACTTCTACCAGTGAAGGTATGGCCATTGCACAATCGGTCATTGAATACGTGCATGACGTGATCGGCTGTAAAGCGCTGGTATCCACACATTTCCATGAGTTAGCTCATCTGGAGGAAAGCCTGGACAAGCTAGCAAACTACTCGATGGCTGTTCAGGAGAGCGGAGACAAAGTGAACTTCCTTCGCAAGTTGATTGCGGGGGCGGCAAGCAGCAGTTATGGCATCTATTGTGCACGGCTTGCGGGTCTGCCTGACAGCATCATTGAGCGTGCCAATGGACTGCTGCATGGCTTCGAACAAGCGGCATCACAGGTGGCGGTTGGCAGTGAGTTTACGAGTGAGAACAAACCACCAACGAGACAGCAGTCAGAGGATCAGCATCAGTCGGAGCCTCAGGCGGCAAGTCGTTTGGAATCATCTGTTACTAGGGAAAACCCTCTTATTCTTGAGCGAAACACAAGCGAATTTGTTGCAGTAACAGAAACGGCGACAGGAGTAGAACATGTGTCATCTCAAGGGAAGACGACAGAGTTCGTTAATGGTAGCAGTGCCAAGCCCAGTAAGGGGAATCGGTCCAGTCAGGGACAGCAGGAGGTTATGCAACTGTCCATCTTCGACGACGAGGAGCCAGCAACTGTGCAACCTACAAAAACAGTTATGGTGGAAGATAAACCTGCACGTGCACTGATTCGTCATATGAGAGATATTGATGTGATGAATATGACACCTTTGCAGGCGATGCAAATTTTGAATGAACTTAAATTAAAGGCACAGCAATTATCCTGATTAACCGGGAGGAGGAGAACCTGTGGCGAAAATTCATGTGCTTGATGAACATATTGCCAACCAGATTGCGGCGGGTGAGGTGGTTGAACGGCCTGCATCAGTCGTAAAGGAACTGCTGGAGAATGCAGTGGATGCGGGGGCCTCAAAGATTGAAGTGGCGGTGGAGGAAGGTGGTCTGCTTCGCATCCGGGTAAAGGATAACGGCTCAGGCATAGAGCCGGATGATTTGGAGACGGCTTTCTACCGCCATGCGACTAGTAAAATAACCCACGGACGTGATCTGTTTCAGATCACAAGTCTCGGGTTCCGTGGGGAGGCGTTGCCAAGTATTGCAGCCGTCTCCAAAGTGGAGGTGCTGACCGCTAGTGGAGACGACGGGCGAGGACGACGAATCGTGATTGAAGGCGGTAGGCTCTGTGCGCACGAGGACGCTACATCACCACAGGGGACAGAGTTTGTGGTGAAGGAGTTGTTTTACAATACGCCTGCACGATTAAAGTATATGAAAACGATTCAAACGGAGCTGGGACACATCTCAGATGTGTTATATCGGATGGCGATGTCGCATCCCCATATTTCGTTCACTCTTCGTCACAATGAAAACACGTTGCTACAAACGCTGGGTAATGGTGATCTGTTACAAGTCGTTGCGGCAATCTATGGTACAAGTGCGGCCAAAGCGATGCTTCCCATTCAGGGCGAAAATCTGGATTACAAAATCAGTGGTCTGATTAGTTTACCGGAATGGACACGTGCCAACCGTGCGGGGATGTCAACGATTGTGAATGGACGATATATTCGCAATTATGGGTTAAATCAGGCAATTCTGAAAGCCTATCATACGTTGTTGCCTATTAATCGTTTTCCGCTCGTGGTGTTGCAGTTGGAAATGCACCCTTCACTCGTAGATGTGAACGTTCACCCGGCGAAGCTCGAGGTTCGTTTTAGCAAAGAGGCGGAGCTTTACGAGTTTGTGGAAACCACGCTGCGTGGGATTTTAAGGCAAGAGGTATTGATTCCACAAGTACGGAAACAGCAGATTAGACGTGGAGATGACAGTTCATTTATACAGGAACAATTTCTGTTCCCTCGTGGACCTGTGAAAGAGCAGGATGTAAGTGAAGGATATGGTCAACACGGCCCGCTTGGTAAAGAACTGAAAGATAGTAGAGACGGTAAAGATGTGAAGGACACCCAAGAAACGCATTCTTCCAAAACGCTGCCTTCATCTTCTGTGCGATCATCTCTCTCGCCATCTACGATTGTAGAAGAGGATCATTCCGATCTGGATGCACCAGCGGAGATTGAAACAGGAACAGGAGTACGTACAGAAGCAGGCGCAGGTAATGGGTCAGAAGCATTACAGCAGAATTCTTCCGCTTTATCGCAAACGGCTCCTTTGCCTGATGCACCACCAGAATCTACTCCAGCGTATGGATCGCTTGATCTGTTGAATGGAGCTCATTTTGATCAAAAGAATGATCATTTGCAGGAGATCATGGGTGAGGATCGAGGTGTGGGCTCTCCCGTACCTTCGGATACCTGTAAAACTGAAAATCAACGTGAGAATCCAGGCCAACATTCTCGGAACAATGCGGGTGAAAGTGCTGGCGAAGTAGCTGCCACGAGCACAACTGGAACCCGAGCGGCTAACGAGAGTCAAACCGAAGCGTATCATGCACCATCCTACAGCGCTCCAGTAAGGGAAAGCCGTACGCCGTACATTTCGGCAGGTCAAAAAGGAGAACGCAGCTGGAAAAAAACATCGATACCTGATCCAGCCAAACTGTCGGCTGCAATGCACGCAGATCCTTCTATGCCTGCGTTCCCTGAACTTAGTCTGATTGGTCAGCATCACGGAACGTACTTGATTGCACAAAACGATGAAGGGTTATATCTGATCGACCAGCATGCGGCGCATGAACGGGTCAATTACGAGTACTATTACGAGAAGTTTGGCAATCCGGCTCAGGCCTCACAGGAATTGTTGTTGCCAATTACCCTTGAATTCACACCTTCGGAGACCGAAAAGCTAAAAGCAAGGCTCGCCTGGTTTGAACAAGCGGGGGTATATCTGGAGCATTTTGGTGGACAAACTTTTCGTGTACGTTCTCATCCCTACTGGTTCCCCAAAGGGGACGAAAAAGACATTATCGAGGAAATGTCGGAATGGGTTCTCAGTGAGCGAAGCATTGATGTGGCTAAGATGCGTGAAGCCGCTTCGATTATGTGTTCCTGCAAAGCTTCCATCAAAGCGAATCAAAAGCTTACCGAACGGGAAGCGGAAGTGTTGATTCAGCGTCTGGGCTCATGCCGGCAACCATACACGTGTCCGCACGGGCGGCCGATTGTGATTTCTTTTTCAACATATGATCTGGAAAAATTATTTAAACGAGTGATGTAGTTTTATAGGGGGATATTATGTATATAACGACGGGTGACAAGGAGGCGCCTTCTCTGGTAGAGCGTGCGCGCCAATTGGCCGCTACGACTGGAGGCACCTATGTAGCACGCAACAGAACATCTCTGCCCAAATTACTTGAGCAATACGGGGTTCAGGAGATTCTGGTGGTGCTGAAAGGGAGGGCACGCTTGTTCCGGAAAGATGCATCCGAGCTTGAATTTCACCCTAGTATGGGATTCGTACGTGCCAAACGTGTGTTACGGGGAGAACCTGATCCGATGCTGGAAGCAGGTGCTGTACGCAAAGGAGATACGGTTGTGGATTGTACCGCGGGGCTCGGCTCGGATTCACTCGTTTTTGCGGTGGCGACAGGTGTTCAAGGGAGCGTGATTGCCTGTGAAAGTTCTGAACCGCTCTATACACTTTTACTTGATGGCATGTCTCATTATGAAAGCAATGAGCCTTCCATAGACGAGGCGTTTCGGCGCATTGAACTCCGAAATCACGATCATCTGGAATTGCTTCGTTCATTGCCTGACCATAGCTGTGATACGGTTTATTTTGATCCGATGTTTCGTGAACCGATGATGGATTCGAGTGCAATCAAGCCTTTACGGAACTATGCGAATGCTCATGCATTAGCGGAAGAGAGCATTATAGAGGCGAAGAGAGTCGCCCGCAAGCGAGTGGTCATGAAAGAAAAACGCGGTAGCACAGAGTTTGACCGACTTGGATTCCAGGTGCTGGATCGGGCGAATGCAAAAACCTTGTACGGAGTGATTAATGTTGAGAGCGGAAGTTAAAACAAAACCGAAGCTGCTGGTGTTGGTTGGGCCCACAGCTGTAGGCAAAACAAGATTGAGCATTGAACTGGCACAGGCTTTTAACTGTGAAGTCATTTCGGGAGATTCCATGCAGGTTTATCGCGAGATGGATATCGGAACGGCGAAAATAACGACGGAAGAAATGAAGGGCATTCCTCACCATCTGATTGACATTCATGAGCCGGAATATCCTTATTCCGTAGCTGAGTTTCAGGAAAGTTGCACACGATTGATTCCTGAAATCCATGAACGGGGTAAACTACCTTTTATTGTTGGCGGCACGGGTTTGTACGTGGAATCGGTCTGTTATGGCTTTCAATTTTCAGACAGTGGTTCAGATGAAGCATTCAGGGAAGAGCAGTTCAGTTATGCTCAGCAACATGGGGCACAGGCTCTTCATGACCGGCTCAGGGAGGTTGATCCAGCCAGTGCGGATCGTCTTCATCCGAATGACCAACGGAGAATTGTACGCGCGCTTGAAATCTTCCATCTTACAGGAGAGAAATGGTCGGAGCAGCTCGCTGTTCAGAAAAAAGAGTCTCCGTACGATCTGCTCATTATCGGTTTGACGATGGATCGCCAGAAGTTATATGCAAGAGTCGAAGAGCGAATCGACCTGATGATCAAACAAGGATTGGTTGACGAGGTAAAAGCCTTGCTGGAACGCGGAGTTGCGCGAGGTCATATTTCCATGCAGGGCTTGGGTTACAAGGAAATTGCCGCGTATCTGCAAGGCGAAGTTAGCTGGGAAGCTGCAGTGGAGTGGCTTAAGAGGGATACACGTCGCTTTGCTAAACGTCAGTTGTCCTGGTTCCGTCATATGAAAGATATTCAGTGGGTGGACATGACGGACACCGAAAATTTTGAAGGCCATTATAAGCAAGTAAGTGAATTGATTACACGTACATTGAATTAATTTTGATAGACGAAACCTCTACTTTTCAATGAAAAGCTGGAGGTTTTTTATTTTTGATTAAGTTTGCTACCCGATATGAAAAAAAGGGTTCTCTCAATATGATTCAAATCGCTGATTTCAGGATAAAATTTAAGTGATCATTCTTCGGGAATTTGAGTTTTTTCGAACGAAATTAAGAGGAGTTGGTCTGTTATTCAGGCTGTAGCATAACGTTCTCATAGAGTAAATGGTCGTTCCTCGCTGGAACCATTTACTAGTTATGTAATGTTAATTGACATGGTATAAAGCGAAAAAAATGTTAAGTGGAGCCTTGTTATACGGTTATTACGTGAAATTTGTTCCTCTTTTGCAAATCTGTAAGGCAGTGTATAATGGATAAGTCTGCTAATTCTAAATTCTCTACTCATGGGGATGCGAAAAAGGGGACAAGGGGTTTTTGTGGATTATATGAAACTGTTCATGATATAATAGCACGAAAGCTACTCAGCGATATTGAATCATACTTACATTACGAATTCAAATGAACCAATGGGGGTACGGCTAATGAACAAGTCCATCAACATCCAAGATACGTTCTTGAACCAACTGCGGAAAGAAAATATTCCGGCTACGGTCTATCTGACCAATGGCTTCCAAATCCGCGGGACGATCAAGGCATTTGACAATTTTACGATCGTCATTGACAGCGACGGACGCCAGCAAATGGTCTACAAGCATGCCATCTCCACGTTCACGCCGCAACGCAGCGTATCGCTGATGCAGCAAGATAACGGCG
Source organism: Paenibacillus sp. 4624 (assembly GCF_050435065.1). Taxonomy (NCBI): domain Bacteria; kingdom Bacillati; phylum Bacillota; class Bacilli; order Caryophanales; family Paenibacillaceae; genus Paenibacillus; species Paenibacillus sp. 4624. The sequence goes on from NZ_JBNDJR010000003.1 coordinate 274,209, forward strand.
GCGAAGCTTAAAAAAATCCGAAACCTTTTCACACACTATTTCGTCTACAAGTATAGGTATTGAAACAGAACAACCTAATAAGGGTTGTTCTTTTCATTCCGGGCAAAATAGGTTTAATCTAAGTTTGTGCTCGCCAGAGAAATAGAAAACATGCAACTGAAAGGGAGTCAGAAGGTAACATGCCAAACGATCCGTTATCGAGGTCTAATAATCGCAACACCAATAATAAGTCAAACTCAAAAGCGAAACCTAAGACCTCTAAAAAGAAAAAAATTACGGGGAAACGCGTTGGATGGACTTTGTTTTTCACCATGGCAGTCGCCATATTCTGTGCGCTAGGCGGATATTTGTTTATTTTAATTAGTGGTGAACGTCTGCTTACAGCCAACATGGATAAAACAACAATCAATGAAACGTCAAAAGTATATGATCGCAACAATAATATTATGGGCGAGCTGTCAATCAAAAAGCTGGAACCTGTGGAATCTGATGAAATTCCTAAACTGGTCAAGGAAGCCTTTGTGGCCACAGAGGATAAACGCTTTTATGATCATCAAGGTGTAGATATCTGGTCCATTGGCCGTGCGGCGGTAAAAGATGTCATGGCACGCTCCATGGTAGAGGGCGGCAGTACGCTGACCCAGCAGCTGGCCAAAAATATGTTCCTGTCGCGTGACAAAACGTTCTTCCGTAAAGCAACCGAAGTGTCGATTGCGATGGCGCTGGAACGTAAGTTTTCCAAAGACGAAATTTTGACGATGTACCTGAACCGGATTTTCTTTGGTCATCAGCGTTACGGAATCAAGGCAGCATCGGAGTTTTATTTTGGGGTCACTAATTTAAATGATTTAAAATTATGGCAGATTGCGACTTTGGCAGCTATGCCAAAAGGACCGTCGGCTTACAATCCAGTCAGCAATCCGAATGATTCCAAGGCACGCCGTGGTGTTGTTCTTCAACTCATGTATGAGCAGGGCTATATCACGAAAGCAGAGATGGATGAAGCGAAAGAAATTAACTACAACTATAAACGTCCAGAGAAAGACAGAAAATATCAAGCCTTTATTGACTACGTTTTACGTGAAGCTGAACAAGTAACGGGTATGACGGAAGATGATCTCAATATCGGCGGTTTCAAAATCTATACAACGATGGATGCACAGGCTCAAACCGCAATGGAGAATGCCTTCTCGGATGACAGTTTGTTTGAAGCCAGCAAGGATGATCAACAGGTTCAAGGTTCAATGGTCATTATGAATCACGAAAATGGCGGCCTTGTTGCCTTATTAGGCGGACGTGATTACCAAACGAAAGGTTACAGTCGTGTAACGCAAAGCCGAAGACAGCCAGGCTCAGCCTTTAAACCGATTGTATCCTATGCTCCGGCGCTAGAGACAGGACAGTACAGTGCGAACTCACAGCTCAGTAATCAGAAGCAGTGTTTCGGAAACTATTGTCCCGGAAACCTTCATGGATATTCTTCCACGATCAGTATGACGGATGCGATTACGAAGTCGGAAAATATCCCTGCTGTTTGGTTGCTGGATAAGATCGGGGTAAATACCGGAGTTAATTTTGCAAAAAGTGTTGGCATTCAGTTGACCGATCAGGATAAAAACCTGGCGATTGCTCTGGGTGGTCTTAGTAAAGGTACGAATACACTGGAGATGGCTCAAGCTTACAGCTCGTTTGCTAACCTTGGGGAGTATCAACAAGCTTACTCCATTAAAGAAATTAAGGATAGTTCAGGCAAAACAACCTATAAACATGATAAATCAGATACCAAACGTGTGATGAGTGAACAGAACGCATACCAGCTTACACAGATGCTGCAAAACGTAGTAAATGACGGTACTGGACGCTCCGCTCGTCTGGATCGGCCAGTAGCCGGTAAAACGGGAACGGTGCAAAGTGGTATCGCTGGCAACAGTTCGAACCGTGACGTATGGTTTGTTGGCTACACCCCTGAGTGGACTGGTGCTGTCTGGATGGGGTATGACAATCCGGATGCAAAACATATGCTAAAGAACAGCAGTAAGCTGTCTGCAGCGTTTTTTGCCAAAGTCATGGGAGATGCATTAAAAGGTGTACCTGTGAAGGAATTCAAAACGCCAGCCGGCGGTCAGGCACCTCCTCCAGTGGAGGAACCACAGCAACCGACATTATCAGTAAGCGGATTAAATGGTTCCTATGATCCATCCACGCAGACTGTTTCCCTTAGCTGGACTGGAACGGGCGACGCGAATACGCAGTATCGTGTTTATCGGAAGGAGACTTCGGAAGCGCAATTTACTCATCTGATCGACGCTGTTGGCTCAACAAGTGCGCAGGATTTAAGTGCGCTACCTGGACTAACCTATGAGTATTATGTAACGGCTTATGATACGGCTTCCGCACAGGAAACCAGCCCATCCAATACCATTTCGCTTATGATCGAAGCTCAAGAGATTGATCCGCAGCAACCAGATCCGGGTACAGATCCTGGTACAGGTACTGATCCTGAAATACCAGACACGGATAATCCGGACAATGGCGGGGTCGATAATGGCAACCCGAATGGTAACAATGGTAATGGAAGCGAGAATGGCAATAATGGTAATGGGAATAACGGAAATAACGGAAACAACGGAAATGGAAATGGCAACAATGGTAACAATGGTGGATCAGGTCCTGGCAATGGTCAACCGGACGGTGGCGGGACTCCGCCAGGTCAAGGAACCACCGATCCTGGAAGTGATGGCTCAAGTGATGGTGGAGTAAGTACACCGGGTCAAGTCGTTACACCAGATAGTGGAACCAGTGGAGACGGTGGAGGGACAGAAGTTCCTTCTACGCCTCAATCCGGTTCTGGAGGATAAGAATCGGGTTTCATGATAAGATATATGTTTGCTCAAAACTGCTTCCCGGTTCGCCGGTGAAGCAGTTTTTATTATTTTGTATATATAAAAGAAAGAGTGTACTTCAATATCCAAGATCATGTGATCCGTTGGTAGTGACATAACAAGCTTAGTTTTGAGTGTAACCTTTAAATATGGTAAGCTGTAGCTATTCGTAATACGTTGTATAGAGCAGATTTTTAGTACTTGTTATCTAGCAGACGTATAAATGTTCACCAATCTAAAATGCGGATCGTAGATCTGCAGTCGGCAAAGAGGGGTTCGTATGAAACGGAAATTCGGGGATCGCGCAAACTGGCGCCGGATTACGAACCGACAATTTACATGCCGGTTCGTTCAGTCCAAAATTTTTACAGGTTACATTACGTTGTATACCATACAGGATTTGAAAGAACCCTTGTGGAAGACGTATGGAGGTACAACCTTTTGTATCGCTGATAAGGGATATTCCTGGCTTCAGTATTATCCGAAAGGAGAACACTTTGTGGTTACAGCGATGTTTGATGATCAGCAGCGGATTATAGAATGGTACATCGACACTTGCCGTAGTCAGGGAATTACCGATCAGGGCGTTCCGTGGTTTGATGATCTCTACTTGGACGTAGTTGTGCTTAAGGACGGAGAGATCTTTTTGCTGGATGAGGATGAGCTTGAGGATGCCTTGTCTCGCAAACATATTACAACCGGAGATTATGATCTTGCGAACAAAACGGCGAAGGAACTGCTCCATGCCATTGATGCTCATGTGTTCCCATACTTTCAGTTATCACTGAAACATAGACAGACGTTGTTTGAGAATGGTGAGTTTCGCAAAAACATCCAGGTCTAAAACGAATTTTTCTGGCCAGAACTTTTCTTGTACATCCTTCTAATATCTGGGCACCTGATAGAATACATTAATAATCAGGAGAGATCAGCCCGATAAAATAGAGGTGATGGCGAATGAACGGACGGGTCATGGCTGCAGGAGGGCAACCGGGAGGCAGACCATCCAGACAAATTAATGTGGTATTACGTAACCAGGAACCTCAAATACTCGCTAAAGATGAAGCACTCTCGGTACAAGCGGCCAAAAGTATAACAAAGCATGCGCATTTTCAGGAGATTCAGGGTGAACTGGAGCAACTGGTGGGACTCGAAAATATCAAAGATTTGGTGTTTGAAATTTATGCATTTCTTCAGATTGCGCAGATGCGCTCCGAGGCGGGTCTGCTAAGTGGTGCACACGTGTATCATATGATCTTTAAAGGCAACCCCGGAACGGGCAAAACAACGGTAGCCAGAATCGTAGCCAAAATGTTTCAGAAGATGGGCGTGCTCAATAAGGGGCATCTCATCGAAGTAGAACGCGCTGACCTTGTTGGCGAATACATTGGTCATACGGCACAGAAGACCAGAGAATTAGTTAAGAAGGCCCTAGGTGGCATTTTGTTTATCGATGAGGCGTACAGTCTAGCTCGCGGCGGGGAGAAGGATTTTGGCAAGGAAGCCATCGATACACTTGTAAAATCCATGGAGGATCATAAAAACCAGTTTATTCTGATCTTGGCCGGGTACTCGGAAGAAATTGATTTTTTTCTACAAACGAATCCGGGGTTACCTTCGCGCTTTCCGATTCAGGTTGAATTTCCAGACTATACGATCGATCAGTTGATTCAAATCTCTGAGATTATGGCCAAAGAGCGTGATTATATTTTGATGCCGCAGACCATACTCAAGTTAAAGCAGCATCTTTTACAAGAAAAAAATGATTCCTTGCACGCATTCAGTAACGCCAGGTATGTAAGGAACGCGATTGAGAGATCGATCCGGCATCAGGCTGTTCGTTTATTGGAGCAGTACTCGGAGGGAAGTCCGGGTAAGCTGGAGCTGATGACTATTCGTACAGAGGATTTGAAGTTTGAACGAAAGTAAGCGATAATAACCTTTTAACAGAGCCGGCCGGGCTAACCGGTTCGGCTTTAACCATGCCACGGGGATTTCGTGGTTTAATGTATTTATACGGAGTAGGGGAGTGGTATATATATGACAATTGGTACGCACGATACAGATACAACCAAAAAAGACCGAGCAATATTGGTCAGTCTGGTTACCGATGAGGTAAAGCGTTCAGGCATTAATCATGAGTATTCGTTACAGGAACTTGTGAAGCTGGCTGAAACCGCAGGCGTTGAAGTTCTCAGTGTATTAACCCAGAACCGGGAAACAAGGGATACGAAATGGTTTATTGGCAAAGGTAAAGTGGAGGAACTTCGTTTGGTTGCGGACGAGCTGGGAGCAACAACGGCTATTTTTGATCAGGAATTGTCTGGTGCTCAGGTTCGAAATCTGGAAGAGACTTTGGATCTGAAAATCATTGACCGTACACAGCTGATTCTGGATATCTTTGCGCAGCGTGCGAGTACACGAGAAGGCATTATTCAGGTAGAGCTTGCGCAGCACAGCTACTTGCTACCGCGTTTGTCGGGGCATGGTAAAAACCTGTCACGGCTTGGTGGCGGGATCGGGACGAGAGGCCCAGGTGAGAGCAAGCTGGAGACAGATCGTCGTCATATCCGGGGACGGATTGATGATCTAAAGCGTCATCTCGAAGAAGTCACACGTCATCGTAAACTGCACAGAGAACGTCGTAAAAAAACAGGGATTATTCAAGTCGCTTTAGTAGGTTACACGAACGCAGGTAAATCAACATTGTTGAAGCAGTTAACCGCTGCAGATGTATATATTCAGGATCAGCTTTTTGCTACACTCGATCCAACATCACGTACGATGGAGCTACCGAGTGGGAAAGAAATTGTACTGACGGACACGGTAGGTTTTATTCAGAATCTACCTCACGATCTGGTTGCGGCTTTCCGCGCAACACTGGAAGAAGTGAATGAGGCTGATTTGATTTTGCATGTTGTAGACGCTTCATCCGAAATGCGTGACGATCAGATGAGCACAGTTAATGCCATTTTGCAACAACTTGGTGCAGGGGACAAACCTCAGCTTGTGCTGTATAACAAAAAAGATGCCTGCACGCCGGAACAACTACAGATGCTTCCTTTGGATAAAAAACATATTAAAATAAGTGCACTTGATGAATCAGACTTGATCAAAGTTCGTGAATTGATTCAGGCTGAACTGACAGGCGATACGAAGCGTTTCCGTATCCCGGCAGAACGTGGGGATCTGACATCTGTACTCTATAAAATCGGTGACGTTGTCGGGACCGAATACGATGAGAATGATGTCATTTACCAAGTTGAACTGCAAAAAGGTGAATATGAGAAGTATAGCTACTTACTCGAAGATTTCATCGAACTGTAACATTCATGACATATTAATGTGATAAGTTGACACGAGAATTGATTGAATGCGTCAGTTTCGTGCTATAAAAGGGGAATGAAGCAAGATGGCAAGGTTTGATTCAAATATTGTGGAACTTCAACATCAGGTGGAACGACAGATTGAAGGACAACTTCATCAGGTGGATCGTATTGTAGATCACAATCAATGGAAGGTAATTGATGCGTTTCAGCGTAGAAAAGTAAGTGATTTTCATTTTGCAGGCTCCACGGGGTATGCTTATAATGATCGCGGACGTGAGGTGCTCGACGAGGTATATGCGGATGTGTTTGGTGCAGATACTGCACTCGTGCGTCCTCATTTTGCCTCAGGAACACACACGATAAGTACCGCTCTGTTTGGCGTATTGCGTCCAGGAGACGAACTGTTGTACATCACAGGTAAGCCTTATGACACATTACATAAAGTGATTGGCAAGCCTGGTGACGGAACAGGGTCTCTCCGTGATTTTGGGATCGGGTATGCTGAAACCGGACTGACAGACGCAGGGCAAGTGGATTGGGAAGCGGTGGAAAAGTCTATTACGCCAGCAACGAAGGTTATAGGCATTCAGCGTTCTCGTGGCTACGACTGGCGTTCTTCGTTTACAATTGCCGAAATTGCAGATATGGTGGCGCGTGTTAAAACGTTGAAACCAGACGTTATCGTGTTTGTGGATAATTGTTACGGCGAATTTACGGAAGAACGTGAACCTACAGAAGTAGGTGTGGACTTGATGGCAGGTTCGTTGATTAAAAATCCTGGTGGTGGGTTAGCAGAAACCGGAGGATACATATGTGGCAAAGAGAAGTATGTACAACTGGCAGCGTATCGTTTGACTGCACCTGGTATTGGGGGTGAGGTAGGGGCTATGCTGGGGACAACGCGAGGCATCTACCAAGGACTTTACATGGCTCCAACCATCGTGGGTCAAGCGATCAAAGGAAGTATTTTTGCAGCGGCGATGTTTGCTGCATCCGGATTTGTGACCAAGCCTGCGTGGGATGAGCCGCGTACTGACCTGATCCAGGCGGTGCAATTCAGCTCTGCTGAGCATTTAATTGCTTTTGTACAAGGCATTCAGCAGGCAGCTGCTGTGGATAGCCATGTTGTTCCTGAGCCTTGGGATATGCCTGGATATGAGCATCCTGTCATTATGGCGGCAGGTACGTTTATTCAAGGAGGAAGCTTGGAATTATCCGCCGATGCGCCGATTCGAGAGCCTTTTATCGGTTATATGCAGGGGGGGTTAACTTACTCTCATGTTAAATATGGCGTTTTGATGGCATTACAAGCAATGAAAGATCGTAAATTATTGTGAGTTTATCTAACACGTCATTGACACTTTGTAACAACTAAATGTACAATAGGGTCAAGAATAGATGACTGGAAGGTTGATGAACATGGGCGACGAAATCCGCAGAAATATGGCCTTATTCCCTATAGGTATCGTAATGAAGCTTACCGATCTGTCCGCGAGACAGATTCGTTACTATGAGCAGCACAGCCTGATTGTTCCTGCAAGAACGTCAGGGAATCAGCGCTTGTTTTCCTTTAACGATGTTGAGAGATTACTAGAGATCAAGGCTCTGATTGAAAAAGGAGTTAACATTGCAGGCATTAAGCAAGTGATGAATCCTGTTTCAAAAGAGTCTGAAGAAGCAACGGTGATTACGCCGGATACGGAAGTTAAACGTAGAGAACTGTCCGATACACAGCTGCACCGTTTGCTGAAGCAACAGCTGGTGTCAGGTAAAAGACCAGGTCAGGTATCTCTCATCCAAGGTGAACTTTCTCGGTTTTTTAATAAAAAATAATCGATTCACCTAACGAGGCGGGTAAGGTGAATTTCAAACTTCTGATGTCAGACTCCTTGACCCGTGGCACATTCTAATGTACAAATATAACATGCAAGCCAAATACGCAGATAAGAAAGGGAGAGGAATCATGAGTTATACAAAAGAAGACATTCTCCGCATCTCCAAAGAAGAAAATGTACGATTCGTTCGATTGCAATTCACCGACTTGCTGGGAGCGATTAAAAACGTTGAGATTCCTGTAAGCCAGTTAACGAAGGCTTTGGATAACAAAATGATGTTTGATGGTTCCTCCATTGAAGGTTATGTTCGTATCGAAGAATCCGACATGTACCTCTATCCGGATCTTGACTCTTGGCTTATTTTCCCATGGGTATCCGATAATCGTGTCGCGCGTTTGATCTGTGACGTATATCTGCCAGATGGCAACCCATTCCCGGGTGATCCACGTGGCATCTTGAAACGAAACCTGAAGGAAGCCGAAGAAATGGGATTCACTTCCTTTAACGTTGGTCCTGAACCAGAATTTTTCTTGTTCAAAACGGATGAAAAAGGAAACCCAACAAACGAACTGAATGACCAAGGTGGGTATTTCGACCTTGCACCAACAGATCTTGGCGAAAACTGTCGTCGTGATATCGTTATTACACTTGAAGAAATGGGCTTTGAAATCGAAGCTTCTCACCACGAGGTAGCTCCTGGTCAGCATGAGATCGACTTCAAATATGCAGATGCTCTGAAAGCAGCAGACCAGATCCAAACGTTCAAACTCGTTGTTAAAACGATTGCACGTCAGCATGGATTACATGCTACGTTTATGCCAAAACCATTGTTCGGTATGAACGGTTCCGGTATGCACTGTAACCAATCCTTGTTCCGTGGCAATGAGAACGCATTTGTTGACGAGTCGGACGAGCTGGGCCTGAGCAAAACTGCGCGTCACTTCATGGCTGGAACGCTGAAGCATGCACGTGCGTTTGCTGCAATCACTAACCCGACTGTGAACTCCTACAAACGTCTTGTGCCAGGTTACGAAGCACCATGTTACGTAGCATGGTCTGCAAGTAACCGTAGCCCAATGATCCGTATTCCAGCTTCACGTGGTCTGAGTACTCGTGTTGAGGTTCGTAACCCGGATCCGGCTGCTAACCCTTACCTCGCTTTGGCTGTTTTATTGAAAGCAGGCCTGGACGGAATCAAACGTGAGCTTTCCTTACCGGCTCCGATTGACCGTAACATCTACATCATGTCAGAAGAAGAGCGTGTGGAAGAAGGCATTCCTAGCTTGCCAGCTGACCTGAAAGAAGCATTGAACGAATTGATCCGCAGCGAAGTCATCTGTGACGCTCTCGGCGACCACGCCCTGGCTCACTTCTACGAGCTGAAAGAAATTGAGTGGGATATGTACCGCACACAAGTCCACCAATGGGAACGCGATCAATATATCACGTTGTACTAATACCCGAATCCCTTGCGCCACCTGGCGTGAGGGGTTTTTCTTTTTATGGATAAATCATTTCTAGGCAAAATAAAATGTGAGTGCCCACAAAATGCCCTAACAAATATGTTACAGGAAACACGAAAAACAGCGCTCTCTTATCGGAGCGCTGTTTTTGCGCTTAATTACATTACAGAGGGTTTCTAACGGTTCCTGCGCTATTTTAGTAAACTCGACACAGGGGCATTAAAAATAAACCCACCATGTTTGTTTTGTTCTTTAATAACTAATAGCTTACATGAAACTTAAAAAGGATGATATAACTACCGTGGTTTGCACTTACAACTGTAAGCCCGGGTTGAATAGGAGTAACCAAAAAATCAGGGCCAATATCACAAGCGCCATCACTATAGATTACATCATAAGTGTAGCCGCTATACCATTGACCAGGTTGGCCTACTTTTAGGTAAATGTCTCGCTCAAAAAATGCTTGAGGTGCTGTCACTTGAAAACTTTCCGATAGCGATAAAGCAGGTGTTGAAATACCCGTATCCGCAGCGAAGGACGTAGAACCAATTGAAAAACATGCAGATACAGCTAATAAGCCAGCAAGTAATTTCTTTATCATACAATTTTCGCTCCTTTTTGTTATGCTCATGAATTTATTCTGAAAGAATAAATTATTCCATCTTAGTTACGTAACCCTCATAGTTTCCGTAATATAATCCGTTTGAATAGGTAGTAGATGTTAATGTTAGTCTTCCATACCAAACACCATCAGCATAAGTGTAGCTCTGTGGAACATAACTTGCATTTCCATATTTATTGTTAACGTCTGAGTATCTCACAAATTTCTGGGTTGCCTGAATCGTAATACTTTGTGAAGTTACCGAATCTTGAGAAGAGGGTGAAGCGGTAGCTAATGATGTTGGAACAGCGATACTTGCCACAATAACAGTTAAAGCTCCGAGTGAACACATTTTCTTTTTCATACAAATACCTCCTAAGATTTGTAATGAATTAATGAAACTTTACTCTCTAAAAATACCATATTATTCAATGTAAAATAATAACATTTGTCACATGGTTTACTAGATTTATCTTCAGATCACGTCCCTCATATATGAAGATAAAATAAGAAAGTCAAAAATCAATGTACTTAGCTTCTACATTACATAAGTTAGCAGATATGATTTATTTTTGTGCGAAAATAAATGGTCATATCGTTTTTAAACTCTATAGGAAAATGAAAACTAAACTCAAATAAGAACATGAAGAGTTAGAAATATAATAAATTCAACATATGAAAAATTCATAAAAGAGATAAGAACATACAAGCAATCGTTGAAAAAATAAAGAAATATGCTTCATGCGATCCACTTATTTTGTCTTTTGACCTCTGCCCTGTTTCAAATGTATGTTGATAGTTTCATATATAAAAGATATAATTAATTTAATTTTAAGCAATATAATTTTTAGAAATTAATTGGAGATGATATTTTTGGAACAACAAGCGAAACAACTTGTGACTACACAACGTACGTTTTTTAATACAGGACAGACTAAACCAGTGGAGTATCGGATTCAGGCTTTGCATAACTTGAGAGAAGGGATCGAGAAATACCAGGAGCGTATTTTGGACGCGCTTCGCGCTGATTTAAATAAATCAGAGGCAGAAGGATATGGCTCGGAGATTCGCATTGTATTGGGTGAATTGGATTATACGTTAGAACATCTGCGTGAGTGGGTTGCACCGCGTAGCGTTCCAACAAGCTCGGCAATGCCAGATGCCGTTAGCACGATTTACCCTGAGCCTTATGGAGTTGCTCTAATTATTGCGCCTTGGAATTATCCGTTCCAACTGGCGTTTGGGCCGCTGATCGGTGCGATTGCGGCGGGGAACTGTGCGGTGATCAAACCTTCTGAGCTTACACCAGCGACTTCTCGTTTAATCAGCGATCTCATTCAGGAAATATATCCGGAGGAGTACATTGCTGTTATGGAAGGGGAGGTTGAAACGAGCACAGCACTGCTTAAGGAGAAATTCGATTACATTTTCTTCACAGGTAGTACTGGAGTGGGTCGTATTGTAATGAAAGCTGCAGCAGAGCACTTAACTCCAGTGACGCTAGAGTTAGGCGGTAAAAGTCCGGCCATTGTGCATCAGGATGCTGATCTGAAACTGGCAGCACAACGTCTTGTGCGTGGTAAATTTCTGAATGCAGGTCAAACCTGTGTTGCGCCAGACTATTTATTAGTAGATGAACAGGTATATGATCAACTCATCGAGGAAATCAAAGCCGAGGTTCGTGATAAATTTGGGGACGACGTGATGCAAAATAAAGATTTTCCCCATATCGTTAACACACGTAACTTTGATCGTTTGAGCGCTTTCCTCACGAATGGCAAGACTTTAATGGGAGGGCGTTCAAATCGTGATCAGCTTACGATTGAACCTACAGTTCTTGGCAATGTCGATTGGGATTCCCCAGTAATGCAGGAAGAGATCTTTGGACCTATTCTGCCCGTATTTACGTATCGTGATTTGAATCCAATGCTTGATGAAATCATTCGTCGTCCTAAACCACTCGCTTTGTATTTGTTTACTGAGAATGAAGCTTTACAGGATCAAGTATTGAATCAGGTTTCTTTTGGTGGAGGTTGTATTAATGAGACTCTATCCCATATGACTTCGCATTATTTGCCATTTGGCGGTGTGGGAGAGAGCGGTATGGGTTCTTACCATGGACAACAAAGCTTTGAAGTATTCTCGCATCACAAAAGCATTCTTAAACGCACCAAATAATCTTTTGTTCAACGCATTTATTAGAGTGCTTTGTTAGAAATGATATGAATCCAACTATGAAAGCAAAGAAAGAGGTTGTCCTGTTGATCAGGGCAACCTCTTTCGTATTCTAGCAGGTATGAAGTATTAGCATTTTAATAAAACAAAATAAATTAATGAATATCTCGGAAAAGACCAATGACTTTGCCTAGAATACTAACGTGTTTCAACCGCAACGGTTCAAATGTTGAATTCTCTGGTTGAAGGCGAATATGATCCTTTTCCTTATAAAATGTCTTTACTGTTGCTTCATCGTCCTCAGTCATCGCAACGACAATGTCACCATTATCGGCAGTTTGTTGCTGACGAACGATTACATAATCTCCATTAACAATACCGGCTTCAATCATACTGTCCCCGACAACGGAGAGCATAAACACCTTCTGTTCCCCTACATAATGTGTAGGGAGTGGGAAGTAGTCTTCAATATTTTCTGTTGCCGTAATCGGCACACCAGCTGTTACTTTACCCACGACAGGAATTCGTGCAACACTGTGGGCGAACTGATGAGAATGTTCAGACTCTTCCTGGCTTAACAATTCAATCGCTCTTGGTTTGGTTGGGTCACGTCTAATTAACCCTTTCTTCTCCAAACGATCCAAATGTCCATGCACTGTGGAACTGGAAGCCAGTCCAACGGCTTCGCCAATTTCTCGTACGGAAGGAGGATACCCCTTCAAACGGACTTCATTTCGTATAAACTCCAGGATAGCCTGTTGCCTGCTGGATATCTTCGACATACCGTATCAACCCCATTTTAGTAACGTTTGGGAAAATTATAACATAGAACCTCCGTTCGTACAAACATAAGTTCTAAAGAAATCTTATTATTTCTATATTTTTTTCGATTCAGCCTCATTCGTTTGTTGAAAAGAGAGTTTAATTGCTCTTTACGAGAATTTTTAATACGAAAAAAGATGTTTTAATGTCGAAAAAAGAGCGAACAATTGTTCTAAAAAAGTCTTGAACAAAACAAATGTTCGTGTTATATTGATTCCAAGAGATAGGAACAAACGTTTGGAGGCGGGGACAAATGAGATATTCTACGTATCAGAGCATTTATAAACCAGTAAATTCAGAAGCTGTAAAGTCTAATATAGGGCAATTCAGAACCTTCGTGACACGTATTAAGTTTTCTACGGGATTAATTAAACTGGTAATTGCTTCATTAATTATCTTTATTGGATGTAGTACGGTTCTAACTGTCTTTGCTGGTAACGAGAATGATCTACTACCTGGCGGTAAGATTGCTGTATCACAAGGAGAAACATTGTGGAGTATTTCTTTGGAACATAAACCAACGTCGATGGATACACGTGTATATATAGAAGCAATCAAAAAAGTGAATCAACTTGAATCAGCAACAATCCAGACAGGACAAGTTCTAATATTACCTCAGTTTGTTAAATAGAGTGCGCATCTATATAGGTTGGCGCGTACTAACTTGACAAGCCGCCTTTCTCATGTCAAAGTTAATATGACTTTGTATTTTTGGAGGGGACAAGCTTGGATATAGATAGTCTGGTAGCACGTATTAACGAATTGGCTCGCAAGCAGAAATCCACTGGACTATCAGAGGAAGAACTTGCTGAACGTGCCAAATTGAGAGAAATTTACTTGGGTAACATTCGTAGCAACTTTAGACAGCAACTCGATTCAATTGAGATTGTTGACGACGACAAGGGCCAAGGCCACCAAGGCAAACTCAAACATTAATTTACGAAACCTAAACATATCGTTATGATATTTAGGTTTCTTCATGTTAGCTGGGGATGCTTACTATAAGGGGGAACATCGGTTTACATAGTAATGATGTAAGCCGATACAAGACACATAAGGGGGATTCACATGTCGCGGCGTTCGTTCGAAAGAACGGTTCGGAAAAATTCGAAGCAATTGAATCAGCAACGTAAAAAAAGCGGTCAACCAATCACAGGAAATCCAGGTGAGGATATTTACAAAGGAAGAAGCCTTTTGTTCCCTATCTTTTTAATTGGTTTGGCGTTTTTGTATCTGTTCATGAGTACTTTTTTAGTGAAAGCACCGATGACAACCTGGGATTGGGTCACAATGTTGCTCTATGTATTTTTGGCTGTCATTTTTATGCTCCGCCGTCCTTACGTTAAAATTAGCAGTAATCGGATCATCACAACGAAGGGGAATCGTGAACGATCCATCGGGGTTGACGATATTATCAAATTCCGATTTGAGCCGGGTACTGTTGTTATTGAACACAACAGCCGTGGAAAGAGATGGGTTTTCACCAAGTTGTTAAATCGTTACGATACAGAAGCAATTACCGAGCGGTTGCTGAAATTTGCAAAAGCACACCAGATTACCGTAGAAACGATTGATAAGTAATTAACGTGTAAAGGGGCAGATGATCGGAATGGCGTTGAAAGCGATTATGTTTGACCTGGATGATACTTTATTATGGGACGAACGAAGTGTTCGAGAAGCTTTTCATGAAACTTGTCTAATTGCGGCAACAGAAACAGGTGTTAATGCTGAGGCACTCGAAGAGGCTGTTCGTAACGAAGCGCGTGAACTATATGAATCTTACGAAACGTTCCCTTTTACCAAAATGATTGGAATTAACCCTTTTGAAGGACTTTGGGCGAACTTTACGGGAGGAGAACAACCGGAATTTCGTCAGCTTGAACAATTGGCTCCAATTTATCGTAAGGAGTCTTGGCGCCGCGGTTTACTAAAGCTGGGTGTCGATCAAGAAGAGCTTGCAGAGCGCCTGGCCTCGCAGTTTGGTGCAGAACGTAGATCGAGACCTCATGTTTATGAAGAAACGATGGATACGCTGCGTCATTTGCAAGGAAAGTATAAATTGTTGCTTTTGACTAATGGCTGTCCTGCTTTACAGCAAGAGAAACTTGATGGCGTTCCGGAGTTATCTCCTTTTTTTGATGAGATTATTATCTCAGGTAGCTTTGGTAAAGGTAAGCCAGATCCATCCATTTTTGAGCATGCTCTAAGTAGACTGGGTGTTCAACCAGAAGAAAGTATGATGGTAGGCGATAAGTTAACAACAGATATTCGTGGTGCGTTGTCTTCAGGTATTCGCGCCGTATGGATTAACCGGGAGAACAAAACAAATAATGAAAGTTACTCACCGAACCACGAGATTAAACATTTGTCTGAATTAGAAGACTTAATCGCTAATTTTTAAATCTCTTTTCTTATATTGAATGTTTTTTTAACAATCTTTACTAGGTAACTTTAATCTACGTTACCTAGTAAAGATTGTTTTTGTTTTATAACACAAAAAATATTTCATCGAATTATATATAATCTGATATTGGAAAATTTTAATGAAAAAAATTGGGAAAGATTAACATAATATTGCCAATCGTGAGTTTAGGTATTACAATTATTGGTATATTGAATGAGAAAATTCATTCATACTACAAAGTCAAATTAATAAATTAAAATACCTCAAAGGATTTATAACTGCCTATATGATGACTACGAGAAAGATTTACGTGCAATTTAGTTTTTAATGACACTGTATAAACCAGCCTTACACAATATCACTTCCACACACATGATCTCGTAACTTTGTACTTATTCTTTGATTGGAGGCTATTTTACATGGATAATGTTGTCTCTCTTCCTGATTTCGAATATTTTAAAGGTATGAAAAAGATGTTCCCCCAAAGCAACCATCCCTTTTTGGATTGTATCCACAACTCCCTATTAACGATAGCTGCTAATTATCATAAAGATACGTTCTCAATTATCAATAATTTCGTAACCATATACAGATTTGACGAAAATAAAATAAAAGATCGAGGATATTTTAAACTCGAGGTGGTAAGTGTCAAACGTTTAGATCAAGTATTGGGTGAGATTGGTATTACAATAAATCATTTCTCACCTGATGCAAGCACTTTAAAATCCCAAATCATAACATCACTTTACAAAGGAAATCCAGTTGCTATTTATATTGATCTGTATTATCAAAGAGGACGGGAATTTTACTACCTTAAGCAACATGGGCCGCACCCGGTATTGGTTTATGGATATAATTCTACGAGCAACGAGGTCTATATCGTTGATGATATAACGGAGTATAAAAAGTACAGTGTACCATTTGAGGATATAAAACAAGCTTGTTTGAGTGAAGATATTAAGGGACCTCTTTTTTTGGAATTTGTATCTGACTCTGTTGATCTCGATACCCAAAATAGCTTAGATATATATAAGGAAAGTTTTAAAAACTATAAAGATCACATGCTGAATTACCAGGACGAAATTATGCAAGGAATCCAAAGTATCTCTTCGTTAGCTGATTATTATGAAGACATTATAAAGAATGAGGACATTATTGAAACACTAAGCAGCACCATTTATAGAAAATGTTCAGAAAAATACAGATTGTCGGCTCTTTATGACCTTAATCCCACCCTTTTGGACAAAACTAACGAATTCATTAATCCACTTGTAGATGAAATTATTACGGACTGGACGTACCTAAGAGCGATTACTACCAAAGCAATCTTTTCTCAAACCCTTCATTATGAAAGCGTTAGCAAGTGTGTCCGAATAATTAAGGGCCTACACAAAAAAAGAACTGGAGCTCACAGAGCGCATATTTAATTGGTTAACAGAGGCTATTGACTGAGTTATAATAAGTTATTATTACTAAAAACTATCACCTTGAAATTTTTAAGCTGAGTATAAAGGCCAAGCAAAGTGCAGTGATACACTTCTGAAGTGCACTCTGTAAAAAACGGATTGGGATAAACCTCCGGTTTATCCTATGAACATTTTAGAGGCATTTTATGCCAGTAAATGGATTAACTCATTTTGGGACGTAAGGCTGTTTTGCCAAGGGAAAGGTGATTGGAACAAGTAATGTGTTACATAGGCTATTTATACGTAGAATAGTGTGTTAGAGATGTGGGGAGAGCTTTACAATTAAGATCGATAAAATATATCATTACATAATGGTTTAGTGTTAAAACATAGTAGAAGAGGAGTTAATTTAAAGCTTCAGAAAGACAATGGGAAGAAAAGAGAATGTATCGTGAAATATAGAAAACAAACGGAACGAAACAAGGTGCAGCCCTGTTCGTTCCGTTTTGACAATATATAATCATATTAAGCGTTTTTGATAAACGTTGGATCAGGATACGGATCGGCGATCCAGCCATCTTTTTCGATGAACAAGCGAACCGCAATAATTTGTTTGTTCTCCATTAAAGTGAAGAAGTGCGGTGTGTTTTCAGGAACGGAAATAACGTCACCCGGAGACAATTCTACATTAAAGTAACCCGTATCATCGGTTGCTTTAATAACAAAGATACCTTTACCCGCAACAATAGCGCGAATTTCGTCTTCTGCATGCGTATGGATCTCTTCAAACTTGGCCAATTTTTCTTCGATGTCTGGTGTTTGCTCTGAAAGGGTGATTACATCCCAGATTTGATAACCGCGGCGTGCCGCCAAGTCTTTGATCTCGTAATCGAAGGTTTCTAAAACTTCCTGCTTCTGATCATCGGTTAAGCCGAAGTTGTTTTGCAGTTCTGTGTTTAATTTGGAAGCGTCCCACTTCTCATATAATACATCATATTTGTTCAAGAAATTTCGAACGTTCTCGTCTCCGATGATTCGTTCGTTCGTATTTCGGATAACAATTTCAGCCATACGCTTTCCCTCTTTTCCACTTGGATTAATTGATATTATATCGGATTGCTCAAAATTTGTCGATTCACATTTCTGCTTCATTCCTGCAAATTCGCGACCTTTCGGGAGCAAAACCGATCTTTCACATTAAGTAAGTTTCTGTTAAACTAAGATTTAACGTTTTGCGGGGGTGAAGATATTGGATAAGCTTAGTCTACACGATGCAATAAAACAACGAATATTAATCCTCGACGGCGCAATGGGGACGATGATTCAACAAGTGGATCTGACCAGCGAAGATTTTGGCGGCGAAGATCTGGATGGATGTAATGAAATGTTGGTGCTAACCCGTCCAGACTTGATCCAACGTATTCATGAAGATTATCTGGAAGCTGGTGCCGATTTAATTGAGACCAATACATTTGGTGCAACTTCAGTAGTTCTTGCTGAATACGATATTCAAGATCGTGCACGTGAAATTAATCTCGAAGCGGCCAGAATTGCGAAAGCTGCAGTAGATCGTTTTTCCACACCGGAGTCACCACGATATGTGGTCGGAGCGATGGGACCAACAACCAAAACGCTGTCTGTGACTGGTGGAGTGACATTCCAAGAGCTGGTGGACAGCTATTTTGAGCAGGCCCTCGCTTTAATAGAGGGAGGCGTTGATGCGCTACTGCTTGAAACCTCACAGGATACTCTTAATGTCAAAGCAGGTAGCATTGGCATTCAGCAAGCGTTTGAACAAAGCGGTATCAAGCTGCCTCTCATGATCTCAGGAACCATTGAACCTATGGGCACGACCCTGGCCGGTCAGAACATTGAATCTTTTTATATATCCCTAGAACACCTTAACCCAATTTCAGTGGGACTAAACTGTGCGACAGGTCCGGAGTTCATGCGTGACCATATTCGATCTCTGTCTGGCATGGCATCTGTTGCTGTGAGTTGTTATCCAAATGCAGGTCTTCCTGACGAGAATGGTAACTATCATGAATCACCAGATTCACTTGCGCAGAAGATCGGTGCTTTTGCAGAACAGGGATGGTTGAACATTGCAGGAGGATGTTGCGGAACAACGCCAGCACATATCCGGGCCATGCGTGACACGCTCGCCAAGTACCCCCCAAGAGAATTGAACGGAACACACCCGCCTGCATTGTCAGGGATTGAACCGGTATATGTCGAACAGGACAATCGTCCTTATATGGTTGGTGAACGCACCAACGTACTTGGTTCACGTAAATTCAAACGACTCATTGTCGAGGGCAAGTACGAAGAAGCTTCCGAAATTGCCCGGGCTCAAGTGAAGAACGGAGCACACATCGTTGACGTCTGCGTACAGGACCCTGACCGTGAGGAAACGGAAGATATGATCAAGTTCCTTGAACTTGTTGTCAAAAAGGTCAAGGTTCCGCTGATGATTGACACCACAGATGCTGCGGTCATTGATACAGCGCTTCAATATTCTCAAGGGAAGGCCATTATTAACTCCATTAACCTTGAGGATGGCGAAGAGAAATTTGAGTTGGTAACTCCTTTGCTGCATAAATATGGCGGAGCCGTAGTTGTGGGAACGATTGACGAACGTGGTCAGGCGATCAGCCGCGAGGACAAGCTTGACGTAGCTAAACGTTCGTATGATTTGCTGGTGAACAAATACGGGTTGAAGCCAGAAGACCTTATTTTTGATACTCTGGTCTTTCCGGTAGGTACGGGTGATGAGCAGTACATCGGATCTGCGAAAGAAACGATTGAAGGTATACGTATCATTAAAGAAGCGCTCCCAGAGTGTCATACGATTCTGGGTATTAGTAACATCTCCTTTGGTCTGCCTGAAGCAGGTCGTGAGGTGTTAAACTCTGTTTTCCTGTACGAATGTACCAAAGCAGGGCTGGATTATGCCATCGTGAATACCGAGAAGCTGGAGCGTTACGCATCCATCCCTGAAGAAGAACGCAGACTCTCGGAAGAGCTTCTGTATAATACAAACGATGATACGCTGGCTGCCTTCGTAGCTGCATTCCGTAACAAAAAGGTAGAGAAGAAAGAAAAAATCTCTAACCTTTCATTAGAAGAACGTCTCGCATCTTATGTCGTTGAAGGAAGCAAAGAGGGTTTATTGCCCGATCTGGAGCAGGCTCTCGCCAAATATTCAGCGCTTGAAGTCATCAACGGTCCATTAATGAGGGGTATGGAAGAAGTCGGACGTCTCTTTAACAACAATGAATTAATTGTAGCTGAGGTGCTTCAAAGCGCAGAAGTGATGAAGGCTTCTGTCGCATATCTGGAGCAGTTTATGGAGAAGAACGAAACTTCTGTTAAAGGCAAGATTATTCTCGCCACCGTTAAAGGGGACGTACATGATATAGGTAAAAACTTGGTAGAGATCATCTTGTCCAATAACGGTTACCGGATCATTAATTTGGGTATAAAAGTACCACCAGAGCGTATTATTGAGGCGTATAGGGAAGAAAAAGTGGATGCTATTGGCCTCTCAGGTTTGCTCGTTAAATCTGCTCAGCAGATGATTCTTACCGCTCAGGATCTGCGCACAGCCGGCATTGATGTGCCAATCATGGTAGGTGGAGCGGCATTGACTCGTAAGTTTACCAAAAACCGGATTCGTCCTGAATATAACGGGATGGTAGTCTATGCGAAGGATGCAATGGATGGTCTGGATCTAGCAAACAAGCTGATGAATCCAGTGACACGGGAATCGATGCAAGCGGAGATGGATGCGGAAAAAGAAGCTGATGCGTCAAATGCGGGAGAGGTTCAAGCACTTCCTGAGCTTACACGCGTTGAGCGCTCGGCCATTTCAGCTGATCATCCAGTGCTTGTACCACCTGATTTAGAACGTCATACATTGCGGAATTACCCGTTATCACATATCCTGCCTTATGTGAACATGCAGATGTTACTCGGGCATCATTTGGGACTTCGTGGTTCAGTAGAGCAATTGCTCGCTGCGGGTGACCCTAAAGCAACCGATTTGAAAGCGGTCGTAGATGGCATTATGCAGGAAGCTGTTCGTGACGGAATCATTCAGGCTCATGCGATGTATCGCTTCTTCCCGGCACAGTCGAGCGGCAATAGCGTCATCATTTATGATCCGCAAGATACCAGCAACATCCTGCATACCTTTACGTTCCCACGTCAAAAGGTAGAGCCTTTCCTATGTCTTTCCGACTTCCTGAAGCCAGTTGAATCCGGCGAAATGGATTATGTAGGCTTCCTCGTTGTCACTGCGGGACATGGTGTGCGCGAGCTTTCGACGGCATGGAAGGATCAGGGGGATTATCTACGTTCGCACGCGTTGCAGTCTGTAGCGCTTGAAGTGGCGGAAGGACTCGCAGAACGGGTGCATCACATGATGAGGGATATCTGGGGTTTCCCAGATCCAGCTGACATGACGATGAAACAACGTCATGGCGCACGTTATCAGGGGATTCGAGTATCCTTTGGATATCCGGCTTGTCCTGATCTGGAAGATCAGGGTCCGTTATTTAAGCTGATGCAGCCTGAGGATATCGGAGTAGAGTTGACGGAAGGTTTCATGATGGAACCTGAAGCATCGGTATCTGCGATGGTATTTAGCCATCCGCAGGCCAAATATTTTAACGTCGAAAAAGCATAAATTGATAAGTTGTTCAGGCAAGCCCTCCGCATGGTCGGAGGTTTTTTGCTGGCAACAGAAAGAGGTGCGATCCAGAATGGAACTATATTTCCTGGGAACTAATGCTGGTGTACCTACGCTGCAACGGAATGTAACGTCCATTGGACTACGCATGTTGGATGAGCGCAGAGCGCTGTGGTTGTTTGACTGCGGGGAAGGGACACAGCATCAGATTTTAAGTTCTCCGCTTAAACTAAGCAAATTGGAGAAAATTTTTATTACCCATCTGCATGGTGACCATGTATTCGGATTGCCTGGTTTGCTGTCCAGCAGGGCATATCAGGGCGGAACGACTCCGCTCACGGTGTATGGACCGCCGGGGACGGAACGCATGATTGCAACAACGATGGAACTTAGTCAGTCCCGCTTAAATTATGACTTGAACATTGTTGAGCATACTGGCGGTGTGCTGTTTGAAGATGACAGCTTTATTGTAGAGTCTGCCTTACTTGAACATCGTATCGACAGTTACGGCTATCGGATTACCGAGAAAGATCGTCCTGGTAGTCTTGATTCTGCTAAATTAGCGGCTTACGGTCTGAAACCAGGCCCGTTGTTCGGACGGTTAAAGCGGGGAGAGACAATTACATTAGACAGTGGTGATACGGTACGTCCTGAGGATGTTTTAGGATCCCCAAAACGCGGAATGGTGATTACAATTCTGGGTGATACGCGTCCTTGCGAAAACGTGAAACCTCTGGCTCAGGACGCAGACGTTCTTGTTCATGAAGCGACGTTTATGCATGATCTGGCCGACACTGCTCATGAGTACTATCATAGTACGTCCAGACAAGCGGCAGAAGCGGCCCTAGCGGCGGATGTGGGTCAGCTCATTATGACTCACTTCAGCTCTCGTTATAAGGATGAGGAACAGCTTCAGCCATTACTTGTAGAAGCAAAGAGCATCTTTCCGAACACAAGGCTTGCGAGCGAGCACCAACTGATTCCTGTGGTTCATGGGAAACACAATTCTCCGCAATAAAGCGGAAGCCTTGATTCATGACGCAGGCTATATCAACAACCGGCGAATGAGACGGGACTGAGGGAGAAATGTTCCCGAGGTCCCTTTTGCAATCTGTTCAGAAAGCGTGTAGGATGGGCAATATGAGCAGGGAAATTCTCTGAATTATTTTCCGGGAAAGCGCAGGAAATGACAAGCTTGTACAGAAGGCGCGCGAGTTAAACCGTCTGTGTTCGATCCGGTTCGACTTGTTGTGTGTCTCTTTCTATGAGGCTGAACCATCCTACATGCTTGAATACATAGTATAAAGGTTTGTTTGAATCGCCTGATTTTGTTAAGGGGATGAAATGTTAACTGAGTGAAGAAAGGAAGTGCAATGTATGATTAAGGCCTATCTGATCGATCTGGATGGTACATTGTATCATGGCAGGCATCGTATTGATGGAGCCGATGAGCTCATTCGCACGTTGCGAAAGCAGGGAGTACCTTATTTGTTCGTGACCAATAATTCTTCCCGTACACCCCAAGGTGTAGCCGATCATTTGAATGGCATGGGGATAGAAGCGGATGCTTCCGAGGTATGTACCTCTGCTGTAGCCGCGGCTGAATACGTTGCTGCAGATTCTCCCGGCGCTAAGGTGGCATGCATTGGAGAACGTGGGCTGTTACAGGCCATTGAAGAAGCGGGTTTAATTCTGACGGAGGCTGAGCCAGATGTTGTGATCCAAGGCATCGACCGTGAATTTACCTATCAAAAATTAAAGAAGGCACTCCGCTGGATTAATGGGGGAGCTAAGTTTATTATGACTAACCCTGATCTTCAGCTTCCAGCTGATGATGGATTAACGCCCGGCGCGGGCACGATTGGGGCTGCGATTGAGGCGGCGACCGGCGTGCAGCCAACGGTGATCGGTAAACCGTCAAGCATTATTATGAGATCAGCCATCCGCCGGTTGAACTTGAAGGCAGAAGAAGTGGCTGTTATCGGAGATAATATGCGCACGGATATTGCTGCAGGCGCGGCAGCAGGCTGTGAAACGATACTTGTTCTGACAGGCATTACTACACATGAAAATCTGGATGGACATATTCAGGCCGTGAAGGCACGTCCAGATCATGTTTTTGAAGATTTGCATACATTGACTGCATGGTTAGCCCAAAAGGTAGGCCAGGCTTCCAAGAAGGAGTAGATAAAGAATGCCAGAGTTACCGGAAATGGAAAATTACAGGATATTATTGTCCGAGCATATACTTGATTTGCCGATAACAGGGGTAGTTGTGAACCGTGAAAAGACGATCAACACGACTGCTGATGTGTTCATACATGAGTTAACAGGCAATCGGATTATATTTGTGGAACGGCGCGCTAAACATCTGATTTTTCACCTTGCAAACGGCAAACGTCTTGTGTTGCATCTTATGCTGGGTGGCATGTTGTTCTGGGGGACAGAGGACGAGCGTCCTGACCGCACCACACAGGTAGAAATTCAATTCGGAGATCACATTCTTTTCTTCATCGGTTTGCGTCTTGGTTATCTGCATCTGATGTCTTCCAAGGAAACGGAAGAAGCCATGTCTGATTTAGGTCCGGAGCCTCTGGATCGGAGGATGAATGAAGAACGTTTTGCTGCACTGCTTAAAGGTCGCAGGGGAACACTCAAAACAACCTTGGTAAATCAACATATTATCGCTGGCATCGGCAATTGT
Organism: Paenibacillus sp. 4624; assembly: GCF_050435065.1. Taxonomy (NCBI): domain Bacteria; kingdom Bacillati; phylum Bacillota; class Bacilli; order Caryophanales; family Paenibacillaceae; genus Paenibacillus; species Paenibacillus sp. 4624. The sequence goes on from NZ_JBNDJR010000003.1 coordinate 298,523, forward strand.
TATTCGGATGAAATCGCCTTCGCTGCGGGACTTAGACCAAGCTCAAAAACACAGAACATTGCGAATTCAACTGAACTGACAGAGCGGCTGTATCACGCTATGCAATCGGTGTTGCGTGAGGCTGCGCACGAGGGTGGTTATATGGAAATGCCGCTAATGCACGGAGACAACAAAACAGGAAAGTTTGACGAGCAGTGCCGGGTCTATGACCGGGAGGGTGAAACTTGTCCTCGCTGCGGGGGAACGATTGAACGAGTTGAGATTACGGGCAAAAAGGCATTTTTCTGTCCGCAATGTCAGCATGAGGCCTAAAACCGGCATCGGCGCACATGTAAGCACTAAAGGTGGATTTTTACAGGCGGCCAAGAGAGCATATGAGATGGGAGCAACGGCTTTTCAGTATTTTCCGAAAAATCCGCGCAGTCTTAGTCTCAAAAGTCTTGATCGGAAAGATGCTGCACTGTGCAGGGACTGGTGTGGAGAACATGGTTTAGCATCCATTGCTCACTCACCTTATCCTACGAATCCGGCACTAGGTATGACCCGTGGAGAGGCGGGGTTTCATGCTATTGTTTCATCGATTCGCAATGATCTTGAGATTTCTAATGCATGCGGTTCTGTTGGAACAGTTGTTCATTTTGGCCATATTCAAACGAAAGATCCGCTAGAGGGGTATCGTAATTTGATTCACTGTCTGGACACTGCGCTGGAAGGTTGGCAAGGCGAATCCAAGATTTTACTTGAAAATCAGGCAGGGGATCATGGACCCATGGGAACAACGATGGAGGAAATGATCCAGATTCGCAAGCTGAGTCGATTCCCAGAACATATTGCATTTTGTTTCGACACCTGTCATGCTTTTGCTTCAGGGGTGTGGAAGGCCGGAGATGAGGCCGTTTTGTTAGAGAAAGGCAGGCAGTTGGGATATTGGAATGACCTGGCGGCAGTTCATTTTAATGATTCCAAATATGCATCCGGCCTGAATAAAGACAGACATGCGAGAATTGGTCATGGACATATTGGTTATAAATCGATGCAGAGACTACTGCAATCACCCCATATTAAGCAAGCGGTTGTTGTACTGGAGACGGAAACAGGAGGAGACGGAACGCATCGTGAAGATATACAGCTCATGCGTTCCTGGTTATAAGTAGGGAGGTGCGAGACGATGCATGTTTTTCTGGATGACTATCGTTCTTGTCCAAAAGGGTTTGTTTTGGCTAACAATGCTGAGGAATGCCTTTTGTTATTGCGAGAGGGCGAAGTAGACATTTTATCACTGGACTATGAACTTGGGCCGGATTCGATGAATGGCGGTGAAGTAGCTGCGGCGATTGTACGGGAAGGGCTCTATCCGCGTGAGATCTATTTACATACGTCAAGTATGTATGGAAAACGCCAAATGTACGAGATGTTGTATAGCAACAAACCTGAATCAGTTATAATTCATAACGGTCCGATGACAGGTGAAGTCATGTTGCGAGTGGCTGCGGAGGCTGAAAAATGTTGAAGCCGATTACGTCTAAAATGTTAATGCGCGGTGTATGGGAAGGGTTGCCCCAAGCTGTATTTATCTATACTCCGTTATGCGGAACGTGTGCCGCGGCACGTCGTATGCTGGAGGTCGCTGAGCATATGTTGCCAGAAGGTGTTTTATATGAGATGAATATTCATGATATTCCTGAGCTTGTGCAGCAGTTTCAGATTTCGAGTGTACCGGCTTTAATGTTGTTTGATGGGGAGCAAGATGTACCCAGAATGGTTTATCGGATGAACTCGGTCGAGCATCTGCTCAATGAGATTCGGAAGGCGGTGTTAAAATGAGTGTTGTAGTGATGGAGAACATTTCGCTGCGTCGCGAAGAAAATCAAATTCTTGATGACGTTCATTTACGCATTGAACCAGGGGAACATTGGGTTATCCTGGGGCGTAATGGATCAGGTAAGACTACATTACTGGAAATGATGAATGGATATATGTTTCCGAGTTCGGGACGCATTGAAGTGCTCGGTAATGTGTACGGGCAATGCGATGTCCGGGAGGTTCGCAAGGAGATTGGGTATATCAGCCAAACCCTGATTGAAAAACTGACCTTACGTGATCCGGTGTGGGAGGTTGTCGCTACAGGAGCCTATGCCTTTTTGCGTTTTTATCAGACGATACCAGATGAAGTGAAAACAAAGGCGATGAATCTGTTGGATGAGATGGGCTTCGCAAAACTGGCAGATCAGCCGCTGGGAACGTTATCCCAGGGAGAACGCAAAAAAGTCATGTTGGCACGTTCGTTAATGTCGGAACCAAAGCTGCTTATTATGGACGAGCCGTGCGCCGGTCTTGATCTGTACGAACGTGAGAAGATGCTTATTGAGATTGATCGTCTGCGCCAGCGGAATATGACGGTGGTGTACGTCACCCATCATGTGGAAGAGATCGTGCCGTTGTTTACCCATGTCGCATTGATCCGTGATGGACGTATTGCCGCGGCGGGGCCAAAACATGAGATATTAACAGAAGATACAATTAAGCATACGTATGATATTCCGGTGGAAGTTCAGTGGCATGAGGATCGTCCATGGATACGCGTACGTTCTGGAGGGTAACACAAGTTGAGTACACAATCGTTTTCGGGAGAAACAGACTTTTCCCGTTTTATATGCACGGCCAATCATGGCTTTGCGCCTTATGCGCAGGAGGAGTTGCGCCGCACTTTTGGGGCAGTGAAGAGCACGGTTCTGGTTCCAGGTGAGATCCTACTAGCCGGTTTGCCAGTTGCAGAGGAAGAAGTCTCGATTAGACTTCTACAAGAGTCTCCGACGTTTTTGCGTCACATTCAGCCTGTTCAATTTCAAGAGAATACGGAAGATCCAGAGCAGTCTCTGGAGAGACTGATTGCGTATATTCTGAACCATAAGGAATTGTCTGGGGCTAAGGTCGTCATGCAAACTCGCAAAACAGAGGGTTCTTTTTGGCGCGAAAACGCTGCTTCATTGAAACAAATGTTAACAGAAAAACTGGGTGATCTGGGCTGTGAATGGGTTATTCGGGATGCGGAATATGTCATTTCGGTATTTGCTGCGAATGATATGTTATATGCAGGTGTATCCAGACCCGAACAGAATCTGTCCGACTGGAGTGGTGGAGCGATCCGTTTTCAGAAAGAAGAAGGACAAATCTCACGAGCCAAGTTTAAGTTGCTTGAAGCGGAGCAAACGTTTGGTATTGATTTTACTTCGTTTCACAAGGCACTTGATATTGGCGCAGCACCTGGGGGATGGACATCATTCCTGCTTGAGCGCGGGCTTGAGGTAACCGCGGTAGACCCGGCGAAGATGGATGCAACCTTACTGGCTTCACCTAAATTGACGTTTTTGAAAAAAAATGCAGGGGATGTGCGCTTCCGCGAAGGTGAGTTCGATCTGCTTGTAAGTGATATGAGCTGGAGTCCGAAGTTGATGAGCAGACTGGTATCTGACCTTCTGTATAGTCTTCAATCCGGAGGAACAGCCATCGTTACGGTAAAATTGTTGCACAAGAAACCACTTGCGCTTATAAAAGAAGTGATCGATACGTTTGAGCGTTCACGTATGCAGATTCAGCGTTCGAAGCAACTGTTTCATAATCGTGAAGAGATTACACTTTATATGATTAAATATTAAGTCATTTAACTTATAAAATATTCTGCTTTACAACGGTTGATTATGTGTACTATAATGATACCAATATTAACCATAACGACAATAAATTTGAGGGAAAGCATCCCGAAGTGAACATCACTGGAATTCCAGTATGCTCATTTTCGGTGAAGCTTTCCCTTTTTATGTTGTTTGGAAGGAGGGAGACCTATGAGACATCCGGCGAGGCTAGAACGCGGGAGCCTGCTGGGAGGAAGATATCGTATCCTATCGATTCTTGGTTCAGGAGGAATGAGCCATGTGTATGAGGCAGAGGATCTGAAGCTGCCAGGGAAAATCTGGGCTGTGAAGGAAAGTGTCACGAAGATGCCCTATGAAGGCAGTATGGAGAGAGAAGCGGCTCTGTTGACATCATTGCGCCATCCGAGACTTCCGCAGATTGTTGATTTTTTTGCTCCTGATGAAGAGGGTTATACGTACCTGGTCATGGAATATATTGAAGGTTTGACGCTGAGTGACTACTTTAAACAGTGCCGGGGCAAAATTCCGGTGGAACAGTTGATGGAATTTGTGCTTCAATTACTGGATGTTCTGAGTTATTTGCATAAATTGGATCCTCCTGTCATTTACCGGGACCTGAAGCCGTCCAACATTATGATTACACCAGAGCATGAAGTGCGCTTGATTGATTTCGGTATTGCCCGCAGTTATAAGACGCATCATGCTGAAGACACGGTAAAACTCGGGACTGCGGGATTTGCGGCACCAGAACAATATGGCTCCGGGCAAACGGATGCCCGTTCAGATCTATATGGTCTAGGAGCCCTGATGTTGTACCTGATGACGAGTGGAGCTTACACAGAATGGATTCAAGGCGTGGAAAGTTCTATACGGAGCGATATCCCGCGAACATACATCCCTGTTGTTAGACGGTTGCTACGATATGATGTGAATGAACGGTTTCAAACGGCGGATGAGGTGAGGAAGGAACTGCTTCGAGTACCGGGAATGATGTCTTTCCCTTCAAATCAGCAACTAACGGTTGGCGGGGGCACAAGAGTGATTGCACTTACAGGGGTTTCTGCTGGGGCCGGTGTTACTCATACAGCGATAGCGATCAGTCACTATTTGGAGAGGCAGAACTTTAAGGTCGCGGTGATCGAAATGTCACCTCGGTCTCAATCATTTACACGTATCCAGCACATTGCTCTAGGTGGTAAACCCGTGGCATCAAGCAGGCAGTTTGCGGTGGATGGCGTGCATTATTGGAAGCAGTCTGGCCGAGCCGACATTTTATCCCTGCTGGGCGGTAGTTATCAATTTATTGTGATGGATCTAGGTAGCGGACAGGATCAGAATCGATTAGAGGAGTTTTTGCGTGCGGATCTGCCTATCATTATCGGTTCTGGTGCCGAATGGAAACTAGCAGAGATTGGGGCTTTTGTACGAACACATTATCGCTTTCCCCGGGAGAAATGGATTTACTGCCTTCCGCTCGCTGCAGCGGATGCGGTGGAACGTTTACGAATAACACTGGATACATCCCGCGTATACGGATTGCCACTGCAGCTGGACCCATTTGACAAGGATGCTCATATGGATAAGGTATTTTCACAGATTCTAGGGCATTTGATGGTAAGGCAGACCCCAAAACGTTCATTTTTTTCTCTTAAAAAGTATATGAGTAGAAAAGATTAGGAAAGGAGAGCCTCTTTTGTCCAAATTAAGAAAACAAAGTCGTCAACTGATTTATGCAGGACTGATTGGAGCAGGAGCTGTCGGTATGATTTTTGGAGGTTACGTGTTCTATCAGCTGAGCACAAAAGAGGATGTCAGGTCCGCTATGGAGGACCGTTATCTGTCAGCATATGAGGAGAAAGAAGCGGAATTGTTACAGCAATGGAATTCTGGTGCCCGAGGGTGGGTAACGATCAGGGATATCGAAGCGGGAGAACTTATCTCACCAGAGGATCTGAAACTGATTGCGATACCGGATGCTCAGGCTCCACGCAATCTGTGGTCCAGTTCGCAGAAGCTGGAAGGGCAGTCAGCTAAAATTGAGCTAAAAAAAGGAACAGCGATCACAACGGAAATGGTGTATGAGGGAACACCGGCATCGCCTGATTTAAGAAATCGCGAGTTGCAAGTGGTGCTGCTGCCTTCTTCGCTTGCCAAAGGAGACATGATCGACGTACGTATTCAGTTTCCCACAGGTCAAGACTATATCCTCTTGTCCAAGAAAAAGGTGGAACGATTAAACGCAGCAACACTATGGATTACGATGACAGAAGAGGAGATTTTGTCATTGTCCAGTGCAATCGTGGATGCCTATTTACATAAAGCTTCAATCTACGCTCTAACCTATGTAGAACCACAATTCCAGACAGCAGCTATTCCGACATATCCAGCCAATTCCGAAGTGTTAAAGCTGCTGGAGAGTGATCCAAATATTGTGCGTCATGCCGAGCAGGAATTGTCGAGACAAGTTCGAAGTTCACTCGAAAGTTCGCTCGCTGCCTCCATGTCAGCTCCATCTAATGGTGTCGAACGAGATGTGGCACAATCTTCTGTTACGTATAATAAAAGGCCAACAGTTCAAGATTCACCTGAAGCTAATGGAACGATCTGGAACGACGGATCAGGCAATAGGGGAACAGATCATACGGGAGAGGCATCAGACCCTATCGAATCTTCAACTTTGAACGAGCAACAGCAATTGCTGACGGGAAATGAGTAATTGAATTAGATCAGATATTCTTATAACAACATTAAATTGAGATTAAGGGGCGCTGATCAGTGCACATTTGGATTTTTGCAGGTTTATGTGAGAAAAATGACCTGATGTTATATCTGAGTAAAATACTTGCTTCAACAGGTAAGCGGGTTCTCTTAGTGGATGGTACGTTGCAACAAAAATATGGATACGGTGTTGGAGATCGTCAGCAATCATTGCAAGTTGTGGAATTCGAGGGATTTGATATCGCATGTCATTTTGTTACTTCAATGACGGTAGAGCATCATTTGCAGATTAGCGGTGAGAGTCTGGACAGTTATGATTATGTGTTATACGACATCGAGACATCACACTTTGCTTCACGTCATTTATGGCTTACCGCAGAAGTTCGTGTCTGGGTGAGCGATTATGAACGATACAATCTGGAACGAGGGAAAGGGTGGTTGGAACAGTTGTTCAACGAACATGGGCTTCCTGAAGAGCTGACTTTCCAACGAATGTTGATTAATGGCGTGGATTGTAGACTTGAAGCCCATTATCTTTGGGCCTATTTTGAGGGTGGTCCTTTTCGGTGGACTGGGGAGTCTCTGATTCTTCCGTGGGATGAGCTGAGCGCTGCGGTTAAGCTAGAAAATGAACATTATAACCGTGTGCATATCGGCCCACTGTCCAGAAATTACAAAAAATCCTTATGCCGCGTTGTGGAACAATTGACTGGATGGGAGAGCGTTCGCAGCTGTCGTGCGATCAAAGAAGCAGGGAGGATGAGGGCATGAGTACGATCGCTTTTTGGAGTCCTTTTGCTGAAATGGGATGTTCCTCAAGTGCATTGATGAGTGCCTATGCGACAGCATTCCAGTATAAAGCCAGAGTATTGCTCGTGAATACAGGCCCCGCGAATTGTGGGGTAGAATCAGGCATAATTCAGGATGAGAAGAGCTCAACCGAAAAATCGTATTCTTTTGAAGAAAATGGTTGGGATGCTGTTGAACGGCTATTTATTAGCGGTAGTCTTAACAAACACAACCTAAAGGATTACACCAAACCGTTGTTGAAAGAGCGGCTCGATCTGCTGACTGGAAGCGTATATGGAAATGAGCGCTCTGCGATTGAAAAAGGGGAGTTGATAAAAAAACTGCTGGAGATTGCTAATCAATGTTATGATCTTGTACTTCTGGATGCTGATCAATCTAATGTGAATTCACAACTTATATTGCAGCAGGCTGATGTTGTTGTCGTTGTTCTGAATCAGAATATGAGGAATCTGGAACACTTTTTCGAAAAAATTCTGCCTGAACAAATAACGGAACGAAAACTACATGTTCTTATCAATAAATATGATTCGAATTCTCGTGCTACACTCGCCAATATTAAGCGTGGTTTTAGATACAAGGGGAGTCTTTCCGCAGTTCCGTATACGACCGGGTATCTGGATGCGATCAACCGCAGAGATGTCCCCAGATACTTGCAACTTGAGAGTCTGACTGAGAAAAAACAAGTTCAAAAAGGGAGTTTTGCCTCAAGTATGGCTGAACTCGCTTGCCTGATTATGGACGGTGCGGGGATGCGTACTGTGCTGAAGAGGCTGGAAAGGGGAGCCTGAATCTCTAGTGGTCTGGAATGCGACGTTCATCACAATTATTATAATTACAGGTATATGTTATGTATGGTTTAAGTATCGGGCCTTTATGCGGGAAAGAAATGAACGTATACCTGAGCAGGAGTCCTTTACGTTTGAGACATTGATTGAACAAGTGAAAAATTCATTGCATGAAATAAGCCATAGCCAGCTTGCCGATGCGGGTTTACATGAAGAAGAGTATCGCCGCAGAATCAATCAACGTGCTGAGATGAGAAAAGCGCTCAAAAGCTGTGTATCAGGAAGCATCAGTGACAAGACGTATGTCAAAAATCTGATTGGTGACTTGCTGACACGAAGTATTGGTCTGAATAAGTCTAATGTCGATGAAGTGATGATGTTTGCTGAACCAGAGCGGTTAAGCGTACAAGATCGCTTCGATATTATCTTTTATTTATACCGCGAGCGATTTGGAGTAGATGCTCTCTCCAGAATGATTGATACCTATGACTTAGGTAAACTAAGGCTGGAAGAAGGCTCAGAAGATGGCGGCAGTTATTATATTTCCGAGCAAGATATCCAGCATGTCTTTGAATGTGAATATCGGGAATTGGGATTTAGAGAAAAGGTAGAAATTATCGTGCAACGTATCTACCAACAATACAAAGGATTCTCTGTTGTGGATGAAATCAGGGATCAACGGATCGATGGTGTTAGTGGAGGGGTGAGCGGGGCTCTGGAGATACTGCCACATACGGGAAATCATGTACCCGCTTCTTGGAATGATCTTCTGGAGCATGCTTTTGAGGATGAGATTAATGAGGAACCGCTAAGCGGGATGGAGAGTGTGTGGATCTTTTATAAAGGGAAGTCCATTCATTTGTCTTTCTTAAGTTTTGGCAGCATCCGGGAGTTGAAACGAGTGTGTCAGAACATATATAAATACAATTATCCTGGTCAATTGTCGGAAGCAAGCGGTTATAAAGTGAATGAGATGAAAGACGGCTCACGTGTGGTCGTTGTGCGTCCTCCTTTTGCGGAATCCTGGGCATTCTTTGTTCGGAAGTTTGATATTCCCAACGCCTCCCTTGAACAGTTGATTACAGGTAACAACGCACAATTGCCAATAGAACTGCTGCAATATTTGATGAAAGGTAGTCGGATCACGGCAGTAACGGGTGCACAGGGCTCTGGTAAAACTACATTGCTGATGGCCATGGTGAAACATATCTATGCTTCCTATACTTTGCGAGTACAGGAGATGGCATTTGAGCTGCAATTAAGACGGATATACAGTCGCCGTAACATTCTGAGTTTTCGGGAAACGGAACATATATCGGGTCAGCAAGGACTGGATCTACAGAAAAAAACAGATGGGACAGTGAACATTCTCGGTGAGGTTGCGAGTGATGAGGTTGCTGCCTGGATGATTCAGATGTCACAGGTGGCGAGTTTGTTTACCCTGTTTACGCATCACGCCAAAACTTTCCGTGATCTGGTGTTTTCACTCCGGAATTCGTTACTCAAGACAGGCATGTTCCATCATGAACATATTGCTGAAGAACAGGTTGTCAGTGTCATTAACTTTGATGTTCATATGAAAAAAGATGCAGAGGGCCGCAGATATATTGAGCGGATTACCGAATGTATTCCCCATTCCCGCGAAGCGGAAAGCATGGAAGAAAGAGCAGGGTTCACTTTTAGAAATGTCGTAGAGTATCATCAAGGAAAATATGTGGCTACTGCTCCGATCTCGGCTTCTAGCATCGTGGATATGCAGGAGCAGATGACACTTCCAGATGCCGAGAAGTTTGGTCGGTTTATTGGACAACACTGGGGTGGAACCTATGAGCATTAAATGGATATTGTTGGTTGTAGTCAGTTTTTGTGTAGTTGGTTTAGCCATCACGTTAATCATTCTTCATATGCTAAGGCGGAGAGAGTCAGCTTCGACGTACGCTACGGGGAAAATCGTGAATATTCAAGGTAAGAAGTACAGAGATTGGGGAAGTTTCCTCTTGCAGGCGTATCATGTCGGTATGAAAATACCCTTGCTTTCAATGTATATTTTGCAAGTGCAAAAAAGAATCTCATATCGTTATGCCAGGGATGAACCAGCGCTTCGGAGAGTCACGATGAACGTTGTTCTGATTATTATGGGCGGGTACGGAAGTGTTAGTACCGTGTTGTTTTGGTTACAGCCAGGGATAACTTTTATTCTTCTGGCTATGCTGTGCGCTATCGTGCTGAACAGTCTTGTGTTAGATATGTGTTTGAGTCGTATCGAGAAAAAACTGCTGGTGCAAATGCTAGATTTGTTCGCAGATGTAAGACACCGGTATCATCAGCATGGCATGGTTGAGGAAGCATTGTACGAAGCGTCCGAAGCAGGTACAGGAGAAGCCGCCGAGCAAGTGAGGCTGATCTATGAAGCTTTGACTTCTCCCGACCCCAATGAAGCACTTGAACGATATTATGAAGTGGCACCAAATCGTTTTCTCAAAGGTTTTGCCGGTGTGTCTTATATGGTGATGGAGTTCGGAGATAAGGACAAGGAGCAGGGCTCCATTTATCTGCAAGGTTTAGGTAATCTGACTCAGGAGATACACCTGGAGATTTTAAGGCGTGACAAGCTTGATTATCTGCTTCAAGGGTTAAACGTAATTGCTCTTGCACCTGTACTGTTTACAGGGCCAATTGAGCATTGGGCTCGGGTCAGTTTCCCGACAATGGATGATTTTTATCGCGGCAAACTTGGTTTTATCACTAAAATATCCATCTACATTATCATCATTGTTGCTTACTTGCTGTTACAGCGTCTTCAGCAATATGATGAAATCCGCTACCGTTCCGGGAAGAAACAATCCAGACTGGATCGCTTTTTGTATAAACATGTTGTTTTACGGAGGTTGGCTATGCTTTTTGCTGCCAAACCGGGAACGACCCCATACAATCAGACGATCAGATTAATGAGAGAGAGCAGTACCGATCTGAAATATGAATGGGTAGCTATACGCAGATTATTGCTATTCGCAAGTTGTCTGATTCTGACTGTAGGATTGATTCTTTTACTACATCAAGTTGAGCGTAATCATATATTGCACGATCCAATCAGGGATGACCGCATGTTTGGTGCAATGTCTGAGGCGGATTTGAAAGTGGCCCGAGAGAAGACGGCGCTGGATGGAGCGGTTATGGCGTATGTTGAGATGAAGCGGGCAGCCACATACGAAGATATTTCCAATGCACTGCTGCAGCTTGCACCAGTCCAGCTTGATCACGATGCTCAGACGGCGACAATTCAGCGGATTATAGACAAGATTGAGGCATATAACAACCAATATATGCGATGGTGGGAGATTATTTTGGCGCTGCTCATAGGGATAGGGGGCTATAATCTGCCCATCTGGCTCATGTTGTTCCAGCGTAAAATGCGAAGGTTGGATATGAGGCATGAAATCTATCAATTTCAGACGGTGATATCGATTTTGCGAGAGATGGATCGGATGTCTGTCGAGGAGATTGTAGAATGGCTTAATCGATTCGCTGTCATATTCAAAAGGCCACTACAAAAGTGTTTGTTGCACTTCGAACATGGCCCTGAACAAGCGCTAGAACAATTAAAAGAGGAGGTAGGTTTGCCTGAATTTCAACGTTTGATTGATAAACTGCAACTGGCTTTAGGTAAAATATCCATTCGTGAAGCTTTTGATGATCTAGAAAGCATGATGGCCTTTTATTTTGAACAGCGCAAACAGGAGTACAGCAAAATTATTGATATCAAGGCTGGATGGGGAAGGACGATCGGTTTTACGCCCATGTATGCTCTGATCTTCATGTACCTCGTTATTCCGCTGGTCGGCATGAGTTTTGTACAGATGAACATGTACTATGAGCAAATCCAGAAACTGTAGTGTTTGACTTTTACGAAGAACAAGAACTGAAAAATAATCATTCATAACACTTTAGGAGGGTATTTAATATGAATAATGCATCTAGTGCTTTAAAGGTGGCAGCGGGGATATTTTTGACGATTGCCCTGATTACGATTGTAGTTTTGTTATTTATTTCGGCGCAGGAGGCAACCAAAACGGCGCAAAATAATTTTGCAGATATTCAAACCGAGCTTTCTCAGGCAGCATTTACAGTGTATGACGGAACAACCATCAGTGGATCACAAGTGACCAATGCTTTACGGAAATATGCGGACAAGGACCAGTTTGGTATCCGGGTTATTACGGGTAAAAACAAAAGCGGACAGTGGTACGGTAATCAGCTTAACATCTCTCAGGATGTTAATAACGCGGACTATGGTTCTGTCATTGCACCTGATGACAAGGTAGGCAGTATTAATCAGACGATGAGTGAAAAGGACAATCAATATGTTAATCCTAGTGGTAAATTTAAGGCAATTATCGTAAAAGACCGATCGAATGTGGTTAGAGGTCTGATTTTCCAGCAATCCTGACTGGAGCTGGTTGAATATGTCCCGGAACACACAGCATCTGATGCTGTTCTGTACGGCGGTTGTCCTTTTTGTGACAGCCTGCCTGTACGGGCAGAGGAACATCCGTATTTTAAACGATGCCTTGAACGACAGGGTGAAAACAAATGCGGCTATGGAAGGCAGAGTCCATACGACACTTCACACAAGTGGCTTGGTCGGATACACCGGAGCTGAGGTTCTGCATACGGTTCGGCAAATGACAGGTACAAGGGTTCGGGTTGAGGTAGACGGTCATGAGTATGTGATTGATCCACTTGAACATCGATCAGTTGTGATTCCAGTTGAGCTAGATGGGAAATATCGATCTGAATATAACCGAAGTGAATCCGGTGAATTGTTAAAGCTTTCTTTTTGGAAGGAGGTAGAGAGTCAGTGATCAATGCAGTATCCAAACTGTTTGCGGTATTGCTTGCTGTTTTACTGCTCTATGTGTATCCTGCGGCCGAGACCGCTGAACGTCAGGATGATATTGCGCGCTTGGCAGCGACTCAAAGTGTCACACGATTTGTGGATGCTGTCCGCACTAAGGGATATATCTCACCTCGAATGCTCGCGGAGTTTCAAGAACAGTTAGCCCAAACGGGTAATAACTATGACATTTCGATGGAACATTTACACAAAAAATATGTCCCCCATTATTCAGATCCGATGATTCAGAGTAGCTTCACGGGTACATATGAAGTTGTTCATGATGCATTTTACTTGTCACAGATTCAGGACCGGTTATATCCGTTGTCTAGCACATTGTCCATCGATGATCCTGGGCGCAGATATACGCTCCATATGGGCGACTTCTTCACGGTGAGACTTAAAAGTACCAATCGCACACCTTCTATGATGATACGAGAATGGTTACAAGGTACAGTCCAGGCTTCTGCGGTTTTTACTTCTTATGGAGGTATGGTATTGAATGAAGATTACTGAGCTTTCTATCGTATTTGTACTCATTTTCTTCCCGTTCTTTTACATCCTCACGTTTCATACGCATGATGCGCAAGAGGCCAATGAACTGGCTTATCGCTACAAAACAGCGTTACAAACTGCAGTGATGGATGCTGGCGCAGTCATGCACCAGAATGAAAAACAACATGCTGAAGCAGGTTATGATTCTGCCAAGTTTGTTAAAGCGGATAAGGAACTGGCGCTGACCACCTTTACCCAAACGATGGCATTAAACATGGGCATACAGGATGACAAGGCAGCGATTCAACATATGTTTGATTATATTCCAGCGATTGTAGTTATGGATTACGATGGTTATTACATTTATGCCAAGGAAACCGAGATGACTGGGGAGATGGAAAAGTCTCATAAGCATGTGTGGAGTCCCAAAAAGCCTTATACATATTCAGATTCAGACGGAAATAGCATTAATTTTACACTTGACGGTTATGTGTATGCATATGATGCTGGTGCAAGGAAATGGATCGAAGGATTTCAGGAGGAGCTGGCCTCGAATTCCACGATTACACTGCTTCAGGACTCTACAACTTTTGAACAGGTGCGGCGCAGCCGAATCGTGACCCGAATACAGGACGAGCTTGCGGACGTAATCAATCGACATAATGAATTTGCTAGGAGAAATGGTGTCTCTTATGTATTCACGATGCCTTTGGTCTCACAGGAAGATTGGTACAATTCGATCAATGATACGGGCATTATGGCTTTTATACAGGGTATCGCTGTAGGGGATCAGAAGATTAACAATTATGCCATTGGTGGAGGCCGTTTGGTCAAAAAAACGGCTGTTGTTGGCGGGATTGACCCCTCAACAGGAATTAAATATTATCATCCTGCCACCTGTAACCCCGGTTTTCGTGCTGAAGAGGTGTTTACAACTGCAAAGCAGGCAGCCGCTAGAGGTTATTTCGAATATGATTGCTCCGCCCATGTGTCATTACTTTCAGAAAAGACTGAACCTGTGCTAGAATAGGGTTTTGGAACGTGAACTAAAAGTAATGTAAATAGATAGGAGCAGTCTCATCTTATGAGTTTATTGTCAGTAGAGAACGTCAGTCACAATTTCGGAGACCGTACGTTATTTAAAAATGTTTCGTTTCGTCTGCTTGCTGGAGAACGAGTGGGTCTAGTTGGAGCTAATGGTGCAGGAAAATCAACTCTAATGAATATCCTCACCGGAAAATTGCTTAAAGATAGCGGTAAAGTGGAATGGACGCCTAAAGTTCGATATGGCTATCTGGATCAACACACCAAGTTAACACCAGGCAAGACCATTCGTGATGTGCTTAAAGATGCTTTTCTGCCGCTACTGGAACTGGAGAAGCAAATGATGGCAATTACGGATCAGATGGCTGATGCTGATCCAGACAAACTTGAGCAGTTACTTGAAGAAATGGGCGATATTCAAGAGCAACTCGAACAGGGCGATTTTTATCTGATCGATGTAAAAGTAGAAGAAATGGCAAACGGTTTGGGATTAAATGCAATTGGCCTTGATCGGGATGTTGCTGCTCTTAGTGGTGGACAACGTACGAAAGTCCTGCTTGCGAAATTGTTATTGGAGAAACCCACTGCCCTATTATTGGATGAGCCGACAAACTATCTGGATGTAGAGCATATTGAGTGGCTAACAAGATATTTGAAAGACTACCCATATGCTTTTCTATTGATTTCCCATGATACAGAGTTCATGAATGAAGTGGTTAATGTCATCTATCATTTGGAATTTGCAAAACTGACGCGTTATGCGGCCAACTATGAAAAATTTCTTGAAATGGCAGATATGCAGAAAGCACAGCATATTGATGCCTACGAGAAGCAGCAGGAATACATCAAAAAGCAGGAAGATTTCATTCAACGCAACAAGGCTCGAGCTTCGACCTCTGGTCGAGCGAAAAGCCGGGAAAAACAACTTGGAAAGGTCGAGCGAATTGATCGGCCAGACGAAGCAGCAAAACCAACATTTAAGTTCAAGGATGCCCGCGCAAGCAGCAAAACCGTTTTTGAAGGCATTGATTTTGAGATCGGTTATACGTATCCATTACTCCCCAAGATGACCATGACGATTGAACGTGGCGAAAAGATCGCGATTGTGGGATGCAACGGTGTAGGTAAATCTACACTGCTCAAAACGATCCTGGGCAAAATAGCGCCAATAAGCGGAAAAACGTTTCTCGGAGATTATTTGGAGACAGCTTACTTTGAACAGGAAGTACGAGCTGGAAATATTACACCGATCGATGATGTGTGGAACGAGTTTTCACATTTGACACAGAACGAGGTGCGAGGACATCTTGCGCGTTGTGGGCTCAAAAATGAGCATATTACGCGTCCACTTAACATGCTTAGCGGTGGGGAGCAAGCCAAAGTCCGATTGTGCAAACTGTTGATGCGTGAAAGCAACTGGGTTTTGTTTGATGAGCCGACGAACCATCTGGATGTCACAGCAAAAGCTGAACTGCAGCGTGCGTTGAAAGAATATAAGGGAACCGTTTTACTTGTATCGCACGAACCTGATTTTTATGAAGGCTGGGTCACCAAAACATGGAATGTAGAAGAGTGGTCCGAAAAAGCACGATGACAAAAAAATCCGATTGTGGTAATATAGGCTACAACTTCATATGAACACTAGGGGGGCCGCACGATGCGGCTGAGATGGAAGAATGCGATTCTGGACCCTTTGCACCTGATCTGGATCATACCAGCGTAGGGAAGTGGCGCGTTTCAGCGAAAACGGTAGTAAATTGATTCCTAACGTAAAAATGGGATCTTATTACATCGTAATGACAAGCGTTTGAATATCGAATAAACAGTTATCGGTTTGACTAATTGAACTGTTTACCAGGTTTGTCACACGTTTGTTATTGAACTGAACCTTTTTATACGCAGCCACTCCCCTACGGGAGTGGCTTTTTTGATTACAAATTTGTCATTACAACTTCTCCAAGCTTGTAGCTGAAAGGAGCGAGAACAAGGTTGAATGCCAGGATGTCAGAGCAAGATCAAGAGCGTGAACAAGATTGCCCCTTATTTGAACTACATGTAATATCCACGAATAGAGGGGAAAAAGAAGTTATGTTGAAGGCAGCCAAGCAAATCTGGCCTTACGTGCATTACATTCATATCCGGGAAAAGCATCTTTCACTGTATGAACGATACAACTGGGCAAAGTTGATGGCAGAGTCTGGTATTCCATCTTCCCGCATTGTAATTAATGGCGCGAAACGGGCTGCACCTGGTGATATTTTTCAAGGGATACATTGGAGCCAAGACATGCTGGAAAGAGCAAAACTAACAGTAAAGCCGGAAAACAAGCATGATCTGCGGCTTCGATTGGGGATATCGGTGCATTCGTTGCACGAAGCGAAAATTGCCGAAGAGTATGGTGCAGATTACCTTTTTTTTGGGCATGTGTATGCAAGTGCAAGCAAACCTGATGTAGCAGCGAGAGGGTTAGATGCATTGGCGGAAGTATGCTCCAGTGTAAAGGTTCCTGTTATTGCAATCGGCGGGATTCAGCCGTGTAACATTCGGGCTGTCAGGTCTGCGGGAGCCGGGGGTGCTGCTGTGATCTCAAGTGTGTTGAAACATGCAAACCCTGGTTATGCTGCTGCGCTCCTTAAACAGGCTGTGGAAGCGTGATGTGATTTCTTTCCGATCAAGAGCTGGAAATAATGCCAAGCCGAGAAGATGTGAACGTTGTTCAAACAAGGAGATGACAAAATGGTACAGAGCGGACTGAGTCAACCTGAGAAAGTCATAGGTTCATCATATAATCATGCTAAGTTTAAGCTGCTGACCCCATCTGAAAATTCAACGAAGACCCCAGAAATCTGTCATGCAGAAACCATCATTGTGGGCGGTGGAGTCATAGGCTGTGCGATTGCTTTTGAACTGGCATCCAGAGGTCAGGAGGTACTTCTTGTTGAGCAGTCGGAGATTGCCAGCGGAGCTTCATGTGCAGCTGCCGGCATGCTGGCAGCAGAAAGCGAAGATTTTGCACATCCATTCATGGCAAAAGCCGCGCATGAAAGCAGGGAATTGTTGCATAAGCACAAAGAGCAAATATCCGCTATAACTGGTATGGATATTGGCTTAAGGCGTAGCGGATTTATCACACCCTTTCGATCATACAGTGATCTAAGTAAGTACAAGGATAGACGAAATACTACTTCGGGAGTGCAACAACTTTGGTGGGATCGAAGCACGGTGCAACGAGAAGCGCTATGGTTGAATCGGGATACGTACGGCGCTTATTACCGATCGCTCGAGAGCGAAGTGTTGCCCGTGTCATTGACGAGAGCTTATGCGAGGTCGGCTGAAATGATGGGTGCCCGCATTTTGGAAGGCGTTCAAAATGTTCGTCTGGTCGTAGATAACCATGGTGTTCGAGGGATTAAAACTGCTAAGGGAGAGGTGTGTTGCAAACATATCATCATAGCTGCTGGCCTACAAGGGGAGCAACTCATGCATCAAGTGGGGGTCGCTTTGCCTTCAAGTCCGGTGAAAGGTGAAATTATGGCCGTTCGGTTTCCTATAGATCAGGCTGGAGGCAGACCCGATCGCACGGTATATGCAGAAGATGTCTATATTGTTCCGAAAGCCAACGGAGAGGTGTGGATCGGCGCAACCAGTTTGCCAGGAAGAAAAGATCACAGCGTATCGGCTAATAGTGTGCAACGATTACTTGGAGCGGCAAGTTATTGGATTCCGGGAATCAAAGAAGCAGACTTTGTGCGGGCATGGGCAGGTATAAGACCTTCCACCCCTGATGGGCTACCGTATATAGGGAAATACGAGCAAATACCTGGCTTGTACACAGCGTATGGTCATTTTCGTAATGGAATATTGCTTAGTGCAATCACAGGTCGCTGGATTGCAGACCTATTAGAGGGGAAACGTGCGGAAGAGATCGGGATTGAAGCATTGTCGCCCGAACGATCGAACAGAAAGGGAGTGATGTTGTGAACATTATCGTGAACGGCCAAAAGATGGAGGTTGACGACGGGTTAAATCGTGTTGACAAATTACTGCATTCATTCAACTTGCAAGTGAAAACGGTGGTAGTTGAGTTGAATCGTAATATTTTGACCAAAGATCACCATGAAACAACAACGCTAAGAGAAGGAGATCGGATAGAGATTGTTCATTTTGTCGGAGGGGGCTGAGCAAAGTAATTCGTAGACGTGGCTGAATCTTGTTGATTTGGTAGTTGGTATTGGGAAGTTGTTAAAACCTAGGAGGTTAGAAGATGTTGACAATTGGTAAATACTCTTTTGAATCAAGGTTGTTGCTTGGAACAGGAAAGTTCAGCGATATGGAAGTACAGAGTCAGGCCGTGGAAGCTTCAGGTACGGAAGTGCTTACCTTTGCTGTACGCCGTCTGAATCTGGAGGATACAGGCGCGCAGCACTTTCTGGATACGCTGGATCTGAGCAAATACACGCTGCTGCCTAATACGGCAGGAGCTTCGACTGCGGAAGAAGCGGTGAGAATCGCTGAGCTTGCGCGAGCTTCGGGGCTTTGTGATATGATAAAAGTCGAAGTCATCGGAGACGGAGTAACGTTACTGCCTGACCCACTTGAAACGTACAAGGCTTGCAGCATTTTGCTCGAAAAAGGATTTACCGTGTTGCCCTATATTTCGGACGACGTTATTTTAGCTAAACGGCTTCAATTGCTTGGTGTACATGCAGTCATGCCTGGAGCTTCGCCAATTGGAGCGGGTAGAGGAATCATAAACCCTTATAATCTTGAAATCATCATAGAGCAAGCGGCAGTGCCTGTTATTGTAGATGCAGGTTTACGCTCCCCCAAAGATGCCGCTTATGCCATGGAACTTGGGGCTGACGGTGTATTGCTTAACACAGCTGTATCTGGATCAGCTGATCCGGTTGTCATGGCAAAAGCGATGCGCCTCGGGGTTGAAGCAGGCAGGCTGGCGTATACGGCAGGCTTAATTCCAGTGAAACGTTATGCGGCAGCAAGCAGTCCGGTGGAAGGAATGGTTCATACATGACAGATCAGTTACATCATGCGGAGCAGAGTAGTCGTTACTCCAGACAGGAACGATATGCTCCGCTCGGCAAAGAAGGTCAAGCGAGGCTAAAAGACAGCAAAGTTTTAATTATTGGAGCTGGGGCACTTGGAACAGGTATTGCAGAAACGTTAGTGCGTTCCGGTGTTGGGCAAATTACCATTGTAGACCGGGACTATGTGGAATGGAGTAACCTCCAGCGGCAACAACTTTATGTTGAACAGGATGCGATTGAACGCATGCCAAAAGCGATGGCGGCTGTCAAACGTTTAACAGCAATTAATTCAACCGTTCGCATCGAGGCCAAAGTGATGGATGTGCGAGTGGATGAACTCGAAGAACTAGTTGGGCATACCGATTTAATCATGGATGCAACGGATAATTTTGATACAAGATTACTAATTAATGATATGGCACAGAAGCACAACATTCCCTGGATCTACGGAGGATGTGTGGGCAGCTATGGTATTACGTTTACATTTCTTCCTGGTGACACACCTTGTTTAAACTGCCTCTTGGGAGAAGTGCCGCTTGGTGGGGATACTTGTGATACGTCTGGCATCATTCCTCAAGCGGTGCAGATGGTGACGGCCAATCAGACAGCGGAAGCGATGAAGCTGCTAAGCGGTAACACAGCTGCTCTGCGCCGTAAATTGTTGTCATTTGATGTGTGGAGGAATGAGTACATATCCATTAATGTAGACGGGGCAAAAAAGCAAGAATGTGCATCATGCAGCCCGGCAGCTACGTACCCGTTTCTTTCTGCATCCAATCTTGAGAAAACCGATGTGTTATGTGGCAGGGATACCGTTCAGATTCGTCCTGCGCGCCGCATGCAACTGGACCTTCCGCAGACAGCAGATCGATTGGAACGGCTTGGTGAAGGAAAGGTGGAAATGAATCCTTTTCTGGTGTCATTCACAACAGGTCAACATCGGTTGGTCATTTTTCAAGATGGTCGTGTTCTTGTTCATGGTACAAAAGATACGTCGGAAGCACGTACGCTGGTTCATCGGTATTTCGGCTAAGCCCTCATTAAAAATATCAAAACTCATTCATTGACAAAGTCTGTTCTCCGCGGGGATGGACTTTTTCATTTTAAGGCATCCTAACGGTACAATGCATGCCAAGTAGCAACGGAAACCAGACGGGCCGGGTGAGAAATGATGAAAACAGCGATCATATTAGTGGGTACTGGGGATTTAGTGCGCCGTATAGAGCGTATCATGCAAGACGCAGGCTATGAGGTGAAGCATATAGAATGGTTTGAATTGAACGACATGGTGGACGTTAAGACTGCTCGTCCGCATCTCATTATTTTGGTGGAGCGAGAGTTTGAGGATGTGAATCAGAGTGAACAGGATAGAATAGCATTGAAGAAATGGATGAATTCAATTTCATCTACACCTTTAATGGTTATTATTCCTGAAGCTTCGCCGCAACGGGTGATTGATTGGCTTGATTTTGGAGCGAATGATGTAATGGAGGAACCTGTTCATTGGAAGGTTATGCTTGCGAGAATTCGCAGCCTGCTTCGGTTATTCGCAAGTTCTTCCCATGAAGGGGAGGAAATAATTATGGTTCAAGACCTCAGACTTAATCTGCGTTCGCGAAGAGTTAGCCGTGGAGGGCAATATTTGAACCTGACTCCGAAAGAATATGAATTATTGGAGTTTTTAGCCTCACATCTGAATGAGGCCTGCACACGGGGAGATATTTTACGCGAGGTGTGGGGGTATGAGTTCGCCATGGATACGAACGTAGTTGATGTCTACATTAAACATCTGCGGGTGAAAGTGGATAAAGGCAGAGAGGTGAAGTTGATCCAGACGGTTCGAGGGATAGGTTATATGCTAGTCGATAGCTGATTATTAAATATTCCACCATTCTCCAGTTTGGATCAAGGGTTAATCCGTGTAAGAAAAGATAGGATGATATGAAAAAACCGGATCAATTGATCCGGTCGTCAGTTAGTTTATTAGAGAGATGGACTACAGGACGCGGCGAGCTGTAATGTACGTTCTTTTCCACGTACCGGAGTTCAGATCAGATATGGTTACACCTGGAGAGCCGTACGTGTGCAGAATTTTGCCGTTTCCAGCATACACGCCAACGTGAGTAATGTTAGAGCCCGTAGAGCGGCTACCGCTCGAGAAGAACACCATATCACCAACACGAAGATTGGCTTTAGAGACGAATTTACCTTCTTTAGATTGTTGTACGGAAGTGCGCGGAAGATCTACACCATACTTTTTGAAAATGTACTTCATGAAAGAAGAGCAGTCAAAGTATCTGGTTGTTGTTGTTGAAGCACCAAATTTATATGGAGTTCCAGTAAATTTTTTACCATAGTTTACAATTTGCTGTCCTGTTGATACGGATGCCGTTGCGGCTTGTGCAACAGGTGCATTTGTCATTAATACAGCTCCAAAACCTAGTGTAGCGCACAACCCGACGGTTACGGCCTTTTGGATGAAGAAGTTTGTTTTCATGTAGTTAGTACCTCCAAAATTCGTTTTCGTTAAGTTGCTAGAGCGAGTATAACAGGTTTGTAACACCCTAGAAATTGGATACATAAGCAAAAAGGCTGATAGGACAGTAGTTTAGGTGTAATTATTAAAATACGATTAAAAATGTCAAAAAATTAATCATTGACGAATCTAGAAAAGGATGAAAAACAAAAATCCCCTTGATAATCAAGGGGATTTCTTAATTTGAGTTAATATAGAATACAAAATAAAGGTTACAAAAACGTAATAAACGAACGTCGAGCTTTAGCTTTTGACTCATATAAACTTCTAAAACACCTTACTATTTTAGCATTTTAATGTTCAGTCCTTGCTTTGAATAATGAGCAGCAGGCCGCTGTCAATCGTAACTGTTCCTGACTTGTCCAGTAGCTTGTTACTAATTCCTAATGATTGTCCCATGCGAATAGTGGCTTGATCCAAAGGATACATGAATCCTTCCAGGCAGATCCCAGTGACCTCATGCGTTAATGGAAGCAAAGAGACGTAGGTATAACCACGTTGCTCGACGATAGCACTGGAGGTGGTTAACGTCATATAATTGTGCTCATCCTGCAACGCACAGGAGATGTGATGCTGCATAGCACGAACCATAATATGAACATTCGCTAGGGTATGATCCATTCGTGTGCCCGTTGCACCAAAGATGAGAATATGAGTAGGCTCATGATCCAAAGCGGTTTCAAATGCCATTTCGGTATCTGTCAGATCTTTATGGATTGGATCACAAGCGATGAATTCTACACTGTTACTGTTTACAATCTCTCGTTCTTCTTCTGTTATCGAATCGAAGTCGCCTACTGCGATATGTGGCTTGATGCCATGCTGTATTAAATACAAGGCACCACGGTCTGCCGCAATAATAACGTCATCGGGCTGAATCTCCTGGAGAAATTCCTGCGTGAGTTGGCCACCTGTGAAGATGACAATACGTTTATAGTCCATTCTATTTCATCCTTCCTTATTTATAGAGGGAAAACATTTGATTTTTATCATAAGCTAAATACTACGCTAAGGTATAAAACTATACACCAAACCAGTATAATCGACAAAATGTGGTTGCACAATTTCCGTACTCGCGGATACAATGGGGAGAGCGACATGGAGATGACTTGAAAAGTGAGGTTTGAACAGGTTGGACTTACACATTTTTGAAGTATTCAGCATTATCGGTACGATCGCATTTGCGATGTCCGGTGCATTTGTAGCTATGGAAGAGGAATATGACATTTTGGGTGTACTGGTGCTTGGGCTTGTAACAGCATTCGGAGGCGGAGTCATCCGAAATGTGCTTATTGGTGTGCCTGTAACAACATTATGGAGTCAGGGCTCTTTAATCATGCTTGCATTGGTTTCTGTAGCTGTTGCTTTTGTATTGCCTTTGAAGTGGATCAGTCACTGGAAACGAACTGAAGCTTTGTTTGATGCAATTGGACTGGCTGCCTTTGCAATTCAAGGCGGATTGTATGCGGCTAATATGGGTCATCCCATCAGTGCTGTAATCGTTGCAGCTGTACTGACGGGAATTGGCGGAGGCATCATTCGGGACCTTCTTGCCGGACGTAAACCACTTGTTCTTCGTGATGAGATCTATGCGGTATGGGCAATGGCAGCGGGATTTGCCATCGGAATGGGTTGGTTTACAACAAATATTGGTTTGCTGATCTGCTTTGCAACAGTAGTCTTTTTCCGGATGTGTTCTGTGCACTACAAATGGAAGTTGCCGCGCCGCTCGTTGACGCCTAGCGAAACCGTCGGTTTGAAGCCGGAGAAACTTATTCCGCAACATGCACCATCCGTAATCCAAGGAACTTTGAGCAAGGGGGAGTAACTTTATCATGATTAACGTTGTATTTGTATGTCTCGGTAACATTTGCAGATCTCCTATGGCGGAAGCAGTGATGCGCCACAAAGTGATTGAAAAGGGGCTTGGCGAACAGATTCGGATTGATTCGGCTGGTACAGGCAACTGGCATGTGGGCAAGCCTCCTCATGAGGGTACCCGTAAGTTGCTTGATGGCTATCAAATCTCTTATGCCAACATGACAGCAAGACAATTTGTCAGTGAAGATTTCACTGAATTTGACTACATTATATGTATGGATAATTCCAATGCAGAGAATGTACGCAGCCTGCCAGGCGGAGATGAGGCACAGATTATCAAGTTCATGGATTTGCTGCCGAACGAAAAGCTGAGAGAAGTGCCTGATCCGTATTACACAGGGAACTTTGAAGAAGTGTACGAGCTGGTGAATGCAGGTTGTGATGTGCTGTTGAACAGAATCGAAGAAGAGCATCCTTTAACCTGATTTTGAATAGATGAAATACAAGCCGAGTTTGAGTGGCCCGTTATGATTGGTGAAATGGCAAAGAAGCAGGAACGTAACGACGATAAGCTCCTGCTTCTTTTTCAGGGCATGAATGTAAGCGGTAACAACGAATCGGCGAAAAATCTTACAAAGAAAAGCGGCTATGCAGCCGCCTGTTCAACGAAATATTTGATTGTTGCTTGAACCTCTAGTTTCATTCTGCATGATCTTTTTGAAACAGTCTTCTATTAACCTTCTTGTAAAAAGTAAAGCAAGGCATCAGGCAGTTCCTTTTGCCAGAAGCCCCATTGGTGATTCCCGTCTTTCTCCTGATAGGAGACAAGAGCACCACGTTTCTCCAGCAGATCATGCGTATCCCGGTTGAGCTGTACAAAATCATACGTTCCGGTATCGGCTTCGAAAGCCGTCTCCTGCAAACCAACAATCATCCAGATCGACAACCAGGACAAGTCTTCGGCTGCAGCGTAGATTTCCTGAGAAGCGGAGTAGAATGCACCAGACATGCTGATGACACGGGTGAACAGCTCAGGATATTTTAGTGCAAGGTGCAATGAAACACTGCCTCCCAATGAATCACCAGCAAGAACACGTTCCTGCGGAGAGCGTCTTACAGGATATTTCTCTTCTACATAGGGAATAATCTCTTCTGCAAAGCACTTCGTATAAGCTTCGAACCGGCTGCCGAACGGAGCGTACTCTTGAGTCCTTACAGAGACGTCTACCTGAACTCCTACAATAATGAAAGGTTCAGCACCTTCATCGAGAATGATGCGGTTAGCTGTGGTAGCGATGCGGCCAAAGTTGAAAAACTCTTCGCCATCCTGGCAGTACACCACAGGGTAGCTAAGCAGTTCGTTGTAGCCTGGAGGAAGATAGATGCGAAGGGTCCGTTTCTCACCGAGGTAACGACTTTCAATCTCTTCCTTAACAATTGTCCGTTTCAAATAGCGGGAATCCGTCATAAAACGTCACCTTTCCGGGTTATTTTTGCATTCGACCGCGCAATACGGTAAGATTAACCTGGTGCGGGGATGGGTCAAACACGCAATCATGTATTATGCTGTTATACCAATATTAAACCCCTGTTATACATACAATCCAAAAGGAAACATAAAAATATTACGGATTTCTTTGACGTATGCAGTGAAACAGGTGTATAATAATAATATAACAGCGGAACTTGATATTCAAATTTTTTGTTGAGGTGAAGAAAAAAATG
Source organism: Paenibacillus sp. 4624 (assembly GCF_050435065.1). Classification (NCBI taxonomy): domain Bacteria; kingdom Bacillati; phylum Bacillota; class Bacilli; order Caryophanales; family Paenibacillaceae; genus Paenibacillus; species Paenibacillus sp. 4624. Next base: position 324,049 of record NZ_JBNDJR010000003.1, read on the forward strand.
AGCAAGGTTCCTTATGAAGTATACACGGAGGATGTAGAAGCTCTGTCCGTGCTGTCTCCTGACGGCGAAATTGTTAACAAAGACATGATGCCTAAGCTTTCCGACGATCAATTAAAAGAAATTATGTATCGCATGGTATTTACCCGTACTTGGGATGACCGTGCAGTAAACCTTGGCCGTCAAGGCCGTCTTGGTTTCTATGCTCCAGTATCTGGTCAAGAAGCTACAATGGTTGGTAGTGAATTTGCAATTGAAAAAGAAGACTTTGTATGTCCTGGCTATCGTGACATTCCGCAACTCGTATGGCATGGACTTCCTCTTTATCAAGCATTCTTGTACTCCCGTGGACACCAGCATGGTGGACAAATTCCGGACGGCGTTAACGTATTGATGCCGCAAATCATCATTGGTGCTCAAATTCTGCACGCAATGGGTATTGCTATGGGTTACAAATTGAAGAAACAAAAACAAGTGGTTATCACGTACACAGGTGATGGCGGATCTTCCGAAGGTGACTTCTATGAAGGTCTGAACTACGCTGGTGTTTACAAACTGCCAGTTATCTTCTTTGTACAAAACAATGGTTATGCCATCACAACTCCTTTTGCTAAACAAACAGCAGCTCTGTCCATCGCTCATAAAGCGGTAGCAGCAGGGATCAAAGGTGTTAAAGTTGACGGTATGGACATCTTCGCTGTTATCAAAGCGGTTCAGGAAGCTGCTGAACGCGGACGTAACGGAGAAGGCGCTACTTTGATCGAAGCGGTAACTTATCGTTTCCGTCCACACTCCCTTTCTGATGATGCTTCCAAGTATCGTACGAAAGAAGAAGAGGCTGAGTGGAGCGAAAAAGATCCAATCGCACGTTTCGCTAAATATCTGGAGAAAAAAGGTCTGTGGACTGAAGAAGATACAGCACGTGTGAAAGAAGAAGCAAAAGCAAAAGTGAACGAAGAGATCAAAAAAGCGGAAAAAACCGAGAAAATGACGATTTCAGGCTTGATCGACAGCATGTTCGAACAAACGCCTAAGCACTTGGAAGAGCAAAAAGCTGATTTCCAATAAGTTTTTTCCGATAAAGCATAAACATCCGGCGCCGGCACTGGTGTCTCGGTATACATGTATGAATTCAAATGTGAACTGTCAATGTTTAAGGAGGAAATGAAGCAAATGGCACAATTGAACATGAAAGAAGCAATTCGTGATGCGCTTCGCGTAGAGCTGAAACGTGATCCTAACGTTCTGCTTTTCGGTGAAGACGTAGGTAATGTAGGCGGCGTTTTCCGTGTAACGGAAGGCTTGCAAAAAGAGTTTGGCGAAGAGCGTGTATTTGATACACCGCTGGCTGAATCCGCAATCGGCGGTTTGGCTGTAGGTTTGGGTATTCAAGGCTTCCGTCCGGTAGCTGAGATTCAATTCGTAGGTTTTATCTTCGAAGCCCTTGACCAAATGGTAGTTCAAGCTGCTCGTATGCGTTTCCGCTCTGGCGGTAAATACAATTCTCCGATCGTATTCCGTACACCATTTGGTGGCGGCGTAAAAGCGGCAGAATTGCACACTGACTCTCTGGAAGGTTTGCTCACGCAAACTCCGGGTATTAAAGTGGTAGTTCCTTCTAACCCTTACGATGCGAAAGGTCTGATGATCGCTTCCATCCGTGACAACGATCCAGTATTCTTCATGGAGCACTTGAACCTGTACCACGCTTTCCGTGCAGAAGTACCTGAAGAAGACTATGTTGTTGAATTGGGTAAAGCGAACGTTGTTCGTGAAGGTTCCGATGTTACCATCATTACTTACGGTATGATGGTTCATACTTCTGTAAAAGCTGCAGAAGAACTTGAAAAACAAGGTATCAAAGTTGAAGTTATCGACCTTCGTACGATCAGCCCGATCGATATCGATACAGTTGTTGCTTCCGTGAAGAAAACAAACCGTGCAATTGTTGTACAAGAAGCTCAAAAGAGCGCAGGTGTTGCGGCTGAAGTCATTGCGCAAATCAATGAAAAAGCAATCCTGCACTTGGAAGCACCGGTTCTGCGTGTAGCTGGCCCGGATACGGTATATCCTTTTGCACAAATCGAAGATACATGGTTGCCTAACCCGGCGCGTATCGTTGCTGCGGTTAACAAAGTCATGAACTTCTAATTCAATCATCTGACATGCCGCAAGGCGCAGTATGGTGATTCACATCGTAGCGTAAGCTGCACTGTAAACAGCCATTAGTCCCTTGATTGACAGTTATTTGCGCTCGCAGTAACAGTTGGTTTTTGGAGCTAAGGGTTGTTTTCAGGATTGAGCAAATAATCAAGGAGGTTTTTCAGTTGGCTAAATTTGAATATAAATTCCCTGAACTGGGCGAAGGCCTTCACGAAGGCGAAATCATCAAGATGCACATCAAAGTCGGGGACAAAGTAACTGACGACGATATCATCATGGAAGTACAGAACGACAAAGCGGTTGTTGAAGTTCCTTGTCCGGTAAACGGAACAGTAACTGAAGTTTTCGCTAAAGACGGTCAAATCTGCCACGTTGGTGAAGTTGTAGCGGTTATCGATGCAGAAGGCGAACTGCCTGAGCAAGACGACGCTCCTGCTGAAGACCAAGGTGCGCAAGAGAAAGACGCAGCACAAGGCGGAGCAGACACTAGCGGTTCTTCTGCAGCAGCTTCAAGCTCCAATGCAGCTCAAGAAGGCGGCAACAACAGCGTTCCTGCAGTTCCTGCAAAAGACGTTTTGGCTACGCCAAGCGTTCGCAAATTTGCTCGTGAGCAAGGTGTAAACATCGCTGAGGTTAACGGTACTGGCAACAACGGTAAAGTAACCAAAGAAGATGTGGAATCCTTCAAAAATGGCGGCGGATCTTCCGCAGCGGCAACTTCTTCCGAAGCTCCGGCTCAAGAAGAGAAAAAATCCGCAGCACCTGCAGCTGCAGCGGCTGATCAACGCCTTGAAGAAGAGCGCGTACCTTTCAAAGGTATCCGTAAAGCGATCTCCAATGCAATGGTTAAATCGGCTTACACTGCACCGCACGTTACAATCATGGACGAAGTGGACGTAACTGAACTGGTTGCATTCCGTACTCGCATGAAACCAATTGCAGAGAAAAAAGGCACAAAAGTTACTTACTTGCCATTCATCGTTAAAGCATTGGTTGCAGCTTCCCGTCAATTCCCAGCGTTGAACGCAATGATTGATGAAGAAGCAAATGAAATTGTATACAAAAAATACTACAACATCGGTATCGCTACAGATACAGACAACGGCCTGATCGTTCCTGTAATCAAAGATGCTGATCGCAAATCCATCTGGATGATCGCTGATTCCATTCGTGATCTGGCAGCTCGTGGACGCGACGGCAAACTGAGCGCGAACGAAATGAGAGGAAGCACAATCTCCATCAGTAACATCGGTTCTGCTGGCGGTATGTTCTTCACTCCAATCATCAACTTCCCAGAAGTTGCTATCTTGGGTACAGGACGCATCAGCGAAAAAGCGGTTATCAAAAACGGCGAAGTTGTTGCAGCACCTGTAATGGCATTGTCCTTAAGCTTCGACCACCGTATCATCGATGGCGCAACAGCACAAAACTTTATGAATTACATTAAACAGCTGCTCGCTAACCCTGAGTTGCTTGTTATGGAGGTGTAAGATATGGTAGTAGGCGACGCTTCTCTCAATATCGACACATTAGTAATTGGTGCAGGACCTGGCGGCTATGTAGCTGCCATCCGTGCTGCACAACTGGGCCAAAGCGTATTGATCGTAGACAAATCCGAGCTGGGCGGGGTATGTTTGAACCGCGGATGTATCCCATCCAAAGCTCTGATCTCTGCTGCGCATCAATATGAGTCTGCTCTTCACGGCGAAGCTTTCGGTATCTCCGCCGAGAACGTAAAAGTAGATTTTGCTAAAACTCAAGAATTCAAAAACGGCGTTGTTAAGAAAATGACTGGCGGCGTAGCTGGTTTGCTCAAAGGCAACAAAGTTGAAGTTTTCAACGGTGAGTGCATGTTCATCAACGAAAACGAAGCTCGTGTATTCAACGATCACGAGTCACCACGTTACAAATTCAAAAATGCAATCATTGCAACAGGTTCCCGTCCAATCGAACTTAAACCTTTCCCGTTTGGCGGACGCATCCTGTCTTCGACAGAAGCATTGAACTTGCCTGAAGTACCAAAAAGCATGATCGTTATCGGCGGCGGTTATATCGGCGCTGAGCTTGGTCAAATGTACTCCAAATTCGGTGCTAAAGTAACAATCATCGAAGGTTTGGATACTGTACTGCCAGGTTTCGATAAAGACATGACTAGCCTTGTGGCTAAAAACATGAAGAAAACAGGCATCGAAATCGTAACGGGTGCAAAAGCGGAAAGCGCTGAGCAAACGGATAAAGATGTAACTGTTAAATATTCTGTAAATGGTGAGTCCAAAGAAGTAACTGCAGATTACCTGCTCGTTACTGTAGGACGTCGTCCTAATACAGACGGAGAACTCGGTCTTGATATGATCGGTGTTGACGTTGATGAGCGCGGATTCGTTAAAGTTGACCACCAAGGTCGCACTAGCATCCCGCACATCTTCGCAATTGGTGATATCGTATCTGGTCTTGCTTTGGCACACAAAGCTTCTTATGAAGGTAAAGTGGCTGCGGAAGCAATCGCTGGACAACCATCTGTAGTAGACTACAAATGTATGCCAGCTGTTGTATTCACAGATCCTGAGTGCTCCAGCGTAGGTTACACGGAGAAAGAAGCAAAAGAAAAAGGTTACAAAGTAAAAGCAGGTAAATTCCCTTACGCGGGTAATGGCCGTGCAGTATCTTTGAACCATGCTGAAGGCTTCGTGAAAATCGTTGCTGACGAAGAAAGTGGCCTTGTATTGGGTTGCCAAATCGTTGGTCTGGAAGCTTCCAATCTGATTGCTGAGCTTGGTCTTGCAATCGAGATGGGCGCAACTTTGGAAGATCTGGCGCTTACTATTCACGCTCACCCAACTTTGGGCGAAATCGTGATGGAAGCAGCGGAATTGGTAATGGGTCACCCGATCCACATCATCTCCCGTTAAGATCATCGAAGCATCGGATTCGTCCGGCATTATATGTTAATTCAAAAGAGGCGAATAACGCTAGTGCGTTGTTCGCCTCTTTTTGATTTGTGTTAAATGATGCTTTTGAAGCGTTATATGGGTTTTAAACTATTCGTATTTAAGTACTAAGGCTTTGATTAAGTTTCGAGCCTTTTGCCAACGTGACCAGTATGGTAAACTAATTAAATGATCAGACCTCTCGAAGTCTGTGGCCCAGTTGGGTATGAGTGCGTAACATATATAGAGATGCGAGGAGATACCAACATGAAAAACTATCTCGATTTATTACAAGATATATTGGATAACGGCGTTCACAAAGGGGATCGTACTGGAACAGGGACACAATCTGTCTTCGGTAGACAGCTCCGTTATGACTTATCCAAAGGTTTTCCGCTTGTAACGACCAAACGAATTCACCTGAAGTCAGTTATTCATGAGTTGCTGTGGTTTTTGAGTGGGGATACGAATATTGCTTATTTGAAAGAAAATGGTGTGAAGATCTGGGATGATTGGGCAGACGAAAATGGCGATCTTGGACCTGTCTATGGCTCTCAATGGCGGACATGGGAAGCGCCAAACGGGGAAAAAATAGATCAGATCGCTGCTGTTGTAGATTCCATTAAAAATAATCCGGATTCCCGCCGTCATCTGGTGAGTGCGTGGAATGTGGCCGAGATTAACAATATGAAATTACCGCCTTGTCATTTCGCGTTTCAATTTTATGTGGCTGAGGGTAAACTATCTTGTATGCTGACGATGCGCTCCGTGGATACGTTCCTTGGTCTGCCATTTAATATTGCCAGCTATGCGCTTTTGACACATATGATTGCACAGCAATGTGACCTGGAAGTGGGCGACTTCATTTGGTCGGGTGGAGATGTGCACATCTATTCCAATCATGTGGAGCAGGTGAAAACGCAGTTAGAGCGGGAGCCTTTTGCTCTGCCTAAGCTGGTGATCAAACGTAAGCCTGATTCGATTTTTGATTACAAATTTGAAGATTTTGAATTTGAAAATTATGAGCATCATCCGGGCATCAAAGCTCCAATTGCAGTCTAATCTAAATGAGCGATAAGCGATTATCTGTGAAACGGTGAGGATGAAGCCTTTATAAATGGACGGTTTCAAATAGAAAGGAGTGTGCGGCTTTTGAGTATTGAATTGGTATGGGCAATGGGAGAGAATGGTGTGATTGGACGTAATAACTCTCTTCCTTGGCGATTGCCAAAAGATATGGCTTTTTTCAAGCAGCAAACGATAAACAAAACGATTATTATGGGACGTAATACGTGGGAATCATTCGGCGGCAGGCCACTCCCTCACCGTCGTAATATTGTTGTAACCCGGGACTTGAATTATAGAGCAGATCAAGCAGAGATCGTACATACGATTGAAGAAGGTCTGAAGGCTGCTCAAGGTGAAGAGCTTTGCGTGATTGGAGGTTCTCAGGTATATCGGGAGTTATTACCGTTTGCGGATCGGCTTGTCGTCACCAAAATTCATGAACAATTTGAGGGAGATACGTTTTTTCCGGAAGTAGATTGGAGCGAGTGGGAGTTAAAGAAGCAGATCGAAGGCGAGCAGGATGAGAAAAACGTATATCCTTTTACATTCGAGTTTTACGAGCGCAAACGTTAGAAAAAAGTTAAAGACACTGAACACGCTAATTTTCCGTGAACAGTGTCTTTTTTTATTCTATGTTTTTTGAAATGATTGTGAACAGTCATTTGAAATATTACTTTATTACATCAATATGACATATAGACTGGTGAATTTTGCATAATATACATTGGATCAACTTGCGTTTATGGTTGAATAGTATAAGAACTGTAGGATTTCAACGTTGTAAAGCTTTAAATCAAACTTTATTTTCGTGAATGAGCATAAATTTTTCTAAAAAGCTTGAATTTAATGATAATTTATCTTACATTTATATGACGTTATTACTTTTTCAGTTCTCAACTTTCGCTTGCAAAAAAGCATTATACTCTGTTTTAAGACCAAATTTAAGCTATTGACCATACGTTCATTTGAACGATATGATGTATAAAATACAAATAATTATGCGGATAATCCATTTAATATTCAATGTCGTAAATGCTACTATAATTGAAATATCTTTGAGTAGATTTTGTGATACAATAGACAAAAACTCAGGTTAAAAGAGTAATCCATTTCATATAGAGCCATACGCATGAAGGGATTAAGACAAGAACGGATGGGGGAAACGTAAGATGTCTACACCTACTGGATTTATGGAATACAAACGGCAGCTCCCTGCGGATCGAGAGCCAACGGAGCGTATCAAGGATTGGGAAGAGTTTCATAAACATATGGCTGAAGAAGAACTCAGAACACAAGGTGCAAGGTGTATGGATTGTGGTACCCCTTATTGTCATACAGGTATAGATATGACTGGGGGTACGTCAGGCTGCCCGGTTCATAACCTGATTCCAGAATGGAATAATCTCGTTTATCGCGGTTTGTGGAAGGAAGCGCTGGAGCGCCTTCACAAAACAAACAATTTCCCGGAGTTTACAGGCCGTATCTGCCCAGCTCCTTGTGAAGGATCATGTACAGTGGGCCTGATTGGTCAGCCTGTAACGATCAAAACCATTGAAGAAGCTATTATTGAGAAAGGTTTCGAAGAAGGTTGGGTTGTTCCACAGCCACCGGAGAAACGTACAGGCAAGCGTGTAGCTGTAGTCGGTTCAGGTCCGGCGGGACTTGCAACAGCGGCTCAATTGAACAAGGCTGGACATACGGTAACAGTATATGAACGTTCAGACCGTGTCGGCGGATTATTAATGTATGGAATTCCAACGATGAAGCTGGATAAAAAAGTGGTACAACGCCGTGTAGACCTGCTTGCAGCAGAAGGAATCCAGTTTATTACGAATACAGAGATCGGAAAAGATATTCCGGCTGAGCAACTTGTTAATGATTATGATGCTGTTGTTCTGTGTGGCGGTGCAACCAAGCCACGCGAATTTAACATTGAAGGTGCTGACCTGAAAGGTGTGCACTATGCGATGGACTTCCTGAATGGAAGCATCAAAAGCTTCCTAGACTCCAACCTGGAGGACGGTAACTATATCTCTGCAAAGGATAAAGATGTCATTGTAATTGGTGGCGGGGATACAGGTTCTGACTGTGTTGCTACATCGTTGCGTCATGGTTGCCGTACGATCACGCAATTTGGTACACATACTCAGGCTCCGCTTGAGCGTGATCCAATCAACAACCCTTGGCCGCAATTTCCAAACGTTTATACACTGGATTATGCACAAGAAGAAGCCAAAGCATTGTTTGGCCAAGATCCACGTGAATTCTCTATCATGACCACCAAATTTGTGGGTGATGAAGAGGGCAATCTCAAAGAACTGCACACTATTCAAATCGAACGTATTGTTGATGAGACAGGCCGCAAAATTTATCAGCCAATTCCAGGCACAGAGCGTGTATTCCCTGCGCAGATGGCGATGATTGCCATCGGTTTTGACGGACCGGAGCAAACACTGGTTGAGCAGTTGGGACTTGAAACGGATCGCCGTACGAACTTGAAAGCACGTTATGGCAAATACAACACCAACGTAGATAAAGTATTTGCAGCGGGTGACATGCGTCGGGGTCAAAGTCTAGTGGTATGGGCTATCAATGAAGGCCGTGAAGCCGCTCGTGAAGTGGATAAATATTTGATGGGCGCAACAGTGCTGGTATAAACCAGTACCATCGTTCAATCTTCCTGCCTTTTTAATTTATTTCATAAATTGTTTACATTATGAATAAAGCCATGAATACCCCTCGCATATGCGAGGGGTATTTGCTATACATTTTTATCTATAAATCTTCCGTGAATTTTTCCATTTCTGATGACAATGTGAATAAGAGCATTGCATTTTCTAAGATAAAGACTTATTATTATATTATAATTATTATAAATAAGATCGAAGACCAATTGATTCGGTGTGTGAAATTGAATGCTAACTATGACGATGCTGTCTTATAAAAATGACAATGAATTGAGTACATTATTGCAGATACGTTTAAGTAAGAACAGGTAACATAACATATAACGGAGGTGCACCCGTATGGCAAGTAATCGGGACAAGTCCATTTCAGAGCAAATTCATCAAATCAAAAGCCAATTGGTTGATAAAGGATATAAGCTAACTCAGCAACGCGAAGTGACGGTACGTGTATTGTTGGAACATGAAAAAGATCATTTTAGTGCGGAAGAAGTGTTTCTTCTGGTAAAAGAAAAGTTTCCGGAGATTGGACTCGCAACCGTTTATCGCACTTTGGAGCTACTCAGTGACCTGCAGGTTGTAGAGAAAATTAACTTTGGCGATGGAGCTGCACGCTTTGATTTGCGTAGCACAGACGGCTCACACCATCATCATCACTTGATCTGTACGGAATGCGGCAGTGTGGAAGAAATTATGGAAGATGGATTGCTTCGATTGGAGCAACAGGTTTTGCGTCAGTATGGTTTTGCTGTGACCGATCATCGACTTGATTTTCAAGGTGTGTGTAAAGAATGCAGACAAAAACATGAGCTTGATGAGCCAGCAGCCGGTTAATTCATCCCGGATAGGTGCTCTTGAATCCAAAATCTGATATAATAAGTTTCAGAAGCAGGGGCTTCCGTCGGCGGAAGGCCCCTTTTTGCCGTCATACTGGCGGTTAGGAGGAGAGATGGACGGATGAAGACACTGGTTATTGCGGAGAAACCCGATATGGGGAGAACCATTGCCGCCGTCATAGAACCAAAAGCCAAAAATAATCGCACGTATCTGGAAGGTGAACAGTACATTATCACCTGGGCGATTGGGCATTTGCTTGGACTGGCTGAACCGGATGCCTATGATTCTAAGTACAAACGCTGGAACATTGCGGACTTGCCGATCATTCCGGATCAATTCAAAATTGTACCGAATCCCCGGACAAAGGATCAGCTCAAAATCATCGGCGAACTCGCAAAACGTGCTTCAGCGATCGTTAACGCTTGTGATGCAGGGAGGGAAGGGCAATATATTTTTGCTCTGATTCAGCAACAATTGAAGCTGCGCCAGCCTGTAAAGCGTCTGTGGATATCCGATTTGACAGCTGAAAGTATTCGGCGTGGATTTGATGGACTGAAAGATGCCGCAGAATTCGAAAATCTGACTTATGCTGCCCGTGCACGCAGTGAAGCGGACTGGCTGATTGGCATGAATGCCTCAAGGGCGTTTACAACCAGGCATAATGCACTATTGTCTGTTGGACGTGTGCAGACACCTGTGCTAGCGCTAATCTATGATCGTGAGATGGAGATTGAAGCATTTCAGTCACAGACGTTCTATGAAGTAGCAGCCTGGTTTCGGCAGGAAGGTGTTGAATACCGCGGTGTACGTCAAGGAGATAAACTTACGGATGCAGAAACGGCAGAAGCTATTGCAACCAGTGTAAAGGGCAAAACAGGTCAGATCATTAAATATGAAGCCAAACAAACCAAGGAATATCCATACCGGCTGTATGACCTGACTCTTTTACAGCGTGAAGCGAATGCAAAATATGGTTACGGGGCGAAAAAAACGCTGGATATTGCTCAAGCCCTGTACGAAAAACATAAAGTGATCTCGTACCCGCGTACAAATTCCAACTATGTAACAGAGCAGAACATTGAAGGTATGCACAAAACGCTGAATTTGCTTAAAAACGGAACGTACAGTGAGCTGGCTTTGGGTGCAAAGCCGGAATTGGTGCATAAAAATAATAAAGGGGTCTGCAATCCGAGTCGGGTGGAAGATCACCATGCGATTTTGCCAACGTTGAAACGACCAGGTACGCTGTCCAAGGATGAGCAAAATATTTATGATTTAATTGTGAGACGTTTCCTTTCTCATTTCTATCCGGCAGCCGAGTATAAACAGCATACGGTTCTTACGGAGGTCGAGAAACATCAGTTCAAAACGTCTGTAAAAGAACTATTATCCATCGGTTGGAAAGTAGTGCTTGGTTCTGGCGATCAAGAACAAGGTGCTTCTGGCAAGAAAAAAGCGAAGAAAAATAGCAATGAAGAAGAGGAAGCAGAGGAATGGACAGACAAAGCTTTCGCTGTTCAGCCTGACTTGCCTGTTCAATGTACGAAGAGTGAGTTCAAGGAGAAAGCCACTCAACCGCCCAAAAGTTACACCGAGGGCACACTGCTCAAAGCAATGGAGAGTGCAGGTAAACAGATCGAGAACGAAGAACTTCGTGATGCGATGAAGGATAGCGGTCTGGGAACTCCAGCTACACGAGCGGCTACGATTGAACGTCTCAAAAACGTAGGTTACATTACGATGCAAGGGAAAAAGATGCAACTGACGCTGAAGGGACGAACAGCGATTGAATTGATCCGCCGTGCCGGTGTAGATTTGTTGACCTCGCCTGAGATGACGGGACAATGGGAGCGCCGGTTACATCAAATTTCTAAAGGTGAAGCTGAACAGGACAAGTTCATGGAAAACGTCAAGAAGTTTACGTTATCTATCATTGAAAAAGTGCGTGTACAGGCTCCGGCTGCTGCTGATGCCTTTGGTGAAGATGCGAGAGGCAAAGGTAAGGGGAAAGGGAGAGGAACTGGCAACAAAGCAGGCAATAAGGCTATGAGTGTTGGCAAAACGACCAAGACATCAACAGCACACTCGGTTTCAAGCAAAGGTGCAACTGCGCAATCGGGCACTGCAAGTTCTGGCGCACGTGAAGTACTTGCTTCATGCCCTTCACCTGGCTGTACCGGGCATATTATTGAGGGCAAGAAGGGTTATGGCTGTTCCCGTTTCAAAGAAGGATGTACATTTGTTGTCTGGAAAGAATATGCTGGCAAAAAAATAACAAGTACGATGCTGAAGTCTTTGATAGAGAAGGGGAGTACGCAAGTTCTTTCGTTCAAACGTAAGGATGGAAGCACGGTGAAGGCTCGTATTATTTTAAAAGATGTAGTCACGGGTCAATTATCCGGTGAAAAACAGGAAGCATAATCATAGGCATCACAGGCATAATTGAAAGTAAACAAAAAAGAACCCTTTAACCAAGGGTTCTTTTTTGTTGTTTCTGCTTGATATCCTCATGAATGACTTTGGGGACTTCCTCCAGTGCTGTGATGGTATACATCGAAGTTTCCGGATTCGGCTGCAGTTCAACAATATTATATTGCCATTCGTTAGGCTGTTTAATATAGATGCTGTGAATTCCGGCATTCACGGCAGGCATAATATCTGTACGAAGCGAATTGCCAATCATCCAGGTTGCTCGCCGGTCAAACGGACCTTTGGACAGAATGCCTTCCAATGCTTCAATATTTTTGTGCTGACGAATGTAGATTCGATCATCGAAATAAATAGAGAGCTTCATCTGATCAATCTTTCTCTGCTGGATGACGGTCTCACCGCCAGTGTACAAGTATAGGGAGTGCCCGGCAGACTTCAGTTCCTCCAACGTTTCTACCATATGCGGATAAGGCTCAACGTCCTGAGTGTAGACACTCATGCCCAGTTTGCTCAAATACGTTTCTTCTTTGGTTGATGTCGCACGCTCGTATTTTCGAGAAAAATATCGATACGTATCAATCAGGGACTGTGGAAAATGGTGACTTGCAAATCCGACTTTGTTCACGCCAGTCACATCGATTTCGAGTTGCTTCTCCCGAATCTGCTGTGTGGTCAGGGCATGTCCGTCAAACCATTGTTGCATGTTCTCAAAGAACTCACCCAGAACAAGATTAAAATATTTGTTGCAATACACGAGTGTATCATCAAGGTCAAACAAGATATGTTGTTTAAATAAGGTCAACGCTAGTTCACTCCTTGCCTACGCTTGCCTGCGGATCATTCACTATCTTATAAAATAATTCGTTAGATGCGAATGTAGGACTCTAAAAACATATTCAATTCAGATACTCCGTCAGGTCTGATGCTATATTTTTCTTTACGATTACTTCCTAGTAAATGTGTGCGCAGTAAACCTGCAATGCGAAGAGCTGTAACCTGATCTTTGACAGGATCTTGTTCTTTACCAAGCTCCTCACACATCTCCGAGAGTGACTTCGGTTCGTCGGAAACGTATCTTAACAGACGAAGTCTTTCGGGGTCGGCCAATGCATGTGTGAACCTTAGCAAGCACGTTGGCGGCTCATCTTCACTTTCTTCAGGTATATCTACGGGATACTGAATAATCATCATGCCTTCATAAAAGCAGTACATATTAATAGGGCGGTTATGCACCGTTGGGAATAGAATCACTTCGTTTAAACCAGCGATTGGCTCCACTATAACACCTGCGGTAGCATATTCAATTAACAGTTCAGGGCCCATTTTTTCGAGCAAAATGCGTTTTTCTTCAGCATCCTCTTCGAGCCAAACCCGATGATCTTCGCTAATGTTCCGGCAATAGTGCTGATCCCATAGTCGCAATAATGGGACGTAGCTGTTCCGAATACGCGTCGATTCTTCTATCGTAAGTTCCGGCATTAATGGCGATACGCGCGCAAATAATTCGTCAGCCGAAAGCTCTGTGAGCATGTCCAGAAAGTCTTGATTTTCTAAAGTTGTATTCTTATATGCTGCCCAGGCGAACAGGACATCAAAATCGTCAAAAGGCCACGTAGCAGCGGGTGCAAGCGCAGCTCGCACGTTGGAACTTAGCTTGCGCTCAACGTCCAGAATCCATTCAGGACCAATGTCCAGATGCTGAATCCACTTTTTCGTGACATAAACTAAAAAGCTGTTGAGCATCTCATATATCGGTGAAACATCAATTTTAACGTGATAAGCCATAATGATGCAGAATCCTCCCGTCACATCTAGGTATTCACAGCGACTTATGTACTATTATGGCTTGTTTTACCGGGCGTTGTCCACTATAATGTTCAAGTTCAGGGCTTAGTCCTGATTTATAAGAAAGTATACATCCATATGAATAACAGCCTGGAGATCGTCAGCGATGGCGATTTTTCTTTGTTTGCGCTTGCAGGAGGAATGAAATATCGTGGCTTTGATGTTCAAATCTAAAATATCACCCTCAACTTTTAATTATTTGATTTTGATTACCGTGATTGTTGCGGCGGGGATCAGTCAGGGATTGTTGCTGCCTGTCTTATCCATTTTTCTGGAACAGCAAGGGGTGTCTCCCGGGTTAAACGGGTTAAATGCTGCTGCGCTCTACATTGGTTCATTCGCCATGACACTGGCAGCCGAACGTTTACTAGGAGCATTGGGATTTAAAAAGCTAATTGTTGGTGGTCTTATTCTGGTTATGATTCCCTTGGTCTTGTTCCCGTATTTTCCTGATATTAAAATATGGTTTGTACTGCGTCTGATTGTTGGTATCGGCGACAGTGCTTTACATTATGCAGCACAGCTGTGGGTGCTGTTAGTCACTACTCCAGAGAAAAGAGGACGTTATATTTCTCTTTATGGTATGTCTTATGGACTGGGTTTCAGTATCGGGCCATTAGGAATCAAGTTGCTCGGGTTTGGTGATGCTGTTCCATTTTTAGTGCTGTTTCTTGGCATGGCGGCTGTGCTCATTCTAGTACTTATGAAGCTTCCGGATACGAAGCCGGAAAAAGCAGAACATGCTCATCTTCCAGAAAGACGCTTTCGCCGCAGTTTCGCTTGGGCATGGTATGCACTGTTGCCAGCTCTTTTATACGGTTATATGGAAGCAGGCATGAACAGCAATTTTCCCGTATACGGACTTCGTGTGGGATATGATACCGATCAGATTGCCTCTTTGCTTCCTTTTATAGGGATTGGTGGACTATTCCTGCAGCTTCCGCTCGGAATATTAAGTGACCGATATGGTCGAAAAATAATTCTTATGATAGCCGGAATGGGCGGCGGTCTAGCATTTACGCTGGTTCCTTTGGCGGGTACCCATTTCTGGCTGACACTTGTGCTATTGCTTATTGCCGGAGGGCTCGTCGGTTCATTTTTCTCGCTGGGACTCGCTTATGCCGCAGATATTTTACCTAAAGTGTTGCTGCCCGCAGCCAATGTGGTAGCGTCCTTTCACTTCACGATAGGAAGCATCGTTGGACCGAATCTGGGAGGTCAGTTGATCAACTGGGTTTCACCTGGCAGTATGTTTGTCATGCTTGGATGTATGTACTTTATTTTTGGTATCACAGGACTATCATTTCGACGTAAACGCGAAGCGGAATTTGTGTTAAAATAGAAGCTGGTGTTCGCATGGAAATTGATGTCCATTTCCGAGTACACTAGTAGTAGGGAAAAACATGGACAAGAGGAGACATCGCGATGATCAGAGTGGAGAACTTGAGCAAATCCGTTGGAGCGGATCGTATTCCGATTCTACGTGATATTCGTTTTGATATGCAACAAGGGGAAATGATTGCGGTGGTCGGCTCCAGCGGGAGCGGCAAAAGCATGTTGCTGAAATGTTTGGCGATGAAGGAGACGTGGGATTCAGGACGTTTTACTGTTGACGGCATGGATATTTTGAAAGAGGGCTGGAGCGGTAAACAAAAAATCCGGCGGGAATGGGCATACTTGGAACAGAACCCGCAGTTATATCCTAGAAAAACGGCTCTAAAGAACGTACTTATCGGGCGTTTTGGTCAGACACCATTATGGAGAATGGCAACAGGCATGGTACGATCAGATGACTACATGGGAGCGATGGACCACCTCGAAGGCCTGGGGTTACTGGATAAAGCGCATCAGCTTGCTGAAAAAATGAGCGGCGGCGAAAAGCAGCGAGTAGCGATTGCAAGAGCACTTGCTCATGGTGCCAAGGTTGTTCTGGCAGATGAACCTGTCATTGGACTCGATCCACATACGGCTGATGCTGTACTGGAAACGCTGCGCAAATTGTGTGAAGAGGAACGAGCTACGGTCATTGCCGTGTTGCCCATTGAACTGGCAGAGAAACATGCTTCGCGAATCTGGGGAATCGCAGAAGGCAGGATCGTTTTTGATATACGAGGACGGAGATTGACACAACAGGAGAAAAATCAGATTTAAAATGAGTGCTTAATGAAAAGAGTGATGAAATTGCTTAATTCGCGATGGGGACGCTGCATGGCAGCGGGTTCAATGGCTGTTCTGCTCGGAACCGTGCTAAGTGGCTGTACAGTGATCAGTGACCCCAAGCTTCTAATGAAGCCGCCGATGATGTCGACGGACAAAGAGAAACTGTATAACATTGTGCAAAAGGAAACACCGCCTGAAAGTAAATTGATTCGGCCTAAAGATATGAGCAATACCAGCATGATTCGTGTGGAAGACCTGAACGGTGACGGTATTCGCGAGGCGAGTGTTTTCTACGAGACCCCTAATGAGAATGTGCGTATCCACGGTATGATTTTGGAAGAGCAGGGAGGAGCCTGGGTCAAAAAACTGACGTTTGATGTGCCAGGCAATGAACTGGAATCATTCAAGGTTATGGATATTACAAATGACGGTAATCCGGATATCGTTCTTGGTGTGAGCCTGCAGGATCAAAAAGCTTTGACCGCATACTCCTACAAGGGCGGGGTTTTGGAACAAGTGCTGGGCGGTGTACCGTATAATCAGGTGATTATTGATGATATGCAGGGTAACGCGCTGGATTTAAGCGGAGATGGTAAGAGTGACTTTGTTGTGGTTTCGCTGAACGCCAGTGGTTTTGCCAGCATTGCATTATATCAGTATCAGGATGATAGTTTTAAGGAAATGGATCGTGTTGTTACGGACTATACGGTTAAAGAAGTGTACAACGCCCTTGGCGGTGAGATTGCGGATGGAAAAATGGGGATTGTACTGGATGCAGATCTCGATGATCGAAGTTCGTTTACACAGATCATGTATGTAAAAGACAATAAACTCGTTAGTGCTTTTAAATCACCGGATCAAACGTACAGAGATGACAAAATTTTAAGCGGTGATGTGAATAATGATGGTATTATTGAGTTTGGATTAAAAGAAACACCCAAAGGCTGGGAGCACTACGTATTTGATTCACGAATGTGGTTTTATACTTTCTACCAGTGGGATGGTAAAGAGGGGAAGAAATTTGTGTCGTTCCAGTTCCGGGATGATGCGGATTTGTTCCATCTGAACCTAAAACCAGAATGGTATGGCAAGATCACGATTGATACCAAATCGGAGAAGGAAAAATATATTCGGTTCAAAATGATCAAAACGGATGAAACCGTAGCCGAGATCAAATATTTTACGTTTTCTCAGTGGGATCTTGAAAAGGGAAAGAGCTGGAAGGAAATTACTCGAACGAAAGATCGAGTGATTGCATCGCGTGTTGCACAATCTGAGGCGGGCAAGGACGCATTAAGCAAAAACTTCTCAGCTGAATAGAAAGGAAGAACTTGATGAGTAAAGTACTTATTCTTGAGGATGAAGAATCCATCCGCAGTTTTATCGTCATTAATTTAAAAAGAAATGGATTCGAAGTGCTGGAAGCTGGCGATGGTCATGAGGCCTTACGCATTTTGCAATCTGTACCCGATATTGATCTTGCACTGCTGGACGTTATGGTTCCCGGCATTGACGGGTTTGAAGTATGCAGGCGGATTCGTGAAACGAACGAACGGCTCGGTATTATTTTCTTGACAGCCAAGGTTCAGGAGCAGGATAAAGTATATGCCCTTTCCGTAGGGGCAGACGATCATGTAAGCAAACCGTTCAGCCCGACTGAACTGATTGCGCGAATTCAATCGTTGCTTCGTCGTGTTAACGTACACCGTGAAACTGCGGCTAAAGTAACGTTCCAATCGGGGCCGTTTTCACTGGATCTCATCTCCAAACAGTTTAAAAAGAATAATGAAGCTATTGAATTAACACCCACGGAATTTTCTTTGATTCAGTTCTTCCTGGAAAAAGAAAATACGCCGCTGAGCCGCGACTTGCTACTGGACCATGTGTGGGGCAAAGAATATATGGGTGATCCTAAAATTGTTGATGTGAACATCCGTCGTCTACGTCAAAAAATTGAGAACAATCCTTCCGAGCCTGAATACCTGCAAACTGTATGGGGTCACGGGTACAAATGGAAGGGCCGGGATCAATGATCAAAAAGGGGATCACGCGGCAGATCGTATTACACTACTTTATTGTCGTTTTCCTCGCTCTGGTACTTGTTGAGTTTGTGTTTATGCTAGCTGTGCAGCGGTATTATTATGAGAGCATTTACAATACCATCAGCACGCATATTACCAATAACAGGGACTTCCTTGAGCCCATTGCCAGAGCTAGTAATGGGGAAGACGGCAATAACAACTTGTCCCGGCTTCTGGTGCGTCTGGCGTTAGATAATACCGAACTAGAAATTTTGGATCTGAATGGTCGTGTGCTGGCGAGTTCGACAGCATTTGAATCAGATCGAGCGGTATTACAAACGAGCGATATTATGCAAGCCTTAAACGGGGATATGGGACGATGGATTGGCAGACAACCCAACACCGGCGAATCAGTGATGGCGGTTGCCAATAAATTCGATCTGGGCGGTGAAAATACGTACATTGTACGTTATCTGACTTCGCTCGAATCTGTAAACTCCAAGTTACTTGTCATGGGGTTACTGGCTATTGCCGTAGGCGTAGGTGTACTGGCCATCGTGTTAATTATCAGTATTGGAATGGCCAACTCCATCGTCCGTCCAATTAATAGCATTACAGCGGTATCTGCTCAGATGGCGAAAGGACGGCTTGATGTCAGGGTCAAAGGGAATTATAAACATGAACTGGGCGAACTCGCATCAACGCTTAACTTCATGGCTCATGAAATTGTGCGTAGTAATCAGATTAAAGACGATTTTATTTCGTCCATTTCCCATGAACTGCGCACACCACTGACCAGTATCAAAGGCTGGAGTGAAACGCTTGATTCAGGTGGATACGATCCGGAAGAAACACGTATTGGTATGGGGATCATCGCGAAGGAAACGGAGCGATTGATTGGGCTCGTGGAAGAGATGCTCGATTTCTCCAAACTGCAGCAAAATCAGATGAAGCTGGTTAAAGGCACGGTTAATATCCGTGAAGTTGTGCAAGAGACCATGCTGAACGTATGGGCTAAAGCTGAACAAAAGCAGGTACATCTAAAGTTGGAGACGGACGAGACACGTGCTTACAATGTATATGGTGATGGCAATCGTTTGAAGCAGGTGTTTTTAAACATCGTGGACAATGCGATCAAATTCTCACATGAGAACTCATGGATATTCCTCACGGTGAAAGAAGAAAATGATCAGATCGTGGCCGTTGTGCAGGATACAGGTATCGGAATCAGCGAAGAACATTTGATTAAAGTAAGGGATCGTTTCTTCCAGGTAAATCACCAAAATGGGGGTACGGGACTTGGTCTTGCCATTACCCAGGAGCTTGTGGAACTGCATGAGGGCACCATTACGATGCAAAGTGAGCTTGGATCGGGGACGACGGTGACTGTATCCTTACCGATGCTTAAGCAAGAGATAGCGCCAGTGGAACACGATATGACAAGTGGGGGAGCGCTGATTGAAGCTGATAAACCTGGGAAAGCGGCAAACGTAACTTCGGAGTCAGACCAGAATGACCAAATACAGGCTCATGACCCATCAACGGAGGGCGAGAAGCGCTAATTCGTCATTGTCACAGATACGGTTGTAGCAGACAATAAACATCATATACAGTGAGACCAGAAAGGCGAGCCATAATGGCTCGCCTTTTTACATCTAAGGAACATCATAAGGAAATTATGAGGATAATTCACCAGCACGGAGACGACCACTTTTTTCATACACTTCTTTGAGAATACGTACAGGTTGCGTACGTACGGCTGGTTTAGGTGCGACGATCTCATTCGGACCTACTACAACAATTTCATCTGCTGTACCTTTAACAATGGCACCATCTTTGATAATGGCTCCTTCGCCGATAATAGCACGTTCGATATGAACACCACGGCCTACGCGTGCATTAGGCATAATAACACTGTCAAGCACTTCAGAGCCTTTGCCAACTTCAGCACCGCAGAAGATGACGGAGCGTTCAGCACGGCCTTCAATAGCGCAAGAGTCGTGAATCATGGAAGCCAGATGTTCCATTTGAGTTTGTCTGGCTTTGATCGCGCTTGGTTTGGAGCGCCATTCGCGGGTGAACATAGGCCAATCTTCTCGCTGCAGACTCCAGTTCTCTTCGTTAGATAACAGATCCATATGCGCATCCCAAAGGCTTTTCACCGTACCAACATCTTTCCAGTAGCCATTGAAGTTATATACGTAAAGTGAATTGGTTTCATTTAACATCTGTGGAATAACGTCTTTTCCGAAGTCATGACTGGAATTTGGATTCGCAGCATCCTTAAGCAAGTGACGTTTCAGATATTGCCAATTAAACATGTAAATCCCCATGGAGGCCAAGTTGCTTTTTGGTTCAGCTGGTTTTTCAGCAAATTCGGTCACACGCATGTTTTCATCTGCAGCCATAATTCCGAAGCGGTGAGCTTCGTCCCAAGGCACTTCCATTACGGAAATAGTTGCTGCTGCATTATTAGCCTTGTGTGTTTCAAGCATTTCGCGGTAATTCATATGATATATGTGGTCGCCCGACAAAATTAGAACATTTTCTGGGTTTTGCTGGTCAATATAGTCCATATTTTTATATATGGCATCCGCAGTTCCCAAGTATTCGTCATTTCCTGTATGATAAGATGGAAGCAAGGAGATTCCGGTCTCATTTGAATCACCATGTGCCCATGGCTCTCCTTGACCAATGTGTTCGTGCAATGATTCCGCTTGGTACTGCGTCAGAACACCTACAGTGTCGATCCCTGAGTTAACGCAGTTACTGAGAGGAAAATCAATGATCCGATAGTGCCCGCCAAACGGTACAGCGGGTTTTGCAATTCTCGAGGTTAAAGGAGCTAATCGCTTTCCTTCTCCTCCCGCCAACAGCATAGCGATGCAATCTTTATTAAACATGATTGTTTCCCTCCCAAAATATTTGTGCAGTGTAGTACATTAGTAAACGAAAGCGAAGCTTCTGAAACGATAGCTATTGTAAAAATTCTGAAAAAATACATCATTTTTTAAAACAACGCATTTTTCTTTTCAACTTGGCTAGAATGGGGTAATGGTTAACGTTATATCTATTTTCTGGAGAAAAGAAGGTGATCCCATGGCTATTGAACCGTTGGCACAACCGGATATGTTATCTGATCATATTTATTTATTTCATGAAGGTAATCTTCATCACAGTTATCGAATGTTGGGCGCGCATCCTGAGACTCGCGATCACCGTCAAGGATTCCGTTTTACCGTATGGGCACCCAATGCCGTAGAAGTGGGACTGGCTCTGGACCGTAATGGATGGCAAGGGGAAAAGGAACCTTTATATAAGATACCCGAATCTGGATTTTGGAGTCGTTTTTTTCCGGGAATTGAAGAAGGTACTTTATACAAATTTCGTATTTTAACGGAAAACGGAACTGAAATTCTCAAAGCAGACCCTTATGCATTTGAAGCGGAAGTTCGTCCTCAAACGGCGTCAATCACAAGTTCCCTTGAAGGTTACAAGTGGAATGACGGTGCATGGAGACGTAAACAACGCTCCATGTATAACAAACCTCTACATATTTATGAAATGCATTTGGGTACATGGAAGCGTAAGGACGATGGAAGCCTGTATAGCTATCGTGAGATGGCGGATTTGCTTGTTCCTTATTTACTTGAAATGAATTATACCCACGTTGAAATGATGCCCCTTAGTGAACACCCATATGACCTGTCATGGGGATACCAGAATACCGGTTTTTACGCACCTACAAGCCGCTACGGGCAACCCAAAGATCTGATGTATTTGGTGGATACACTACATCAGGCGGGCATTGGTGTATTGCTGGATTGGGTACCGGCTCACTTTGCCAAAGATGAGCATGGTTTACGTCTGTTTGATGGTACACCTCTCTTCGAGCACGCAGATCCAATGTTAGCCGAGAAGCCGGGCTGGGGAACGCTTAGTTTTGATTATTCCAAACCTGAGGTTCGCTCATTCCTTATTTCGAATGCACTGTACTGGATGGAGATGTATCATTTTGATGGACTCCGTGTTGATGCGGTGACGAGTATGCTTCGTCTTGATTTTGAAAAGGAACCAGGTCAATATCGTACAAACGATGAAGGTGGCCTGGAGAATAAAGAAGCTGTCGCATTTTTACAACAGTTGAACACCACTGTATTCGAATATTATCCTTATGCTTTAATGATGGCTGAAGAATCCAGTGCATGGCCAATGGTCACCATGCCAGTAGACAAGGGTGGTCTGGGGTTTAACTATAAATGGAACATGGGCTGGATGAATGATACGTTAGATTACATGGAATCTGATTTTCATGAACGTGCTTCCAAACATCATTTGCTAACATTTCCGGTTGTATACTCCTTTTCTGAAAATTATGTGCTTCCACTTTCTCATGACGAGGTGGTGCATGGTAAAAAGTCCCTTTTGAACAAAATGCCAGGAAGTTATGAGCAGAAATTTGCGGGTATGCGTGCGTTCCTCGGTTATTTCATGACATTTCCGGGCAAAAAGCTGTTGTTCATGGGTGGAGAGTTTGGCCAGTTCATCGAATGGAAAGATGAAGATCAGTTGGACTGGTTTTTGCTGGACTATGATAGTCACCGCAGCCTGCACAAGTTCGAGCGCGAGCTTTCTGAGCTGTACGTCCGTGAAAAAGCTTTATGGGAGCTTGATCATTCCTTTGACGGTTATGAGTGGATCACTCCGGATGACCAGGGCCAAAGTGTCATTTCATATGTACGCAAAGGAAAAAAACCTGCGGATACACTCCTTGTGCTCATTAACTTTCAGCCTGTCAAAAGGGAGCGTTACCGGATTGGCGTCATGCGTCCCGGTATGTATACCGAAATATTGAATAGTGATCATTCGGATTACGGTGGTTCAGGGATAGTTAATGATATGCTGATCCCTACGGAAAAGATTCCATTTCACGGGCATGCAAACAGCCTGGAAGTGGATTTACCGCCGCTAAGTATCGTTATTTTAAAAAAGAATACACGCCGGAAAACGGAGCCCATCGCTGAAGGTAGCGCTTCCGTGAAATCGAAAAAAAAGACGGAAAAAATTACTGAAAAAAAAGAAAATAGCAAGTCTAAACCAAAGAGGGGGACTAAGGCATGAATATATTATTTGCAGCAGCAGAGGCCCATCCGTTTATCAAAACGGGGGGGCTGGCTGATGTAATCGGTGCTCTGCCGCAGGCGTTGAAAAATAACGGAGCAGATGTACGTGTCATTTTGCCGAAATATAAGGGGATACCTGAAGAGTACAAAGAAGCGATGGAACCTGTGCTCGTGACAGATGTTCCACTTGGTTGGCGCAGAGCCTACTGTGGCATTGAAATGCTGGAGTATGAAGGAATTCCAGTTTATTTTATTGACAATGAGTACTATTTTGCACGGGATGGCGTTTATGGGTACATGGATGACGGCGAGCGATTTGCATTTTTTAACCGTGCGGTGCTTGAGGTGCTCCCACAGATTGATTTTAAGCCGGACGTTCTGCATACACATGATTGGCATGCGGGTATGATTCCGTTGTTGTTAAAGGCTCACTATGCACATGATGCGTTTTATAGTGAAATCCGAACGGTTTTCACCATACATAATTTGTTGTATCAAGGTGTATTTCCGCACCAATTGTTCAGCGAAATTTTGGAGCTTGATGATCGGTATTTTACGATGGAAGGCGCCGAATATTATGGGAATGTCAATTTCTTAAAAGCAGGTATTGTGTATTCTGATCATGTGACAACGGTAAGCCCAACCTATGCCAGAGAAGTGCAGACTTCGTATTATGGGTATGGACTGGATGGATTACTGAGTTCGCTCGGGGATCGCTTCAGCGGCATTGTGAACGGCATTGATACCAAAAGTTATAACCCGGCAACAGACAATAAAATTGCAGTCAAATATAGATCAAGCTTGTCGAAAAAAATCGAGAATAAAATCGAATTGCAAAAAGAACTGGGACTTCCGGTTCGTCCAGATGCACCACTGATGGTCATGGTGACCAGGCTCGTTGACTCCAAAGGATTGGATCTGGTATGCCGTGTTCTGGATGAACTGCTCTACTACGATGACATTCAATTCGCCGTGCTGGGGACTGGAGATTCAGCTTATGAACATTGGTTCAAAGAGGCTGCTAATCGGTATCCACTAAAAATGTCAGCACAGATCACATTCAATGACGGGTTATCTCGTCGTTTCTATGCGGGTAGTGACATCTTCCTGATGCCATCCAAATTTGAGCCGTGTGGAATCAGCCAGTTGCTGGCATTGCGTTATGGAAGTGTACCACTGGTAAGGGAAACTGGGGGATTAAACGATACGGTCCAAGCTTACAATGAGTTCACAGGAGAAGGTAACGGCTTCTCATTTACTAGTTTTAATGCACATGACATGATGAATACCATTCGGCGTGCAGAAGAGTTCTATCGGAAGCCGGATGAGTGGAAGAAAATTGTGAAAAACGCAATGAGCGGGGAATACAGCTGGGATGTATCGGCGGAGGAATATATGGATATTTATCGTCGAATTCAGATGTGATTTAGAAATAAGGTTATATTTACGTATGGAGTGCCGCAGTTTAAAAACTGCGGCTTTTGCTATTACAAAAAATGGAGTAAGTTTGGATGCCAGACTTGAATTAAATCATTCAATGCGGTCCAAACATACCCCAGAATCACATGCGGTCCTTCTTTTTTAAAGATAGCTCGGTGTATCTGTAATCGAATACAAGCAGTTTTAGCGAGCGATTTGCTCAAATTCCTCACGGATGGCTTGCAGTAGTTCAGGCTTGCTCAGAACATCATAAGCTGTAGCCGCGAGCGCTTTGGCTCCCAAAATCATGCCGTCCAGAGCGCGTTCTTGCAACGCCAAATCACGGAATTCAATGGAGTGCAGTGTATGAACTTCATCAACAACACGGATATAAGGATGGATCGCTGGGCATCTCAGGGAAACATTACCGATATCCATCGAGCCATGGTCGTTTCCAGTGACAATCTCTTCCTGCGGAATACCAAGTTCAATTAAATTGTGACTGAACGCGTCAGAGAAGGTCTCATTCGTAACCATCTCATCATAGGATGTTTCGTAGTTGGATGTCACGAGTTTACATCCGGTCTGAAGTGCAGCGCCTTGTGCAATCCGAACGACCCGTTCGGTCAGCACATTCAGTTCTTTACGTGTGGCTGCACGCACGTAAAACTGAGCAGAAGCATAGTCCGGAATAATGTTTGCAGCCTGTCCGCCGCTGTTAATGATTCCATGAATACGAACACTGCTTTTCACTTGTTGCCGGAAGGCGTTAATTCCAGTGAACGTTTGAATGACCGCATCGAGAGCATTGATCCCTTCATGCGGGCTTGCTGCCGCGTGTGAAGATTTGCCATGAAACTCAAATTGCACAGCATCAATGGCAAGGGAACTGCCTGATTTTTCGTAGGCATAATAAGGATGTGCCATAAGCGCAACATCACAATCATCAAATAGCCCTGCTTCCGCCATCGGAACTTTAGCCCCGCGTGTCTCCTCTGCAGGTGTACCAAACACCTTGATCGTCCCACCGACTTCATCCACAATGGCTTTCAGGCCAACGGCTGCCCCAAGGCTCATCATACAGATCAGGTGGTGTCCGCAAGCATGACCAATTTCAGGCAAAGCATCATATTCACATAGTAGGGCAATGGTCGGGCCGGACTTGCTCGAAGCATAAGTACCGATGAAAGCTGTTTCCAGTCCGAGAATTGGAGCTTGTACTTCAAATCCATGATAGGACAATTCTTCCTTCAAACGGGCGGAGGCTAGATATTCCTCATTTCCAAGTTCAGGATGGGCTCCAATATATGATGAAATGTCTTTGAAACGGGAAGCATATTGATCAATAACGTTAAAAATTTGGGTTTTATTTGTTGTCATGGCTTAACTCCTTAGGCAAAAATGAAAATAACTCCATGAGTATAACATGTTTGCAGTATTTTTTTAAAAACAAGTCAAGATTTGATCTTGAAAATGCATTGCATAATCATGCATTGTACTTTATAATGACTCAGTCATCAACATGACTGACGAATCAGTAAGTAATCGTAATTATAGCATTGTAAGGGGAGAACAAGGTTGAAATTAATAAGTCGTTATACCGTAATGCTGTTAACGTTCCTTCTTTTTCTGACGGCTGCTGCACCTGCAGCGCTGGCGAGCGGAACAACAGACAACAGCTCAGGCGGTAAAAAACTGGTGCTCGGGACAAGTGCCGATTTTGCACCATATGAATTCCACAAAGTCATCAATGGCAAAGACGAAATCGTCGGATTTGATATTGCCATTGCCAAAGAAATTGCGGCGGATCTTGGCGCTGAACTCGTTATCGAGGATATGGGCTTCGACGGACTTTTGCCCGCGCTTCAAAGTGGTCGTGTAGATTTAGTCGTCTCGGGCATGACACCGACGGATGAACGTAAGAAAAGCATCGATTTCTCAGATACGTATTACAAATCGAAACAAGTGATTATGGTTCGTAATGTCGACAAGGATAAATATCCGGACATGAAATCACTGGAAAATGTTAAAATTGGTGTGCAAAAGGGATCCATTCAAGAAACCATCGGACAAAAGATCCCTGGTGCAAAGCTGACTTCACTGGATAAAATCTCCGACATCGTGCTTCAATTGCAAACGAAACGTGTTGACGCAGCTATTGTAGAAGATACCGTAGCCGCTGGCTACCTGGATGACATTATCGGTCTTGCTGCAGCAGTTCCTGACGAAGAACAGGCTGAGGCTGCTGTCGGGATTCGTAAAGGCAACACAGAGCTGTTAACCGCTGTTAACCAAACTTTAGAGCGATTAAAAAGCGAAGATAAAATCAACGAGATGGTTAAGGAAGCAAGTCTCTTGATGGCTGATAAAGTCAACAAATCTCAAAACATTTTTCAACTGTTTTGGGAATATAAAGGCTTATATGCGACAGGTATCGGTTACACACTTCTGTTGTCGGCTCTGGGCGTATTATTCGGAGTTATTATCGGTCTGATTATCTGCCTGTTCCGTCTTCATAATATGGCGATTCTCCGCTGGATTGGTACAACCTATGTAGAGGTAATCCGCGGGACGCCAATGCTGGTACAACTCATGATTATCTATTACGGGGTGTCCTTAACCTTCGGTATTAACTTCTCAGCACTTCAAGCAGGGATTATGACGCTTTCTATTAACAGCGGTGCGTATCTCGCCGAGATTTTCCGTGCCGGTATTCAAGGTGTAGATCGTGGTCAACTGGAAGCAGCTCGTTCACTGGGGATGGGCAGAGGCGCAGCGATGCGTTATATTATTCTGCCGCAGGCTTTTAAGGCCGTTTTGCCAGCCATTGGTAACGAGTTCGTAACGATCATTAAAGAATCATCGATTATTTCCGTCATTGGCATGGTGGATATTATGTATCAGGCAAGTGTAGTCAAAAATCTTACGTTCCAGGGTCTGAACCCGTTCATTATTGCGGCAGCGATTTACTTTGTCATGACATTTATTCTGTCCAAGCTGCTCGGACGATTGGAAAGGAAGTTGGGTGCAAGTGATAGACGTTAGACAATTACACAAATCATACGGTAAAAACGATGTCCTGAAAGGCATTGACGTGACGATTGGCAAAGGTGAGGTCGTTGTAGTTATTGGTCCTTCGGGTTCGGGAAAAAGTACATTTTTGCGCTGTCTGAACCTGCTGGAGCAACCATCATCGGGACAGATTGATTTCGAAGGTGTATCGATTACTGATCCCAAGCATAATATTAATGCTACACGTGAGAAGATGGGCATGGTGTTCCAGCACTTTAATCTGTTCCCTCATAAAACGGTTCAGCAAAATATCACGATTGCTCCGATCAAGGTGAAAAAACAATCCACGGATGAGGCTAACAAAATTGCCGAGGATCTACTAAAGACAGTCGGTTTGGCGGACAAAAAAGATGTATATCCGAACCAGCTGTCCGGTGGACAAAAGCAACGGATTGCCATTGCAAGAGCGCTCGCGATGCAGCCGCATGTGATGCTGTTTGATGAGCCTACATCGGCCCTTGATCCGGAGATGGTTGGAGAGGTATTGGAAGTCATGAAACGTCTTGCTGAAGGCGGAATGACGATGGTCATTGTAACGCATGAGATGGGTTTTGCGCGTGAGGTGGGTGACCGCATTCTATTTATGGACGGCGGTGTCATCGTTGAGGAAGGTACCCCGGATGAAGTGTTTGGAGCACCAAAACATCCGCGTACTCGAGACTTTCTTGCAAAAGTACTTTAATTCATCCCATTCTTTATATAGAATCAAAGAATAAAAGCGTTATCGGATTGAAAGATCCGGTAACGCTTTTTTGTTGTTTGCAGAAAAGGTAGAGCCGAAAAAGTAACTTTTCTGTTACCTGTATATTGAATTAAAACGCCAAATGGAAACATTTACTACATCTTTAGGTTACAAAATTGTGATATATTCAAGACTGCCGAAACTTCCGAAGCGGAAGTGCGGGGGATGTAACAATGCAGACATATGAAGGCATATCAGAAATATGCTGCTTGGGGTGAATTAGGAATACATAATGCTTCAGCGTGTCACGTACAGCCTATAGGGTGGGCTCCTCCATCCGAATCCGACAACTAACTTCGCAGGCATCATGAGGGAGGAAGACCATGTATAACAAGAAACGTTTAGCCAAAACTGCCATCGCACTACTGACATCCATTCTATTCATTCAAGCCGTCCCGGCTCACGCGGATTCCGTTCATGTGGCCAAAGAAGGGGATACCTTCTTCACCTTATCTAAGCAATACGGCGTTGACATGAACACATTGATTAAAACGAATAAAGACATCTCACCTTATAACATCTATGGTGGTTTGAAAATTACAATCCCAGGTAACGAAAACAAAGTAGAAGCGGCACCGGTTCAAGCGAAGTCGCAGGAAAAAACGGTTACTGCTGCAAGCCTGGATGTGAATACAGATAATAAAGTTGTACAGGCTTGGGGAAAAACGTTTGACTACAGCAAAACGCTGAATGTTAAAGCAACAGCGTATTCCGCGGATGCATCCGAGAACGGTGGATGGGGCCCCGTTGATTATTTTGGCAACCCGCTCGAACTCGGCACGATCGCAGTGGATCCAAAGATTATTCCTTTTGGAACCAAGGTGTTGGTGACAGGTCATACGCACCCTGGATTGCCGAAACAGGCTTTCGTAGCAACGGCTTTGGATGCAGGTAGCGCAATAAAGGGAAATCGCATTGACATCTTTATCCCTGGGAGCAAACAGTTTGTTAGTTCGTTTGGTTTTCAGGATATTGAGTTGTACATTTTAAAATAAGGCTTAAACCCTCCCCTGTCTGTATATGGGGGATGAGTTGAATAGAGAATTAACATAAACAGGGTGTTCTTGCGTAATCATGATAGGCACGATTCATGATTACGTAGAGAGACACCCTGTTTTATTACTTATTGTTTTTCTTTTGGAAGTTTAAGCATCTCGTCCAATGTAACTAATTCATACCCACGGTTTCGCAATTCCTCAATAACCTCGGGCAAAGCCTCTACTGTACCTTTCAAGTTCGAACCTGTACCGCCACCAGCATGTTGTAATACGATGGAACCAGGTTTCACCGCGGTCAGAATATTATGTTTTACCTTTTCCTTGTCTAGTCCTTTCCAATCGAGAGAATCCACATTCCAATTCACGATGCTGTAGTGCTGTTTTGCAGCCCATCGCAACTGTTCTTCGTTAATGTCCCCATATGGAGGACGAATCATTTTGGGCGTATATCCCGTCAGGCGGTGAATAATATCGCCGGTATGTACTATTTGTTTGCGAAAGGCAGTCATCGATAACTTGCTGAATTCAGGATGATTGTAGCTGTGATTACCGACGATATGTCCTTCTTTCACCATACGTTTCACCAAGTCCGGGTGTTTCTCTGCACGACTGCCGACAACAAAAAAGGTGGCACGAACCTTATATTTTTTTAATACATCAAGTACCTGCGGCGTAAATCTCGGATCCGGCACATCATCAAAAGTCAGCGCAACTTGTTTGGTGGAAGGGCCATTGGTTTTGAACGTATCTGCGTACTTCTGCCGGAGTTGGCCTAGAGTCAACTGTTCTTCTCTAACACCTGAGTCAGAAGCCGGTGTATCACTGGGGTTTGCAGAAGGTTCCTCCGATGAAGCAGCAGACACAGGAGCAGGGGCTAAAGGAGCTGTATAAACCCCAGAACATATAATGGTAACGAGTGCGAGCAAGACGAGGCGTATTCGCATGTTAACGGCCTCCTTTTTTCAAAATTGCGTTCTCTATGGTATGCCCGCTGCATGCTTCTTTTATGCGTGTGTGAGAAGTTTCATTGCATCATCAGGTCATGAAAGCCATAATTCCACCATATATAACATATAGAGAAGGATAGGTGGAGAGACGATGAGTACATATGATTTGAAGTCGATTCGTTTAGAGGTTTTCGAGGCAGGGCAGGACAAGGTATTTCTGGTTACGGGTGGTAAAGCTCATATTGGGGCTGTAGCTACATTCTATGTTGACCATGATCGGGTTAGTGGAACGACGGTACATATTCCGGGACATAAGGAACAAGAACTATGTGAGCGTCTTGCTCGCAAAGCGGCTCTGCAACTGAAAGTTACGGTAACTGTTATTATGGGCATTCATTTTGACAGCATTACACGAGTGCAGATCGATGAGATCGTGCTGACTGCTGAGAGACTAATGGATGAACATTTGAATAAAAAAATAGTGTAGAACTCTCCGGGTAACAAGTCAAAAGTTAAATGTCTGGATAAGTGAAATCTGAAGTGGTAATCCTCCTAATATTAGATGTGGTCATCAAGTTTTAATTTTTTTTTGTAAAATTGAAACGAGTTGCAGATTGTAACGTATGTATCTTTATATACAATGCACAATCCACTGGGAGGAATAACCTAATGTCCATTTTTAAAAGATTACGTGACCTGACAATGTCTAACATCAATGCGATTATCGACAAAGCTGAAGATCCAATCAAGATGACGGATCAATATATCCGTGACATGCAAGAAGATCTGGAAGATGCAGAGAAAGCAGTAGCCGCACAAATCGCGATCGAGAAGAAGTTCAAGCAATTGTTCGAGGAACAGGAAGCACTCGTGAAAAAACGTGAAGAGCAGGCTCACACGGCAGCGCGTGCACAGAACATGGACCTTGCTCGCCGCGCTCTGGAAGAGAAAAAAGCAGCGGAAGAGAAAATGGTGGAATACAAAGCCAGCTACGATCAAAACAAAGCGTCCGCAGACAATCTTCGTGGTAAACTCGATGAGATGCGCAAACAATTAACGCAGATGAAAAATAAACGCGAAACGCTGGTCGCTCGTTATAACGCAGCCAAAGCACAAACCGAAATCAACAAAGCACTGAATGGATTTAGCTCAGACACGGCAAGTGCTGGCCTGAAACGTATGGAAGAGAAAATGATGCAGATGGAAGCTCAGGCTGAAGCAAGCAACGAAATGTCTTCCAAAGGCAAATCACTTGACGAGGAATTTGAGAAACTTGGTAAAGATGCGGCTGTTGAGGATGAACTTGCTGCACTCATGAAACAGTACGAAAATAAAAACTAACACCTTGGCGTTCAGCAGGGTTAACCAGCGGAGGGGAACAGCGTTTCTCCTTCGCTTTTAAATGCGGATCATGTTGATAAGTGGAGGCTGTGTAAATGGATTTGAACATTTTGGCGATGCTGGTCTGGACGTTTTCAGGTTCGGTTTTGCTGTTTGTACTGATGTATGTGGATTCACTCTTTACGAAATACAAGGATTTTGCAGAAGTTAAAGCTGGCAATATGGCAGTCACGACCCGGATGGTGATGAAGTTATTTGCGCAAGGATACGTGCTTGCAACATCCATCTCAACAGCAGGACATCTTGGAGAAGCGTTGCTTGTTTCAGTCGTATCTTTCATCATTTTATTGATTCTGGAAAGTGTCGTTCACTTTATGATTCGCAAATGGGCCACATTGGATCTGGATACGGGAATACAACAAGGTAAGACAGGGTATGGATTGTTCTCCGGCGCTTTGCATATCGTAGGCGCATTGATTATTGCAGCGTGCTTGTAAGCCGATAAGATAAGGAACAGGAGTAATTGGCATGAGTGTATGGAAACGTATTAAAGGAATACTAACAAAGCCCGAGCCGCCCAAAGTGGAAAAAACGATGCTCCAGCTTGCTCCTGGGGATATCTGCGAAGTGTCTTTAGTTACCTATGAAGTGGTTGGCAGGGTACAAAATCGGGCTCGTAATGCAGTTGTATTAACGTTGCAGGACGGAAGTGCATTTCGATATTTGCATGTAGAAGAACGTGAAATAACACGTTATGCCCTGTATACGCCTATTGATGGGAGACTTGATGCCCCTGACGAGGTGCCAACGATTCTTGAACTGGATGATCATGTGTATCATTTGGAGGAAGAGTATGGAGGTATGGTTCAGACCGTGGGGAGAACACCTTATGGTCAGGCTGGTGAGCAGCTTGTGTGGCAGTATCAATCGGATGATAACAAACTTCTTCGTGTGGAATGGCAAGACAGAAGGTTTAACCTCTACGAGGGTGAGTCCATTCTTCCTGCGGATATCAAAGTGATTCGTTCGAACTAGGAGAGGTTCCAATGAAAAAACGCTTGGCACATGGATTAAAGTTAATGCTGGTCCTCAGCCTTGTGATGTCTCTGCTGTCTGCGTGTGGCGCAGCTCCTTCCGTACAAGATACATATCCTCTTGAATCGGTAAGTGGCAGCGGTCAATCCACGTCTTATGTGTATCGGGCTGTAGATCGCACGGTTCCTGAAGTGGCAAAGGAGCTGTCCGATCAACGAAAACCCGACCAGATTTCGGCAGAAAATACAGAGCGTATGTTCCTGGTGTATCAAGACCAATATTATCATTTGCAACAAGATCCTAAGAAACCAGAAGATACGCTCGTCGAAGTCGATTCCAAGGAATATGTTCGTCAGAACTATAGCTCTTCCTTTTTACAAGGATATCTGACGGCAACCCTGATTGGGAATTTGTTTGATACTTTTAGTGGACGCGGGTCAGGCAACTATCGGGGATACACGGAACGGGATACGTACAAACCGAGTGCGGGATCCTATCGGGCGCCAACGAGCAATGATAAAAAGTTGGCTCCGCCTATTACCGTTGAGCGAAAAGGCTCCATTACACGGCGCGGCAGTGATAAGGACACAAGTGTTGGTTCTGGCGGCGGTTTGTTTGACCGCAAAAAGGATCAAAGTAGAGGAAGCATCGATCGCAACAAAAGTAGCGGAGGTTTGGGTGGCTTGTTTGATTCACCGAAAAAATCT
The DNA here is from genome assembly GCF_050435065.1 of Paenibacillus sp. 4624. NCBI lineage: Bacteria > Bacillati > Bacillota > Bacilli > Caryophanales > Paenibacillaceae > Paenibacillus > Paenibacillus sp. 4624. The sequence continues at coordinate 357,565 of NZ_JBNDJR010000003.1, forward strand.
TACAAAAAGCCAAAGACCAGGGTCGGTGGCGGCAGGATTATGAGGCGAAGATAACATTTCGAAGAGCCTCATACTTATGATTTATAGGATAATTATGATGTAAGACGAAATAACAGTAGCATGGTGAGACTGGCGAATATGTCAGCAGCACCTTGTTACTGTTATTTTTTATGATTTACGGACGTGATGGGATTTGCGAACGCGAGGGATCGTAGAAGCAGGTTGTTTGCGTATCCAGCGCAGGTAAGGAATAATTCGTTCATCTGTCCGCAGAGATTGCAGATCCGTCAGTCCCAGCGTGACGAGGTCTCGATTTGTATATAACGAGTGAATTTGTTTGTGGCAAGGAATACATAGATTGGCTGTGGGCAAGAAGCTACCGCCCATTTCCTTTGGCGTTAAATGATGAACTGTAGTCTCAACGGGTTCTCTCCCGCATAATTCACAATGATGATTCATCGCGATCACCTCCCGTTATCGAATGCTATTATGTGCAAAGGCAGCGTATTTCATGTTACCTGTTGGCCTTGAGTATCCTAAACATTCTTTTTGTTCTGATTCAGTGAGCAATCGACTTGTCATCGGCATATATTCGGGCTACACTTTCTTAAATGAGAAAAGACTTCAGGAGGAATGTTACTGTGAAACAAAGTTCCCATTCATATGATATGACTACCGCCAAATTCCATCGTACGGCTGTACAAGTGTCGGAAGCACAGAGCAGAATCGCTGCTCAGGTATCCGCAGGTCGGATTGAACATGTGCCCCTTGCTGATTCACACGGCCGCACACTTGCAGTGTCGATTGAAGCCCCGCACGCGTATCCTTTTTTCCGCAGATCAGGTATGGATGGTTTCGCGATTCAAAGTGCAGATACGGCTGCAGCTACAAGTGATCATCAAGTGTGGTTTCGCGTTATTGATGAAATCCCGTGCGGATATACACCAGAACACACTATTACACCTGGAACGGCCGCAAGAATCATGACCGGTGCTCAAGTACCCGATGGCGCGGATGCTGTCGTTATGATGGAGATGACGGAAAGCAAGCAAGAACAAGGTGAGCACTGGATTGCTCTAAAACGTCAGATCCAGACTGGGGCTAATATTACTCCCATTGGGCTTGAAGTGCAGGTGGGACAACAACTGATTGAGGCCGGTACTGTAATCGGAGCAGGCGAACAATCTGTGCTGGCAACGTTTGGTGTGGCAGAAGTGCCGGTCTTTGAACGACCTAAGGTGGCTATTTTTGCTACAGGAACGGAGTTGCTTGAAGTTCATGAGCCGCTGCAACCGGGTCGAATCCGCAACAGCAACAGCTATATGTTGCGATCTCTGGTTGTTGAAGCGGGGGGAGAGCCGGTCATGTACGGAGCCATTGCAGATGATGTGAATACAGCCAGGGCAAAACTGGAGGAAGCGATTCGTGACAATGATATCGTTGTGACGACAGGTGGCGTGTCCGTTGGGGACTACGATATTATGGGCGAACTTGTGCTGGAAGAACAGATGCAACTTCTCTTTAACAAAGTCACGATGCGTCCAGGCAGTGTAACTACGGCTGCCATATATAAGGAGAAGCTTTTATTTGCATTGTCAGGCAATCCGGGCGCGTGTTTTGTTGGATTTAATCTGTTTGTTCGTCCCACACTTCGTGCAATGCAAGCAGATGCCCATCCTTATTTGGAAGAATGGAATGTAATTTTGGAGGACGGCTATGCAAAGGTGAACAATTTCACGCGTTTTGTACGTGGACGTACGATCATTCGAGATGGAAGAGTATTTGCGGCTCCAGCTGCATCGCGTGTGGATGAGTCAAGTGTCATGATCACCATTAAAGACAGTGACTGCCTCATTGTAATTCCGCCTGAGAAAAAGGGCATAGCTGCAGGGGAGCAGGTCAAAATCCTTAAACTTCCAACCGGGCAGGCAAGGTAACGAGAATGGATAAAAAGACTGATTCAGAGCCAAAGATCATTCAAGTTGTTGGATATAAAAATACAGGTAAAACAACAATGACAGCTGCATTAATCGCCGGACTTGCTTCAAAAGGATTGAAGGTCGCTGCGATTAAACATGATGGACATGACCATTTTGAGATGGACCAGGAAGGTACGGACTCGTATCAGTTTGGCAAGGCAGGTGCAGCAGCTGTTGCGGTGATGTCTCAGAAAAGAACGGCGATCATTAAGCAGCATAACACCCGGCTTAACGATATGTTGAATCAGTTCTCAGACTATGACTGGATTGTGATTGAAGGTTTCAAAGATGCTCCGTATCCCAAATTGGTGATGGTGCGCGAAGCCGATGACCTGACCCTGGTTGGCAAGCTTAAACAGGTAGTTGGCATTGTTTTTTGGACATCGGAGTTGATGAAGGCAGCAGGAACGGAAAAATTAAGTGCTCAGATTGATAAGAAACAGGGGATAAGCAAAGGAGCTATGGCCAGTTTCCTGTTCCATGAACGGGAAGCCGTTTTAGAGGCGCTGCTTCAGCTAAAATCGACCTATACCAAATCTGACAATGAGTGCGTTGATTGAATTAAGAAACACAAAAATTTGAGAGGGCGGAGAGAGTAAAGCACGGTCAAAGTCAGAAAAATGGAAGGAAATAAGGCGGAAGGTACAGGAAGAGTAAAATGAATGGAAAAGTAGAATGGATGTTATCTATGTATAGTAAGTCGTGTAAGTAAGTAAGTAGTGTGAGTAAGTGATGTGTTTCCAAACAATAAATGTTAAGTGGAATCGTGTAAAGAAAGAAAAACAAACAAAAGAAAGCAAGTCGTGTAAAGGCAAGTACTGTGGAAGTAAAGTGAGTGAAAGAATGACTATAAAAGTAGATACTTGGGAATCAAATGCGGAAGTAGGGTTCGCTGTATTTTCTAACGATCACAGGAGAGCTTATTTCAAGAATTTTATATGAAAATGGTCGTTTTACTTACGTATTTAGCCAAATAAGGTCTGTGGTGATCGTTAGAATTCCGGAGGGACTTATACGGGCCAAATAAGCTCATCTGAGATCGTTAGAGTGATCAAGGTCTGTAAGGGCTCTCGTTATTAAACGTAACTATTATTATGTAAACTGTTAATTCATTTATAGATGTACATCTACAAGATTAGCGGGTTTTGACTATCTAAAATAAAACGAAACTTCGATTGAATATAAACAATTTTAATATATAACTGTTATAATGCCCAATTTAACTGATTTTTGATCAATGCTTCTAAAAAACATTACGCACAGATGAGACAACAGGCCATCGATCGAATGGTTAATGACCATCAAATTTTGAATAGCTTTCTAATGGCTTTCTGGATTAACCTTGTTTCTTCGAATGGCCTGTTACTTCATTTTGGAGCTTATTTCTCATCGCGTATAACACGCGGCGCACTGTTTCATGACAAGAGTGGCCATCCACATGCGCAATTGTCCGCGAGACTCTTGTAATAACACATTTATTGAGCCGTAGTATAGTTCGAGCTATAAGATGAGTCTAGCTAGCTTTAGACGTTGTCATCCACGCGGCGTTCGATGGCCTCGGACATCGTTTTGTCGGTCAGATGCGCATAAATTTCGGTTGTTTCAGTAGAAGCATGACCCAGTTGCTCTTTCGTTTTGTAGATATCATTTTGCAAATAATAGTCGGTGGCAAAAGAATGGCGTAATTTGTGCACGGTAAGATACGGTTTGCCAAAACATTTAGCGTATTTCATGATCATCGCCTGAATCGCACGTTTAGTCATTCGACTGCCTTCGGATTCCCCGTTACGCAGTGCAATAAAGAGCGCTTTTTCTCGTTTGGGTGTGCGGTAACGTGATTGCCGGAGATTCATATAGGTTGCCAGTTCATCTTTGGCCTGTTCCCTGAAGTATACCGGCGTTTTGTACGTTTCATCGTTGTTACCTTTGCGGTAAACATAGAGCAGTTTGTTACCCAGATCGAGGTCATCCACATTCAGGTTAACCACTTCCGATACCCGTAGACCGGAGTTGAGGATGAGGCTAGCTATGCAGGCATCCCGTTCTTTGTTCAGCTCATGTGAGTAAAGAGCTTGTTTGTTCTTTTGCATATCTGTAGCATAGCCTTCAAGAATGTAACCGATAAATTCGAGTAATTCATTCTCTTCCAATATCTTGCCTTTGAGTTTCGCGGCAGTGTCTTTGGGTTTATGAGTGCGCTTGATCTCAATCTTGGCCATGATATTACGTTTAAGCAGGGGATAAAAGTCTTCATCTTCAGCAATTTGGCTTAAATAATGAAATAGCGACCGCAGGGAAGAAAGCTTGCGTGAAACCGTAATTCTTGAATTGGTTCCCTCACGCTTTGTAGTCAGAAATAGTCGGTACGCAGTAACCGAATCCATACGCAGCACTTCAAGTTCGGTCAATGTTACCCCTTGGTTAGAACCAGCTTGGGATAACCCTTCTGCACGCAGCCAGCTGAAAAATGTATCATAATCTCTCAAATACTCCAGCAGTGTGGACGGAGACAGATCAGGCAGTTTATAGTCAATGAATTGCTGAACAAACCAGGGCATGGATGGAAGTTTTTCATCTAATTTGCGTCGGTCAATCTCTTTTTGCACGTTGGTCAAGTTCGGCACCTCCATGTGAACGGTTATTTTTCTACAAGTATAGTAAGTGTACCATAATTTACATGCAATCTTCTTGTTTGATTATGTTGAGAGGAAGAGTCAGGCATTGGGCTACACAGGTTACGATTTGTCGCGTTGTTGCCCTTCATGTTATAAAGGTTTACAGTATGTATACATACAGACTAGAGGAGGCGAACCAAATGAATATGCAGATTGAGCTGGTTCCCCGCGAACGCAGTCAGGTGATTCGGCATCTCATGCAATTTTATCTCTATGATTTTACGAAATATCTGAATATTGATGTAGATCAGAATGGTATTTTCCCAGAATATCCGGGACTGGATGCGTTCTGGACGGAGAAAGGCCGCAAGTTTCCTTTTTTGATCACGAGTGATGGGGCACCAGCGGGGTTTGCACTTGTGGAGAAGTTAGATCCCGGGAGCAAGGATAATGACTACTATCTAACTGAATTTTTTGTTATGCAAAAATACCGACGCAGTGGGGTTGGAACCAATGCCGCTTACGAATTATTTAGACGTTTCCCTGGGCGGTGGAAAGTGACACAGGTTCGGAACAATGTGATCGCACAGGCATTTTGGCGTAAAATTATTGGGGATTATACCGGAGGGCGTTTTCGAGAAAAATTTCATCCTGAACTGGGCAATCCCAGTCAGTATTTTGTTACCTGAAGTCGTAAAAACAGTCTGTAAATTGGAACCCTATAGTACAACAAAGGAGGTCTAACAACATGATCGCACCAGCATTTCATCTCGAAGGACAAACAGCACTAGTCACAGGGGCAGGCAGAGGTATTGGAAAAGCGCTTGCTATCGGTCTAGCGGAATCAGGAAGCAATGTCGTGCTTGTATCGCGCACCATGAAGGAGATTGAAGAAACAGCCGCAACTATTGATGAACAGACAGGACGTAAAGCTTTGGCGCTCTGCGCAGACGTCACTTCTAAGGAACAGCTGGCAGAGACGTTCCAGAAGGCGATTTCGGCGATGGGACGTATTCATGTTCTCGTAAACAATGCAGGTATGAACATTCGGACGCCAGCGCTGGAAGTAACGGAGGATCAGTGGGAAACGATCATGCAAACAAACCTTAAATCGGCTTTTTTCGCTTCACAATTGGCAGGGCAGCATATGAAGCAGTATGGGGAGGGTAAAATAATTAACATCTCCTCGGTAGGCGGACATACCGCATTGCGAACAGGTGTTGTATATGGTTCTACCAAAGCAGCCTTAATCCATATGACGAAGGTGCTGGCACTGGAGTGGGGTAAATACGGCATTCGCGTAAACTCGGTTGGACCGTGGTATTTCCGCACTCCACTGACCGAGAAGTTACTTGATGATCCGCAGTATTTGCAAGAAATTATTAGCCGCACACCGCTTGGACGTGTAGGAGAATTACAAGAAGTTGTTGGGCCTGTTGTTTTTCTTGCTTCGGAGGCAGCCGGATACATAACAGGTCAGACTTTATTGGTTGATGGTGGCATGTCTATCTACGGTTTCTAAAAGTTGCCGTGGCCTCATTTATGATTCTAGATAGAAGTTTAAGAAACTGTGCCGCCATGTGACTAAACGGGTAATAACATAAGGTACGATATGAAAAAGTATTGACGCGAAAACAGGTAGACATGTATATACGTTAGTAAGAACAGTACCAAAACCTATTTTATCTTATTTTTTGCCTTGTCTAAGCGACAAACCTGATTTGGAGGAGGATCATGATGGAACTTCGTAATTACGGAAATACCGGAATGAAAGTCAGTACACTTGGTTTTGGCGGCTCTGAGATACGGGATGCGTCCAAAGCAGACGTAGAAGTGTTACTGAATCGTGCTTTGGATGCTGGCTTGAATATGATTGATACGGCGGAATGCTATGGAGACAGTGAGGAGAAAATCGGTGATGTGCTGGGACACCGCCGGCAGGAGTATTTTTTGTTCACCAAATGTGGACATGCAGCGGGTGTGGATGGACCCGACTGGGATGCCAAAGTGCTGGCACAGACCATTGACCGTAGTCTCAAGCGCTTGAAAACAGACTATGTGGATGTCGTGCATCTGCACAGCTGTTCGGAAGAAGTACTTCGGCAGGGGGATGTAATCGAGGTATTGCAGCGTGCGAAAGAGGCTGGTAAAACTCGCTTTATCGGATATAGCGGTGATTCGACCGATGCACTATACGCCATTCGGACAGATGTATTCGACAGTCTGGAGACATCATTGAACATTGCCGATCAGGAAGCGATTGAACTGACTTTGCCTGAGGCGCGAAAAAGAAATATGGGAATCATCGCCAAAAGGCCCATTGCCAACGTAGCATGGATGTATGATACGGTGACAGAAGAGGATTATGCTTATCACTATTGGAAACGGTTAAATGAGCTGAAATATGATTTTTTAACCGAGGAAGCACAACGAGTGGTGGACATCGCATTGCGATTTACGCTGAGCACCGAAGGCGTGCATACCGCCATTGTAGGTACCGCCAAACCTGATCGCTGGCAGCAAAACGCCGATTTGGTAGCGAAGGGGGCGCTTGAGCAGGAGCTATATGATGCTATTCGTGCACGCTGGAAGGAAGTAGCAAGACCCGACTGGACAGGCCGTATATAATCTGAGTTAATATTAACAGATCACTTTAATTGTGTAATCCTAGGTTGTAAACGATTTAAATTACTGAAAAACTGCCTTTTCGGGCAGTTTTTTTGTGTTTAAGGAGAGTGGATGGAGAAGGAGCAGAAAAAATGACCTGTCCATTTCATACAATTATTTTATATTTTCAACATATGAAAAATTCACAATAGCAAATCATGAAAAGCATATATCACGTACTAAAAGTGACAATGATAGTAACGAGTGACAAGTGAAGATGATAGTGATGGACGTTTACATTCATAGAAAATGCTTTTACGAAAAAGATAGAAAAAAGCCCCCGAAGGAGCTTTTGGTATTGGGCAGATTTATCCGAAATTCTTAAATTCAACAGCGTTTATTGACGCAAATCACTGTTCAATGGCTGAACGAGCGTGACTGGAGTTGTTTCGGAAGCGCGGTTAGTCTTACCATACGTAAGCTTACGCCAGAACGATTCCATTGGCCCGATGTTGAAGCGTTTTAGCCACAACGAGGCAATAATGACGAGCACAACATACACAGCAATACTGAGCATAAGTGTATCAATAGGTTTTATAGAACTAGCCAAATCAAATCCATATGGAAGCAGAAGCACGGTTCCAATGATGGAATGAAGGAGGTAACAAGTCAGCGACATACGTCCAACTTTGGTAAATACCATTAATGCTTTTCGGAGTGCAGGAACATACAATAACAGCATCGCGAGGCTACTCATATAAAACATGCTTCCAGTTAAGTTTCCCTGTTGACCCAGAACCATGAAAAGCTCCATCCAAAATGTATTTTCAGCTGGAATAAGCGTATTCATCATGGAGCTGAACTGAGTGAGGATGAATGCAGCCAAGCTGATGAACCAGATTCGCTTCCAGATCGATTGCTTTGCTTCCATGGTCGTGAAGAAGTCCATCTTTACAAAATACATACCGATCAGGAACATTAGGAACATGGAATAAACTGTAGAAAATGAACTAGCTGCCATCACACCCATGTCTGCCCAGCGAGCTACAAAAGACTCCAAATAGGTAAAGCTGGTATGACTGGATAATGTGAAATCAAAATAAGTGGGCATGTCTGAAGATGCAGTTTTCATCACCGCATTATAGAGCATCATAAATACGGGAGCTAGAAATTGGATCAATATAAGCGCGATAATCCAGCGCAATATCGTTTTAGGCGTGCGAGCATAAAACGCGAGTAGTAAAAATCCGGCTAAGGCGTAAAAAGTCAAAATGTCGCCAACCCATACAAAAGTAATGTGCAATAAGCCAACACAGAATAGAATCAATAACCTGCGGGCAAAAAGCTTTCGAGGATGTTCTACGCGTTGCACGGCTCTATCCATAAAAATCATAAAGCCCACACCAAAGAGAAAAGAAAATAACGTGATGAATTTTCCTTCGGCGAATGTGGAAACGAGGTTGTGGACTAGATCGCTTGAATCCATATCAAATCCCTTCACCGAGTCTACAATCAGAAAGTAATTCACAATAATAATACCAAGCATGGCGAATCCACGGACGATGTCCAGAAAATGAACACGTTCCTTCGGACGAAGTGGTTGCGCAAGGTTCTCTTTTTTTTCATTCATAACATTGCTCCTTTTCATCGTTATGTTTAACATCAAGTGAATCATGGTGTGTGCAAACGTTACTCTTACCTTGAATAACGATAAAGATGGATTCTTAACAGTTTCTGAAAGGGAGCTATATTTCATGGGAGTTGTGACGATTTTGTGACGCATGATTGCTTTCATAAATGGTTAAGATTTGTGATTTATCTTATTACGTAAGTGTTTCTTGTGGACGATATATATTGAGGCACCGTAAATAACATCAGGAATCATGAGGTGAGAAGGGTATGACCCATCGGATATTAGTTGTAGAGGACGATCAGGATATTGGTGATCTATTAGAAGAGTCCCTTCATCGGGCAAACTATGAAGTATTAATAGCGAGAGACGGGCAACGTGCGTTACAACTTGTGGATGACGGGCTGGATTTGATCATTTTGGATATCATGATGCCGGGGATTTCGGGGATTGAAACATGTAAGCAGATCAGAACGTATTCCAACGTTCCCATTCTGTTTCTAACGGCTAAATCGAGCACTCTGGACAAAACGGAAGGTCTTCTTGCAGGCGGGGATGATTACATGACAAAGCCATTTTCAGAAGAGGAGCTGCACGCCCGGGTCATTGCTCAGCTGCGAAGATATAAGATTTACAAGGAGAAAAAAGAGAGCGAAGATACGTTTCTTGTTGGAGGTAAACTAAAAGTCAATGAGCATTTTAATGATGTCTCCAAAGAAGGTCAGCAACTGAAGCTGTCTGATTTGGAGTATCGGATTCTGAAGCTCTTGATGAGCAAACGCAGTAAAATATTTTCTGCACAAAATATATACGAAAGCGTATGGGAACAGCCGTATTTTTATTGTTCAAACAACACGGTGATGGTACACATTCGCAAATTGCGAGCAAAGATCGAGGATGATCCGGCTCACCCGGTTTATATCCTTACCGAATGGGGGAGAGGATACCGTTTTGGCACACCGTAAATTTACACTGACCAAAAAATTAGCCTTAATCATCTTGGTGGCTGCTACGGTAAGTGGTCTGATTTTTTTGACGATGCAGAAGGTAAGTAGTGGGCTGATTGACAGGTATCTTAACTCTGATGCGTACTATGAAAGTGAATCGTCCAAATCCATTGCAAAGTTTAGCAAATATGTTGAGGCGAATAATCTATCTTCAATGGATCGCAAGGCATTTGGGGAATGGGTGAAAAAAGAGAATTATATCATGCTCACCATCTACAAAGACCAGTTACTGCAATATGATTCGAATTACTCCGCGGAAGATGAGTCTGGATATGGGATAGAGCAGGAAACGCTGTATGCTCAGAAACACTCATTTTCGGTCATGTTCAGAGATGGAGAGGGAAGAGTAACGGTAGACGGGTTTTTCTCATCCCGATATTACGATATCGCCTTTACCTTGGAACTACTCAGCGCCACGATGATTTTTCTGTTGATTGTACTGCTGGGCATTCGTCGAAGCCTCGCTTATCTGAGAAAGATTCATGAAGAGATTCACATTCTTGAAGGTGGAGAACTGGAGTATGAGATGACGATTCGGGGCCACGATGAAATAGCGATGATCGCTGAGAGTATCGAGGAACTTCGTAAAGCCTTTCTGGATAAATTGGATGCGATTGAAGCGTTACAAGCGGAGAGCCGCAGTCTTGTCACTGAAATGTCGCACGATATGCGGACCCCGCTGACCTCCTTAATCATGTATTTGGAGTTTGCCAAGAAAGAACGCGGAGACCAAGCGACGGAACATAGCCATTACATCACGAATGCCTACGGAAAAGCCATTCAACTTAAAAAGTTGTCCGATAATTTGTTTGATTATTTCCTTTTGGATAAAGAGCAAGAGGCTGACCTTGAGAGCATAGCTGTGCAGGAGGCTATTTATGATCTGATATCTGATCAGGTTGCCATTCTGCGGCAGGAGCAATTCAAAGTCCGCATTATTGGTGAACTGCCGCAAGTCTATATCACGGTAAATTTGGAGGAACTCGGGCGGGTCTTTGATAATATTTTGTCTAATCTGTTGAAGTATGCAGAACCCAAAGATGAAATCTGCATTAGATTCAACTCTAGCCTGGAGAAGTTTGAGATTCAACTGGCCAATACGATCAAAATTGCCGAGGTTTCTCCAGAAAGTACAGGGCTGGGAGAGAGAATCATAAGCCGGATGATGAGCCGCATGCAAGGGCAATTTCTCAGGAACCAGGATGGGACACATTATAGTGTTGTATCGAGGTTTAGGAAATCCAAGATCTAACCGTAGTATTAAAATGAATTTAATAAAACACAAGGGGTTTAACTACATCTGTGGAGGAATCAGAATGAACCCGATAGAGAAACCTATGAAAGGTGCCTTATTGGCAACCCAATCTACTTTCACCTCACTTATGGCCGCTTATCAATCGATGGTATGGAGATTGGCTTCGCGCTATTTCCGCGACCCACAGGATCGAGATGATGTCGTGCAAGAGACATTCCTGCGGGTATACACGCATATCGAACAAATGAACAGCCAAAAGAATGTCGTAAATTGGATTTATACCATTGGGAGAAATGTATGCTTGGACGTTCTGCGCAAGAAAAAGAGACAGCGTCTTGCCACAACTTCTTTATATGTAGAGGATTCAAATAAATCTCCGGATGCCACATCTGAGCTAATGTCCCATGAACCTGGTCCTGAAGAAAGGCTGATTCAGAACGAGACTTCTTCCGAGCGCAAACGTCGGATCAATGATGCATTTTATCAGATTCCAGGCAAATGGAGGCATTACTTTTATCAGCGGTACTACTTGGAGATGACCGTCAAAGATATCAGTGTATTGAATGATATACCTGAAAATACGGCCAAAACGTATCTCTTTCGAGGAAGAAAACATATGAAGCAACAGTTAGTTGACATCACGTATTGAAATAGGAGATATGACAAATGAAAGATTTAATTACTAAATTCAAAAAAACACCACACATTTTACAAGCGCTTTTGAATATCTGCCTGTTCTTTCTGGCCTTAGCTTTAAGCGCACTTCTCATCAGTGAGACATGGTATATCGTACAAATTGTGTATCAGTCTTTTGTAACTCGTCAGGATAGCTATTATGAAATGTTAGCAGAGCTGCTCGTTTTCTTCTTGTACTTTGAATTTATCGCTTTAATTGTGAAGTACTTCAAGTCTAATTTTCATTTCCCTCTTCGTTACTTTATTTATATCGGAATTACAGCGGTAATCCGATTAATTATCATTGACCATGATCAAGCGATGTCGACGTTCTGGTGGTCTATGGCCATCTTGGTTATGGTTGCTGCTCTGTTTATCGCAAATCGACGCAAAGTCGATCAAGATCACTAAACAAATTGGATGCAGGAGATCACGATGATGAAAAAAGTAATAATTGATGGGAAAGCGATAAGAAGTGTAGAGGATCTGCACGCTATACTTCAGACCGAATTTTCGCTGCAACCAGCTCATTTCGAAAATATGGATACCCTCTGGGAAGGCTTAGTATGGCATGTTCCTGTACCGGTTGAATTGGAATGGATTCATTTTAGTGAGAGCAGAGCTGCAATTGGGCCTTACGCTGATCAAATGATGAATTTACTGTACGAGGTTGATGAGCAACTGGAGGAATTGTTTAGATTTACAGTTAAATTATAAAATTTCAATATATGAAAAATTCACAATAGAGAGACCCAATGTGCTCTACTGCTACATCGCTATTTATCAAACAATCGCAATCCAGTCAACTACTAGCAATGTATAAACGGACCTTCACATTCTGAGGCGAATGTCAATAGAAAAAGCTGCTCCTTTCTCAATCAAAGGGCAGCTTTTTCAATCATGCTGTACGCAAGGTGTGCAGCGATTCGGATGAGCGGATGGTAGGCAACACAATTTACAGGAGCTTATACTTCAAAAATAACTTGCCACAGTGCGCTGACAAACTTATATAAAAAGTAGAACGCAAAGCCAATCAGAAGAACTCCAGCAAGGCTCGAAACGAGCTGCACCATCTTGGCACTCATCATTTTGCGTGTGATGGATACAATGGTGAGCAGACCAAGATCATGTAGCATAATGCCGCATAATATTCCAATAGCCGCAATAATAAAACTGAGTTTGCCTGCCGATTGATAGGAGTCTGATAAGACAACACCAAAGACAGAAACCCAAAACATCAGATTCCCCGGGGAGATCGCAACCAGCAAACCATTACGATAAGTCCGCCAAAAGGAGGGTTTAGTTGGAGACACCTTTCCATCTGTAGTCATGAGGTTGACATCTGAATTACGGATGGATTCGTATCCCAAATAAGCTAAAAATCCTGCACCTGCCAACCATAGCGGAATCTGAACGAATGGAACAGATAACAGCGTAGCAAATCCAAAATACATAGAAATGATTAAAGCCATATCGAGTGTCATGCCACCTAGACCAACCGCCCAGCCATGAAGGAATCCATTTCGCAGTCCCTGCTTGGTCATCTCTACCGTGATTGCGCCTACGGGCATGGCAATAGCAAGTCCAATCAGGATAAACTTCACATAAATCTCCATAATCATTTCCTTTCTGAGAAGATGGGCTGCTGGAAAAAAGCTTGTCCACTTAAAAAAGATGCTTGCTCTAGCAGTCTATGTATCTCTTCATATGGAATGGGAATAAAAAAAGAAACGCTCTCCTCAGGACCTCGGCTCGTATACAGCTTATTCGAAGGAGAGCTTGTTTAGAATGCGATTGATGTTATTCTTTTGCTTGTGGTTGTTGCAACAAAGAGTGCAGAAAAGGGCATTTGGATGGGGCAGTGTCATCATCTCGTAGAAAATACTGTTTATACTCCAGGTTTCCTTCTGCTCCGTATTGCTTCAATTCAGGATGTGCGGGAATCGTGTCATAGGCAGCAAGCCTGGCTCGAATTCTCGGCCCGATGGCTGCGGCCCGCTGTGGCTGCTCATTCCATAAATCAAGTACCCAGCGAGGCGTCATAGCCAGCATGAAATAAGGAAAATGGCGACTTTGTCTTGAGATGTGAGCTGGTGTACCGCAATAAACGAAATACCGTTCCTCGTTATAACAGTACTCCCATAATGGATTCTCGGGGTCTTCCGGGATATCTGCTGGCCATGATTCGGTATCGAGAGCTCGCATCTCACTTAACAGGTTCCAGAAGGATTGTTCGTAAGTGAGCACATCTTTGGATTCCTTTTCTTTTTCAAAAAAAATGACCAGTGATGAATAATCTCCGAAGGAACGTGAAGAAGCTCCATATTCCGTTACAATTTTTGATAATTGCTCCGCAAGAGAAAGACGTGTGGACTGGAAGACAAATCCATATCGGAGATGGCCCAGTGCGTATGCCTGGGTCGCAGGAATGCAGGGAAACCTGGCCTCCCGGTCACTCATCTTGGCGGAGAACAAACGATAAGCATCCCTTTGCCAAAGAGCCAGTGGGAGCTCACCATTTTCCATATCAGTAGAAGAAAACAGTAGCGACATCAGTAAGCCTCCTTTTACTTATAGGATATCGTCTGCAAGCAAAATGGTGACTGTCCATTTATGAAAGTAAACATTGGGTAGACTGTTCAGTGAAATGCGTATCATGATGCAGTTTTGTACCAAGCAGTAACTCCAAAGGGAAAGCAACTAGATGAAACGAAAACAAGGAGCTCATAATTGAGCTCCTTGTTTGCAATTTCCTGCCAAATCTTAACCTATTGGCGGTGCTGGTTGGAGAAATTGCCAAATGACTGACCCTGACCTTGGATTGTCGTGTTAGGCATATTGTAGGGTTGATCGATGTAGGATACATGCTGTGAAGAGGTGTTCGCAAGTTGTTGAGCAAGGTTCGAAATCTGTTGCAATTGTTGAATTGCTGTCTGATGTCCTTGCAATGCCGTTTGAATAATATGCGCAGCTTGCTGCTCGCGCGCGGCCAATTGCTCCAGTTGTTGAGCATTGTTTTGTTCTTGTCTAAGTAATTGTTGATATTGCATGGATGCTTGTTGTGTTTGTTGCGTCAGTTGTTGAGCGAGTTGCGTAATCTGTTGTGATTGTGAAAATTGGTTCATGATGGTGCCTCCTAAGTGTTTGAATTTACCTGTGTATTATGCTGAGGGGTTAGAAGAAATATTCAGGGAGATGTTTTGCTCTAATTGGGGAAGGCTACCTGTTGCGACGATTATTAAGAGGGGAAAGGATTGACGAAATGAGTCAGGCTTCAGGCAAATCATTGGATGAAAAGAAATTGAAATGGTGGCAACTCAGTTTGTTGGGTGTTGCCGGCACGATCGGAACGGGTTACTTTCTCGGCTCAAGTCTAGCCATTACAATCGGGGGACCCGCTGTAGTAATAGCGTACGCACTTGCTGCGTTAGGTACATACGTTGTTTTCGATGCTTTGGCACGCATGACTTCGGACCATCCGGAACAAGGATCATTTCGTTCTTATGCGAAGAAGGCGTTTGGCACATGGGCAGGTTTTGCGAGTGGATGGGTCTATTGGTTTTCGGAGCTTCTCATTATGGGGAGCCAGTTGACCGCACTTTCTATCTTTTCGCGTTTCTGGTTTCCCAGCGTGCCACTCTGGATCTTTGCCGCGGGGTATGGAATCGTCGGTTTATGTATTGTGTTTTTTGGAAACAAGGGATTCGACCGGGTTGAAAATGTACTCGCAGTCATTAAAATAGCTGCTATAATCATGTTTCTTGTTCTGGCGATCGCTTTGCTTGCCGGCTGGATTGGGGGCACCAAATATACACATAAGGTACCGATGGACATGGCTTCCATTTTCCCGAAAGGGGCAGTGGGATTATGGTCTGCATTTCTGTTTGCGTTCTATGCGTATGGAGGTATTGAAGTGCTCGGCATTATGTCGTATCGATTGGAAAAACCGGAGGATGCACCGAAGGCAGGTAAAGTCATGCTTATATCGCTGTCTTTGGTCTATGTTGTGTCCATTGGACTGGCGTTAACGATGGTGCCGCTGTCTGCTTTTAATCCGAAGGAAAGTCCGTTTGTACTTGCGCTGAGTAGTGATCACCTCGCTTTTGTACCGCATTTATTTAACGGTGTCCTGATTGTAGCCGGTTTCTCTACGATGACCGCATCGCTCTATGCGGTGACGTCCATGATGATTACGCTGGCACAGGAGGGGGATGCGCCAAAGTTGTTCTCAAAGAAATGGAAGAAGAAATATCCCCTGTTAGCCTTGTGCCTGATTGGATGTGGTTTGATGGGTACCATTATTATGTCGTTGCTGCTTCCCGGCAAAGTCTACGAATATGTAACCACCGCCGCTGGGTTAATGCTGATGTATAACTGGTTGTTTATCTTGCTCTCTTCGGGTCGGTTGCTGAAATCCCGCACCATAGATGTCATAAAACGCTGGACTGGATTGGTGCTGATCAGCATGGCGATAACAGGAACTCTTTTTCATGGCCTAAGCCGGCCCGGTTTCTTTATTAGTTTGTTGCTGATTTCTCTGATTGCTTTAAGTGATATCATCGTGCAGCGTAAGCGCAAGAAAACATCATCCGCTGCAAATACGGAGCAAGGCGAGCAGAAGGAGCAGGCTGACGAGAACAATCCGTTGAAGGGAGCCGTCTTCCATATTACAGGTATTCGTAAGCAAAGGAACAGAATCAAGTGAAGAACAGGAAATTCTAAAGCTAAACAGGTGGTTACTTCTGAATCTAAGTTGTCTATGGTTTCATCATAAAACATGATCTCTGAGAATTGGGGTCGTGTTTTGCTGTCTTATTATTATATTTCAAGTAGTATAATCATTACGAGATTCGTAGAATAATGTCTCGGATCTTCAGAAAGACAGGTCAACTTCATCCCAGAAAAGTTATGGAGGGAAACAATGAAGAACAAAGGTGTCTGTATGCATGTGTGCCTTTCGAGAAAAATGATTTCTTTAAAATCTCGAACATTCCTTCGCAACGGGCGTACCGAGTTCCTTATAACGTCGTACGAATAAAAAGAGGCCGAAAAGAAGAAGTTATTCTTCATTTCGGCCTCTTTGGTGTTGTGTGTTTAGTTGTGTGTTTGATTGTCTTTAAATGTCTTCGTTTAAAACGTCAGAATTTATTCGCCATCCGGTCTTTTCACTTGCAGCGGTGGGGGAATAAGCCATCCTTTTTCTTTGCTCAAACGAAGAATTCGTACACCAAGTGCCGTTTTGGTAACGTGGTATTTCGCAAACAATGCACCAATATCCTCACGGATGGATTGACCGATAGTCTGACTCGCGGCGATTAATCCAAGAGCAGTATCAGCTGCAATTTTGGCACCTATCTCTGGATCAGTAAACCTTGCACCAGGAGGAATATCCTCTAATGTCACAATGGGTCTCTCAGGAAGAGTCGGAGCGGGCGAGATACCGTTCTCTGTTAGTAAGGCGTCACATTCTTTGATCTCCAGTTTGGCCTGATCCAGCAAGTCTTCTAGAATTTTCCTCAAATCCTTGTCTCCTGCGTGATTCATATAAGCCTGATAACAAGAGACAGCTCCTTTGGCTACCATGGAGCACTCCCATACACTATAAATTTCACCATAATGCATCGGCTCGTTTTTGGGATTACCGCTTAAAATGCCCATCCATGATCCCTCCAAAAATAGTTTTTTTACTACGTTAGGGTTCACATGAAGGAAATATTTTATCCGGTTGAAAAATAGTGCTAAGTTAAAATTTACATCACTTTTATTATGTAAACTAATAAATTGTTGTCGGAAAGATGGTTACATAGACAACTGTAATTATCATCCAAAATGATGTTATGAACTTATTAGAGAATCATTCAAATTTATCCAAATTCACACTCTTGATGTCATTTCTGCACCATTAAAAAAAGCCAGACAGTTATGTTCTGCTGGCTTCTTTCCCTAATTATAAATGTTTAAGCTTTTGTCGAGGTTGGAAACATGGGATTGGCTTCCATGCCAACCCACAACTCCGTTGATTCGAGCTGACCGGCCAGATGTAATAACCAATCTTCACGGCCTTTGGTTGCCATAACCTGGACGCCCATTGGTAAACCGTCTGCTGTCAAATGCAGAGGAAGACTAATGGCCGGCTGACCTGTCAGATTCGCAAGTTGTGTGAACGGGGTGTACGTTAGGCTCGGCTTGAACATCTCATAAATCAGCTCTTGTTGCGCTGTTTTATCCAAATCACTGATAGTCATCAGATGTTGAATCTGCTCCGCATGTGGCGTCAGCTCTCCGACCCGTGGTGCGGGAAAAGCATTGACAGGTGTGATGTAAAAATCATACCTTTCAAACAACCTAGACATCTGCGCAGCCGCCACGTCCCATTCGGCCAAACTGTGCACAAATTCAGCAGCGGATACTTTTTTGCCGGCTTCAGTCAGTACCCATGACTCAATCTCCATATCATCTGCGGTGAGTGAACGACCCAAGCCGTGTTCCATGGATGAAATCATGGCAGCCATCTCGCCGCTGTTCATCATATAATAGTTTTCCATCAGGCGTACGCCATTGACTGGACTTAACTTTTCCTCGACATGATGACCCTGAGCTTCCAGAAAGCGGACTAGTTTCATCACCGCCTCTTCGGCCTCTTCACTGACAGGTGTGCCCACAGGTGAATCCGTCGTATAGGCGATACGCCACTTGCGTTGGTGAGGATAGTTCATATCAGCCAAGTAACTTCCGGGGAATAAAGGTGTATGGAATGCGGCCTCCGGCTGGATAATCTGGAGAGTATCCAGCAGTGCAGCACTGTCTCTGACGGAGCGAGATACTGCAAAATCGATCGAGGCTCCTTGCCATTGTCTTCCCACACCTGGACCAACGGGAGTGCGTCCGCGTGTTGGTTTCAGTCCGAACAAACCGCTGAAGGAAGCGGGAATTCGAATGGAACCACCGCCATCGCTTGCACCGGCAAGCGGTACGATGCCTGATGCTACAGCGGCAGCGGCACCGCCGCTTGAGCCGCCTGGTGAATGATTCACATTCCACGGATTGCGCGTTGGCCCGTGTAGACGTGGCTCGGTTATATTTTTTAGCCCGAATTCTGGTGTATTCGTATGTCCAATCACAATAAAGCCTGCTTCGAGCAGACGAGTTACGAAATTGGAGTTGCGAAGAGCACGATGCTCGCTAAATAGTCGTGAGCCAGAGGTAAGAAATTCACCTTCCAAGGATTGAGAAATATCTTTGAGCAGCAACGGCACACCTGCAAATGGCTGTTCTCCAGGACGAACATTGGTGGCTTCCTGCCTGGCACGAGTTTCATATGTACGAATAACGGCATTAAGTTGTGGGTTCACTTCTTCCAGACGTGCAAAAGCAGCTTCGAGCAATTCAACCGGGGATACTTCCCGGGAGCGAATCAGTTCCGCGAGTCCTATAGCGTCATAGGAGGTATATGAGAATGAAGACATTAGTAATCGTTCCTCTCTGAAAATAGTTCCTGCTTGATATCTTGTTCCAAGTTCCATAAGCCATCGTACCACCTAGGCAGACAAAAGACAAAACGACAAGCCATCATGATAGAAGAAAAACAACAGAAGAAAAAGCACTGCTCACCTCGAAAGGTGAAACAGTGCTTTATTTGCTTGCACACATGAAGATGAGTTACTCCGTGCGAAGTTTAGGTGCAGCTTCAGCAATCGGTATAGAACGTTCCTGTTGTTTGGAGATTGCAAACAGGGCGACCCAGATCAGGATAAAGCCGAGCAATTGCTCCCAGGTTATCAGCGTACGGAATGCAATCCAGTTTACAAGCACGCCGGCCATCGGGAAACTGAGTTCGGCGAGGGTTGCAACAGAAGCTTTGGTGGAAGACAACCCTTTGTAATACAAGAGTAAACTCAGCAAACCTGGTAAAAGCGCCTGACCAAGAATATTCAAAATAACAGCAGCCTGTGCCCCTGTTCCAGCCGGTAGTGTCCAAGGTGCACCTTCATTCCAGGTCATGAAGATCAGGAGTGGAAGGGCAACGACAAAACGAAGGGAGGTCACCGTTTCATATCGAGCCTGCCCCAGCATCAGCCGACCCATGACTGTTGAACCGCCCCACAAAGCTGCGGCACCAAGAGACAGGAGGCTGCCTGCATGAATCCAGTTATTCCAGCTGCCGAGCGGCAGTGAGAAGCCAAACGTAAGCAGGTACGTTCCAGCGAGTGCAATGATGAACAATCCGCCGAAGTGACGCGGGAGTGTTTCTTTTAATAACAATTTCGCAAGTACAATCGCGAAAAGTGGCTGCATTTTTTGCAACAACAATACCGTGTTGGGATCGTTATGGGTAAGGGCCAAAGTGAATAATACCGTTGCCAGCGCAGATCCGCCCCATGAGATAAAGATGACAGCAAGCCAATGACGTGCACGCAATTGTTTCAGATCATCACGAAATTTCCATAATACGGGTATGGCAAAAAGGCTGACGATGATGTGTTCGATTAGAACAATCTGTGTAGAAGTCATCGTTTTTAGCAAAAGGATGCGGAATAAGGGGTCTACGCCCCAGAGGGCTGCGCCTAGCACAACCAGCCAAAATCCGGTGTTGCTTCGTTCCTTGCGATACATTGTTGATGCAGTTGATGTGTTTTCCATATTCAGGACTCCTTCGTCAGAACACGGAATCTTCAGTTGGCAAAATCGACAAAATCCCCCGTCCTTGGCGTACGCCAAATAAACGGGGGATCATTCAAAGACAAGACGTCAGGGAAAAAGACTTCCCAAATACGGCTTGCCGTTGTGTTGATCTTCTCTCATCCGGACTGTACCGTCGGCCTTGGAATTTCA
Source organism: Paenibacillus sp. 4624 (assembly GCF_050435065.1). Taxonomy (NCBI): domain Bacteria; kingdom Bacillati; phylum Bacillota; class Bacilli; order Caryophanales; family Paenibacillaceae; genus Paenibacillus; species Paenibacillus sp. 4624. The sequence continues at coordinate 378,165 of NZ_JBNDJR010000003.1, forward strand.
CCAAGTCAGTCGCTGCCAGGTAGTCATCATTGACAGCGAGTCGCGGGCTGGTTCTATAAGAACATCACCGCCGGTTGGGAATTGCACCCTACCCCGAAGATCCTATTCAATTAATTAGTGTATTGAACAAGTTGTAACCTTATGAATTTCATCTTATTCCTGTAAACGCTATCAGTTCAAGTGTTTTTTTAGAAAACAATACTCCAGCATCCCTGTTGCCTCCGCAACTGCACAATCTGACCTGCATGATAAGCATCGTGCAGAACCCAGCGGGCAAGCGTCTGAGCCCAGTTTTGTTCGGAATCCATATAAGCTTCCTCAAGTTTCGCTTCCTGTAATGTAGCAAGGGTATCGCGCAACTGCTCAGCCAGTTTAGTGGTTTGTTCCATAAGCTTGCTCCAGCCAGCTTCATTCAAAGGATCACCGGAAATACCAAATGTAGCTACGTTTGAATCAGCAGCGGGTACAGACGGTGCTTTTCCCTGAAGACGTTCCAAAATCCGTTGGTTGTAATAAAACATATGATTGGCCAGTTGCCATATGCTCAGTCCACCTGAAGTCGGAACCCAGGCAGCCTGTTCGGCGTTCAGTCCCTCAAGAGCTTTTGACAATGGGACGATCCAGTTACATTGATCCCAGGTATCTTCATTCTGAATAACCAATACATCTAGTGCTGTGGTGACTGTTTTCATTTTTTGAATTTCATTCCTCTCTTGTCAGACTCATCTCGTTCTTGCTTCATCATGATGGTAACTAGCTAATATGGGTTGAAATGGTTACAATTAATATAACACAATTTTAATGAATGTAACCATCTTTATCTAATTTAGATTGTTACATTAAACGGGGGTTCTTATGGATAGATTATGGACTGATTTTGTAAACAGTGATTATCATGATTGGCGTGGTGGGGATCGATCAGAAGACAGGCTGGGAAACGCAAGCTGGCAGCAAGACTTTTTAAATCGGTGGCAATTAGAAGCGCCAGTACCGGCTTCGATTGAAGAGGAATTCACAATGAGAAGTTTTAGAGATGATTTACAGTCTCTGGCTATTCGATTGTCTATCGGAACGCCCTTCACTGAGAAGGATCAAGCTTGGTTGAACGATTTTATGCGGGCGGGGGAAGTCATCAGACGATTAGTATTACAGGAACAAGGATTGGAAGTTGCACTGGTTCCCATCCATGCACATTGGGTTCAGGTGATGGCGGAGGTTGCCGCTGATTTTGCCATGACACTCGTAGAGGGCGAAGGAAAGAGAATTCGATCCTGTGACAATCCGGACTGCCGCTGGATCTTCTATGATGATACCCGGAGCAGAACACAGAAATATTGCGATGATAAGATGTGTGGCAATCTAATGAAGGTTAGGCGTTTTCGAGCTAAACGTAAACTGAACTCTAATGGGGAAAAGAGTGAAACATAATAATCAAGTTCACCAACGAAGTCCAACCTTTATAATCCGTGAATCTTCATATGGTCGAAGGAAGCACTTCCAGAATTTGATAAATATCGACAATTGATATATAATGTATATATACTAGCAAAAATATAGTCATAAATCTTATGTAAGAACAAGCAATGCGGATCAGATCATTTTACAAACCATTACGATTGGAGAGGTGTCTCATGAGGACAGGTTATCTTTTGAAGAACGGTTGTGTATTATCGATGGATGCTCGTATTGGTCAGTATAACCGGGCAGACGTACTTATTCAGGATTCTTTGATCGCAGCTATTCAGCCCAATATCGAGGTATCCGATGCAGATATTGAGGTCATCGATGCTTCAGGTATGATTATTATGCCTGGGCTGGTGGACACACATCGGCATATGTGGGAATCGCTTGTCAAAACAGCCGGAACAAACTGGTCGCTCCCCGTCTATCTGCAAAATTTGTACTATGGAGCTATGGGAAGCAAGCTTCGTCCCCAGGACAGCTATATCGCCAATCTGCTGGGATCTCTGGAAGCGCTTAATGCAGGCGTCACCACGGTACTGGATTGGAGTATGCCATATTCGGCTGAACATACGGATGAGTTGATTCGAGGACTCGGGGATGCAGGAATTCGTGCTGTTTTTGCCCATGGTGTACCAGGGGAAACGGCGTATTGGAATCGAGACAGCAAGTTATCGTATCCCGAAAATGTTAGAGGTGTTAAAGAGCGATATTTCTCTTCGAATGATCAATTACTCACTTATGGACTTGCTATTCGAGGACCAGAGTTTAGCCATTGGGATGCAACGGTGCAGGACATCCAGCTTGCAGAAGAATTGGACGCGATTTGTTCGATGCATGTCGGGTTCGGCAGCTGGGGATCAGTAGATCGTTCAATCAGTCGAATGTATGAAGCAGGACTACTCAGCCCGCGCATTAATGTTGTTCATGGCAATACGATGGGCATGGATGAATTCAAAATGCTCGCGGACAGCGGAGCCTCGTTGTCGGTCACACCTGAAGTCGAGATGATGATGGGACATGGTTACCCGGCTACAGGATACTTTTTGGAGCATGGGGGTACGCCAACACTTGGCGTAGATGTCGTGACTTCGACGGGTGGAGATATGTTTTCACAGATGAAATTTGCGTTGCAAGCTGAGCGTTCCAGAACGAATGAGTACCTTTTGCAACAGGGTGAGATGCCGGGTGAACTCAGTTTGCAGGCAAGCCAGGTGCTGCGATTCGCAACCTCCGCGGGTGCAAGGGCTTTAGGACTGGAGCATAAAACAGGTTCGCTTACACCGGGAAAAGAAGCGGATGTGATCATGATTCGCACGACGGACTTGAACCTTTTCCCTGTGCATGATCCGATTGGTGCTGTTGTGCAGTTTGCGAATCCGTCTAATGTCGATACGGTCTTTGTTGCGGGAAAACCTGTGAAGCGAGAGGGTAAGCTGTTGCATGTCGATCTGGATGAAATTCGGCGCAAAGCCACGCAGAGTAAGGAATATTTGCTGATGCAATATCGGATGTCCGATGCGAATCGGGTTGTTTTCTCATAATAGAGCTGTCTATAAAATAAATAAAGCAAAAGGGCCGTTCATCCACAATACGGCTCTTTTCTAATCCGTTTTTCGTAGGTTGTTTTCACATTATATTGGGGTTGAAGTAAGCTATGTTGACAAATAGAACGCTTTCTACTAAGATAGCCATATAAGTTAATAATGAATTTAATCAGGATTGTTACTGATCAGCAGGCAAGACCGATTGATAATGCAAACATGAAGAATTGTATTTTTTCATGTCTGCATAATTAATGGTCTTTTTTTGTTGCTAAATTCTGTTAACGTTTCATTTTAAAAGGAGATTCCGATGAAGATCACACGAATTATTAACAATAATGTCGTCTGTGCAGTCAATGAACGGCGCCAGGAGATGATGCTTTTAGGCAGTGGCATTGGTTTTCAGAAGAAAAAGGGAGACGATGTGGACACAGTCAAGATTGAAAAAGAATTTTTTCTGAAATCCAAAAATGTTACAGGTAAATTATATGCCCTGCTGGCACAAATCCCGATGGAGTATATTCGTGTATCCGATAGTATCATTCAGTACGCCAAGCAGTCCTTAAACAAGGAACTTAATGAAAATATATATCTAACGTTAACGGACCATATTAATTTTGCAGTGGCACGTTATAAGCAAGGTATGAATTTCAATAATGCTTTATTGTCAGAGATTAAAGCGTTTTATTCCAATGAATTTCGCGTGGCTATGAAAGCCCGGGATATGATTAATGAGGAATTTAACATTACACTGCCTGAAGATGAGGCGGGGTTCATTGCGCTTCATATTGTCAATGCAGAACTGGGATCTGAAATGGAAGAAACCATGAAGATTACACAGTTCATTCATAAAGTCTTGAATATTATTCGATATCAGTTTAATATTCATTTTAATGAAAGCTCACTCCATTATTCCAGACTTGTTACTCATTTGAAATTTTTCGCCTATCGCTTGTTTAATAATACGGTTTTGAAAAGCGGTGATAGTGATTTTCTCCATATCATTAAAGAAAAGTATACAAATGAATATCAATGCAGTATCCGAATTGCACAGCTGATTCGGGTCGATTATGGAAAAGAATTAACAGAAGATGAATTGGTATATTTAACGGTTCATATCAAAAGGGTCATTGATGAAGAGAAGGATTGATCCATCAGTCCACTATAATGAATATACTAGGATTGTTACTGGTGAGGCAGGCAAGACCTAGAGTTCCATCGTGTATAGAGCATATCTATATTCGATAGAATTCTAGGTCTTTTTTTATACCTAAAAAAGTTTGAGGGGGAGCAGTACATGAAACATGAAAGCACAGCCGCCGAGATTTTAAAACTGGTCGGTGGAGAAAAAAACGTAGATAGTGTAACACACTGTGCTACAAGATTGAGATTCAATCTGAAAGATGAAAAGGTTGCGAACAATGAAGCATTAAAAAATGTACAAGGTGTTGTGGGTGTTGCCAGCAGTGGCGGGCAGTATCAGGTCATTATTGGTAACGAGGTAAACAATGTGTATAAAGCTTTGACGAAGCTGGGGAACTTTGCAACGAACAATGATGCTCCTACTGTGAAAAAAGGAAAACTGACTACGCTTCTGGACACGATCTCCGGAATCTTTACACCAATCCTGCCAGCCATGATTGGTTGTGCGATGATCAAAGCCGTTCTTCTTATTTTGAAAACATTTGATCTCGTTGATCTGGATGGACAATTCAATACAATTATGACCTTTATCGGTGATGCGGCGTATTACTTCTTGCCGATGCTGCTTGCCTGGAGTGCGGCTGTTAAGCTTAAAGCTAACGTGGGCTTTGCATTAACCATTGCTGGTGTTCTGTTGCATCCTGCATTAGGGGCGTTGATGTCTGCAGGTAAGCCTGTTAAGTTTTTAGGACTGCCTGTCACTCCGGCGACGTACACTTCGTCGGTTATTCCGATAATTTTAGCTGTATGGATCTTATCGTATGTTGAACGCTTTGCGGAGAAGTATTCTCCATCGGTTATTAAATCCATTCTTAAACCGTTGATTGTTATTCTTATTATGGCTCCACTAACACTGATTGTACTGGGTCCAATCGGTGCCATCGCGGGTAACTACCTTGCGTCAGCCGTTTCTTTTGTTAATACGCATGCAGGATGGTTAGTATCGGGTATTATCGGCGGGGCATTCCCGTTCTTGATTATGACGGGTATGCATTATAGTTTGGGGCCTGTTGTGCTTACGGCTTATGCACAGACGAAAACGGATAGCATTGTTGGTCCGGGTATGCTTGTACACAATATTTCTCAAGGTGCCGCTGCACTTGCAGTTGCTCTCAGAACTAAAAATAAAGCATTTAAACAAGTTGCATATTCTACGAGCATCACTGCCTTGCTCGGAATTACCGAGCCTGCCTTGTTTGGTGTAAATCTACGTTTGAAAAAACCACTGATCGCAGTAATCGTTGGTGGCGCTGTAGCGGGTATATATGTCGGATTGTTCGGTGTAGCTCGATCGGCTCTAGGTATTGCAGGTATAGCTACCCTGCCGGCGTTTATCACGGATCATCCATGGAATTTGGTTCATGCCGCAATTGGTTGTGTGATTGCATTTGTAGTTACATTCATCATGACTCTGATCTTGGGATTTGAAGATGTACCTGAGGATGGAAAGAATCAAGTAACACAAGAAAAAACGTCTACGAACGATCGTACAGCTGTTGCTGGTGTTTCTGAACATGTCCTCACTGCTCCGTTGACTGGTAAAGTTCTAGAGTTATCCATGATTAAGGACGAAGCTTTTGCAACTGGTGCTATGGGAAAAGGGATCGCTATTGAACCTACGGTTGGAAAACTCGTTGCGCCAGCGAGCGGTGTGGTATCTGCGGTTTTCCCTACGTCCCATGCCATCGGTATTAGTTCGAATGATGGTGCGGAGCTTCTTATTCATATCGGAATGAATACCGTAAAGCTGAAAGGTGAGCATTTCAAGGTTCACGTCAAAGAAGGCGATACTGTAAAAGCTGGAGATTTGCTCATTGAGTTTGATACAGATGCGATTGCGTCGAAAGGCTTTGACCTGACTACCCCAATTATCGTTACGAACTCCCATGATTTTGTAGATGTGATCAACACGGACAAGACATCGATTACGATTGGAGAAAAACTGATCAAAATTATTTAAAGGTAATTTAAGGAGGAATGGTTCATGAATAACAACAATGGTTTCCCTGAATCTTTTATGTGGGGTGGTGCGACAGCGGCGAATCAATATGAAGGTGCCTGGAACCTTGATGGTAAAAAGGCAAGCACAGCCGATATGATGACAGGCGGAACCCACACGGTTCCCCGTCGCATTACGATAACGACTGAAGAGGGGGTTCATTACCCTTCACATGAAGCGATAGATTTTTACCATCATTACAAGGAAGATATCCGTTTGTTTGCAGAGATGGGTTTCCGTTGTTACAGAATGTCCATTGCATGGTCCAGAATTTTCCCTAACGGAGACGATGTGACCCCAAATGAAGCAGGGCTTCAATTTTACGACAAGGTGTTCAATGAATTGAAAAAGTATAACATTGAACCGATCGTTACAATTTCCCATTATGAAGCACCGTTTGCTTTAACTAAGAGATTCAACGCTTGGGCTTCCAGGGAAATGATCGATTGTTACGTGAGGTATTGCGACGCAATCTTTAATCGTTACAAAGATGTGGTAAAGTATTGGATCACCTTTAACGAGATTAATAGCCTGATTGTTCCAGCAGGTGCCTACTTGGCAGGAGGACTTCTGGTTGATAAAAATGGCGGTGTATTTAACAACACATCAGTAGACAGCACGCAGATGAGATTTCAAGCATTGCACCATCAATTCGTGGCGAGTGCCAAAGCTGTCAAACTTGCGCATGAGATCAATCCAGACTTCAAACTCGGTTGTATGATCAATTACAGTCATGGCTACGGAAGTACATGTAAACCGGAAGATATGTTACAAGCGCTAAGAATGGATCAAATCAACAATATGATGAGCAGTGATGTACAAGTTAGAGGAGAATATCCTGACTTTGCCAAGAGATATTTTACAGAGAAACATATTCACATTCAAATGGCAGATGACGATGAAGAAGTGCTAAAACAAGGTTGTGTTGATTTCTATAGCTTTAGCTACTATAAATCTCACGTGGTCGGTACGCGTCCAGAGGGTGATGAAACCCAAGGTAATGTCTTTGGTGGATACAAAAATCCATATCTGAAAGCGACGGACTGGGGCTGGCAGATTGATCCGGTTGGACTCCGGTATGTTTTGAACCACGTCTATGATCGGTATCGCATCCCGATGATGGTTGTAGAGAATGGTTTGGGTGCAGTTGATGTCGTTGAAGAGGATGGCACTATTAACGATACGTACCGAATTGAGTTTTTGCGTGCTCACATTGAACAAATGAGAGAAGCTGTCCGTGACGGCGTTAACCTGATCGGTTATACAGCCTGGGGTTGCATTGATATTGTGAGTGCTTCCACGGGTGAAATGGCCAAGCGCTATGGTTTCATTTACGTAGATAAGGATAACGAGGGCAAAGGAACACTGAAAAGAAGTAAAAAGAACAGTTTCTACTGGTATAAAAAAGTAATTGAATCCAACGGGGAAGATCTGGGTTAGGATTAAAAGTTTCGTAGTGAAATACCCGTTAGTATGATCATTGGTTAGAGAATTGAATATATCCCGTATTGTTCGAAATGAAAGTAGCCGCTAAACTCTTAGCGGCTACTTTCATTTCGAACAATACGGGCACAATCCGAATTAGATAGTAAGAGCAGGAAGCAGTAGGAAGGAAGACAGAAGGCAGATCATCAGACGAATTAGGGGAAGAAATGACAGCGAAAAAAGACGAAAAAGAAGTTCATTCACATAAATTCATTTAACAACGATAAAAGTTAGATTTAGATCTATAAAAAGTCTTCAAAAAACTGCGTATAATATAAATTATACGCAGTTTTTATTTAAATCCATTTTCATATTGGAGCATAGGCAGCATAGCGTGATATTTTTCGTGCATAAAGGTCAAAATAAGCCATCTTCAAAAATAAATTTAATCATTCAACGCGATAACGTGTAGAATTCGATAGGTTTTTATAGGTGATGGATAAGATAGAACAAATGAGTTTTTCGTAGAACAGATGAGAAATGTTATTTCTTCGTAGTTACGCGGCAACACATTCGAGATTCACCATGAAAGGAACATGCGTATGAGCAGAAATGAAAGAATGAGTGTGTTATTTCGCAAAAAACCGATTGCCAGCCAAACGAATGAAAGCGGTGCGTTAAAGAGAGCACTCAGTGCCTTCGACTTAACAACGCTTGGCGTAGGAGCGATCATTGGTACAGGCATATTTGTACTGACAGGTGTCGCAGCTGCCAAGTATGCAGGCCCGGGTCTGGTATTATCCTTTTTACTGGCAGGCATCATCTGTGCGTTTGCTGCCCTTTGTTACTCTGAATTTGCTTCCACCATCCCGGCATCGGGAAGTGCTTATACGTACAGCTACACCGCATTTGGTGAAGTGATCGCGTGGATTCTGGGTTGGGATCTCATTCTGGAATATGGCTTTGCGAGTGCGGCTGTAGCCAGCGGTTGGTCGGGGTACTTCCAGACCTTATTATCCGGGTTCGGATTAGAGTTGCCTCATGCGTTAACGAGTGCATTGAATCCGGAAAAAGGCACGTATTTTGACATTACAGCGGCTCTGATTACATTAATCATTACGTTCCTGCTTACCCGAGGAGTGAAGGAAGCGGCCAGAGCGAATGGAATCATGGTAGCGATTAAAATTATCGTGGTACTTATTTTCATCGGTGTGGGTGTGTTTTACGTGCAGCCAGCGAACTGGCATCCTTTCTTACCGTTTGGCTTCTCGGGTGTAACGGCGGGTGCAGCTACAGTGTTTTTTGCTTATATTGGATTTGATGCCGTGTCAACTGCAGCGGAAGAGGTAAAACGCCCCCAGCGGGATCTGCCGATTGGTATTATTGCATCCCTCGCCGTTTGTACTGTTCTATATATTGTAGTATCTCTGATTCTCACGGGCATTGTGCCATTCAACATGTTAAATGTTAGTGATCCGGTTGCGTTTGCTTTTGAATTTGTTCAATTAAACGGCTTGTCATGGATTGTATCCCTCGGAGCCATTACGGGAATTACAACGGTATTGCTCGTCATGATGTATGGTCAGACCCGTCTGCTCTATTCCATGTCGCGTGATGGACTATTATCTCCCGTTTTCTCCAAGGTAAGTGGCAAAAGTCAGACTCCGGCCGTGGGTAGCTGGCTCGCAGGTATCATTGTTGCACTGTTCTCCGGCTTCATTTCTCTTGGCCATCTGGCCGAACTTACGAACATCGGTACGTTGTTTGCATTTGCTGTAGTGAGTATCGGGATTATCGTATTGCGTAAAAATAACCCTGATCTCAAACGAGGTTTCCGTGTTCCGCTGGTGCCGCTGATCCCGATTCTGAGTGCTCTCGGCTGTTTCTATTTAATGACTCGTCTCGCAGCGCTAACATGGATTACTTTTTTTGGCTGGCTAATTATCGGATTAATTATTTATTTTGCCTATGGTCGTCATCATAGTCATCTGAATCCGCTTCGGCGGAAGTGAATCAAAAAAATAAGCTTTGAATCTTTCCCTGTTCCCCATTCGCCAAGCGAAGGAACAGGGATTTTTCTGTGCCGCAATATGGGGGTAGCTGGTTAAAATGAGATGTTTAAAACTAAAGATTAAAAGAAGTTTGCAGAGTTAAATTTGTCACTCACATGGGTAAAGGTTAAAGGAAACATGTTGGATGTAACAGCAGGTCGGGGTTGCGGCTGAACCAAATATGAAATATATTTGGGGGTGTGATCTGCAATCAGAACCGAAGAGAGGGGTTAACTTATGAAAGAACCATTACATAACCATTTTAATGAACACTCGTCGAATTTTGGGTTTGCACTTGCGGATTCAAACGTTCTCGCCGAGGCGAAGCTGATCATATCACAAGTGAATGAAACAGAAGATCTGCAGTTGGACATCGATCCGCAGCGACATCTGGAGGATGGTCGCAAAGTATCCGTCATCGCCCAGCTATTGCAGACACCTGTGCACCGTGAGGATGCTAATGTTCTGTATGGAGCCGAAATATCATATGTACAATATGCGGTTCGTCTAACTGAGAACAGCAAGATTTCAATCGCTTCGATTCAAGGCATAAGTTATCCGATTGAACTTGATCTCGCACCTTATAAAGAGGGGGAATATGAGGTTCGCGTTGCTTTGCACCGAAAAACACCCCGAATCGCAGAAGGTCCGTTAGAACCGGAACAGCTAGCGATGGTGAAATACGCACAAGTGAATACTGTACATATCACGTTGTTCCCGGCAGTTGCCTCAATACTCGATTCACCATCTGCAGCATGGACTCGGAATCATCATGTGTTCGACTCCTATGGCCGAAGAGGATTCATTCTGGCGGATCTGGATCGTCTCGCGAAGCGAGTCGAGGAACTTTTTGGGCCAGGTAATCATAATTTAATTGAACATTTCACGGAAGGTCGCCTGGATGTATTGCTCGAAGAAGGGCTGATGATGGTTGTATGGGGCATCACCCCGTGGTGTTACTCCCTGTATTCCCCACCAAGCGATCAAGCTGCTTATGCATTACCATGGGACAAGCTTGGGGATGAACCAGAGCGGCAAGCGATATATCCGATTGATACAAATGTGCAGCAGTTAAGTATCATTCCAGCGAATGAGCTGGCTTTGTGGGCTGATTGTATACGAAAAGATTGGCCTGTCATTGATATTTCAGGTGAAGGCGAGACACTTCATCTGGATCTGTATGTTCAAGTGGCGGAATCAGTCAATGAGCTTCATGAAAATCCGATCCCGTCGTTTGTGCTCACACGTCGTGAGGGGAAACCGGAGATGATTTTGCTGATGGCTGATGTCGTGATCGTCGAAGAGCTTGATTTTCCACTAAGTTAAGCATCTGCGTTCTGCAATAGTAAACAGATTTTGAAGTAGAAATACATTGCATTCACGTCAGTCAGTACAATTGAAGTCAGTGGAGGTGACAAGAGCAGATGATCAATGAAGAGGTTCAGGAGCAGTATGGGGATGAGTTGCAAGCCTTTCATATCTGGATGAAGGATGCCGGATACACCGGATATACGGTCAAATCCTACACGGGGGACGTAACAGAATTCCTTACCTCTATCCAAGGAAAGTCGCTGGAGCAGGTGAAAAAGTTGAATGTGCTTGCTTTTCTGTCTCGTGCACGGGAGCGTGGCGTGAGTGATGCTACCCGGAACCGTAAACACGCGGCAGTCAACTGCTTTTACAAGTCTCTCATTGAACTCGAAGTGCTGGCGAGCAATCCGGCTTCTGGCATCAAAAAGTCCAAAACCGAGAAAAATCGTGCTCCGGTCTTTCTAGATGAAGGCGGTTTGACGCGATTTTTGGCATCCGTCGAAGGGAAATATCGCATCCGCAACCTGGCGTTGTTCCTGCTAATGGGTTATATGGGACTTCGGGTGGGAGAAGTCCATGCCCTCAATTGTAAAGACTACAACCCCGAGCGACGCACACTCGATGTGTTCGGGAAGGGACGAAAATGGAGATCGATCCCAGTTCCTGAGACGGTTGCAGAAGTGTTATCTCAGGCTCTTGAAGAGCGGCTGAATCCGTGGAGAGGGGAGAAGGAAGAAGCCCTGTTTGTATCGCAAAAGGGAAAGCGTCTGTCCATTCGCAGCATTCAACTCATCTCAACTGAAACCTTCGAACGCTTCCAGCAGGAAGCTCCTGTTCATCAGCGCCAAAGCTATTCCAGCCATAAGCTGCGTCACTCGTTCGCGACCATGATGTTGCGGCGTGGAGCAGATCTGCGCACGGTACAGGAACTGCTTGGACATGCCTCCATTCAAACGACAACGGTATACACCCATGTCACCAGCAGGGAAAAAGAAGAGGCGATGGCTTTGCTGGATGTCAAACTTCCAGTTCACAACAACACATGACCTGCTAGGAGAGATGGGCGAGCATGAAGACGGGCAATCCAGCTTCGAATGACCAGGATCAAGCTGTTACACGAAACCGATGGCGGACGCTATGGGAAGTGCTTATGGTTGCTGCCAAGCTGGGTTTATCCTCTTTTGGAGGCCCGACAGCGCATTTGGGCTATTTTCATAATGAGTATATACGCAAACGAAAATGGATGGATGAGCAGAGTTATGCTGATCTTGTGGCCTTGTGTCAATTTCTCCCTGGACCAGCCAGTAGTCAGGTTGGGATTGGGATCGGTGTCATGCGTGCAGGTCTGCTTGGTGGATTAATGGCTTGGATTGGATTTACCCTTCCATCCGTGCTCATATTAGTGGCATTTGCTTTTATTTTAAAAGGTTACGATGTGAGCCATGCGGGCTGGATTAGCGGTTTAAAAATTGTAGCTGTGGTGATTGTTGCTCATGCTATACTTGGCATGGCTCAGAAGCTTACCCCGGATAAAGTGAGGATTACCATCGCTGTGTCCGTGGCCGCGACTGCTCTACTATGGACGGTTCCTTATAGTCAGGTCGTATTGATCCTATTCTCAGGTTTCATTGGTTGGTGGGTGTACCGCAATGTACCGGCCGCTCCTGCTGTCAAAATGAATGTTCCCATACGTCACAGCTTGGCTGTGCTTTGTTTAATCGCTTTTGCAGGTCTGCTTGTCCTGTTGCCAATCCTGCGGCAGGCCATAAACATGGAGTGGATCGCTCTTTTCGATTCGATGTACCGAGCAGGCTCCATGGTATTTGGTGGAGGGCATGTCGTGTTACCCTTGCTGGAACAAGAGCTCGTATCTCACGGTTTAGTGAGCAGAGATGACTTTCTAGCTGGATATGGGGCAACACAAGCGGTTCCTGGCCCCTTGTTTACTTTTGCCGCGTATCTTGGGGCCGTTTCGATGGGCGGAGCAGGAGCGTTTATTGCTACAATGGCTATATTTTTACCTGCATTTTTGCTCATTATCGGTGCGTTGCCCTTCTGGAATGTGCTTCGCGGTAATCCGCATATGCAAGGTGCGTTAGCTGGAATCAATGCAGGCGTTGTAGGTCTTCTGCTAGCCGCACTCTATCAACCATTGTGGACAACAGCTGTGTTGTCGCCTGCTGATTTTGCGCTGGTATGTATCCTCTTTGTACTACTGACCTTCTGGAAGTGTCCACCATGGATCATCGTTTTAGTAGGTCTCGCTGGAGGTATGATTGTGAACTGAATTTTAGTTTCCGTCATTATTATTATGTAAACTAAAAATAAAGAAAAGGCAAAGATTGAAATCATTAATGATAATCATGAACGGCTGAAATTAAACGATAATCTTGTGAGGAAGTGGAGTGTCCTGTCACATAATATCAAAAGACCATCCCAAACTCTATGCAGAGTTGTTGGATGGTCTTATTCTAATGTATAAAAGTATAGGTTATTCCAGTCCGGCAATCTGTTCTTTTAATTTGTTCGCAGATGCCTGAAAAGCCAATTTCTCGGTTTCATTCAACGGAAGAGGCAGAATTTCACGCACGCCATGGCGATCGACGACACAAGGAACACCCAGATATACGTCTGAAACGCCGTTATAATCTTCAAGCAGTGTGGAAACGTTTAGCACGGAGCCTTCGTTACCAAGAATTGCAGCTACAATACGATCAAGCGCCAAGGCGATGGCATAGGAAGTGGCTCCTTTGGCATTAATGATCTCGTAAGCTGCATTTTTGGTGCTGTTGAAAATCTCTTGTTGGGTTTCTTCGTCCAGTTCAAGGTCTGTTCCCGCAACGTTTGCCAGACTCCAGACAGGCACCTCTGAATCCCCATGTTCACCGATGATGTGAGCGTGAATGCTGCGGGGGTCGATGCCTTTATTTTTACCGATCAGATAACGGAATCGTGCGCTGTCCAGCAATGTACCTGAGCCGATGACCCGGGATGCCGGCCAGCCGCTTTGTTTCCAGGAAGTATAGGATAAGATATCGACAGGGTTCGTAGCAATCAACAAAATACCGTGCGAGTTGACTTCGGTAATTCGATCAATGATGTCTTTGAAAATGCTTGCATTTTTCTTCAGCAAATCAATACGAGTCTCGCCTGGTTTTTGGGAAGCACCCGCAGTAATGATAATAATATCAGCATCTTTGCAGTCGGAATAGTCACCTGCCCACACTTTAACGCCACCGGTAAATGGTAAACCGTGGTTCATATCCAGCATTTCGCCGGTTGCCTTGTCATGATTCACATCCACAAATACCAACTCGGACGAACGCTGTCTGAGCATAAGCGTGTACCCCGTTGTTGTTCCTACCGCACCCATGCCAATAATAACGACACGACTGGGCTTCAATGCTGAACTTGTTGTCATAATCTTTATCCTCTCCTTTTTGGGTATACTACCATCCATATTAAGGGATATGAGGAGATAAAGCGAGTTTTGTCTATAACTTTTTTCACAACATATCCCAGTTACCAGAAAAAATCCGCTAAAAACGTAGTTAAATGGACTTCACACGATCAAAAAATAACCAACATTTTTTATTAGAGGACAAAAATCGGCAAACATATTCAACATTCGTCAAGTTACCCATCGGTATGAGCCTTTAGGTCGAAGTTTGTGGTAGAATAGGAGCAGTGGATTCTGATGAATCGTAAATATAACTTCGTCACAGGACATGCGCGTCTGTCTGATGAATGAGAGAGGTGGAACCCACTTGCGTTTGCAATGGAAAAAAATCGCGCAGACAGCCCTGCTGTCTATAGGCATCATGATGTTGCTGGCTGCATGTACCAAAACGGAACAGCCGCCAGTTGCAGAACCTCAGGAACAGGATGACGGCGGTAACGTTGGTCAGACCCTTACCGTTGTACCCCCGACAAACAATAACACCGAAGCAGCGGAGATGGCCAAATATCAAATTCAGACACGTTTGACCGATTTTCAACTCATTAACGATAACGGCGGCTTGGCCTGGGGAGTTACACGTAATGCGCTCCGGCTCTATTACACTCAGGATCAGGGAAAAACGTGGATCAACATTTCACCTTCAGAGAATGTGCAATTCCCGGCTAATCCGAAATATGGAGAAAGTATTTATTTTGTAGATCGTATGCATGGCTGGATTGTGCGAGAGGGGATGGGAGGCACAGATACGATTGTGCTGCGTACCAATAATGGAGGCGTGAGCTGGAGTTTGTCTTCCTTGTCGAAGACGGATAAGGTAACAGCAATATCCTTTGTCTCTCCCGAGAAAGGCTGGGTTCTGACGACGCTAGATACGGGAATTGGTAAACAGGACAAGAACCTGTATCGTACTCAGGATGGAGGTACAACTTGGGAGCGAATGACTTCCAGTGATGACAAGGATAAATCCAAAACGGGTGAAATTTCAAAACGTGGCTACACCACGGGTATGACATTTTCAGACTCCAAGCATGGATTCCTGACTGCCATAGAGTTCGGTACACCGAAGCTGTATGTGACATCAGATGGTGGTGAACAGTGGAGAACGGGTTCTTCCTTTTTTGACCGGGATAAATTCAAAGCTTGTGGTAATTTCACGATTAGTGCACCTCAATTTTTTGGACGTGAAGCCAAGTCGGCCTGGATGTCCTTGTCCTGTGCCAGTGGAGAGAGCAACTCATTCAGCGGTTTCTTCACAGCAGATGGTGGAGTAAGCTGGAAGCAGTACTCGTTTAACTTGAACAAACAAACAGGGATCAACCGCAATCTGCCGCCTGTGTTTCTGAGTCCGTCCGAAGGCTGGGCAATGCAGAAGGGCATCATGTATTACACGAAAGATACAGGAAAAACATGGACAGCCTATCCTGCGAGCAGTGTTTTAGAAAAGATTTTCAAAGACTATCCTGAAATTGTGAAAATGCAGATGGTATCGCCGAAGCTCGGCTGGATCTTAGTGGAGAACACCGATGCCAAACGATCGCTACTACTGCAAACCGTAGATGGCGGAGAACATTGGAAAGTTCTTTAATGTGCCGCTACTCCGTTTAACGAATGAGATCGAGCATTAATCAGAATTAAATCTCGGGTATGGAAGTAGCATAGAAGTGGAAAGAGTAGGGGGAAATCTCGGATGAGGTTTTCCCTTTATTTTTAGTTTAATTTTTTGATACATTGTGAAATAAATCACAAATAAATCGTGAAAATGATGTTATATTTAACTCAAGAAGAAAAGGAGTGATGAAGATGAGAACCAACGGTCAAACTCAATTCACGCAGGCGGATGAATTAACAAGATACATGCTTCACTTATGCTACACATGTGACGATGCTAACCGTTGTACCACTGAAGAAGCAGTGAAAGCTTGCATGGCTGCACATGCAGAGAAAGACCAGCCGGAACCAGCAGAAGGCGTAGATGTAACCCGTGGATTCATGGATATGATGTACGCCTAGTGAAAGAAAGTGGAGATGAACATGGCGTTGTATCAACGATTTACCCCCGAAAGGGGGTATTCTTTTTGAAAAAATCACAGAAAAAATCACATATCCTGCAACACACTCATATTCAATACTTCAGCAAAGTGTGTTTTTAATTTTTGGTCAGCATTCTTCTGCATCTTTTGAGTAACATGTGTGTATATTCCAAGTGTTATTTTCTCATCTCGGTGACCTACTCTTTGCATAATGGTCTTTAGGTCGACACCTGCTTCAGCAAGCATGCTAATGTAAGTATGTCTGAAAATGTGGGGAGTAGCGTGCTTCTTTATGAGTGTTTTTTTCATTAGTTGCTTCATTCTTGTTAGAATATATTTTTGGTGAACTGGATATCCATTCGGCTTACAGAATACGAAATTCTCATCATGATAATCCTTGTATAAAGTTTTATTGCGAAGATATGTACCTTTGCAATCTTTCTTAAATTCTTTTAACATATTGATTATAGATTCGTCTATAGGCACAACTCTTATAGAAGAAGTTGTTTTAGGTGGTGTAAGTTCGTACTCAATGAAACTTTTGGCATGTAAGGTTTTGGTTATTCTAATTTGATTTGCATCAAAATCAATGTCAGGCCATTTAAGCGCACAAAGTTCACCGGATCGAAATCCAGAGAATGCGAGTAGATAAAAAATTTCTTTATCTAGGTAGATTCCATAAGTATTTATGACATTGAAAAAATTTATTAATTCATCACGATCTAAATATTTTTCTTCAATAAGTTTATCTTTATTTTCTATTTCAGACACAGTTAACATTTTAACAGGAATCAAGGAATCTGTAGTCGGATTATCAAGAATATACTTGTTTTTAATGGCGTATTTAAAAATCATATTTGCAGTGGTTCTGAAACCGCTCATAGTATTAAAAGAATATCCTTGATCAAATAATTGATACAAGAACTCTTGGAAATCTCTATGAGTAATGATGGAGATTTTTCTTTTAGCAAAATGTTTATTTAAGGTCTTGATTTCAACTCCTCTGGTTACAATACTTCGTTTTTTAACCTTTCCTTTAGAATATGCCCTAAACCATTCTGCAGCCACATCTGCAAAGACTAAACTCTTATTCTTTTTTGCATTAATCCCCTTTGCTAATTGATTAAACACTGCTTGAGCGCGAGCGAGCGCTTCTTTCTGAGTGTCTCCTCGTCGAGGTATTTGCTTTCTTTTGCCCGTAAGAGGATCAGGAGGCCCCTCCAATGTACAAATCCACTTATAGCCTTGCTTATTATTCGCTTTAATTTTCGTGTAAGATGCCATGGTTGTCAGCTCCCTTTCCAGTACATGTGTTCGGGTAAATTTGTTAAAGAAAAGCCCCTGAGGGGCACATCATTTGTAATACAGACCTATGAGGAAAATCGAGATTATGACATAGAGAAGACATTTTTTATAAAAAATGTTTCTCTTATAAAAGAAATAAACCCCCATTGTTCCAAAAAAAACAATCCCTGCGATCCCAGCAATAGAAAGCGGAAAACTAATTCCCAATGGAAGATGTCCGTTTGTTCGGAGTGAGACAAGTAAACAAATTAATGTCAATGTTGAATAGAGTTTAATATCTCCGTTTCTTTTTATAAGCGCCACTATACTTTTAAATCCGAATAGTAATACTCCTAAATGAGCCATAGTCCGAATGAAAATAGTTAGATATTCATACATCCGTTTCTCTCCTTTTCTATAAACAGATTACACAGAGACTTCGTCCGAAATTACCCTCTTATATGCTAATAACCTGGGTATGTATAACATCACTTCGTACATTATTGGAATACGAGGGGATGGAATTTCCACGCTTACTTATAATTGTTGGCTTTGATGAAGCTGAAGCTGTTTTCAAACAAGACAATGGTTGAGTTGTTACGGATAAGAGTGATTTATATCAAAGGTTAGCAGAGAAGTAGAATAAAAACTTTACTACCTAATAAAGTTTTTGCCGAATCGGGAGGGTATTCACCCTCCAAGCCGTTAAAGAATTATTCTGAGATTTCGCGCCAAGTGTATAGGACATGAGGTCCAGGTAATTTCATGGCTTTAGAAATTGTATAAGCGATCCCTAAAGTCATTGTCTGATTATTATTTGCATATTGACTGAGTTGGCTTTCAGCAATACCAGTGATGATGTGGACCATTCGTTGGTTTATCCCAGTAGTACGATATAATTCTTTTAGACGGCAACGATCCGGTTCATACCGCATCGCGCTACTCCTTTTAAAATATGCTGAGAAAATAATGTAATAGATTTACCAAACATGCGAATACATGTTAGTATTATACTTAACAGAAACACTTGTTCGCATTTTAGAGAATTTTAGAACGGAAGTGACATCATGGATTTAGAGAAAACTGATAAATACGAAGTTATAGAGATATTTGAAGCATTAGGGTATGAAATACCAGATGTTATTTCTGAGTTGCTCTGTAGCGAGCATAAGAAATAATTTCTCTTATAGCATCATCTGAAAGTTCTTTCCCTTTGTGAAGTAACATTCCTTTTAATTTCAACAAAGCTTCATCATCAGATAGCTCTACAGCATTGAGAAATTCTGTTACTCCTTTGGAAATTTTAGCTGTTTCTCCGTTATTTTCTACCTCAGTTCTTCCAAGCAAGTAATCTGTACTTACATTAAATCGACTCGCTACTTCGTTTGTAAATTTAAAGGAAGGCTCTCTTTCATCTCTTTCATACATGCTAATCGCACTTTCACTGACCTTGAATATTTTCGCGAGGTCTTTTTGCGTTAAATTGTTTTCCGTGCGGATTGCACGTAACTTTTGCCCAAAAGTGGCCATTGATTTATCACCCATTCACAATAATAACACAGTACGTGTTAAAAATAATTAAACAACACAAAATGTGTTGACGTACACGTTTCGTGCTGTTTATAATAAAAGCAACACGAAACGTGTTTAGAAAGGCGGTGCACATTTTGAAAACTTTAATAGCTAAACGATTATTGGAACTGCGAGGAGACGATAGCAGAGAAGAAACAGCTCAAGCTATTGGAATAAGTGTTAGCGCATTGCAAATGTATGAGAATGCTCAACGTGTTCCGAAGGATGAAATTAAAATAAGAATTGCTAATCATTTCAAGAAAACTGTACAGGAAATTTTTTTTGATTATGAACTACACGAAACGTGTACTTTGGAAAGAGGAACGGGTTAGAAAAAACACTTGACAAGAACCTGCTCCAAATTTTCCAATTACCACATTCACTTACATTTGTACACGTTCGTTTGCTCAAAAATATTCAAATTTATCATTCGCAGACGTTCGCTTACGTCCGTTTGAGATGAATCACATTTAATATTTGGGAAATTTCAAATTTTTATAATAGTAAATACCCGACAAAGTGAGGAGGTTATTGAATTGTTCAAAATCGAACTAGATCCTACGGAACTTCAACAGTACATTTCAAAGGCAGTCGAAGATGCTCTCAGTAAGATTGACCTTTCAATAAAGGACGACTTAAAAAAATATCCAGCACTCATGGATAAAAAAGAATTAATGGAATTCCTTAGGGTTGGTCCTACAAAGGCTTCCGAACTTCTCAATCGTGCTGATTTCCCTGTAATACGTGAATTCGGACATCCCAGGATACCACTTCATTCATTAATGATCTGGATTGATGAACATACCGAGTGGATCAAGGATAACGCAGTCGCCTACCACCGACAGAAAGAAGGGATAGCTTAATGTTGAAGTTCCACTGGATCAAGCCAACATCCCGAGCATGCTTTATCGCTGGTGTTGTCACCAGAGTTCATGTTGGCAAAATGACAATGGATCAAGCAATCGATCATACGTTATCACTTGAACGCCAGTGCAAGAATCCGCATCTTATCTCTCAAAGAGAGTTGAAGTCTTTAAAACGTGAAGCTGAGAATCAGATCCGTAAGATACAAGAAACCCGCCGAGCTGTACCGGCTGGCGGGAGATGAAGGGATCATGAGCGGGGTAGCTCTTGAAATAATCATAATCCGTTGTTAATAGCATTACCATTCCGATTTGGAATAATTCGAGGGGAGGTGAACGTGGTTGGAAATGAAGTTTGGGGCAATCATGCGGGCTTGCAGAGAAAAGGCTGGTCTTACCCAAGAACAATTAGCGGACAAGCTGAATCGTACGCAGGCTTGCGTTTCAAAATTTGAAAAGGACCACAAGGTACCAGATATGAACACAATGTTGAACTGGGCTGAGGTTACAGGAGCCAGGGAAGTCATAGTCACATTTTTGTACGGCATGGACGGGATCGGAATGATTCAAAGACTGATGGGGGGATAAACGAATGTCGCGTGAACAATTGGCAACTGAAGCGCTACAGGCTGGGAAACATTCTTTACATAATTTGAAGTTGATACGGAAGGAACCTGAAAGAATGTTGCCTGGAAGAATGGAGAACGCAGAGGAATATCTTAACCGGATGATCCGGTTTGCGGAAGCAGAAATGAAAAACGTCCGGCTGGCGGGCCGAACGCTTGGTTTGAGAACTCGGTTAAAGTCTCTTGTGTTGCTCATTTTATCGTCTCCCGAGCAAAAGCGCAAGGGGGAATCAATATGAACGAACAACTGGCACAGATGATCATCGACAACTATGTTGCTTCTACCTTGGCTTTGAGGGCGAGTAGTTCAGTTCCAGCAAGAGAAGCCGCTTCCGGTATTGATGCATACCGTAGTGAGCGAATGAATGTGTTCACAAGCTGGCAGAATGCAGCTACTAGTCTGAGAGAGTTGCCGACGGAGTATATGGTCCGTGCAGTGATAGCAATAGAACAAATTACCGCCTGATGAGTCCGCTGCGGAGCTGACGAAACCTAGCCCTTTGGGGCGATGGTCGCGGGTAACCGCAAATACATATGAAGGGAGGAACCGAGCGGATGAAAATTCATGAATCAGTGAGTAAGGTTCTGAACCTGCTCAGCAGTCTTGCAGATGACACAAACGATGCCATAAATAACACACCTTACATTCTTCGCAGATTAGCGGAATTTACTGAAGGCGAGCTCAACGATGTGATTACCCAACTGGAGACGATCCGAGATCAGGCAGAAGAGTTGGAAGAGGCACACGAAAAAGTACAAGAGGCGCTTGCTGAAGTGCAAGAGGAATTAAATGAAAAATAGCCCGTTGCAGCGGGCTATTTCAGAACATTGAAAATTGAATAGTATACATGGCCATCTTACCATGGGTGGCCGTGTCAAACAAGGAGGACGTTATGAGTAAAACGACTGCTATCACTCTCGACTTATCCGCTCAAACCATTGACGCTGCTGTTAAGCCAGCGATGCATTACACACCTGCTATCCTTTCTGTTTCCGGTTCATTTGGATCGGTTGAATTGATGGCCGGTGATGATCAACTTGCGGCAATGGCACAAGCCATCAACCTACACTTTCAATCAAAAGGGGTTGTGAGTGCATGAAACAAATCACTTTGATATCCCTAATTCTCCGTAATTTTAAAGGGTTACGGGATTTTGTACTAGATGCTGAAGGTAAGAATATTTCCATTTACGGAGATAACGCCACATGCAAGACAACTTTGTTTGATGGATTCGTCTGGACGCTGTTCGGAAAAGACAGTCAGAACCGAACGGATTTCGAAATTAAAGGCCTGGATGAGAACGGGAAAGTTGTTGAACACGGCTTGCAACATGAAGTCGAAGCTATCCTGATGGTTGATCGTCGCCGCCGTTCTTTCAAGAAGGTGTTCGCTGAGAAGTGGACACGTAAACGGGGACAAGCAGCGGCTGAATTTGGGGGGCATACAACGGATTATTACGTGGATGGTGTTCCAGTCAAACAAGGTCAATACAAATCTGAGATTGATGCACTGATCAGTGAAGATATCTTCAAGTTGCTGACCAATCCTGCTTACTTTAACGAGATTCTTAAACCAGATGCACGGCGTAAGGTGTTGCTTGATGTGTGTGGGGATATGACAGATGAAGAGATTATTGCAGGCAATAAGCAACTTGCGCCGCTGACAGACATCCTGGGCGACCGTAGCCTTGAGGATCACCGCAAGGTAATTGTGGCCCGCCGTGCTGAGATCAATAAGGAACTGGATAAGATTCCGGTTCGCATTGATGAAGCCCGTCGAAGTATGCCAGATGTGTCCGACCTGGATGCTGAACTCCTGCAGGAAGACATCGATACGATGCGTGGCAGAGTGGATGCAAAGACTGCTGAACTCCAACGGATTCACTCAGGCGGTGAATTGTCATCCAAGGAAATCTGCTTGCGTGAGATCAATGCGGAGCTGGTCGAAATTAAGCAAGTGATTCAGGCAGACGGCTTGCAGGCGGTTGCTGGTCAGCGCGGTTGGATCGGGCAACTGAAAGGTGAAGCGTCCGAATTGCAATCTAGGCTGAATACGGTACAGCGGGGAGCGGAGCGCTATAAAGGGCTAATCACTCGTGCTGATAGCCAAGTTAACAGGTTAAGGGCTGAATGGACGTCACTTGATAGCCTTCAATATCCGGTGCATGAGCATCAGCATGATACCAACTGCCCAACGTGCGGACAAACCCTTCCGGCCGATCAAGTGCAGTCTGCTAAGGACAAAGCGCTTGAAGCATTTAATCTGGACAAGTCAAAACGACTTGAAGCGATTAGTGCTGACGGTAAGCTGGCCGCAGCAGAGAAGAATGAACTAGAAAATTCGTTGAAAGAACTTGAAAGTGAGATGGGCAAGCTGCAGGAGGAAATCGCATCTAAAGCAGCGGAAATTATGGCTGCCGAAGCAACCCTGCAAAGCTTACAAACCAACATTGCTGATCCTGCTGACAATACCAAGTATCAATCCAAACGACGTGAAGCTGAGACAGTACGTGCAGAGATTGAGCAACTTCGTTCGTCTGCTGCTGATGCAATTGGTAAAGTGCAATCGGAGATCAGGTTGATCCGCTCACAAGTGGACGACTTGGAATCCGATAAAGCAAAGCTGGCGACTGTAGCTGCCACTGAAAAGCGAATCACTGAGCTGGCTGAGTTTGAACGGAAGTTGGCTACTGAATACGAACGCCTTGAACATGAGTTGTTCTTGACTGAGGAATTCACTCGTACAAAGGTCAGCATGTTGGAATCCAAGATCAACAGCAAATTCAAATATGCCCGGTTCAGACTCTTTGAGGAACAAATCAACGGCGGCCTTAAGGACGTTTGCAAGACACTCTATAACGGTGTTCCTTACGAGGGTGGTTTAAATAACGCTGCTCGAATCAATGTCGGCTTAGACATCATCAACACGTTGGGACAGCATTACGGATTCAGTGCTCCGATCTTCGTGGACAATGCTGAAGCTGTTACACAACTGATTCCTACAGATGCCCAAGTGATTCGTTTGGTGGTATCTGAGGACGATAAAAAGCTTCGATTAGAATATAACGACATCCAGGAGGCGATTTAATTGTCTACACAAAACCAACAGGCTCCCCAAACAGGGGAGCAAGCTATTGCAAAAACAGAGCCAACACAATCCGAACGTTTCATGGCGAAAGTCATATCTGAATTTGGTTCAAGTGTTGGTGAAGTTGCCCTTACCAACTTCCAGAAACGTCTTGCACAGAATTACTTTATTGCTTTGGATGGAGTCCTAAAGACTGCAGAAGAAAAGCGTCTGAAGAAATCTGATCAGTATCGTGATCCTGTTCCTATGACCTGGGCGAACGTGAACATGGATAAGTTGTCACGCGATGTAGTTGCTTATGCACGGATCGGATTTGACCCAGCTCAGGCAAATCACATCAATCTGATCCCTTTTAAAAACAACAATTCAGGTAAGTACGATATCGGCTTTATCGAAGGGTACCGGGGCATTGAACTCAAATCAGTAAAATACGGATTGGAAGTTCCGGACCACGTAACTGTTGAGCTGGTTTACTCAAATGATTACTTTGCACCTATTAAGAAAGATGCAAACCACCCACATGAGAGTTATGAATTTGAGATAAAAAACCCTTTTGACCGCGGAACCATCCTTGGTGGATTTTATTTTCACTCTTTTATCAAAACCCCTGAGAAAAACAAGTTGGTCATGATGACGATTAAAGAGATTGAGAAAAGAAAACCAGAAAAAGCTAGTGCGGAGTTCTGGGGAGGCGAGAAAGACAAATGGGAGAAAGGTAAAAAGGTAGGTACGGAAACGGTGGAAGGATGGTACGACAAAATGGTCTGGAAAACCGTTTATCGTGCGGCGCACAACGACATCACGATTGACTCGCAAAAGATCGACGATGATTACTTGCGTCTTAAACAAATTGAGAATGACCAGGCAGAAGCTGAGGTTTCAGAGGAAATCAGAGCTAACGCGAATCAAAACATCATCGATGTTACCCCGCCACACCTGAACGATGTTCCAAACGATGAACCTTCAGGAGATGGGCAGCCAGAGATGGAGTTCGGTGATCCGGATGACGGGAAATCGGACAAGGCGCCTTTCTGATGATTGAAATCACATCGCTTGGCTCCAGCAGCGCGGGTAACGCCTACCGGATTACGGACGGGAAAACCCCGCTCCTGCTGGATGCAGGGCTACGCTATAAGGACATTCAGCGCGGTCTTGCATTTCGGGTTTCATCATTGGCCGGATGCCTCATAAGTCACGAACATGGGGACCATTCGGCAGCCGTTAAAGACTTGATCAAAGCAGGCGTGAACATTTACACCAGTGCCGGTACCGCAGATGCTTTGAAGTTGGATAGCCACCGTGTACATCGTGTATCTGCCCTTGAGCCTTACACGATTGGTACTTGGTCGATTCTACCGTTTGATGTGCAACATGACGCTGCGGAGCCTTTGGGCTTCCTTCTCGCAAATACAGCAGGGGACAAGCTTTTATTCGCAACTGATACCTATTACATCAAGCATCGGTTTTCTGGACTTACTCACATCATGGTGGAATGCAATTATTCCATTCAGATTCTTAATCAAAATATTGCCGCTGGCCGTGTGCCGGCGGTGATGAAACATAGATTGCTTCGTTCTCACTTTAGCCTGGAGAACGTGAAGGACTTCATCCGGGCGAATGACATGCGGAAGGTACAAGAAATTCACTTGCTTCACCTGTCAGACAACAACAGCGATGAAGAACTGTTCAATCGCGAAATAGCGGCCCTCACAGGCAAATTGGTATATGTAGCGGGTAGGTGATGGTATGGACGATCTGACAGGCAAACCGCTACTCAAGAGCATGATGGGTAAGCGGATCTGGCAGCTGTTCGACACTGATAAGGCGGCATTTCAACGGGAAACACGGGCTTACTTTGAACGCGGGTACCCGGATTGGGAGGTCAAGCGGGCCAAGTATCCGCACGTATTCTTGCAACATAGAAAGGGGCACTGAAAATGCCTAAGGTAAAGCAAATCTCTGTCGGGGCTTCCTTCACAAAGAATCTCGGCAATTTCCAAAGTGTGAAGGTGGAAGCGAACATTGTTATGGAGCTGCATGACGGTGACGATCCGACCGCCGCTTATGAAGATGCTTGGGCAAGGGTACAAGAGCAAGTCCGAATCGGTTTAGGGAAGGGGCAACCAAAGTGAGCAGTCAACAACAGTTAAGTTTGAATGTCTTCGAAAGCATGGAAAAGTTACTTGATGAAGCAACAACTGTAGGACCAGGTGCAACAGTTGAATATTTTAGAGCTGTGGCATATGCGCTGGGTGCTCAAATGGCCGTAGTAGGAGAACGTGATAAGATGCCGGATTTTATTAACATTGTCGTCTCTGAGTTGAGTAGTGGGGTAGAAGTCGGAATGCTCACCACGCATGGAATTAAATGCAAACTCGATGCCGAGATTCACGCAGTAAAGAGATATTAATTTGTGCAAATGAATAAATTCACGGCTGCTACGGGAGGGGGAGACGCAAGTGACCGAGACAGCCAGACCGACCCTTTCCGGGCTTCTGGAACAATTTGAAGCCATTGGCGGGCCGGAAGAGTTTGGTCCTGAAGGTATAGCCATAATGGTTGCCTTGTGGCGACGCAGTGCAAAGCTTGGTTGGCGTAAGGCATGGAAAATGACCAATACGGATCTCATGGTTCAAACGGGAATTACGAACAAAGGTACGCTAAATGCTCATCGAAAGAAGCTCGTTGATGCCGGATTGATTGCGTACATTCAACCGCCAAGAGGACAATCCAAAGGAGATTACAGCGTTGAATTTGATCTGCTGGGTGTCGGAGTGGAACAAAATTTGAACCACTCTGATAGCTACTCAGAAGAAGTAGGTCAGGAAGTAGAACAAAATTTAGACCACTTTGACGGGGTAGGTGAGAAAGTGGGACAAAAATTAAACCACTTTCCGCAAGTAGAACAGAAAGTGGAACAAATTTTAGACCCTGTATTAAAAGATCTTCTTCTTTCTTCTTCTGCTTCATCATCTGCTACTGCAAACGAGAATCAAATTGATCGTCCACCTGATCCGGAGTACGAATCATTTTACTCAGCTCACAAGCGAGTGTTTGGATTTGAATGCAATCCATTCCAAGGACAACAACTCATTTCTTACATCGACGAAGACAAGATTGATGAGGCAGTGGTCATACGAGCAATGGAGCGAGCAGCATTGGCATCAACAGGGTACAGGTTCACCCTTATAACAAAGATTTTGAATGATTACCTGAGGTCGGGTGCTCATACGCTTGAAGCGGCAAAAGCTTTAGACGCTGCTTTTGAGGCAAATAAGGTTGTTCCAGCGAAGATCAGTCCATCACAGCAGTATGGGCGCAGGCAACAACCAACCAGGCAACAACAAAAGAGAGACAGCTTACAGCAACGGCTAAGGGAGGAGGAAGCGCGTGGAAAGGGCTGATGTTATTCGTTTGTTCATGGTCATCACCGATGAATATCCCAATTTTGATGACAGTGACGAGAACGTAGACCGCCATCTCAAGGCGTTGAAGGATTTCCCTTTCGAAACGGCTGTGCAAAACGTTCAACGGCACATCGAGACAAACAGTTTTTACCCCAAGATTTCTGAGATACGAGGGTTTGCCGCTGATCAGTTTGCCCGAGAACGTGAGCTGGCAGAAACCAGGGCATATCTTGATCAACGAGAAGTAAGCCGGACAAAGGCTACACTGCCGCCGCCCGGATGGAAGGATGATTTACTTGCAAAGCTTCGGAACACCTGAATTACCTTATAGCCTTGAACATGAACAGACAGTACTAGGGGCGGCCTTGATTGATGTTGAAATGGCCGAAGAAATCGTAACAAGACTCGATTTCGATACTTTCTTTAGTGCAAAACACCGTCTGATATTCCAGTCCATTGCTGAGCTGGTAGAGAATCATGACCCTGTTGATGTAGTTACGCTTATGGGGCGATTGAAAGATAAAGGCGAGTTGGAGGATGTTGGTGGAGTAGTATATCTCTCTGAACTTGCAGGTTCTGTCCCAAAGCAATCCAACGTTACTCATTACGACATGTATATTCGTCAGTTGCAAGACGCAGCTATACGACGTGATTTTATTCGGATGAGCAGGCTGCAAATTGAACAGGCGATGGCAGGAACGGAGGTTCCGCAGTTGCTGGCTAGCGCTCAACAAGCACACACCAAGATTGCCGACCGAGCTGTACCAAAACAGGATTTCAAGCCTATCAAAGATGTGCTCATGCGGTTCGTGGATGACGTAGAGACGCGTGTATACAACGTCAAGAACGGAATCGTCAACGGGCTACACACTGGATTTAAGGACTTGGACAGCATCACAGGTGGATTACAACGAAGTGACCTTATCATTGTGGCTGCGCGGCCATCCGTAGGTAAGACGGCTTTTGCACTGAACATCACGCAAAATGTCGCTAAGAATACGAACGATGCAGTGGCACTTTTCAGTTTGGAAATGTCCGATGGGCAGTTTGCCCAACGACTTGTCAGTTCAGAAGGGAACGTCGATGCCAGCTCGATCCGGATGGGTGACATACAAGATGAAGACTGGATCAAGATGACCACAGCTATCGGGGCCTTGGCTGAAACGAACATTTACGTAGATGATTCGGCAGGGATCACCATTCAAGACATATGTTCCAAGTGTCGGAGGCTCAAGAAAGAAAAGGGCTTGGCTATGATCGTAATCGATTACCTACAGCTTATCGAAGTCGCTGGAGGACGTGGTAAAGCTAGCGAGAATCGCCAACAGGAAGTGTCTATGATTAGCCGGACGTTGAAACACTTGGCCCGCGAATTGGACGTTCCAGTCATTGCGTTATCCCAGCTCAGCCGAGCGGTTGAACAACGGCAGGACAAGCGTCCGATGATGTCCGACCTAAGGGAATCCGGATCCATTGAGCAAGATGCCGACATCGTAGCCTTCCTGTACCGGGACGACTACTACAACCAGGAGTCGGAGAAGAAAAACCTTATAGAGATCATCATCGGGAAGCAACGTAATGGTCCAGTTGGAACAGTGGAGCTGGTGTTCCTGAAGCAATTCAATAAATTTGTGAATTACGAGCGGACTCATAACGATTCATACGGGCCAACGCCACCGCAACAGTCACAACAACCAAAGAACTTGAATAAACGCCAGTGGGCATAAGGAGGAACGAACATGAAACAGGGGAAACGACTCACCAAGAAACAGAAGATTGAGCTGCGCAAGGCCAGACCAGGCGTAACATTGGAAAACTGGTTGACGGAAAGGGAGACAGCTGAAGGTGTCGTGCTGCTGAACAAGCATTCAGGCAAGCTTTGGTTATTGGATAAGGTCGATGGCATGTTGCGGCCATACAAGGTGCGCACTTGATGGGCAGTCCTTACACCAGATGGTCGGTGTCAGAGTACATGCGGCATCGTTTCATGAATACAGGACAGGTTCCAGATCTGGACGAACTACAGACGGAATTTACGGGAATTGATCAAACTGAGCTCCGTGAAGGGATCGCTGAGTTTGATGCAATTGTCGGTACCGGAGGTGCGGCATGCGAAAGCTGATTGATCCGCACCACCAAACACATTTGAGTTACGTTGTTCGCGGTGATGATGGTCAGAAACTGGCTGAGATTTTTGTCATTCGGAGGGACATGCTTCCGGCGCGCCAGCGGAGGAAGGAAAGGAAGCGTGTAAGACGATGAAAATTATGGGCATCGATCACGGTACCAATTATGCAGGATGGGCAACTATGACGAAGGGGAAGCCGATTGCTTTCGGGCTAAGGGATTATTCAGATATCAAAATGCCGAAAGTTTTGAACGCCATCTACCAGGACAACTACGACATGATTCAGAATCACAGGCCGGATGTGGTTGTTCTGGAACGCCCCGTACATTTCAAGAATGCCAATAGCGTTATCGCTTTGGTTGGTGCTTATTCTATGGTTACACTCGCTGCACTCCATAATCGGGTAACAATTGCAGAGATACGTCCCTCGGAACTAAAGATGTTCACAGGCAAAGGCAACGCGGATAAAGAAACGGTTGCAGTTGAAATGCAGATGCTGTTTGACCTTGATTTAGATGAAATAGCTATACCTGTTTACTACAAACGAGACGACCGTAAAGGGAAATACAAAGCTGGTGACTTTAAAGAACGCTTGTACGATCCATCAGATGCTTTAGCCCTGTGCTGGGCATATGATCAAAAACATATCAGAGGAGTTGCATAAACATGACAAACGGAATGGTGAAATTTTCGGCAGAGGTAGCTAAGGGAATCAGTGTTGGTACAAAGGACGTAACAATCAAGTTGCTCATCCCGCTGGCTGCAGTTGAATCAAAATTGTCTGCTTTAGCGAAGATGCAAGAGAAAGAAATCATGGTTTACCTCGGAGATCCGCAGGGGGCTTTTGACTTCGATGAAGAGGAACGCGACCCAATGTATAACCCTTGGAACGGTGGGCGCCGTGTGACAACAGATTCGTCCGGGGTTGTGACCAAGATTGAAGGCCAGGATGAAGAGAAGGACGAGAACCAGGCGGAGTTGTTCAAAGGTGAAGGAAGTTCTCCTGATCAGCAGGGGGACGGAGAAGGTGCCGAGCAAGCTGAAAATGGTTCCGAAGTGTCGCAAGAGGGCGAGGGGGAGCGCATCAGCGAAAAAGGCACAGGAGAACCGCCAACCGATGACACACCTGATTGGTTGAATGAGGGAGGCGGGGATGAGTCTGGATCGAAGGTAATGGAATTTAACTCTGATGATTCAGAAGGTGATCAGCAGCCGCCTGCAGACGAGAATCCACCTGCAGATGACAAAGAGGTTGTGGCTACTGAGATTGATAAAGAAACACTCGAACTGTTCATCCTTAACAAACGTCCCATTTTCGATGATATCAAATTCGCTGACGTTCCTGCTGACTTCCCAAGTCTGTTGGAACAACGGAAAGTTAACGGCAAGACTTGGCTGGAAATCTCGAAAGAGATCAACATCCCAAGTGCACAAATTAGTTCCAAATACGGCGCTTATAAAAAGCGTGTCACTAAAATGATGCAGGATGGCGTAGCGGTCTAAAACATTCATATAGTAGCATCCCCGGTCGAAAGTTGGCCGGGGTGATCAGTTGAATCTATGAAACTTTGGAGTTCTTGCCACAAAGGAACTAGGTTAACAACGAACTCAAGTGGCTCATTTTATGGAGTTAGTAATATATCCTTATTTATGGGGCTTAACATTCCCTAATCCAGGATTCAATGGTGCTAAGTGTCCGTTTGTATTCATTTGACCAGTGAATTGCGGAGGGGCATAAGGGGGTTGAGCCATAATCGATGCAGAAGGAACCAAACAAGGTCCATAACAGTAATGTGGTCGCCCTGCCTCGTCATAACCACAGATATAGGAGCACCATGTTGGCCAATCGAATTGTAATTGTCTATACATTTTAATCATTTCCCTTCTTTATTGGATAATTTAGTCTATTCAGGCATATGCCTAGCTGCTATAGGCATATGCCCATTTATTAGAGGTAACTTAGTCAATCAACTAAAGGATGTCACTGCTGATAGATGGAGTCGTGAACTTAATAACTTTGAAAGCTATATGAGTGGAGGATGAACGATGAAAGCCGTAACGATAATACAACCCTGGGCAACACTGGTAGCTTTGGGCGTCAAGAAATTGGAGACACGGAGCTGGGCGACGAAACATCGGGGAGACTTGGCAATCCATGCTGGCCAAAAGGTGGATAAAGAAGCTTGTCTGGTTTCTCAAATACGCGAAGCGTTGCTGAAACACGGCATTAATGACTTGCGTGACCTGGTGACAGGAGCAGTGATTGCAAAGTCGGTACTTACTGACGTGTGGAGCATTAGTCGTCCATTTGGAGACAAACAAATAGTGGAAAGATTAAGTATAGATTCCCGCAGGACGATTTGTTGGGGTGGTTACATGCCTGATGAGTACCACTTTGGAGACTACAGTGACGGACGCTTTGCTTGGCAACTTGACGATGTGGTTCAGCTGCAGGAGCCGGTACCAGCTAAAGGCCAGCTCAGCTTATGGAATTGGGAGGAAGAATCGTGACAAAGAAATCCATAGCGGACAAGCCACTCAGCCCCCGGCAGCAAGAGGTTTACGATTTCATAGCAGATTTTATTGACTCACACGGTTATGGGCCGAGTATAAGGGAGATTGCTGATGCATTTATGTTCGTCACTTCAACTGCATTCAAGCACGTTGAGACATTGATTAATAAGGGATATCTCAATCATAAAGCAGGTGGTGTGCGCACTCTTTCTTTGACAGATAAATCGAGCAAGAAGATTGCAATGGTGAGTCAGGCGGGAGTAATGAACTGGATCGAGCAGCAGAGTAACCAACATGCCAAGGATGCAACGATCTACGTATTGCTCACTGATCTGCAGGAGGGCATTCAAACGGGGAGGATCTGCTGATGGTAGATTATCGCAAGGTTGATAAAACGTTATGGACATCGGAGCAGATAGCAAGCCACCTGAAAGCAATCGGGGCTGAGCATCCACCTAAACGGCCAGATAAGTTGCAGAAGGCAGTTACGGCTCCACAACAACGTTATGGCAGCAACCGCAAATACTATAAGCGTGGAGGTGAGTGGTAATTGGAACGAGATTTTAGGGCATTGCTTTTGGAGTATGGATATCCGCAGGATCTAGTAAACGGCTGGTCCGCAGAAGAGTGTGAAGCGGAGTGGGACGAGTTTTGCAACGAAGTGATTCCAGTATAACAAATATCCCCCGCAAGCTTGGCGGCCAGGTGGGGGAAAGGGTAGTAAATATTATCTCATTCCTCTTATTAGTATATCACAGGATGAAGGGGAATGAGGGGAATGGCGATGACATGGGGACAAGGGGAACTCTTTGCAAAAGCAAGTAAACAAGAAATCCAGCGAACAAAGTTCCTGCTCGACAAATATACAGATATGGTTTCTTTAATGAGAGACTTTGAGCAATTCGAGCAGGATTTGCAACAAGTAGGAATTGACGGTGAAACAGCCCGCCGCATCGATCAAACAGATCTGCATGCGGACAAGACTGCTAACGCCACGATTCTTATAGAGAAACAACGCTGGGTGTACAAAAGATATGACTTCTATACACACCAATTGGAAAGGGCTCAACGATTAATCAAAGACGAAGAAGCCCGTAAAGCCGTTGATTACAGATACATTCAAGGATATTCACGCAAGGAAACGATACTCTTCTTCCGGCGTACCCTCAGTGATAGCACTATCAAGCGCAAAATCGATGAGGGTATCGAGAGTGTCAGTAATACTTTGAAGCTTATCGGCTTTTTTGAGCAGGATGATACCGAATTCTAAAAAAAGCTGACGAGTAATCGTCAGCTTCTCTTTTTTTGCATTGTTATCCTTTAATGAAATCTTGCAGTTCGTTTTTGAAGAATTCCAGTTTTTCTGGAGTGTTGTTTAATACTAATTTAGTCAGTTCCATTCCATGAACAATTTTATTGTAATTAAGAGAATATTTTTTAAATAAGCGTTCTAAAATCTCACTTCCAACAACATCTTTTGTTATGTTTGAAGCTCCTCTAGGAAATAGCTTTATATCTGTAATATCGGCTAGCAAAAGTTCAATTTTTGCTTTAATTTGTTCTGGATCTGTAGCTTCTGAAATTTCCTGATTTATAACCTCAGACAACTCTTCGTAGCAATCTAAAAAGTAATTTTCATATTCACGAAGCTCTAAAATAATTATATTTTCTCCATAACTTTCCCTTAATTCGAGAAGTTTTTCATCAGGTTTATTATCAGCATCAATAATTATCTTATAGGGGATTGGACTCCGTGATACGCCACTTAAAACTAGGTCAAGTTTGCTTTTCTGTTCACGCATAGCAGTTTTCTTAGTAAAATAATTACCCGTTCCCTTCATATTCAAGATTCTGTAGTTGTATCCTATCTGTTTTAATCCGAAATGGGAGAGGAGTATGGGAAGCACACATTCTTCAGTTGCACCTTCTACAAATATCACCTTATCAGATAGAGCATAGTCGCTATTGCTTATGCCGATATCGGACAATACTTCTTGAATATGTTCTAATTGTGTGAAAGTACTGACGCCAATTGACTTGTTAACATGGACTAGGTATTTTTCGGAAGGGTAATTAATCAAAATAGGTGAATGTGTAGTGAATATATACTGGTGTTCTCTGCTCTCATTTACTAAATCATATATA
Source organism: Paenibacillus sp. 4624 (assembly GCF_050435065.1). Taxonomy (NCBI): domain Bacteria; kingdom Bacillati; phylum Bacillota; class Bacilli; order Caryophanales; family Paenibacillaceae; genus Paenibacillus; species Paenibacillus sp. 4624. Next base: position 412,276 of record NZ_JBNDJR010000003.1, read on the forward strand.
GCCTTCTCAGCAGAGGGATGTAAGAATACTTGTGGCTCATCAAATAGAACTACACTATTTATTTTTGTGTATAGAACACACAATAGTATTAGAACATGGGTATAACCGCTGCCACACTGTGACAATGGGATTGGGGTATCCATGCCTTCGAAAAGAATACTGACATATGTTTGGTTAGCTCCCTCAATTGGAGTGTTGATAGAGGTAACATCATTGAAAATTAAAGTGAAAGTTTTAACAATAATATCAAAGATTTTTTCCTCATTATTATGTAAAGTATACAGAAAACCATTGAGGTTAGTGCCATTGATGTTTAAGGATTGGTTTAAATTTGAGGGTTCAGTCGATGGTACATGTCTAGAACCAGCTATGTAGACAATTTTACTTCTTAAAAAAACCATTAGATTGTGTAAGAAAGTTGGCATGCCTCCAAAAGAGACACTCCCACCTTTTAAATCTCTGAATGAATGGCTCGTCACAAAATTTCTTAAGTGATTTATATTTTCATATACAGTATTAAATGAATCTCCGTAATAGGCCTCAAATTTGTCGATAATTGTTACATTTTCCTTGCTGAAGTATCTGAAGCTAACTCTAAATTTTTCTGAATCATTTACCGTATATCTCGGATCCACATCTGCATTTATGCTATTTAATTCTTCGAGTAGTAAGCTAACTTCGATTACAATCTCTGTTGACTTCCGAACATTAAATACAGCAGAGGATTCGATATGCCCCTCCGAAACTACTTTATATATTGCTTCAATAAAAGCTGACTTACCTGTGTTGTTTTTCCCCGCTAAAGCATTAAATACATTGTGTAAGTTGATCTCTCCAGAATCTTTGATGCTTTTATAATCTTTAATTTTTACATTTAGTAGTTTCATGTAAGACTCCTTTTCCATTTTATTTAATATCTAATTTAAGGATATTATACTATAGAAATGTTTTATTAAAAGAAGCTAAAACTTCCTCTTAAAATTTGGCACCTGTATGACCAAAACATGACCCCATCTTGAGACTATGTTGAACCCCATATGACCATTTTTCCGTGATACATTAGGAGCATAGAAAAAGGCGAGAATGAAACGCACAGCTGCACATGCGGCATATGACTGGGGCGTTCCTCTTCTCGCCTTTTTTTACTCATAGCAGGAAATTAGTCCTAAGTGTCGAAAAGTGTTTTAGTACAATTTACACACTTGGGGGAAGAGTTATGGCGAAAAGGAAAAGTAAGGCGAAACAGGAAGAAGAATTATTCCAAGGATTAGCCGGCATGGCAATGTTGGGAGGTGTTTTGGGAACATATTCTATAACAAAATCTTGGCAAGCTTCACTTGTCGTTGGATTTCTTGGTGTTGTTGGGATTATAGTTTTAATGATAATCATTCAACAAAAGCGTGCTGAACGGCTGAAGAGATCAGGAATTGCCGAGATCGACAAAATGGATGGAGTGCAGTTTGAGCACTATCTTGGACATCTATTTCGTTCACAAGGGTTTAAGGCGGAAGTGACAAAAGCTGCAGGTGATTATGGCGCCGATCTGGTTATATCCAAAGATGGAAAAAGAATCGTTGTTCAAGCTAAACGCTATAAAAAAAATGTTGGATTAAAAGCTGTTCAAGAGGTTCAAGGAGCTAAGGCGCATTATAGAGCAAATGGGGCATGGGTTGTCACAAACAGCAATTATACTGAGCAGGCATATCAGCTCGCTAAATCAAATGGGGTAAGGCTGATTGCTCGGGATGAACTGGTTGAGATGTTGCTTACAATGAAAGAGAAGTTGTCTGCTTCAAAGAAAACGGGAAATGTAAAGACGAGCCCATAAGTGAATTAGCGAGGAATTGAGAGCAAAGCAATTGTTTCTAATAGATATTGAGAGAAACGGGCTACTAGAAACGTTGACTCTATTTTTAGCGCTTCAGTAAAATAGTCTTGTTCTTCCTCTATAGTTACTAAGCACGTATGCTTTTAAAGCAAAGAGCGCAGCGTTTTTGCGGCGACCGTTTAGGGAGCATGCTTTTAGGACGTAATACCAACATCATACATAACACATTAAAGTCGTTCCTTAACTGGATCGGCTTTTTTTATTGGAGGAATTGAAGTGATCAGCAGAAGACGGAAGAAGATACGCATTCGCCCCAACAAGCAACCAGAGAAATGCAAAGGATGTGTATGGGGTAGATGGGATGGTGTTAAACAGTTTTGCAGCAGGCCTATTTGTACTAAAAACATAAATAATAGACTAACATTTTTTAAATAGACTAAATATTAGGCATAAGTTGCAAATATTTACAGATGCTGTTATGGTTATATTGTAATAATAATACAATTAGAAAGAAGGAATTTTCGATGAAAGCAAAAGCATTGTTATTGTCAGGACTATTTCTAGCACTAGCAACATCAGCATCTGCCGCTCCATCAACTTCGCTACATACAGAGGCGGTTCCAACTTCTAGTTCAGTACGTGATTTTGCTGAAATTGCTCGGTCAGGTAATTTTGATGATTTGATTATTACACCTCTACAGCGCAAGGATGAATTTGGAAGTAGGGTACAAAGTAAGCTTGGTTCAGGTTATGTTACTACTAATTTTAATGTTGCCGGTGGATATGGATATGTTAAAGTAGACTTTGTAAACAATTCTAGTTCGCCAGTAAAGATATTGATATACCATACTGATACTAAAAAAGAATATTATAATAAGGTAATCGATGGCAATGGGTCAGATGCTTGGCTAAGTCCCGATAAGAACCCCCAAGGCGTAAGAGCGGGTGGTTATACAATTAGCTTTACAGGTGGACCAAATGGCAATGGAAAAAAACCAGTCGATGTAACATTCAGTGGATATACAACAGATGTTAAATCTGAAGTAAACTAATAGAAATAACATACGTGAACAAAAGAGCCGTAGATTTGTTGTACGGCTTTTTTTGTTTTGCTCTCATATAACGGAATATTAGCCGTTTTGAGCTTATTAGCATGAGAACGTCCGTTTGCAGGGATCAGTCTTTTGGAGAGCGGAGAACAGGCGCTGAGTGAGCGTACGCACGAATACACAGGTCACCCGAACGTTGAAACCAACTCAACACAATTACTGGAAGTGAAATACTAGACAATATAGGGTGATGTAGTATCCTAAAATCAGAAAAGAGGTGATAAGTATGGAAGAACAGTTGATTAGAGAGCTGGCTAAGAAATTATCCGTTGGACTCAAGCAACTTAAATTGGCACAAAAAAGGGATCCAAAATATGGAGAATTACAAGAAGTCAATTTACTTGAGGGACTTGATGAACTAATTGAAGATCTGGACGGACATGGTGGGATTTATAGCCAATATGATCTCAACCTCAATGCACAGGAGTACTGGACAGATGTGGTACGATCACAAATTGATATAATTGGTATTGCGTGTGGATCAGAAACACTCCGTAAGGTGCATAATGCCCTTGAAGAGATTGATGGTAATAATGAGTACAACTACCAAAGTGGCTTTAACATTTGTGCTGATGGGCTCCATGGGTGGCACAATTAAAAAAGAATTGAATTATTTACTGAAAAGGTACGAGGTCTTAGGCACTCGTCCTTTTTTTGTTATTACTATATATAGTTGAAAGAGTTTAAACTATAGTACTTGACCCATGTCCGTTTCTGTCTGATACTGGAAAAGGATTTATATTATCATAGAGGGGGAAATATGTATGGGAAAACCACAGCTTACCCCATTAAAGCAATGGATATGTGATTCATGCGGGGGCATTCTTGAGGTCGATGATGGCTGGTTTGAATGGTATGAAGATCGCAAAACAGGTAAAGAAAAGGGTTTTAGAATAGTTCACAATCAAGAAGAATGTCAGTATGATTCCATGAAACTCTATAGAGACGAGAAATCAACTCGTGATATGCATATTCAAGCTTACTTGGGTACAGAAGGGTTTGTTGAATTGTTGTCGATGCTCGATGAAGGGAAAATTGAAGATGTTAAGGAATGGACTGAGGTAGTTCGCAGGCTTCATGTAGATTATTACGAAGAAGCTAGGAGCTATTTGTCAAAAGCCAAGGCAGATGGATATTTGGATGGTTCGAATGGAATTAGCGAGTTTACCCCAATCAATTTAAAAGAATTGATCGAAAAATACGGCAGATAAAGCACCCAAGGGTGCTTTATTTTTATGCCAACATGGTTAGATCTTGACCAACCTCACTTGTTGTCTGATACTGGAAGATGTTACATCAGAACAAATAGGAGTGAACGTATGAAAAAGAAACACATTTTGTGGATTTCAGCAGGAGTTTTAACGATATGGGCTCTCTCAGGATTCTTTATTTCGCTGTGGTTCGGAAAACCAGATGGAGGTGGAACGTTTGGAGACATGTTTGGAGCAATCAATGCGTTATTCTCAGGTTTTGCATTTGCTGGCCTTATTTATACCATTGCTGTTCAGAGGCAAGAACTGCAGGAGCAAAGAAAATCTATTGATATGCAAACCAATGAGATGAAGCTCCAAGTCAACGCTAGCAAAATGCAGACGGAAGAACTTGCTTTACAGAGAGAAGCGATACAGATGCAGACAGAAGAACTTGCTCTTCAAAGAAAAGCTATTGAAATGCAGACAGAAGAGACTGCCCGTTCAGCAGATCAGCTTGAACGTCAGAAGCAAGTAATGGATTATCAACTTACACTTACAACAGTTAATGATCTAATTAAACTAAAAAACAGCATCTTAGATAAACTTAAGGTTGCATTTGGTAACAGTGATGCTACGGGATTTGAAGCAATTGAAACATTATCAGGACTCATGGAGGATCACCCTAATAGATCTTTTGATACTCAACTTATAGTATTGAGACGATATTTCTCAACCTATACACTGTTGATTGAGTTTATTTCCAAAGCAAATTTTAGTGATGTACAAGTTAATGATCTCAAAAGAATCGTAATGGCTAATACATCAGTGGAGGAAGTCAATGTACTAGAACGTATCGCAATATCAACCAGTAACCAACAACTAAGAGCATTTATTAAAGATTTTGCAAAGTATAATATATGAAAATACAATAAAACTAAGTCAGCTCAGATATTTAGGCTTATGACAATGCTTGTCGAATCAATAACTTGAGGTGGTTAATTTGAATGAACTAATTAGAAAAATTACAGCATTTAGAGATGAACGAAACTGGGGACAATTTCATAATCCAAAGGATCTTGCAATCTCTTTAAATCTGGAGGCGAGTGAGTTACTGGAGCTCTTTCAGTGGAAGAGCAGTGAAGAAGCAATCGAGCAAAATAAAGACAAGCTTCAGGACGAACTAGCAGATGTACTCTATTACGTGCTGTTGATGTGCAATGATCTTGATATAGATCCTAAGGAAGCGCTGCTTAAAAAGCTAAAGAAAAACGCCGATAAGTACCCTGTAGAGAAGTCATATGGCTCAAATAAGAAATACACAGATCTATAGGGGGAAATAAGATGCTTTATTACTTTACTGCCTGTGACAAAAATGCACGCAGGCACTATGATGAAACTGTAGCTAGTCCATATAAGATTTCAGAATTATTCGATAATTTGGATTCCGAAGTCAAAGAAACATTAATCGCTAACAACCTCAATGAGTATGTTCATATGTGGGGAGCAGTATCTGGAAGCCAAAATGTAAAAAGGTGGGGCAGACTAAGGGAAAATGATGCTGTGCTTGTCTACACAACAGAAGGATTTACATACTACGCTAAAATTCTGTGCAAGACACATAACAGCAAAGTGGCTGAACATATCTGGGGTAAGAATAACGAGGGTAAGACATGGGAGTACATTTACTTTTTAAAGGATCTAAAAGAGGTTAGTATCCCGAAAGAAGTTTTCTCTTCATTTTTTGGGTATAAATTAAATTTCACACCACAGGGATTCAGTAATATTGACAAAGAGAAACTAAATATTAGAATGAAACGTTATGCAAACACAGATCAAATGATTGAGGAGTTAAATAATGAATTCATTCTTTCTGAAGAAGATCTTGAAGAGAATAATTTTCAAACTTCTTTAGAAGCGGACTTCAGTAAAATTCCAGATGATTCGCCAGAAATTAAGAAGCCAAGGAAGCAACCTAGAGTGATGAATGGTTTTAAAGCTTGGCCTAGGGACCCAAAGATATCTAAAATCGCTTTAAAGAAAGCTCATTTTAAGTGCGAGATAGATCAGTCCCATATCACCTTTGTTTCTGATGCAAGCAAGGAGTTTTATGTTGAGTCTCATCACTTAATTCCAATGAAATTCCAAAATGATTTTACAACATCTATTGATACAGAAAGTAATATTGTGGCACTGTGTCCATTGTGTCATAGGAAAATTCATCTTGCTCGTAAAAAAGAGAAAAAGGAATTACTAAAGTTGCTATATGATAGAAGAAGCGACTTGTTAAGAGACAATGTTGGAATTGAAATATCATTAGATAATCTTTACTCATTTTATGCTATTCAATAGTGACTTTGGTGGCCTGTTTTATATATTATGAGGAGCAAGATAATAAAAAAACGTAAGTCATCTCTTTAATAGGAGATGACTTTTTTTGTTGTAATAACATTGATGGAGGGAATAGAAATGAACATCAAAATCGTGCCAATCGATCAGATTAATGCAGCAGCATATAACCCCCGGATTGACCTTCAGCCAGGCGATCCGGAATACGAGAAGCTTCGCCGGAGCATTGAACAGTTTGGGTATGTGGAGCCGATTGTCTGGAATGAGCGCACTGGGAACATGGTCGGTGGTCATCAACGGTATAAGATCATGGTCAACGAGTTGGGTCACACTGAGCTGAAGGTATCCGTGGTGGATCTCGACGATCAGCAGGAGCGGTTGTTGAATATCGCTTTGAATAAGATATCAGGTCGTTGGGATGAAGAAGCTTTGGCCGCCTTGCTGGATGAACTGCAGGCGACAGGGGCTGAGCTGACACTATCCGGGTTTGATGATACGGAGATTGACAGTCTGCTCGCTGATTTTAAAGAACCGTCTGAGGATCAGTTGGGTGATTTCACAAATAAAGAGCTGGACGTTTCCGACTTCGACGAATCGAACTTTGATTGCAAATGCCCGCGGTGCGGATTTCTTTTCGACCAGGGAGGTACATCATGAAACGGCCATCATGGGACTGGAAGCTTGCTGATCTGAAGTATGTACCGCAACACGGCCATACCGTGTTTTCTTGCTTCTCTTGCGGCGGCGGTTCAACGATGGGGTATAAGTTGGCAGGGTATACGATGCTGGGTAATGTAGAGATCGATCCGCAGATGATGAGGATATATCGGCAGAATCATAATCCGCCTCATCCATTCCTCATGTCTATTCAGGATTTCAAAAATATTCCTGATGCAGATCTCCCGCCAGAGTTGTTTGCCCTGGACATCTTGGACGGGTCGCCGCCATGTAGCGTGTATTCAATTGCTGGTGATCGTGAAGATAAGTGGGGTGGGGAATTTGCTTTTCGAGAAGGGCAAGCTGTCCAGCAACTGGATGACCTGTTTTTTGAATATCTGTATGTTGTGAACAAGCTTCAACCTCGTGTAGCTGTAGCTGAGAATGTTCGGGGAATGCTTGTCGGCAAAGCCCGTGGTTTCGTTAGCATGGTTATTTCAGGTTTCCGTGAGATTGGGTACAGGGTGCAACTGTTTCTTCTTAACTCTGCCACGATGGGTGTCCCACAGAAGCGTGAACGGGTATTCTTCATAGCTGTTCGTGAGGACATGCCGTTTCCGCCGTTACGCTTGGTTTTCAGCGAACCACCAATACTGTACGGAGATATCCGAAGTGGTGAAGGATCGCCAATTAATCCAGACAGTAAGACATTCCAGCGGTGGCACAAGAAACGTCCTCCTGATTTGAATATGGGGGATGTGACGGAGCGTGAAGAAGGGAAGATGAGTAACTTCAACACGATTCTATTGAAGAATCAGAAGGTTGCCAACACTCTCGCCAGCTCATCCGTTTTCTTGCGGGATGATGTGCCGCAGCACATAAGTGATATGGATGCGATCAGGATGCAAACATTCCCTAGAGATTATGATTTTATGGATGCTAATGTCCAATATGTATGTGGCATGAGTGTCCCGCCGATCATGATGCACCGGATCGCTGAGCAAATTCATCTGCAGTGGTTTAGTCAAAATTAAAAGGAGGACGCAGTAACGTCCCCCCATCAACCCAGGGTATCCCCCGGCTGAGATAGCGGCCCGCCGCGCGCGGCATTTATCGACACCGCCGCTATCTCGCATTCCATCATAACGGAAAGCCGAGGGATACGCATGAGAACACCAGATGAAATTTTGATGCAGCATGAACTCGAAGTTGCGGAAGGCATCCTCGAATCCAAAGAACAGTACCGCAAAATCGTTAAGGCTGCCATTGCCCAGTGGGTTCGTGACTTGCAGGCTGGACATATAAAGATGCAGACTGTTCAGGATCTGGAACGGTTGATTGAGTTGGATATCAAGCTTCAACAGGACGAGTTGTAAAAAAAGGTTCTGTATCGTTAAAGATGGTTAGTTATTCGCTTTACCCGACTTCCAAGCAACAGGATTTTGGATTTCAAACTTAAAAGAAAAGAAAGGGATTCTGACATCAAAACCTTTGAACTTAATTGCTTTAATTATATTCATACCGATTCCCCCAATTTTATTTATTGTTGCTTGGAGCCTAACCATAGGTCGGTTCTTAGAACCGTTATCGGGAATCGAGTAAAACGAACAACTATATCTGTTTTATATAGTTAATACCAAGAGTTGTCAACGCAAATAATTGTATTTATTGTTTGGAGGTGAGGGAAGTGTCTGTTAAAAGCTATCAGAAGATTATTCGGGTCCAAGCAATTCAATTCGAAGGAAACAGTTCCACGCATACAGACGAGATCTTTACTTTTGTTCAGTTTCCCATTTCGATCAGTCTGGCCGGGAGTGTTGTAGAGCTTCGCGTGATCGTAGACCCGTTGAAACCTTTAGTAGTGCTAGTCGGGGATTACATTGTTAAGGACGCATCCGGGACATTGAAACATATGAAGCAGTCTGAATTTGAAGCTGAGTACACTTTGGTTGAATAGTAGCTGTGACGGTTGACTGTCGCGGCTCTTCTTTGTTGGGGGTGGTGATGAATGTAGATGGCCAGAGAGAGAAGTCCTGAACGGGACAAGGCAAAACTGATGTGGCTGGAGAGCGGCGGGGCGATGAAGTTAAAAGACATCGCCGCCGCTCTTTCTATTGGGGAAACGCAGATTCGAAAATGGAAGTCTCAGGACGGTTGGGCGGCTGAATTGAATAGTAACGTTACCATTGAAACCATTAGTAACGTTACCAAACGCGGAGCGCCCAAAGGGAACAAAAATGCTGTCGGGAATCGCGGGGGAGCAACGCCAGGGAATAAACGTGCTGTGGGTAATAAAGGCGGCAAAGGTGGTCCGTTCGGAAACAAGAAGGCTGTCACGACAGGTGAGTATGAAAGCATTTGGCTTGACGCCCTCGAAGATGATGAACGGAATCTCGTGGATCTCATTGACACGGACCCGATTCAACAGGCAGACGAAGCTATTATGAAGTTTGAAATCCGTGAACGTAGGATGTTGCTTCGAATCAAGAGATTGACGGATGGCCTGACAGAGCGGGAACGTCGAGTTCTTTATGAGCTCAAATCAATCAAAGAAGCCATGACGGTTCATGATGAGAGGACGGGAAAGACAAAGACCGTCCCCATCACCCGCACTGAACTGGTCGAGTCCGAAATCGAGGAAAAGACTTTCCGCCAGATCGATGACATCATTTCCCTTGAGGAAGCATTGACCCGAGTCCAGGACAAGAAGCTGAAAGCCATTGAGCTAAAGGCGCGTTTACAGGATGAAGAGAAGCGTGTCCGGATCGAGATGTTGAAACATGAACTGATGATCAAGCGCGGTGGCGCTGAACCTGACGAGGTTGAAGACGATGGCTTTATTGCCGCTCTAAGAGGGAGAGCTGCGGAGGTGTGGGCTAAAGATGGCAACACTGAAGCTTAAACCATCACCGTTCAAGTGGCAGCCGTTTTCTGATAAACAGGTGCAGGTTCTTACGTGGTGGATGTCCGAAAGCCCTCATCATGATATGGAAGCCATCATTTGTGACGGATCGGTTCGTGCCGGCAAAACGGTGGCCATGTCATTCAGCTTCATTGTTTGGGCGACAGAGACGTTCCGCAGTGAGCAGTTTGGCATGGCTGGGAAAACGATCGGTGCGTTGCGCCGTAACGTTGTCGGGCCGCTTAAACGGATGCTGGCTAGTCGTGGTTACCAGGTACATGACAACAAGACGGACAATGTCCTGACGATATCCCGCGGACTCGTAAGCAATCAGTTTTTCTTATTTGGTGGTAAGGACGAACGCTCTCAAGACCTAATCCAAGGTATTACTCTTGCAGGCATGTTCTTCGATGAAGTAGCCCTGATGCCCAAGTCATTTGTAGACCAAGCAACTGCCCGTTGTTCCGTTGAAGATGCAAAGACGTGGTTTAATTGCAACCCAGCGGGTCCATATCATTGGTTCAAGCTGGAGTGGTTGGATGATCTGGATACCAAACGTGCTGTGCACATTCACTTCACGATGGAGGATAACCTTTCGTTGTCTGAACGTGTCCGGGACCGATATCGTCGTAGATACTCCGGGATATTCTATCAACGTTACATCCTGGGCCTGTGGGTCATGGCTGAAGGAGTCATTTACAATCTATTTGACCGGAGTAAGCACGAATTGAAGACGGCAGACATGCCCACAGAATTCAACAAATTTTATGTGGGCGTCGATTACGGTCACACCAATGCGACTGTGTTCCTGCTACTGGGGGAAAAGGATGGCCACCTGTACATCGTAAAGGAATACTATCACTCCGATCCAGAGCAACCCCGTGCGCCGTCCGACTACGCTCGGGATTTTGTCGATTTTATTGCTGATGTGGATGTAAAGAAAATTTATATCGATCCATCGGCAAAAGGATTCATAACCGAGCTGAAGAAGTTGGGTGTGCGTCGCATCGAAGAAGCTGATAATAGCGTGTTGCCTGGTATTGAATCTGTGTCCGTAGCTTTAAAAGAGCTGCGGCTTTTTGTGTCTCAAAAATGCAGGGAAACGTTAAAAGAGTTCCAGAGCTATATATGGGACGACAAAGCCGCCCAGCGCGGCGAAGATAAGCCAGTGAAGAAACATGACCATGCAATGGATGCGCTGCGTTATGTGGTATATGCCATCTTTGGAAAACCACGCCGCTCCATGCTCATTACGTAAGCGGGGAGGTGAACATTTTGGCAAATACAGAAATGGTCGGAACGCAGCAGTCGCAGGCAAAAGCGAAATCGGCAGTCATTCTGCCATATCAATATTCGGGCAATGGTGGCACACGGACCAAACCTTCGTTGCTACCGTTTTCTGTGCTGCGACAGATGGCGCGTGTACCAGCTATTGCAGCAATCATCAATACACGTCTTAACCAAGTTGCACGCTTTGCGCGGCGACCTCGTTACGAGGGTGACCTCGGTTTTCGAATTGGATTCAAGAATCCGAAGCAATACATGAGCCGAGCAGCACAAGCGCGGGCTTTCGAGTTGGAGGAGTTCTTCCTTAAGACTGGAAGCTGGGGAAACCCGGAGCGAAAGGACAATTTCAATCAGTTCCTGCGGAAAATTACGCGGGACAGCCTGACCCTGGATGCAATCGCTTGGGAAAATGTAATTACTCGCGGCGGGCAGATTACAGATATGTTTGCGGTTGATGCGGCTACTATCGAGTTGCTGCCTACCTCTCCAATTTCGGAGATTTACCAGCCAACGCCATACCAGTCTGTCACCACCGGGGCTGCCGCGCAAATCGCCTACATACAGCGTGTGGATGGACGAATTACAGCGGAGTATTCCCGACAGGAACTGGCGTATCTGATCCGAAATCCACGGACAGACATTGCATATGCCGATTTTGGATTCAGCGAACTGGAGACGCTTGTCGAGATCGTGACGGGCATCGTCAACGGTGTGAAGTACAACACATCGTATTTCTCGTTTAACTCGTTGCCGCAAGGCGTGTTGGAGGTAATCGGTAGGTATGAGGATGAGGATATCGAGGCATTCAGCCGGCACTGGAAGACTCTGACCGAAGGGGCTCAAGGGAAATGGACAGTCCCCCTCATGGCTATGGAGGAAGGGAACGGGTTTAAGTTCACCCCTTTTAAATCATCCAACCAGGATATGCAGTTCAATGAATTTCTGGAGTTTCTTTTTAACCTAGCATGTGCTGTGTATCAGATCGATCCGAACGAAGTCGGATTCAAGAGTTGGACTAGCGGCAATGGAATGAGCCAATCTGATAACACTGCCGAGAAGATGGACGGTAGTAAGGACAAGGGGTTTGTGCCATTGATGCATTTCTTGTCAGATGGGTTTAACTCAAACATTCTTGACATCATCGCTCCGGAGTTCGCTCTTTACTGGTCTGGGCTGGATGAAGAGGAAGAGGAACGGAAGGCACAGCGTTTGAAGGATGACATGGAGATGGGGCTGACTACAGTTGCCGAGGTACGTAAGCAACGAGGGCAGGAAGTGCCACCAGAAGCAACATGGATGAATGCGCCAGCCAATGCCGTGCTAATTCAGGCTTACATGGCCGAACAACAGCCGCAGGCACGGGAAGAACCTAAGCCCAATGATCAGAAGGAAGACGAAGGAAATCCTTCGGACGAATCGGAGGAACCCTTAAAAAAATCGCTAGAGATTGATATTTCTTGGGAGGGATACTGATGTCAAAAATACAAATCAGATTGCCACCTGAGGTTAAGTCGTTCCCGTTGGCCAATCGCCGCCAGATCATCGAGACGATAAGCAAGGCCTTGGATATAAAGCCAGAGCGTCCGCAGGGTGGGCGCAGCATGTGGGATGCATCGGATGATCCATTAATCGCAACCCTTGAGGATGGGTTCTACAATGATCTTGACCACAATGGACAACGTATGTTGGCATCAGTCATTGCTTTGCTAGGGTTGCCTGTCGATGATCTGCAAAAAGGCCCGGGAGACAAGCGACGAATTAGTGACTTGGTGAAAGAACTGCGGGCCAAAGGGACAAAAAGTCTGAAATATGGAAGGGACGCCACACAGGCTTTAATCCGAAGGGTGGATCAGAATATCCGTGACCAGTTTCGTAAAATCGACGAGTTGGCCGAAAAATTCATTGTCCGAGTCGGTCTTCTGGGTGTGTACCAGAGTCAAGAGGATAAAGTGAAACTTACACTTACAGCGGCTATGTTGAATCAACTGCCCGAGACTTTGGAGGCTGCCAAAAAGGAAGCCTTTCCTCTACGCTTGTGGACTGGAGAAGATCAAGCAGAAATTGTCTCTATATCGCCACTGGAATATCAGAGCATTGAACATTCCGTAGTCCATGCGGCGGAAAAAGTCAGCCAGATCGCGGATAACCACCGTGCCGGGGTAAAGGAAATAATCATTCAAGCACAAAAAGAGCATTGGGGAGCGAATAAGCTGACTCAGGCTCTTTTTGACGCTTACGGGGATCAAAACAGGGACTGGCGTCGGGTTGCCATTACTGAGCTTGCTATGGCCGCAAATGACGCTTATTTGGTAGCGTTGGAACCAGGTGATGAGATACAGGTGGCTACAGTTCCGGGCGCTTGCCCTCACTGTCAAAAGCTACTTGAGGGTAAAACCTTCATTGTATCTGATGGCCCTATGCCAGATGGATACAAATACATTTGGCCGGGTAAGTCCAATATTGGTCGGAAGGTGGCCGATTGGTGGCCGTGTTGCCCGTTACATCCACACTGTCGTCATAGGTGGGTACGCACTAGGCGAGTGGAGCAAAAAGAAACAATTGAATAGGGAAGGAGTGAATAATCTTGGAGGAAATTCAAGATACTTTTCGCCTGTTCGTTCCGCTTTCGAAAGCCGTTGAGATGGATGCCGCTGGTGATTATATCGTTCAGGGCGTCATCTCAAGCGACGATACAGACGAGCAACAGGACAGTATTTCCCCTGAAGGGATGGACACTTCCTATTTTCTGTCCAAAGGATGGATCAAGTGGGAGCATGGCAACGCCCCGAGTCAATTTATCGGGGAACCGGTGGAAGTTAAGATTGGACAGTACAATCACCCTACCTTAAATAAATCGGTCAATGGCGTCTTTGTAAAAGGACGTCTTTTTGCTAATCGTGATCTGGCAATGCAAGCAGTAGTCGCGATTGAAGATTTACAGAAATCACAAAGCAGTCGAACGGTAGGCTGGAGCATTGAGGGCGGCGTTGTCGAACGGGATCGCCAGACAGGGAAAATCATTAAATCAGTTTTGCGAAACGTCGTTCTAACGATGAATCCAGTAAACACCATGACTTATGCTGAGCTGGTCAAATCATTTACTAAAGGAGATGGATTACTTATGGCAGACAATCAACAACAAGTACAAAACACGCAAGACATCAGTGCTCAATTGGGAGGACTTGAGAAGTCGCTTACACTACTCATCAAGAAGCAGGGCGAAGATTCTGTACTCATTAAATCCCTGGAGACGAAGTTGGATTCTCTTAGTGCAGAGAATGTGGAACTTCGCAAATCTCTGAATCAGCCACAACAACGCCAGAGCGTACTGGGTCAGCGTGATCTGAACACGATCGCTCGTCCAGAAGGCGGCAAGGAAATGACCAAGCAAGAAGTGTTGGGCGTGCTGGAAAAATCCTTTGAGGCAGGGGAGTTGGCTGGCAGTGAGGTCATTCGCTTTGAAACAGGTACACCGCTGGAACGTCTTGCACTGCCAGCAACCGTCAAGACACAATTGGGGCTTTAAGAGAGGGGATATAACATATGGATTTCACAAATTTGCCTGATGGCTTCGGCCAGATGACACAACAAGACTTGGAAGCTTTAGTTAAAGCCATGGGTACTGGGGGACCCGGCCCTGCGTATGCCCCAGGAACATTCGGAGACATGTCTGCCATTCAACCACAATCACTCGAAACGACTCTTCGCGTTGTAACAGCGAAGGAAGAACACCTTAGTCTCTGGAAGAACATCGGTAAGAAGGGAGCGAGCGGCACAACCGAAGAATTCAACGTACTTGATTCTTACGGAAGTGACGGAGATCCATTCATCGTTGAGGGCGGTCGGCCAATCGAACGCGACAGCAACTACATTCGTCAAGCTGGCTTGGTCAAATTTATGGGCGTGACTCGCGGTACGACTCTTCCAGCTCAATTAGTTAATACAGTCGGTGTGGGCGATGCGGTCGCCGCAGAGACACGCAATGGTACGATGTGGCTGCTTCAGCAACTTAACAAAAACCTTTATTTTGGTGACAGTAGCAAGAATCCTCTTGCTATTGACGGCGTTCTTGCCCAAGTCAAAAAATTTGTAAACGGAAAGCCATATGCGTCTCAGCACATTATCGACATGCGTGGTAAGCCGCTCAGCGAGGAAATTTTGGAAGATGCCGCTACCATCATCAGTGATAACTACGGTAGTGCTTTGTTGCAGCTGTATCTGACCAATCAGGTTCACAAAGATTTCTCCAAGCTGTTTGTTGGCCCGGCTGGGCGACAACGGATCGTCGATATTGGCAGTAACGTTCGAATGGGTCAACCTGTACGCGGTTACGCTGCAAATTCTGCTAATATCGACTTCGTAGCGGATCGCTTTCTTAAATCAGAGGGAGCGCCAAAACAAGTTAGCCAAAAGGATTCCCCGGCGGTTCCTGCAACAGCTGTGGCGGTAGCAACAGAAGACGCCGCATCCAAGCTTGATTCAGGAACTTATTTCTACTTCGTTAGTGCTAAGGGCGTAGCTGGCGAATCGGCTACGGTCACAACGGGGGCCATCGCTGTCGCTGCTGGTCAGAAAGTGGAGATCACAATTCCGCGTGTCCTTCATGGCGATCCAAAACTGGAAGCTAAAAGTTATAAAGTGTACCGTGGCTACTACTCCGATCCGCAACGGGCAGAATTCATGACTGAATTCACTGACGCAGGAACTGGTACGAATCAGATATTGGTTGATAATGGAGAGGATATTCCAGGCACAGAGTATTGCTTCTTGATCGATAACGATCCAGACGACGTACTGGCCTTCAAGAAACTGGCCGATTTGATGCGTGTGCCGCTGGGATTAGTCGATACTACCAGCAAGTTTATGATCCTGTTATTTGGCATGCTGCAGGTCTACAATCCGCGCCGGATTGTGATATTTAAGAACGTGGGCAAACTGGGCGTGAACAGTAACCGAGAACTGTACGATCCAAGTTATGGGGCCAAGAGTTACGGTACCATTCGTCCAGTACACGCAAATTAGTAGGAGAGGGATTACCCCTCTCTTGTTTTTCCATTTTTCCGAAAAAAGGAGCTGAAACCATTGAGTGATACGATGATTCGCAAGACACAGGGGGAATATCCTCTTGACGTTGTCGTGATGGATGAAACAGTACATTTCGACAAGCGCGGTGTTGCAGAGGTGGACGAAATCACCGGGGAAGTATTACTGAGCATTCCAGGATATGAGATATATGAGGAGAAGACTAATCCATCAAACTCTCAGCAACCAGGAAAGGATAAGAATACCCCAGATCCTGATAAAGAGAAGAAGGATACGGCCAAGGGTAAACAAACAGCTACTCCAGCTGATACCCCTACAGCTACGGAATAGTCGGCTATGACTATTATCCCGTACTATGAATCGGCCGAAGATCCAAACACAGGGGAGATCACCTATAGTTCTCCCGTGGGGCTTCCTACGCCAGCCGAAATCAGACGGCGGTGGTGCTTTGGACTCCACCTCACAGATCAATACGGCCAGCCGATGGACGACCAGGACATACTCGGATACCTGATGTCTGCCGTTAAGGATACTGAACGACAACTTGGTATCTTTCTCAAGCCCACCGTCATTCGCTGCAATGCAGAAGGACGAGGATTGGATCAGGGTGAGGACTATGAGGTGGAAGAGTCGCCTTATGACTACGACGCACAGCGCTGGCAGAACTTCGGATTTTTGCAATTGAGACAACGATATGTAATCAAGATGGAGGCATTTAAGCTGGTTGCTTACGGTGGACAGGTCAGCGTTGACTTTATGCAATACCCAGATTGGACCAAGCTATACAAGAAATCGGGACAATTGCATGTGGTTAGTAAGAGTGGAGGCGTGCCTATGCTGGGTGGTTACCCGTCAGGATATAACACAGCTCCATTTGCAGCTCCATTGTTGTCAAGAACGCCACAAGTATTTCATGTAGACTACACCGCTGGTTTGACCAAGGAGCAACTCACGGAAGATATTCGAACCGTGGTGGGCAAGCAGGCGGCGATCACAACGCTTGGAGTGGCAGGTACGGCTGTACTAGCGGGTGTCTCAAACTATTCCTTATCATTGGATGGGGTGGTTGAGTCAGTCCAAACAACTGCATCAGCGACAAGCACCACATATTCAGCGCATATCAAACAGCTCCAACAGGAGGTTGATTCTTTCTTCGACCCCAAGCATGGCGGAGCTAGGACCAAGATACGCGGTTTCACGATGGGAGGGATTTGATGAGCAATGTTCAAATCAACGGACCAAAATTTGAGGATTTGATCGCTCGTCATGGTCGCGACATGCTTTGGCAAGAATCAGTCCGTTGCTCCTGCATTAACCTCGACAGCGGACAGCCGAAATATGGTTGTCTGTTTTGCGGCGGCACTGGTTTTGTCTATGAGCCTGCCTTAACTTGTCGTGCGCTTGTCCAAAGTGTAACCACGACTAAGGACTATTTGGCCTATGCGGGAATGTTTGAGGTCGGAGACGCCTTAATGAGCGTACCGTCTAATATGTTCCGACGAACGCCAGAGGGTGGTTTTGATCGTTCTGGCAGGGAGCCGGTACCGATGTTTAACATTGGGGCTGGCGATGTAGTGACATTGATCGACGATGCAGTAAAAACGTCCGAAGTGCTTATAAGGGGCACAGAATTGCATGGACGTCCAGCAGATACACTGCTTAATCCCAAGGTTACGCAGGTGTTGTCCATCCGTATGCACGACCCCGAGACCGTCACAACGACTCTGTACATGGCGGGGGAAGACTACGAAGTGGCAGGGGCTACAATTATCTGGGCAGGCAATCAGCCGCCGGAAGGAGCGCAATATAGCGTGATGTACATGCATCGTCCGGTCTACACCGTTTACGCGGTCTTGCCTCGACCTCGTCACCAGAATAATCAGGATTTACCGCGGACGGTGGTACTTCGTTACTACCCTGGAGGTGTGCTACATGAGCATGGTGTCGATACAGGCTGAGTTGCCAGCTCTTGATCATATCCTTGCTAATCTTTCAAAGGGCCGCCGTTTACCGTATACGCGAGCCGCTGTTCAAGCAGCCACGATGGATTTGATTCAGGAGACATGGATTCAGTACGCATCAGGTGCACAGGTAAGCTTTAGCGGCGGCAGTTTCCGTGTCGGTGTTCAAACGGGTGACTATGTCCGCAGCATCCAGGCCGGATTGCGGTTCCCTGACGATCTGACAGGGGAAGTATTCACAACCTCACCTCATGGCGCGGCTATTGAGGATGGCCAAGCGGCAAAGGACATGAAGCCTGGACTGCTGGGTTCTTCAAAAGCAAAGACTGGAGCGAAAGGGAAGAAGTACATCACGGTTCCTTTTCGCCACGGAGCACCCCGGACTAGTACAATGGCCGCTATGCCCAAGTCGGTACATGCGCAAGCGAAGAAACTACAAGTCAGTCGTGTCACAACTGCGTTGCCGACCCGCACCTATTCGTGGGGCGGGAGAATACAGAAGGATGATACAGGCAAACGGAGCCATATGGGGGCGCATCCGGGAGCAGGATACACATGGAAGACGGGGAAGTATCAAGGCTTGGTTAAGATGGGGCGTCCTGGACAAGAGCAATATCTTACTTTCCGTCGACTTTCCGAAGATTCAAGCCCTAAAAGCTGGATGCGTCCAACGATCAAGCCGAAGCCGATCCGTGATGCTGTTCTTGAAAATACACGTGAACAAGTGCAAGAGATGATCGTACAAGGGTTCCAGCAAGACTTGGCCGCTATGGGCTTAGGGGGTGATTGACTCAGTGGAGTTCAATAGTGTGGATGTAAAAGAGGAACTGCTCCAGTTTCTAAAAAAAGGCTTCAAGGAAAACGCTGTTCGGATGAACGTCTTCAAGTCTGATCCACAGACAGAAACGGAGTTGCCTTGTGTGGGCATCAATCGGGTATCAGACAGCGAAGCGGCTCACATATTGGGTAACTTCGGTGGTGACGATTTCGACCGTGATGTTCTTCAATATAGCGAGATCCACAGTACGCACTTTCAGGAATCCATGGAAGTGCGTATTTGGCATACCAACGCTGATGAGCGAGAACGGGCATACAGGGTAATGAAAGCATTACTTATGCTGTTCCGTCCAGTGGCAGTAAGTAACGGCCTTCTGAGCTTCAGCATGGAAGCGGGGAAGGATGAGAGTGACTTCACTGGGCAAGTAGCACCTTTTCCAGTCTACTGGGCCAGTATTGTCATTTCGTACCTTAATCCGCTTGACGTACAAGTAACGGAGCGTGTAGAAGCGATCAGTGGGTTCACAGTGAGAGGAGGTGTGCGAATTGACGGATGAATCCAAAAAGGATCAAGCCGATGCTGCTCAGAAAGTGAATCCTAAACCTGATCATCGGAAAAGGCAAGCCGCTACAGCTGAGGTATCGCTGGAAGACTACCTGTCCCGCATTAAGGTGCATATGGGATTGGTGGCAAGCTTCCGCTATGAAGCTCGCGCCAATCCAGAATTGCTTAGGGTCAAGACTGAAGAGCAGTGGGCAGCTGCGCTGGAACAACAGTCTCAGGCACAATATGAATAGGAGGTAAACCATGAGCATTAATATTTCTTTTGGCGGGGCTAGCATCAAGCGTCCGGGGGCTTATTCAATGGTGGATTCAAGTGAAATGACCCCTGTAACGTTGGGCTCCAATAAAGTGTTGGCCGTGATCGGTGTTCTCCCGGTGGGGAGTACCTTGCCGGAAGGGAAAGTTTCATATTTCAATGATCCGAAGCTGGCGACTGCAGCTGTAGGTGAAGGTGAACTGCTGGAGGTCATGAAGGTATCTTGGAGGCACGGAGCAGATTTGATCGGCGTTGTGCCTGTTAAGGTCACGGCCCCAGCAACAGCGCCAACGGATACACAATGGCAAGATGCTATTGATCTACTGCAGCCAGAAGATACGGCTGGAATTATCCCACTCACGACACAGGCAGCCATCTGGGCCAAGGTAGACACACATATCGAATTCATGTCGAGTGTCAAGAACCGGAAGCGTCGTCGCGCATTTTACGGACACAAGCCAGGTGCAACGATCGAAGAGATCAAGGAAATGGCAACGGCCATGCCAACTGAACGTGGGGTGCTAGTAACTCCTTGTCCTCTCGTAGCCGATGGCGACGGAAATAAGGTCGTTAAGCCGGGGTATTATATGGCAGCTGCTATTGCAGGCCTTTGGGCTGGACAAGCGTCCCAAGAGCCTGTCACTTATAAGTCTGTTAAATTTGATGGGTTAGAGAAGATATACATCGGTTTGGAAATTGAAGAAATTTTAGAAGCCCACATTTGCCCTGTTGAACAGGTTAAAAATGTGGGCTTTCGCATTGTCCAGGGAGTGACACTGTCAACCAGCGAAGATCTGACCAAGGTCGAGCTTTCTGTCTCAACTCTTGCAGACGATATGAGTGAAAACATCGAAACGTACTTCGAGAATAATTACACCGGCAAGGCAGGTGTCGCAGGGATTGAAGTCACGATCTATAACGATCTGGTGTCTCTGCTTATGGAGTTCCAAAAGAACGGATGGATTAGGACGTTCGTGCCAGAGTCTACCAAAGTCACCCGCAATGGTACGGCGTTCTGGCTGGAGTGGGAAGGTAAACCGACCTTGCCGATCAATAATTTCCTGATCACAAACCACTTCAGTTTGTAATAACGAAAGGGGGAACATTCAGTGAGTATTGTAAAAGATCAACCAGCTCACGCCGGACACACGATACGTCTAAAAATTGGTGGTATCGAAGTCGGGCGGGGGCAACGGCTGAGCGGTAATCGCTCCTTTGGCACGGAGAACCAGTATGAAATTGGGTCGATCATGCCGCAGGAGTCCGTGCCTCTGAAAGTAGATGGAAGTATCACCTTGGAGAAGTACAGAATCCGTAAGAAGTCCTTAGCTGAACTTGGTTTGTCCAGTTATGGAGCTGGTATTTTGAACATGAACGTAATTGATATTGAGGTAACAGATAAATACACGGGCGACATTGTCATTGTGTACCGTAGTTGCACCCTGTCCGAATCGTCCGAAGATTTCAGTGCCAACTCTATGTCAGGCGAAAATGCGACTTGGAAATACTTGTCCGCTGACTACGGTACGCCAGAAACTGAATAAGCGATTAACTACGCCCTTTTTTCGGAGAGGGCTATTTTTATTCCAAAGGAGAATTGATTATGTCTGAATTTACTGCTGAACAACAAGCGGCTGCTCAAGCTGCTATTGAAACCGCACAAAAGGTGAGAGCTGGCGGAGAACTGAAAGAAGGCGAACTCTTGGATTTTACATCTACTGAGGGTAACCATTATACAGGTGTGTTGGTGTTCAAAAAATTGACGATGGCAGATCTGATGAAGTCCGGTGCTATCAAATCGGAAATTCTTCGGGAGGCAGGAGTGCAGGATGTGCGTCTTGTTGATACGGACATCTTATTTATGGCACATGTCATTTCCGTCCTTGACGTTGCGTTGCACAAACGGCCAGAATGTTTGCTGAAGCTTAAGGAGATCACGGAGCCTGATCTGTTGTTCCATGTGTTTGGCTTGCACCAGATGTGGGAGGCTAAGTTTCGCAAAGACTTTCGAAACGCAAATGAAAACCATAGCGAAGCTGCCACAGGAGCGCAAGCTGTGGATACTCCGTAAATACGTTTATGGCGGGCTACCTCCGACTGATCCGCGCATCTTGGCGATGACGCCTGAGCAGATTGATCTCGAATTTGAGCATATGGAGATTGATCGTAAGGCCAAAGAAGGAAAGTCGGAAGAATACGACGATCCGGAATTCGATGATTGGTTAAATGAAACGGAAGAAGAAGATGGGAAACTTTCATATGACTATTCCGCTACCCGGAAATCACCGATTGAAGATGATGATTGGGAAGACGCCTAGTAGAAAGGAGGTAATAACTTGGCAAAAGAACAGACGATTCGCGTCTCAGCAAAAGGGGAATTTGGACAACTTCAGCGGGGTTTAAAGCAATTACAGGAAGATTTGAAGGGTGTTTCATCTGTCGTGAACAGAGGGGCACGAGACGGTGGCTTCTTTGACGAAAAACAACTCAGGGCATTATATGTATTCCGCTCACGTTTCTTAGGAACCATGCGGGAACTGGATGCAGAGTTTCGCAAGCAAAACGATGTCATAGAGTCCTTGTATGGTAAATTGCAAACGGCCCAGCGGGGAGAACGCGAAGAGATCAAGCGCAATATTCAGCAGCGGGAACGTCAGTTGGATGTCATTCGCAAAGAATTGGTCGCAGCCGAACGAATGTATAATATTCGTTCCCGCGAAGCTAGTAGTTATCGTCCAGCCGCCGTTCGCGTTGCTGGTAGCAGAAGAAGTAAGGATGATGATAGTTCTGGTGATGGCGGTTCCAGCAGGCTTACAGGCGGAGCGTTATCTGGTGTTCTTGGGGCAGGGAAATTCGCGTTGGGTCTCGTGGGGCTTGGAAGCATTGTGGGATTGGCAACACAAATGTATAGTTCGGCCTATGCTCGACAAACGAGTTCGCTTGATCTCGCTCAGCGGATGCGCGGTCAAGCTGGATGGAGTGGCCAAGCTGTGGATATGTGGGATCGTGCTTCTGCTGCTGGCCGTGCTGATCGGATGGGATATAGTGCCGCGGATACCTGGGGGTTCTTGGATCAATACAGCCGCATTGCTGGCAGTATCAGTGACGGCGAGCTGAAGGGGATGCTGAAATTCGGACGTGGATATGGATTGGATGCATCCGAGGTCGCAAGCACCGTCGGGAATAACCGCGCTGCAGGTGGCATGCAGACTCCGAAAGGTTTCGCCGATGCCATTGCCAGTAGTGTGGCGAGATCTGGAATGACAGCCCGTGTCGTCGAAGTGATGGAGACCAATAATGCATTGCTCCAGACGATGAATACGACGCTGAAGGACGGTAGTTCCAATCAACTCTTGGCCTACCAGACAACGTTGGACCGGATTGGGACTGAGCAAGGCATGATGCAATTAACTGGCGCACAGGGCGGTAACCTTATATCAGGATTGGGAGGAATATTTCAACCTGGGAACGATGACTGGAAGTGGATGGGTGTTCAGGCATTGCGAGAATATAGTCCTCAAAAATATGGAGGCATGGATCTCTTCGGGCTTGAACAATCATTTGAGGATGGTTTGCTGAACGCCGATAACGTGCCGGCTATGGCTAAGTACGTTAGATCCCAAACAGGTGGTAATGAACAGTTAACAAAACGTATCATGCAACGCTGGCTTACGGATGGTGGATACGCTGCAACCAAACGTGAGGCATCAGAGTTTTACGATGCTACGCAAGGATTGTCTGCATTTAGTGCTGATCAGATGCAAGCATTGCAAGATGGTTCTATTAATTCTGGTGCGAAGTATGATGCTGAACGTCAAGGTGCTCAGGGTCAAGGATATATGGATACCGATGCGCGATTTGAACACGCCTTGGAACGAGCGGGTGGTAAGTTAGTGGAAGCTGTTATGGGGCTGAAAGAGGGAGCAACATCCGTTATTGAAGCTATTCAGGAAGGAAGCAGTACCGGAAATACAACATTAGACACAATCTTAAAGTTCATGAACGATAACCTCAAGGGACTTGCCACAACTTTATCCATTGGGAATTTAGGAACAGCACTGACTCGTCTATTTAGTAATAACGATGGTGGGCTGGTGGATAAATTTTTGAATTTATTCGGAATGGACACTACCACCAACAAGTCCGTGATAGATGATCTCCCAGGAACCCCTCAGCAAAAAACACAGTACATGAGGGAATTAGAGAGAGATCAGAAAGAAGAGAATAGCAGTAAAGAATTAGAGGGAGCTAGGCTACGCCAAAAAGCCATTGATGGTGGGAAATTAACGGATGATGAACTGCAGAAGGTTATTGAATACAACAGCCGGTATTTCAAAAATGCCAAAGAAATTGGTGTGGTCGAAAAACCTGAGGTTGATATCGTTGCGGAAGCGATAGGTGGTTTTTTTCAACAAGCTGCACAGATATTCACAAGTCAATTTTCTGACGGTTCCGGTGATAGTGATATAGGCCGTATGCCAGAGCAAGTGAACCGCAACATTGAAGACATGTCTGTTCTAGGCAAATACAATTTCAAACAGATGGATCGTAATACTGACGAAATGACGAGTAATGCCGGAACAAAGTATGCTTTAATGGCGCGCAACAGCAAAGATTTGGTAGACAAATCTGTCTGGATTTTCCGTACTTTGCTGTACACGGTACAAAATTGGGCTGCGGATGTATTGACTGAGTTTAAAAATTGGCAGCAAAATATGACGGCAAGTTCGCCAGGTGCTCCGAGTTTTTTGGGGGAATACAGCACATCATCAAAAATTACGTCAATGAGCGGGATCAGCGCCGAACAACTCAACAAAAACCTGGGCGGTGCACTGACGGGCAAAGGTGCGCAGTTTGTACAAGCTGGCTTGCAGTTCGGCATTGATCCGGCTGCATTGGCAGCAATCGCAATGCATGAAACAGGGAACGGCACTAGTAATGCAGTTAAGCAGAAAAATAATGTAGGCGGCATGATGAATCCAAGCGGAAGCGGTCTGCTAGATTTCCCCTCTATTGATGATGGCATAACGGCAATGGCGCGAAACCTAAAAGTAAATTATGTCGATCAAGGAATAGATACAATAACCGATGTCCAAAGGAAATACGCTCCGATTGGTGCGCGGAACGATCCGGACAATTTAAATAACTATTGGTCTAAAGGCGTTGTTAAGATCATGAATGACTTGACGGGCGGTATGTCCACTAGTTCAGGGGACGGATTTTTCACTGATTGGAGTAGCCGCATCACGAGTAAGTTCGGACAACAGGAATCTTTCAGGAAAAAACCCCACAGTGGTTTAGACATAAAAGGGAAACAGGGAGACCAGTTACATGCGCTAACTGGAGGGACCATTGCTTTTATAAAAATGGACGACGGCGGGAAACTCGATGAGGATGGTAAGAAAAATACACGGGCAGGTGGTACTGAAGTTGGTGTCCGTATGTCTGATGGAAATACCTATTTTTACAGCCACCTTTCAGCTGTTAATCCTTCGCTCCGTGTAGGGCAACAAGTCGAAACAGGGTCTTACATCGGAAATGTAGGTGGGGCACCAGAAGTTGCAGGCAGTGGATACAGCACTACAGGCAGTCATTTACATCTGGGCTACATGGATAACTCAGGAAAACTGATGAATCCGGAGGACTTATTGAAATCACTTGGATCAGGTGATAGTGACATGGGAAATATGCCTTCAGCCAAACCAAAGGAAACCCGCTATAAATCAGAGATCACCGTTAATCTGAATGTATCAGGTGAAGGAGCGAAAGCACTAAATGCTTCTACGCAATCGCAGCTTGAAAAGCTTGTAAAACGAATTGTGGGAGAACAGGAACGACAACGGTTGCGTATGTCTCCAGTAAAGGCGGGGTATTGACATGATTGAACGTTACAGTTGGGCTCCGGTTGGGGGCGTCGTGGGGAAGCGGTATGTCCCGATTGTTCGAGTCAGCTTCCATAGCGAGAAAGCTTGTTACCAGCTCAAGGGTAGTCTACAAGAAGATAAGGCTCAAGACCCGACCGACCAAGTGCTGTCGGTTACGACTCAGAAGACTCTTGATGCGCCAGCAGGAACGATGAATATTGTCCTCGCCGGTGACAAGTGGTTCCGATCCCAACTCATCCAGACCAATGATCTTGTTGTTGTGCAGATGGGTTATAAGACCGTGAAGGGCGAGGAACTATCTACGGTCATGGTCGGGTTGATAGATCGGGTACGTCGGACCCGTAGCGTCGATGGTGGAATGACCACTTCCGTTCAGGTTCGTGATTTTGGAAAGATTTTCATCAAATCAAACATCAAGTTTTATCCTGAAATATCTGGAGGGACAAACAAGTTTTTTTTAACCGAAAATGGATGGTTGGCTATCGCGAAGTATTTCCAATCAGACAGTGTCACGAAGGGAAGTCCAGCTGTCATTCTGGATATCATAATGCGATTCATATTACCGCAACTTAATGGAGTGAAATGGACAGTATGGGACGAACTGAAGACGGAGCCAGTTGCTAAGCAAGTCGATGTCACCAACATCGTTCGATATAATTTCGCTGCGGTACCGATCTTTTTGCCGCAGTTTTTTTCTCTGGACCGCTATGAGGGTTCGCTTTGGAACTTGATGGAGCGTACATCCAGCAGACCATTCACGGAGCTATTTATTGATGTTCGCGAGCCTTTGGAAGCGTGGAATCCAGGCAATAAGCCACGAGTGGTGAATGAGACCATTGAGCAATCCAGTGATCAAAGCAAAGCTAAGTTTCCAAAGGGCGAGGGGTACTATCCTTTTCCTCGTTTCCCTTTTGGTAAGGATAACAGCGTGGTTTCGGTCTTCTTACGGAATACACCTTTTTCAAAGGATGCTTGGAACAAGCTACAGACACATGTGGTTACTGCTGAAGATGTGATCGACGAGGATTTATCCTATAGCGACGATGAGCATTACAACCTGTTTTGGGCTGGAACCACGATCAATCCATTCGGAATTGACTTGAAACGTGTTGCCCCTCCGGTTATGAATAAGAGTGCCATTGAGCGCTATGGCCTATCCCCTCTGGAAGTAGAAATTGAAGGACTGGCTATGGACCCAAGCAAACCAGAGGACACGATCAAGCTGGAGCTCATGAGTAAGGCATATACACTCAAGCTGAAAGAATGGTTCGAGAACAATCATAAATTTCTGAACGGCTCCATGACGGTTCGCGGCAAGGGCGGTTACAAGATCGGTCAACGTTTGCAGGCCAGCGGTATCATGAAAGAGTTTTACATTGAGTCTGTCACTCAAACATTCAACGTTTTTGAGGGGTGGACCACAACATTACAGCTCACCCGCGGCCGTGATTACAAACCTGCAGTCAAAGCTGCTTCCATGCCAAAAGGGAGCAAATATACTGATAAAAAACCAATGACAACCAAAACAACAGCTGAGGTAAAAGGCAAATATTACACTGTTCAACGTGGGGATAGCCTATGGAGCATTGCTTTCAAACATTACGGCAATGGTAGTGATTGGACAAAAATTTGGGAGGCCAACAAGGATATGCTTGTTAATCGTGATGCTCGTAATGCTTCTCAAAAAGGCAAATATGTTTATGTGGGACAGATTCTTAAAATACCAGGAGGCTGACGATGAAGGACCAAAGTGCACTTGGAGGCAGGATGACTAATCGAATGCCAGAGTTCAATGCTACTCGTTTAGCAAAAGTTGTGAGCACCAAAGATTATGAACGATTTGGGAGAATTGAGGTCGTATTCTTGGATTATAGTCAGCCTATTCCCGTTTGGGTTACTGGCGAGATTGACAGGGAACCTATTGAGGGCGATCAGGTTATCGTTGGTTATTTAGACAACCGCAAAGATGCCCCTTATCTTGCAGGTTTCTTGCGTAACGCTGGATACGGTAGCAATTTCATCTCAATTAAACGGGAGATGATCAAAATTCAGCTCCCTGTGTCCGATGATGACAGCGAGGAACATTTGCTTGATGATCGTAAACAGTCCCAACGGGTATATGCTGAACTGACGCCTAATCATGCGATGATCAGTTTTCCAGTTGAAGGGACAGCGGCAACTATAAAAGTCACTAAAGTAGGATTCGAATTATTTCACCCAACCGGAGGCGCTGTCTTTAGGCTACCCAACGGAGATATTTCCGTTGAAAAGGAGTGAGTTCTGTGTCTTTGGTCAGCAAAAGAACGAAGGATATCAAGAAGTTTTATCGCATGACTTTTGAAATACGCAAGACGCTACCAAGTGGGAATTCTGGTGCAATTAAACTGCACACGCTCTTGGTTAATCCATCTGATTTCACACAGGACGAACCGGGAAGAGGGAATGTTGTTCAGACATTAGGCGGTGCCTATGTCGCAGACTTCGGAGCTGGCTTGCCGACGGTTACCTTATCTGGTACAACGGGGTACAGTCTTCGTCGATCGGCAGAAAATAAAGAGCTAGACGGATACGAAGAGTTCATAAAGTTTCGTGCAGACATTTATCGTAAGTTTTTACAGGCTAACGATCCCCAGCATGCCTTGTACTGGTACAACTGGGAAGATAACGAGTATTACGAGATTCACCCCCAAAACTTTCGGCTCCAGCGTAACAAGTCGGAGCCGTTGCTGTATCGTTACGAATTAAGGTTCACGTGTCTTCGAAGGCTAATCAAGACAAGAAGGGAAGCGGCTACGGACTATTTGAAACGAAACCCCTCCACAAAGAAGATGGCCGAGCGTTTGTCGTCCAGTGTATCCAATATCGGAGAACTTCTGCATAATCTGACGAAAGGGGGCTGATTTTATGCTGGAATCTATTTATTTGCCGGAAGAAGAGATTAGTTATGTTAATTACCCGGTGCTTCGAGAAGAACAGCAGATCGTTCGAAATATCTCTGAGTACGCTTTAAGGGTATATGGGGCGCTATCTGATTATAACGAAGCTGTGTATGATCGTGTGGACGTTAATACAGCTGAATTGGAACAATATATTTCGCTATGTGAGAATACATGTGGTCGATTAGCTTCTGCTACAAGTGTCCCCTTTGACTTGTTGTTGGAGCTACGGTCGATCCTGACAATGCTGTACAAGTTACGTATCTTGGCCGCTGATAGTGGCGCAAATGTAATTGGAGAATCGACAGCAATAGACACAGAGGACGATAGTCTATGATCGAGCATGTACTTAATGATGCGGATACGATACAGGGTCTGTCCGTCCTTTACAACGTACCATGGCAGCAAATTGCAGATTATAACGACCTTGAGTATCCATACACGATGACCAGTCGTGAGGCATATTACACGCTGTATGCGGATGGGTATTTGCTAATAAGGCGACAGTCTGCGGCACAGCCACTTACGCTATATGCTGGTTCCTTATTCATGACAGATATAGATTCACAGGGCATTCAAAAAATCTATGAGTTGGTGGAAGACGTAACCCTTGCTGCTGGTGTAGCAGAGGGCTATTTGTATGTCCGCAGTCAGTTACCGGGAAGCTTCGGAAATACCATAGCAGGTAGCATTGTTTTGTCCGGTGTTGTTCGCTCCAGTGCTGAGCCGGGTTCCTTATCGATTACGAACCTTAAACCATTTACGAATGGGAAGGATGCGAAGGTACGTCTCACTGGACAGATTGTCTATATAAACATCGGTACCGAACTGGCGACTGCGCCCAACTTAGAAGCATTTGGGGGTACCGATCTTAAAATGACTTCAGATGGTGATTTGTCGGATGACGGAACTGGGGACTGGGGAGCTTTAACGGGAATAGACAATATAAAGCAAGCAGTAAGCCATAGGTTGGTAACCCGACGTGGTAGCCTGACACAGCACCCGGCCTATGGAAGTCGCCTGCATGAATTGATTGGACTGGCCGAGGCTCCGTATATACGCCAGCTGGTTGAACTGGATATACATGAGACACTTGGCGATGAAGACCGCATAGATGGTGTAACAGTAGATAGTGTGATTGTGCAACGGACACTCATGTATATTTCGCTGACGATAGGCGTTGCGGGCAGGCAGGAAAATATAGGGGTACAAGTGGATCAATCTGGCGTAGCCATTACCCTTTAGAAAGGAGGGAGTATTTTGGCTTTTGAACGTAAAACCATGGAGAGCATTATACAGGATATGGTCGAGTGGTCCCGTGGAGTATCGCAAAAAATAACTGATTTTACGGTCGGTTCCCGTGCCAGAACGATGTTAGAAGCTGTGGGAAAGGAATTGGAAGAATACTATGATAAGACATGGCGTGCGATGCGTTATGCGATAGGACAAGGGGTATATTCAGCCTTTGGATTCTCGAAGCTCCCAGCCCTTTATGCGACTGGGACAGTTACGTTTAGCCGCATCACTCCAGCTGATACCAATTATCTTATTCCAGTTGGGACCTTACTTAAAACGCAGTCCACTGCTTCCAAAGCGCCGATCACATACCGCACCACCTCCGATGCGGTAATAGCAGTTGGAGCGACAAGAATTGATGTGCCTGTAATTTGTCTGACACCTGGTTTGGACGGTAACACCGAAGATCACACTATTACCGATTTTGTATCCAAACCGGTGGGAATTGACATGGTATTTAATACTGCTGCGTTTTCCAACGGGAAGGAGGAAGAGACACAGGATGAGCAAAAAAATCGTTTCAGGAAATTCATAGCTTCTTTGTCGCGGGGAACTTTGCAGAGCATTGAATATGGCGCGACTACCGTTCAGCTCACAGATGCAACAGGGTTGGCAACTGAGCGTGTGGTAGATGCCCAAGCGTTTGAGGATTTGCCTACGCGAAAAGGTGAAGTCGATCTATATGTTTGGAATGGGGTTGGTACTGCATCGGCAGAGTTGTTTGCAGCTATTCAACGGACGTTGACCGGGTATTATGAGAACGGAAAGCCTATCTATGGTTATAAGTCCGCGGGTATCCAAGTTAATTTATTTTCCGTTACCACCAAACCTATCAGCATTCGTTTGACAATTACGTTTGATCAGGGTGTTGCTCTTGAAGCGGTTCAGGGTGAAATTGAGCGAGAGATTAGGGACTATTTCAATGAAATTAAACAGGGGCAGGAAATTGTACAAACAGAAATGGAATCTCGCATAAAGATGCTGACGGGCATATATGATGTGAAATTGGATTTATCCGTAGATGGCGGCACAACATGGTCTGATGCCAATCAAACTGCAGGCAAAACAGAGAAGCTTGTAACGCATTTTCCGATAATTTATCGGGAGGCGGGTCCATGAGAATATTAAAAAAATTGTTGGACAACTTGGGGGAAGGCTGGAATATCCAGCCGAAAGAGGTTCCTTATGTCGTGATTGAACGCGGGTCTGGCATACACAGCATGGTGACGGTAGACGAAGGCATGCTCATTTTCCACAGCGATCCCTATCGCTCTCATTTGCCAAACAAGCAATCCATTGAGTTGCAAAGAATGACCGCTCAGGGACTTCTGACTGCAATAAAGAGTATGGGATACAACGCTGAATTGGCCCCAGAAATACTTAGAGCAGACGCCATCCCTTTAGCAATAATGGAAGTAGCAAACGTTAAAGTGGACACGACCTTAAATGCTTTCACAAGCAACATCTGGCGGCGTATGTATCCGATATACCGTATATTACGCCAGGCTGAGACGGACACGGATCTTGCATTGTTGCAACTAGACCGTAATATGGCAACTGGACGTTGGCTCGATTACTGGGGCAGCTTCTTTGGTATGCAACGCCGCCCTGGCGAATTGGCCGAATCTTTCCGCCGGCGATTCACCATGTGGGTGCTCAATCCCAAAACGAACAACGTAGCTTTGCAGGAATTACTTGCATATCAGTTGGGTGAGTCGGGTGGGGTGGAGGTGTACGACAAAGCCCCTGCAGTCATAGGCGTTCGGCTGGATGCCAAATACACTGGAAGCGTCGAAACCTTGGCTGCAGTCCGTAGTATTTTGACGGAGAACAAAGGCGGGGGGATTTCGTTTATTGCTTCAGTTCGCGTACCTGCTACTTTGACGAATTATAATCTCCAACATTATCGGATGCACCTTCGTTCTCGCGTTCGTTTTTTTGGCGGCCACGCATGGTATTTCGATGGTTTGTACCAACTCGACGGTATTCCTAGTTTGTCCGGATGGGTTGAGGAGAGGCAGCGAAATAGACATCAGTTAACGATCCGTACCCCGCACCGAGTTGAGCAACAGCAGGAAGGCGTTGTTAAGATCCGGCAAAATTATTGGTTGCTGGATGGTAGCGTACAGCTCGATGGTAACCGGTTGCTGAGTTCTCAAGAAAAAATTAATCATGTGTAGGAGGTAATCATGGCAGATCAAGCTTTAACCGTCACCACAACTTATGCGCGGGAACAGATGGCTCGTGCTCGAGCACAAGGGAGCTCATTGACCCAAGTTTTGAAGATGGCCTTTGGTAGTGGCGGGACTGACGCAGAAGGAAAGCCAATCCCGCTGGATGGTACGGAGCAAACCTTGAAGCAGCAGTTGCTCATTAAAGATATCTCTAGTTATGAGTTTATTGCTCCTGCGACCATCCGTTACACTTGTTCACTGGGGGAGACGGAGCTGGCGGGCGCAACGATAAACGAGTTGGCTCTTGTCGATTCGACAGGGAAATTTACAGCGATCCGCACGATGACGAATAAGATCAAGGATGCAGATATGGAATTCATTTTTGAAATTGATGACATCTATTAAGGGGGGATATCATTCATGGCCATCAAAGAGCCGCGTAAACTCGTCCCGACTGATAAGGGGCATGCGGATGTAATCAATGCTCCAATCATGACGCTTTATGAGAATGACCAGGAACTGGCTACGCAAGTTGAAAGTATTAAGAGCGATCCAGGGGCTAACGGGGTAGCATCTAAGGAAGCGCTGGATACTCATGTTGCCAGTACGGAGCTGCACGTCACGGCCGCAAAGCAAGCAGTCTGGAATAAGGCTCAGGAGAATGCCGAGCTGTATACACGTAATTATGCTGCTCCCAAAGCACATACGCATCTCACATCTGACTTGCCCAGTGCTACAACACAAACGCGTGGGATTACCAAGCTGAATAACTCCGTTAGTAGCGTAGCAACAGACGAAGCTGCTACAGCAAATGCCGTGAAGCAGGCCTATGATGAGGCGACAGCGGCAAAGCAGCTTGGAGTTGAGCAAAAAAACAATGTGGTTGCCGCTCTCAACTCCATAGGCATTTCGGCATCCACGAGTGAGTCATGGACACAATTGATTAACAAAATGGCCGGAGTGATCCGCGCCACGGGTAATGCTACAGCAGCGCAAGTGCTGACAGGAGCAACGTTTAGTAATGGAAGTGGTAATGGCAAGACGGGAACGATGCCAAACCGCGGCGGTGGGGCTCACAATCAAGCGCTTAGTACGGAAGTATGGCAGGGAGATCGTACTTTTTTACGAGCACCTGATGGCTATTTTGATGGTCAATCATGGGTGTACGCTCTTACTCCTGACTTACTTCCAGCTAATATTAGAGCAGGAAAGAGTATCTTAGGTGTTGCTGGGACTCTGGCTGCGGGCGTTTCTCCCGGATCGACGCGAATAGCGTATGACCCCAACTCGGCTATCCCTTCAACATATAGCCTAACTCCAGTCAAAGTTAGGGAGGTAACGATGAATGTCGGCGGAACCTACCGAGTAAGCTACGGTATTCGCTCAGAAGCGCAAGGAACAAACTACGCCTTCGGTCAACTATACGCTGATGGTGTTCCTAGAGGGATTCAAAGGCAAACCTCCCTTGGTGACGTTGTGTACTACACCGAAGACCTTACTATCAATGCTGGCGAGGTACTACAATTATATATTTGGACGGATAATGTGAATCGCAGAGCTTTGTACTACAGCAACATGGGAATTTTTATAAGCGATTTGACATCTACCTTTAGATAAGGAGGGATTAGTTTGATACGTAAATTTCAGTATGTGACAGATGAGGAACGGAGCCAGATTATAGAGGGAAATAGTGGCCTCTTGCTGATTGAAGAACAAAATATAACAGAAGGTAACTTCTTGATTTTCGGTACGGAACGTCCTGTTATAAAGACGTATATTACCGTACCAGAAGAAGATTTTGAACTATTGAAACAAGAAAGCACCCTTTTGAAAGCTCAGAGTAAAGCCCTATCTGATCGAGCAGAGTTCACTGATGAAGTCATCGCAGAGATGGCTCTGGAGATTTACAAATGATTCGGCGCATTCTGTTCTGGCTGTTACTAAGACTGGAAGGAGGTGAGACCATGGTAGCTATGTTTTTTGCACAACGTATCATTCTGGGCAAGACAGAGTATAAAGCTGTTCCTGAATCATTACGGGGGCAAGTCAACGAAATCCTGATTGAAAGCGGTGTTGAATTCATGATCGAGCAGTAACATGCGTTCCGAAATCGGAGCGCTATTTTTATGCCCTCTGGAGTGGTCAGGGGGCTTTTTATATTGATAACAGGGGGATATGACGTGGAGAACGTGGGGAAATGGGCTTTGGCCGTGGGCAGCTGGATGCTGTCCTATTTGTTTGGAGGTTGGTCCGGAGTGCTGGGAGTATTGCTTGTATTTGTGATTTTGGATTATTTAACTGGAGTGGTGGCTGCCGGATCTACCGGGGGATTGAAAAGCAAAATTGGCCTTATCGGGATTGCCCGTAAGGTCTTTATTTTTGCCATGGTGGCGGTGGGGCACTTGGTGGATGGCATTCTTGGTGATGGCCATTTGTTCAGGGATACTGTCGCCTTTTTTTATATCGCGAATGAGTTGTTGTCCATCACGGAGAACGGAGGCAAGTTGGGGGCACCTATCCCGGCCGTGATCAAACAAGCCATTGAAGTCCTGAAGGGCAAGGGTGGCAA
Source organism: Paenibacillus sp. 4624 (assembly GCF_050435065.1). Taxonomy (NCBI): domain Bacteria; kingdom Bacillati; phylum Bacillota; class Bacilli; order Caryophanales; family Paenibacillaceae; genus Paenibacillus; species Paenibacillus sp. 4624. The sequence continues at coordinate 447,060 of NZ_JBNDJR010000003.1, forward strand.
CGATAACGATAAAGGAGCTGGTACAGATGCAAGCGCGTAAACAAGGGAACGCACAAGGGATTGACGTATCACATCATAACGGCAATATCGATTTCAAAAAGGTGGCAGCGGACGGCATTTCTTTCGTATTTATCAAGGCTACACAGGGTAAGTCCTTCCGATCAAATAAGTTTCTGCAGTTTGTCAGGGATGCGAAGGCGGCTGGCCTGCTGATCGGTGCTTACCATTACGTGGATGACTCTGCCGGTAACGTGGAAGCGGCTAAGGCTGAGGCACAGAACTTTTACCGAGCTATTCAGGATGCTGGCGGGATCGGCGTATTTGACTTGCCCCCAGTGATGGATTATGAGTCTAATAAAAACGGGTACAGCAAAGCAACGATTACAGCCGTGGCTAAGACGTTTCTAGAAGAGATCCAGAGACTCACAGGTGTTAAACCGCTGGTGTATACATACCCGGCGTTTATCAGTAATTTCAGTGGTCTGTCCTCTTATCCACTATGGATTGCACGTTACAGCACACAAACACCTGCGGATGCATCAGGGTGGACACGTTGGGACTTTTGGCAGTATAGCGATGGAGCGGCTGGCGGAAATCTGCCACGGGGGAACAGGAAGGTTGATGGGATAAGTGGTCCGGTGGATCTGAACGAATTTTATGGGACGGTTGCGGAACTTAAAGCAAAGTATAAGAGCGGGGCTGTGAAGGAAGACAAGCCAGAGACAAAGGTACGTGATATCAACGTTCCTAGTGGCTGGGCTAAAGAAACGTGGGGGGAATTGACGAAGAACGGATATTACGATGGCACACGTCCTGGGGCGCTAATCACACGCGAAGAATCTGCAATCGTCATAAATCGGCTCAGGAAAAATATCCTGAAGCTGGTTGCAGGGGTTAATGGTAATGTGAAAGAGTTAAATGAGCGTCTCCGTAAAATAGAATCTGAGCAGCTTTAATCCAGTCGTATACTCGACTAAAATCAGACGTTTTACATCCGAAAGATCGCCTTCGTATGTGTTTATATTCGGTATAGTGATCTATAAGTTCTATACCAAGTGATTTTGGTAATAAATATAATTAATTGGAGGTGTCACAGTGGACGAAAAAGAAGAGGATATAAAATATACGTTAGTATCGATTTCACCGAATAATAAGTATGTTATGTTACGTTCAAGTGCTGAACCAGAAACAGATAAGGTTATTTTAAAAAAGGAGTTTGAGGATCATTATATTTCTATTGGAGGAGTAGAATATAGCAAAAGACCACTCAAGTAGTGGTCTTTTCCTGTTAAAGGAGTGAAAGAGTACTAGCAACTCTGAATAAATCATCTAATTCCTGATCCCAAAGTCCCTCTAATTTAAGAATATCAATAATCTCTGTAAAATTACTATCACACATAATATCAGTTGCTACTGATGCTGCATATTCAGCTTGGGGTGAAGCTTCCTCTAAGATGTTTTTTGTTGTTTGAACAATTCTATTTCTGAGTCTCGTGGTTCTTTCTCCAGATACATAGGATTTACATTTATCACATAGCACTTCAATTTTCTCGTGAACGAGTTGAGAAATATCAAATCGTGGTTGAACGACTTTTCTTGTATCATTAAGTACCAGCACATCAATTGTTTCCTTACCAACTGATGTCTTTCCATGTAGTCTATAGTATTTCATTGTTAAATGTTCCCTTGGCTCCATTGTAGCTGGATTAATTATAGGATCTTCAATAGTATTATGCCCGTGTTTTCTTCCATTACACCTTTTACAACTTGGCAACAAGTTCTTCCATTCTACAACTAGATCTGGAAAAGAATTTTTATCCTGATAATGTTCAACTTCCATATACTTAGATTCAACGTTTAACTTGCACTCACAATAAGCACATTTTGAATGTGAGCTTGTTAACAAAGCATTTTCAATGAAAGTTTTTTTCCAAACTGATTTGCCGGTTTTTTTATATTCGTTAGTCAACTCCATAACTAATTGATCGGTTAATTCAGTTGGACGGGGGAGTTTATTGATTTTTATCATTGAATTATTCCCCCAAAGATGCCAGCTGAATTTTTAATAGTTTTTTTAATGTGTTACCTGGATGCAACATCTCATTAAGTGTGTTGTATGCATTTTGTGCATCCTTAAAGTTTTCTTTGTCTAAAGCTAATTCGAATCGTTCCATTGCTTCTACAAATAGAGGAGATCTTGTTTCTTCTAGACCCATCACATCTGTTAAGATTTCTTCCACTGTCCATCCCTTATAACCAAATAAGTTAGTAGGTAACTCTCTTGTGTATACTTCGCCAGTTTTTTTCCGTCCAAGAGTAATTATTTGATTTGATTCTGCTGATTGAATCACATGAGCACTATGCGTAGTTGTGATAAATTGGGCTTTGGGGAACAATGCACTTAGCACAGTCAATACAGATGACTGCCATTGGGGATGTAAATGTAGGTCAAGTTCATCAATAAGTATGACTCCATCAAAATCTTCAATGATTAAATTATCGTTGGAAAATCGGTGTTCAATTTCTTTAATAAGTCCTAGAAATATATAAATTAAAGATTTATATCCTGAAGACAGGTATTCATAGTATATTTCCGTGCCATCATTTTGATTTAACAATATATCATAGGTTCCGGCCTTTACTCGTGAAAAAGTAATATTAGAATCTGTTGCGCTAAAAACATTTTTCGCGATCTCTAAGTTATGTCTTTGCGCTTCAGTTATAGAATCTGGGTGAGCCGACCAAAGATAACGATTGACAAACCAGTTTTTGGCATCTGTGGCAGACATTCCAGAAAGAATAGCATTGCGAGGATCTGTTATAGAATCACTACCAACAGCTTTTAGCGGAATATAATCAAATGATCGGCTTGTTTTTATATAAATAACATATTGGGCGTATTCAGTACCTCCGGAGCCCAATTGCATTCCTGCTGTTTCATTAGGGTGAAAATTTGTTCTTTTCAGTCTGAAGACTTCGGATGTATCTGTGGTTAATTCTGCGAATCCAGAATCATGATCAGCTTTTTTTTTCAGGAATTCATTTGGGCGTGCTGTGAAGAATTGTGAAATGCATTCCAAAATAGTAGATTTACCTATTCCATTTGGTCCGCAAATAATATTTACATGTGGGTTGAAAGATAGATTCAGTTTCTCTAACCCACCAATTCCTTCGATATGTAAAGTCGAGAGCTTCAATAGATTAACCTCCTAATTTATAATTAAGTAGTAGTCTATCAGACCTAAGGGAATGTTTCTATGTTTTATTGGGATAATTTACATTAATGTCAAAAAAGTCTATAATGAAATCGAATCCGATAGCATCAGTAAGGGCTCTGCTAATCATGGTGTTTTTTTAATTTTTTCGAAGGTGAGGGTTATTTTTGGAGGAAATAAAATATAAAATAGTTAAGGATATAAAAAAAACAGGATTTCCATTTGAGTTAAAAGCCGCAGAAATAATTAAGGCATGTAATTGGAATGTTTCTCATAATAATTTCTACATTGATAAAGATGAAAATAAAGGTCGAGAGATTGACTTAATAGCTCGATATGATGTAATCACTCCTTGGTCAGAAGATAATAAAGATTACATGGAATTTAGTTTGATAATGCCAGTAGAATTAAAACAAGGTACTAAACATCCATGGGTCTTTTTTACGACAGAGCAAAGCAGCTTTGAAAAGTTACTTGAGTATCCTATTATAAAATTGGAGAGCGGGTTCAATAGTCAACATCACCGACGTTTTGATTTAATACAAGAAGTAACCGAGTATCAAGGTCGGCTAGCCAGATCTTTTTATGAAGCATTTAATGGTGGTAGAGATGACATATTTAAGGCTCTTACAGGCGTTGTGAAAGCACTTGAACATCTTTATGACGACAGTTTTATGCATTATAGGAAAAAGGGAGATGAGGCAGAAGAGCTATTCTTTTTTTCTCACTATTTAGAACTATTCGAGCCAGTTATTATTTTCCGAGGAGAACTGTTTGAGGCTCAGGTAGATAAGGAGAATGACTCTGAAGTGTTAATTAAAGAAACAAAATATGTACAAGTATCTTTTAATTATATATCCCCTAATTATCAAAGAAAAAATAATTACGTAGTTCATGTTGTTAAAGAAGAATACATAGAGCAATTTTTCAATGAAAAAAAGGAAGGACTAGAAAAACTCTTCGCGCAAATTAAAACTTTAGAGGATAACTTAATAGATTTAATTGAATGATCAGGTTTGGAGGAGAAAAGACACTACTGGCAATACGTTAGTAGTATGTTTTTATTTACTTATCAAGCAATAAGATCGACTCTTATTGGTCGGAAACTTAGTGGTAGCTATGCTTCCCCATAGCTTTTTGTCGATCCAGACAGCTTTATATTACATATCTGTATCGGTAAAAAGGCACTGCTGGAATTACGCTGGCAGTGTCTTTTTTTGTATTATTTTATAAATATCTCATATTATATGGGTGAGTATATACATAAAAATAATTAAATGGTATATTGTGTATCTAAAATGTGAATAAGAGGAAATAAAATGAAAAAACTAGCAAGTGGTTTAATAGCAGGGGCTTTGTTACTTTCACTAACAGCAGGGGTAGCATCGGCTGATTCAAGCGTACATACTCTTTCGACGGTGCCACCTACAAGCTCGAATGTAATCGTACCATTCGGGGCTAACGAGCCAGGCATCAATGCTTCCACTCACAATTTGTCGACAAGTAGTTATAACTACCAAGTTACTAGAATCGGAGCGAAATTATACACTGAAAAATGGTTGACGGGATCTTCTACAATGAAAGTGACAGTTGAGAATGTCGAAAATGTAGGGTCAACTCCAGGGGCATTGAGTGGAGTAAACGTGGCAGTATACAAGAATCAGTTGGTATCAATAAAAAATATTAGTAAGCCAACTAGAATAGGTTCTGTTTCATTTTCAGGTTTAGATTCTAGTAAAAAATATTATGTTGAGTTTACTGTTCCAACGAGTGGTAGACTGTTTTCTTTTAACGGTACTATTTCACAATAATCATAAATTATATAATTTAAAACGAGAGTCCAATCCGCGACTCTCGTTTTAAATGCTAGAGTCTACAGCAAATAAATAGGAAAGAGGATGTTCTTATTAAGAAAACCGTTATCATAGCGTTTGTTATATATCTTATCGGGTTGATAAACTTTGTGATTATAAAATTTTTTGGTAATATTCAATTAGTTGAAAATAGAATCGAAGGAATTCTTCGGCAGAAAGAGTATTTTGGGATTTCAAATTTTTCGATAATACCATTTAAGTCAATATCTGCTTCAATTAATACTTTTATTAATGATCCAAGCTTTGGGATCGTCACTCAATTTTTCGTCGGTAACATATTGATATTTGTCCCATTAGGTTTTTTGTTAGCTCTACTGTTCAATAGAAATTCATTTTTTAAGATAATGTTAACTTCTTTATTTATCATCATTATTATTGAATTTACTCAGTTCGTTACAAATTTGGGTATTGCAGATATAGATGATGTGATTCTTAATATGTTTGGCAGTTTCTTAGGATACTTGTGTTTTCTTACAGTGGAAAAACTTTTTTCGATAAAAGAAAAAATTGATAATAATTAAAGCCACATAAAAAGCTCCAACAGTGATTAAACTGATGGAGCTTTTTATGTGGTACATATAGTTAAATCACGCATCGTGTTAGGTTCTTGTTTGCTCACAGATCACTGCCAACCTTACGGTTCAGTAATCGTTTAACGATCCTTACATGCTTGGTAGTACTTATAATCCTATTTTTCTACATTTAAAAATGGCACAGACAAAGAACAATTTCGAATTTCCTCTAATGGTATCCACTCAACTCCATTTTGATGCTTAATTTTCACTCTTTTTTTGTCTGATGACATCTCGATCGTTCCTATGTACTTAGAATTATCTTCAAAAACTAAACAAACTTCGTATTGCTTGTTCTCAGCTAAAAGCAAATCCTTAATCATACTTTACCTCCATTATATTTAATTATTTACAGTATAGCATTTGGCTGTATTTTGGTTAAGAGAAGAAGTTGAAAAGAGCAGTAGGGGTAACCTTGCTGCTCTTTTACTGTTATGGACTCCGAAAATACCAATTGGCGATCGCCTACTTCTTTTTCAGTCGAATTTGAGATCTTCAAGATTGAGAATAGGTTTATTGACGATCCTATCCTTAACCTGCTGGATATAATTATCAACTACCTCAGACGATTCTAAAGCACCGTAAGCAATAGCGTAATCTATCACATCCGGTTCCTTAGCATAAGTTTGTAACTTCCAATCTATAAGACCTAGCATCTCGTTAATCCAGTCTTTTCTTTTTGTCGTAAGATGATCGAGAGTGGTCTTGTATTTGTCATAAACATACTGTACTAATGCTAACTTTTCTCTATATTTACTTTTCAAATAATTCTCTAAAGATAAGGATTCTTGCTCCTGTAAATATCTAACCCTTCTTAAATCACTCATGCTTGTAAGTGTACATAGAAATCTCGGGATAAGTTCAGGATTCTCTTTTAGAGAATTATATTCTTTAATGTTTGCAATGTAAGTTTCGATAATGGGCTTATATTTAATGTAAAAGTCATTATTATCAAAGGCCAGAATATCTTCTTGAAGTTCCGACTTACTCTCTCTTATAATCTCCTCAAATCTATAGGCAAAATCATATCCATAATTCTCTTGGGCAAACTCAATCAAATTCCGAGCCCGATTATTCAATTCACGTCTGATTCTGGTTTCTTTTGCCTTTTTCAATTTTTGAAGAATAAGTACAAGCCTTGTCTCCATTGACTTCTCCAAGTCATCGCAAACCAAAACACAATAACGAGTTTCTTTATTCATACGTACCCTCATATCGTCTAAGGGAGCAGAATGTTTTCTAGGGTCATGATAAACATGGGATTGCTTGACTCTCTTACTTCTACCTATGTCCAAATAGGAGACTTCAGTCTTGAAATCGAAGTCAATTATTAACTCAGAAGTCTCTAAGTCTAAGAAATAACATAAACCAATCTCATCAAATATTGTCTTATCCAAATCTTTTCTTAACCGAGCATCAGTTACACCTTTGGCGGACGAGAACTTCATAAACTTTGCCTTGTCAAGAAACCAAAAGTCCTGAATACCGGCAGACACATATAACTCATGGCGCTCTTTCCATAAAGTTGATGAGATAACACTGTGTTGAAACTCAAAAGCCCAGATTTGATCAGACAGTTCCCCATCATTGTGTTTCACATAAACGTCAACAATTTGTCCAGTTTGTGGTATGTGCACTTCGTATTCTACGCTAGCAGTAGAATATTTTTCTTCAACCAATTAAATAAAAGTTCTTTCCCCTTTATATGAGACTGCGTTTCCGGTTCAGAACCAATATACTGGCACTCTAAATTAATATGGGAGAAATAAGAACTTTTTACCCTACCTTTATTGTACTGCACTAAATTTTTACAATTCGGACAAAACAGTTTATGTGCTCTAGATAGAGCTCTAGTTGTTTCTGTTTCACATGATGTAGCTATTAGCGTCTTATTATCATCAGTTATGCACCTTAGCACGAGTTCACACCCCCAATTTCAATAGGCATAATTTTATACTTACAATCAACGAAGCCTTATTTAAGTTTTGTATGCACATATTATAATAGAATAATTCTAGCACATTTATTCTCTATTCTACCCTAGTTTGTTTTCTTCCCCTCACTTTACTTTTTTGCGTCAAGATCAAATCTTTGATTGCTTATTCCATAAAAGGCGACTACTTTTTCACACAGATCAGACGTTTACAACAGTTCTATTAGAGTCCTTATATAAGTTTGGATGGATCTCTAGGAAGGGTTTATTTAATGGTGGTTAAACATAACTATATAAACATTCATGGGGAAACCTAGTCATTTGACTGGTTATTTTTTCTGTTGGATAACGAACATACATTCGTATATAATAACGAAAAGCAAACAAATGTTCTATTCATAGAGGGATGAACATGCCAGTGAAATATTTGGGTTGGTTAGTTGAGATCATTTATCAGGATCAGTCGGGAAAGATCACGAAGCGCCGCATTCAGATCAAGATCATCCGGTCCCGAATGATCAAAGCAGATGATTTGTTGTCTGGCCAGCCATGCACATTTAAAAAGTCGGGTTTACTGGCATGGCTTCCAATAAAAACAGGGGAAGGGGCATAAACATGCTGACTGATTACCAGCGCAAAGTGCTTCGGATTTTGTATAATTACAAAAGCGGTCGTAGGCGCTTTCCAACGATTCATGAGCTGACGGTCAAGACAGGTAAATATAAGGCCGATGTCATGGCTGCATTGGACGCCCTTGTTTCTGAGAGTTACATACAATGGGATGACAAGTCAGCCACGGCCAACATCGTGATTCTGGAAGGATGGGAGCGAGAAGAGGAAAAGCCTCATCTCCCAAAGGCGCCACTGACGGTTAAGCCTTCTAACACGGATTACTGGACACAATATTGAAGGGGGGAATGAACTGTGGCAAGCAAATTGACCGGGAACGGAGTGTTCGAGGGTTCTCGCATAATACTCCCAGAACATCGCGAGGCATATCTTCAGGAAATGAGTGTACAGGAAAGAAGGGGCAAGCCGGTCCTGGATGAACAGGAAATGCAGCTCATTGAAGAAGCTATCTTCGAATCATTCCAGGAACGCCACTCCGTTGCGCTTACTGTGTTTAATCCCTTTGACGATGAAGAGATAAAAGGAGTGGTCGCAACGATCGACAGGCAGAGCAGAAGAGTCAAGCTTGTACGTGGTGATGAGGACTACAGCTGGATTCAAATCGAAGAGATTATAAATGCGAGCATGTAAAAAAGCGCCTTGGCCTTTATGACCGAGGCGCTCTTTGGTATAATTTTTAATGAATAACAGGTGGGAGTCACGGCGTAGCTGCCTGAAAGGGGGTGTCGCCATGACTGCCTTTGCTGCGTTTTACTGGATTCTGAAAGTAGTTGCTATGCTTCTAAGCCTTTGGTTTAGCTCGCGTAAGCTATACCGATGGATAAGGAAAAGACGTAACAAACGCAAAACCCACCGCTAAAGGTTGACCGCCTGCGGTGGGTTTGCTGTACATGTACAGATGCACGCCGTGAGGCACTTTGTTGTTCAGGGAGAGGGTAGCGCCTCTCCTTATTTCTATTATAATGTTATCACAACCAAATTATACAGGCAACGTGATTGCCAAATTAAACTTTGTTCAGAAAGGCTTTAATATTTAAAATAGTTGTAGTTTTCCCCCTCACAATTCCAGATATATAAATTAAAAAAATCACATAAAAAATCACATTCTCTGCGAATAAGGACAGAAATATATGATACTTTCCTTTGATAAAACTCAGTTGGAAAGCAAAAAATCAGCTTAAACAATTACAAACGTACATTAGCGAAAAGAGCAGTAAGATGGATATGATGTACGCCTAGTGAAAGAAAATGGAGCTGAAAATAGCGCTGTATCAACGATTTACCCCCGAAAGGGGGTTTTTCTTTTTGTAAAACTCAAATATCCTACAACACATTATTTATAGAGAAAAATTTTCTTCTTTATCCCAAGAAATCACTTTGTAACTGGTCAGTAATTCAAGTCACTGGAGGAACTAGACGGTAACATGGATATCTTGGTTACTAAGATTGATAGTAATAGAGGGATTGATGTTGAAGGGAACGGCTACGGACTCTGAATTATAGAGCAATTCCCTGATTGCATGGCATAGAGGTGCTGATTATAATATAAATTTCAAATAATTATATAAATTTAGAATATATTTATTTATTCTTATATTACTATATAATGGATATATATTCCATAATAAGGAGTGATAATTTTGAAAAAGAAATTATTATTAGGTTTGTTATCACTAACTGCTTGTTTCTCCTTAGGGTCAACTTCTTTTGCTAACAGTAGTACAGCAGTTAATGAAAATCCAGCTATGACCGTGGTTAACCAAGATGTAACGGCCAAAGACAATTATTACGCTGAGATTACTATTAAAGTTGGTGAGTCGATTAATCTCACAGGTTCTGGATTTTTTATTTCCAGTGCTCCACCATACGACGCTATTTATCTAAATAGACAAGGATTAGTCATAGGCTTGAAGCCAGGTAGTGTTGCAGTTGTGGCAGATCTTCCTGGTGGAGATACCATTATGTATTTCATCACCGTAAAATAGATAGACTGAAATAGCCTGAAGACTGCTCCAGAGAGCAGTTCTTCAGGCTATTTTTTTATGAAGAAATGAAATATAAGAAATAACGAAATGAGTGACAAATTACAGAAATATCTTGCTGATGATAATGCATCAGTTGTGACTAAACAAATTGAAGTTGAGATTGATAGAGAAAATACATATACGAGGACTCTATGTTGTGCGAATTAATAAGTGCACGCTACCAATCATTGACGAACCGTCGATGTATGTGTTAGCTTCGTTTTACATGGAAGATGCAGGAATGGATGAACGGTACTAGAAAAGAGGAATACATATGGCTACATTAGGAATTATTCGGCACGGCGTGACGGACTGGAACGATCAATATCGGACACAAGGGCACACCGATATCCCGCTTAATGCAGAGGGGAGAAGACAGGCACATTTGCTTGCTGACCGAATTCGATCGGAACAATGGCAATATATCTATTCAAGTGATTTGTCCAGAGCATTGGAAACGGCTTCGATCCTTGGCGAAGCGAGTTCGATTGAAATACGTGTGGATGAGCGGTTACGCGAGATGGACTGCGGACAGATTGAAGGTACGACGGAGCAGGAACGTGTAAATCGGTGGGGTTATGGCTGGTCCAAGCTGGATTTGGGGATTGAATCTCATGAATCTATTGTAAAAAGGGGAAGGCAGTGCCTTGCCGACTTAGCTAACCGACACGCAGGTGAGAATATATTAGTTGTAAGCCACGGAGCATTTCTTAGCCTTACCATGAAAAGACTTCTTTCTCATATAGATATTCGTGAAAATCTATCAAACACATCGGTAACACACTTGCATAGCGGAACTCCTCGGTGGGATTGCTCGCTCTATAACTGTACTAAACATCTCACTTAGGTGGAGGAGGACATCCCGTGCAACTTGCAGATATTCCATCGGAGATATTGGGACAGATTGGAACCGTACAGCGAATTACATTTCCAAGGCAAGGTCACACGTCTACCGTTGCCGTTCTGGAGACAGCAGATCAGAGATATGTTATCAAAAAGACAGAACATGAACTCTACAACGAATGGTTATCTGACGAACATATCGCCATGCAGCTTCTTCAAGGAAAGGGGTTACCTATCCCGAAAACGCATTCATTTTGTGCAGAGCATCAATCAAGATGGCTGTTGATGGATTATATAGAAGGAATATCGTTGAGGCAATTTCTTGCCAGCCATCCGTCTCAAGAGGATAAGGAAAGGGCAATTACCAGCTTCGGACGCTGTCTGAGAAAATTGCATGAATGCCCTTGTCCAATGGAATGGCAACGTAAAGAGTCTGCTTGGCTCGATACGATGTTATCCAAGGCGGAGTATAATCTGGCTCATTATTCAATAGACGGGAATGAACATTTGCTCACACATTTGAAAAAGAACCGACCAAGCACGGTGCAACCTACCTTAATTCACGGTGATTTTACCATCGATAATGTGCTCGTCCGTGATGGTGAGGTCGTGGGAATGATCGACTGGGCGGGAGCGGCTTATGGTGATCCCCGTTATGACGTGGCCTTAGCCATTCGACCGAAAACGAATGCATTCGAGGATGAGCGGGACAAACATATCTTTTATGATGCGTATGGCAAACGGAGATTAACGGAAGAAGAATATCGATATTTCGAAGATGGAATATATAACTTTTTTTGAAAAGTGTACAGAAGTGGGACAGGGGAGAACCTATGAAATTTCCAGTTATCGTTGTAGATTTGGATGGAACCCTATTGAAGGCAAACAAAGAAGTTTCCGAGCGAAACGTAAAGGCGATTCTGGATTGTGCCCATCGTGGGATGAAATTCATATTTGCGACGGCGCGTCCACCGAGGGCAGTGAAAGCTTTTTTGCCCGCAGAATTGCTGGAGATCGGTTCATTTGTGTATTACAACGGCGCGTATACAAATTGCAGACATACTGGAAGTCACAATCATATTGGAATTACACCTGCGTTAACAGCTGAGGTTCTAGACTATTGTTTGGCATGTAACCCGGATCTGGACATTAGTTTAGAAGTGAGAGATGTATGGATGAGTTTGAAGCCCTATGATGCAGAGACCATTATGAAAGTAAAAGGACAGCCGATTGTCAGATCATTGATGGAACTTAAACAACAAGAAGCTTCCAAGATCCTTTTCACAGGAAATCTAGACCGTTTGGCTTTTCAAGAACGCTTTGAAGGGAAGTTGAACATATTGGTCACCGATCAAGGTGAACTAACGCAAGTCTCGGCGCTAAATGCTTCCAAGGAACATGCCGTCTCTATGATCTGCGATGCCAAGGGTGTTGCAATGCAAGAGGTGATGGTGTTTGGAGACGATGTAAATGATATCGGTCTATTTGATCGATGTGGTTGGCCTGTCGCGATGGGGAATGCCATTGAGGATTTGAAATGCAGAGCTAAAGAGATGACAGAAACGAATGAAAATGACGGGGTGGCTGTTATTTTGGAGAGACTTTGTCAGTAATGTCGTGAACGGAATGTGGAGGTACAAAGCCATGAAATATATTGTAAGAACAGCTGTCGCTAGGGACATCGCAGGACTCTGTTCTGTTCGTAACAACGAGCCGTTATTCATGTCCTACATGGAACAGCAGGAAAAAAAAGAAGTCATCGTAGCGGTTGCTGAAACCGATGATGAGGATCGCGCCATTCTGGGGTTTGCTGTTCTTAAATTACAAGGAAAGCTGGTTCCTAAATTAAGTGATCTGTACGTTAAGGAAATATATCGCGGTCAAGGTGCTGGGTCAGCATTGATCCGGTATAGAGAAGAACGTGCGAAAGAATTGGGTTATAGCAAAATGTTTGTGAGTGTTGATCCTATTGAAAATCCCAAAATGATCAAGCTGATCTCGGAGCACGGCTATCATGCCATCTCTGAACCTTACTCCAAGCATGCTGTTTACCATAATGAAGATGGTTCAAGTTACGACAAAACGTACATACGGATGGATTTAAAAAAGCAACTTCTGTAGGGTTAGTTTGCTTCGCTCCATGTGGTTGTTACTTTGCTTTTGCGAGTCGAATGACGCACAAGATTGTTGAAGGGCTGCAATGACTACCAATTCCATTTTCAAGGGGAATATAGACCGATCTAAGATTTGAAGCTGGCTGGCAGCAGATTAAGGAGGCTTTAGAATAAACCTCCGGGAGGATTGATTATGTTTAAACATGCCTTAGATAGAACAGATACAGCGTACCTTTCGCTTTTTACATCCAATGACGCAGCAGCGTTATTTCGATTAATTGATCGAAACCGGGAACATCTCGGAGCCTGGCTCAGAATTCCAGACATGACTTTGACTGAAGAAGATTCAGCAGGTTTTATCAAACGCACCCGTCTACGCTATGCGCAGGAGGAAGGATACTGGTTAGGGATTTGGTTTCAAGGTGATCTGGCTGGTTCGATTGGATATTGTGACATTGACCTTGGAAACAGGAAGGCTGAGATTGGTTATTGGCTGGGCCAGGAATACGAGGGAAATGGACTTATCACGAAAGCAGTTAACGTACTTATTGAGCATGCATTTGAGCAGCTTGGCTTGAATAAAGTGGAGATTGGTGCAGCAACTGAAAATCGGAGAAGTCGTGCTATACCTGAGAAGCTAGGTTTTCAACGTGAAGGCGAGCTGCGAGATTATGAGTTTTTGAATGGGAGATTTCTACACCGAGTGATGTACGGATTAAGGGCGGCGGAATGGAAGTCTAGAGATATTCAGCAAGATTAGAGTTTATAAAACACAACAGGAGGATTATTCTAATGAGTAAACTACCTTTATTTGTTATCACAGGTGCGAGCGGTACGGGAAAAACAACGGTATCATCGCATGTTCGCAAGCTATTGCCTGAATTTGATGTCTTTGATATGGATATCATTGACAACGTTGATTGGCAGATTGCCAAAGAGAACTGGCTGCGTGTTGCTTATAGCATCTCGTTAAGCGGAAGAGGCACCATTTTATGTGGCACGATGGTACCCGAAAATATTGCATCCTCGAACTATATCGAACGATTTGACCGTATTCTTTACATAAACCTGCACTGTGATGATGCAACGCGTGAGACACGGTTGCAAGCACGGGGCTGGGACGAAAATGCGATTGAAGATCATCGTAATTTTGCGAACTGGCTGTTGCAGCATGCGGATAAGGCCTTTGACCCGGCGATGCCGACGGTGGATACTACGGATCTGTCTTCCGAGGAAGCTGCGAAACAGATTGAGCAGTGGGTCAGAGCGAACTGGTAGAAAATTCGGATGTCTGGACTACGAAAATATTCAGGACGTAACATATATGGATGATTGGAGGGATTGCATGCTTCCTTTTCAAGTCAATGATTCTATTCAGTTAAAGCTGATACAATACCAAGATCGAGATGAACTATACTCCTTAATTGATGAGAACCGGGTGATTCTAAGAGAGTGGCTGTTGTGGGTTGATAAACGACAATCTCCTGAGGATTTGGATACGGTCATTGAAATGTGGACACGTAACTACGAAGAAAGAAATGGTTTCGATGCAGGAATATGGTTAAACCAAGAGTTGGTGGGCATGCTGGGTTTGCACTATATCGATTGGAAAAACAAAGCGACGAGCATAGGATATTTCCTATCGGAATCGTCTCAAGGGAAGGGCATCATTACAACCTCCATTCAAAAATTGAGTACATATTTATTTAATGAATTGAAGTTAAACCGAATTATGATTCAATGCGCAGAGAATAACCTTAAAAGCAGAGCCATCCCTGAGAAGATCGGATTTATAAACGAAGGCACATCCAGACAGGCTCAGTGGTTATATGATCATTATGAGAACATTGTGACCTACAGCTTACTTTCCAGAGATTGGCAGGAGGAAGTTTCGACATGATATCCAATATTTTTTTATGGCTAATAGTCTTCTGGTTAATTTATCGCTATTACAGCCTACCGAAGAAGGATGATATATACAGTGTCAAAGTGCCCTCCACATACTTTATCCGGACTCCGAATAAGACAGAGGTACAGAAGAACGTCGAATGCGCGGCATTTTCCAGTGCATATGTGTTAAGGCATTTCGGCATGGAGTCAGAAGGAAATGAGCTGTATCGGAGGTATCCGCGCAAATTACTGGATGGCACCTTTTATCCAAAAGCGATAATTGTTTTTTTCAAAAAACTCGGGTACCCCGCAACGTATTTGCGTGGTAATGTCACTACGTTAAAGAGGCAGATTAGCCGTGGCGTACCTGTTATTTTGTTCATCAGGGTTCATTCGGACCGGCGATTTTTGCACTTTGTGCCTGTTGTCGGGTATGATGAAACTCATTTTTATCTGGCAGAGTCACTGGATTTCAAGCGGAATTGTGATGAAGCACAGTACAATCGAAAGATGAGTGTAACTGAACTGGAGTCGTTATGGAACACATGGCTTCCTTTCAGCCGTAACTCCTATATTGTGATTGAGCCGCAGCCTGATTCTCTAACTAAAACTGCGTAATATATTACCCTATAGAAAGGTTAAAGGATTGCTAAGTATTTTCAAAATAAAATCGGTTTTCTGCCTAAGATATACGATCTAAATATTTCATCAGGTTAACAAGTTCTGTGTTCGTCCGCATATACATTACAGAAGACGGGTCAAGACTCTGGCTGTCCGAAGTATGAACGGAGGGGAGAGACATGGGCATTGAATCATCCTGGATGTTTGATTTGTTTGGAACCGTCTTTCCGTTGGCATTTGTCCTGATTCTGAGTATCGTGCTGTTATCGATGGGCAAAGAAGTATGGAGGTGGGGGCGCAACAATGCGGAGCCTCTGCTGACTGTACACTCTCGCATCACCAGCAGACGGGTAAAGATGAGCCAGCCGCCTTCCGAATCCGGCACCACGACTGCCGCACGAACGTTCTATTACGTCACTTTTGAAGTAGAGAGCGGTGACCGCTTGGAATTCAAAGTGAATGGCGAAGAATATGGTATGTGTGCGGAGGGGGATGAAGGACGGCTCTCCTTCAAGGGAACCCGGTATATTGGATTTGAACGCACGAATCGGCTGTACACTGAACGTCTGCGAGGTTAAATTAGGTTGAAATATGGAGCAGCTTGCGCCCAAGTGGCGTGAGCTTTTTTTGTGAGGCGTGCCCAGCAAAGCACGCATCTTCTAGCCGGTGAAAGTCCGGTCGCAGGAGGGGCCAAGCCCCTGCGTAGCTAGGATATTTGCGTATGGCGAAATCTGTGCGTAAAAGCATATCGACAAAAGTACCTGTCAGAGACAGGGCGAGCGACATGCCAGGCTGTAACATCAAGTGAATTCTGCCGCGTCGTCAAAAAGGCCTCGCAAGAGGGACAAGAGGAAGCCGAGTCGCGCTCATATCGACGAAGGCCAAGGAAACTGTTTGGAACTTGGAGCGACAGCGAAGAATCCTCCGGCGTAAAGGGAGCGGCATGGTCTGAAAGAGGATGCAGTGAACTGGGGAGACCCTCCCCCACACGGGATTTTTTTTTAACCCCCGTAAAGAGACGCTCTATAAGTCCAAAAGACGAAGTGAAACGTCTGTGGGAAGGGAGTCCGAGGGGCTCATAGTACCGAAGAACCCAAGGACAACATAACCTTGGGGAGGGAAGGAGCCCTGCTTTGTTTATGCTTTTGGAGGAGGTACGAGTGAGTGAATGCCAACCGGCTAACAACACCAAAGGAAAAAGTTCAACAACTCCAAGAAAAGCTAGGTCATGTGGCCAAGGAGAACAAGAAGCGTAAATTTCATGCTCTGTACGGCAAAGTCTACCGCTCCTACAGCCAAAAGAGATTAGCGAAGCTGGACTGGTATATGTTGCAACGGTTAACCCGGTGGTACGCGAAGAAGAGACAACGCAAAAAATGGATAGGTTCAATAGCCGAGGTGAAGTACATCGCCAGTCAATATGAATTAAAAACGCTATTGTAATCTGCATGCCCATGAATGACAAACATCGGAAAGCCGTATGAGGGAAAACCTCACGTACGGTTTGATGAGGAGAGGCCGGGTTTTGCCCAGCCTTTTACTCTAGCAAATAATCGAATATCTCAGGCTCGCCTTCATTATTGGTCACGACCAGATCATATCCAACATATGGGCTTCCTCTGTACAATGGTCTGTTTCATTTCTAAAAATCCGCTAGATTTTTAATTGAAATGGTTGATCGTCCACGCATCTGTTCATCTTTATACGTAGGTTAAACTATGTCTATAGGGAGGTGTCCAGACGGTGAGTCATCCAGAAATGAAGAAACGTTGGAAGAAAAAAAAGGGAGTTGTCTACCCTTGTAAAGTCAAATGTAAAGTCAAAAAAAATGGGCGCAGAAAGAAGATTATCAGAAAAATAGTGCAGGTAAAATGCCCTCCGCCTGAAGTGAATATCTCGACGCCTACAGTTATTGGGCCAACAGGGGCGCAAGGCCTTCAGGGTATACCGGGAATTCAAGGTATTCAGGGAAATCGTGGTACTCAGGGAGCTACCGGCCCAACGGGACCAGCGGGTGGCCCACCTGGACCACAAGGTCCGCAAGGACAGCCTGGTCCTCCCGGCGCGGTTGGTGCCCAAGGTCCTGTAGGGCCTGCTGGTCCCGCAGGGGCACAAGGAATTCCAGGAGAAGCTGGCAGTGTGGGGCCTCAAGGCCCGCAAGGGAATCCAGGACCCGCTGGTGCAATCGGACCCCAAGGTGTCCCAGGTCCAACTGGGGCGACAGGTGCCGCCGGAGCGGCAGGTCCAACTGGAGCGACAGGTGCCGCGGGAGCAGCCGGAGCAGCAGGTCCAACTGGAGCGACAGGTGCCGCGGGAGCAGCCGGAGCAGCAGGTCCAACTGGGGCGACAGGTGCGGCAGGGGCCGCCGGAGCAGCAGGTCCAACTGGGGCGACAGGTGTGGCAGGTGCCGCCGGAGCAGCAGGTCCAACTGGGGCGACAGGTGCCACTGGAGCAACCGGGGGTGTGCTGGGCTTCGCAGACTTTTTTGCACTGATGCCACCTGACAATGCGACCACAGTTGCCCCGGGTACGGATGTCAGCTTTCCACAGGATGGCCCTACAAGTGGAACTACAATTGCACGCACAGGTGTCAGCTCATTCAATTTGGCAGCGATTGGTACGTACCAGATTTTATTCCAAGTAAGTATTGATGAAGCGGGTCAGCTTATTCTAACGCTCAATGGAGCAGACTTGGCTGCTACTGTCGTCGGGAGAGCAACGGGAACCTCTCAGATTGTCGGTATCGCTCTGGTACAGACCACCGTCATTAATTCGATCCTCACCGTGCGAAATCCGGCAGGTAACGCTACTGCATTGACAATTACTCCGTTGGCAGGCGGAACCAGACCTGTATCGGCGCATCTGGTCATCACCCAATTGGCATAATTAAACGAATAGATGCTGCCAATCCAGCGAGGTTTCCAAATCTCTGTGCTTCACATTGAACCGCTTGCGCCTGATGACGCGAGCTTTTTTCCATCGTTTGCTGGACAAGCGTTTCTTAAAGGAAGATCGTGTTTGTATATAGGTATGGGGCTAATGGAAATCGATAAGTAATGTAATAAACTATAGCCATAACCAGACTGAACAAACAACTATATTAAACACAGAGGTCTTATCAGAGGAGGAATATGGTCATGTCACTTACAGATCAGGTTGTTGTTGTCACGGGAGCTGCTCAGGGAATTGGACGAAGTGTGGCAGAAGCTTATGCGGTTGCCGGGGCTAAAGTCGTGCTTGCCGATGTTCAGGAAGCCGAGGGAGCGGCGGCGGCGGCTTCGATACGCAATGAGGGCGGCGAAGCTATCTTTGTGCAGTGTGATGTGCGGAAGGAGCAAGATATTCAGCAGTTATTCGATACCACAGTGAAAGAGTTCAAGCAGGTTGACGTACTGGTGAATAACGCTGGAGTGTCTAGGTGGAAATCGCCCTATGAGCTAACAGTGGACGAATGGGACGATGTGCTCAATACAAATGTGAGGAGCTGTTTTCTGGCAAGTCGGGAAGCGGCCCGGCATATGAAAAAAAATGAACATGGCGGCGCCATCGTAAATATGGCTTCGACTCGTGCACGAATGTCTGAGCCGAATAGCGAGGCATATGCCGCATCGAAAGGTGCAATTACAGCGCTGACACATGCGATGGCAGTCTCACTCGGTAAAGACCAAATTCGGGTCAATTGTATCAGTCCCGGCTGGATTGAGACTGGAGACGTGTCCAAACTTAAAGCAGAAGACCATGAGCAACATCCATCCGGCCGGGTTGGCGTGCCATCGGATATTTCAAGGGCCTGTCTGTATTTGTCCGACCCTGCTAATACCTTTGTCACAGGGACTAATCTCGTAGTTGACGGTGGCATGACTCGAAAAATGATATATGAGGACTAGAACCGGGACGTCGACCCGAAGCCGGTCTTTCGAAGCTAGTGGAAGCTGAAATAAGCCCAAGTTAAGCACTTGGGCTTATTTGTTTTTGATAAGTCGGTTGCTATAATGAATGTGATTTTACAACAGAACAGGAATGGAGGGAGTGTATGTTCGGGAAAACGTCCCGGAAAGTGTTTTGGCTGTTATTACTGATCGGAGGAATGATAATGATCGGGATCAAGTCACCTGCTACAGCAGAAGATGTGGATATACGAGCAGCCTGGGTATGGCAGGCACAGTCTGTTAAGAGTGCAGGAGATGAGCTGCTGGAGAATGCAGCTAAACATAAGATTAACCGACTGTATGTAAACGTGGACATGACCATATCCAAAGAGGTGTATCGAGCATTTATTGCCAAAGCGGGTCGTGAAGGTATTGCTATTGAGGCATTGGGCGGCGATCCCTCCTGGGGTGTTCAAGGACGCGAGGGCCCTATGGTTCGATTCACTTCATGGGTACAGGATTACAATCAGGCTGTGGAAACTGGCGAACGCTTTGATGCAATCCATCTGGATGTTAAACCATACGTGCTGCCTGCATGGAAGGAAGACGCCAAACCCTTAGTGCAATCCTGGATCAGTAATATGAAAATGGTTCTAAATCAGGCCAAACAGGATGGCGGAACAGCGGTGCATGTCGATCTGCCTTTCTGGCTCGATTCATACACGGTCAAAGGCGATCGTATAATTGATGATGCAGATAACGAAGCATTGTCACACTGGTTTATTCAAAATGTAGACCATGTGACCCTGCTTGCTTACCGGGATAATGCACAAGGAAGTAACGGCATTATTCGTTTAATTGAACAGGAGATGCAGTGGGCAGACAAGAGCGGGACTAGCGTTACCGTGGGAGTAAACACCAAGCCGATGCCTGGTGAAGAGTTTACCAGTTTTGCTGGCAAAGGCTCCGCACAGCTGGAGAACGCACTCCAAGAGGTTGCAACTGCATTCCGGGAACATAAGTCCTATGCCGGTTCAGCTGTACATGATTTGACGTATTGGGGGAAACTGGAGCCAGAAGAACCGCCACTACCAGAAAAACCAGTAAACCCGCCTGCAAGTGCACCTGAAATTCGCGGCACCTATATCTGGGAGGCTTCACAAGTGACGGACGATGGCGGCGATCACATTCTGGCTTTTTCCAAGCAGCAAAAGATCAACTGGTTATACGTGCGGCTTGATCTGGATCAGCCCTACTCCAGTTACCGCAGTTTTGTGAAAAGAGCGAAAGCCCAGGGAATCGAAGTTCATGCGATGGGTGGACATCCGATCTGGGGCAAAAAGGAGAATCGTCCTCGGATCAAACGGCTGATCGATTATGTGAAAAACTATAATGCTGAAGTGGAACCGGACGAGCGGTTCGAGGGCATCCATCTGGATATCGAGCCGTATACGCTGCCCGAATGGGAGGCGAACCGAAATACACTGCTGACCGAGTGGGCATCGAATATCGCCTATTTCCAAGAAGAAACGAAGAAGGACAGTAACCTTGAAACCAGTGCGGATCTTGCGGTGTGGCTGGATACCTACCCGCTGCCAGGCAAGGATATCTCTGTGACCGAGTTCATGATTGATACGCTTGATCATGTGTCTCTAATGGCATTCCGTAACACCGCAGAAGGCTCCAACGGGATCGCTGCAGTTGTGAGTCAGGAAATGGAAATAGCAGACCGTCTCGGTAAATCACTGCTCATTTCCGTCGAAATGAAAGAAAATTTTGAAGGTACACATATTTCATTTCACGAAAAAGGAGCCGAGGATATGGAGAGTCAGCTGAGCAAACTGCCAGACCTGCTCTCTAAATACAAGGCCTACAAAGGCAATCTGGTCCATGCCTATGATTACTGGATTGAAGCCAAACCTTAACGGTATTCAGAAGCATAGCAAAATTAATTTGTGTTAGAAAAAGGCTTTGGGACTTCACCTTGCGTGAGGTTCCGGTCTTTTTTTATGGAAAAAATCTGGAATAGTGTCACCGAATAGGCTCCTGCACAATACGATGTACGGTGATGAACAGCTGCTACAAGGGAGGGAACAGGCGATGGCAGTAATTAAGACCAACTCGGAAGACGTCAAGCTCTTGGCGAGACTGATGAGGGCAGAGGCCGAGGGTGATGGGGATCAAGGCATGTTGCTGGTAGGCAATGTTGGCGTGAATCGTGTGCTGGCAGACTGTCTGGATTTTGGCGACATTCGTGATATGAACCGCATGGTCTTTCAGAATCCGGGGGGCTTTGAATCCACGCAGAAGGGATACTTCTACCAGCGTGCTAGACAATCCGAGATTCGGCTGGCACAACGGGTCATTAACGGGGAACGTTTCTGGCCAGCAAGTAACTCATTATGGTTTTTCAGGCCGGTTGGAGATTGCCCGGCGACGTGGTATAACCAGCCCAACACGGGACGTTTCAAGGCGCATTGTTTCTTTAGTCCAACAGGTGAAGACTGTCCGGACGTCTATTAATCCATTACCAATTTTCATATTCAGGGAGGAATTATCGTGATTAACACACCTTATCAACCAACTCAAACTATGGGTCAGCAAGCCAATTCCGTATTGGGAGCACAAGCAAATTCGGTATTAGGGGCACAAGCGAATTCTCAAGTTCAGGGAACATCTTACAAAGTCGGTAATGGCATGCCGTCGATGGCACCAACACCTGGCATGGTATCACCTGGCATGGTATCTCCTAGCTCCACCAGCGTACCGCCACTCGTATCCAGCGGAAGCCCAATGACACCGTCAGGAACGGTCGTTTCGACTACAGCTCCGCAGTTTGAGCAATCGTACATTGAAAATATTTTGCGTTTGAACCTGGGTAAATTCGGTACATTCTATATGACATACGAAGGAAACAAAGAATGGAATGCTCGTATTTTCCAAGGGATTATCGAAGCAGCTGGACGTGACCACATCATTATCAGTGATCCTAAAACCGGTAGAAGAATCATGTTGCTGATGGTTAACTTCGACTATGCAACGTTTGATGAGCCGCTGCTGTATCAATATCCGGGCGTTGTTGGCAACTATCCGCAAGCACCAAGCAGACGTTAATCCTTCATCAATATAACATTTTATACAACACATAAGGTAGTTTGGGCTGTCCTGAATGCAGTGCACATCTGCAGACAGGGCAGCTTTTGCATTTGTAGTCGAAAATAAAGTAACCTAATCAATAGTTCAAGGCACTTACATATGAGAACACAAAAGTGAAGCAATAGATATACAAATTCAGGCAGCAATGAACGACAGATGAAGGGAGTCCGCGGTATTGAAATCATGGATTGAAGGAGCAGTAAAGGGAGAGCCGGAAGCTTATAAGCAACTGGTGAATCATTTTCGCGGAATGGCACTTGCCGTGGCCTATCAGCACTTACAGGATGCGTATGGCGCAGAAGATGTTGTACAGGAGGCGTTTACCGAAGCATTTGCCAATCTGTCCAAATTGGAGAAGCCGGAAGCTTTTCCGGGATGGTTCAAAATCATTGTAGAAAGGCAATGTTATCGCTGGCTCAGACGCAAGCGGCATTCGGTGGTTCCCATACAAGAAGTAGAGACTGTATTCCGTGAAGAAGATCAGACCTGTGATCCAGAAGCTCAGGCGATGCAGAAGGAGCTGCAGGAGACGCTGCGCAGTTCAATTGCCCAACTGCCATCATCGATGCAAGTTGTAGTTGATCTGTTTTACTTTCAAGGCTACACGCTCAAAGAAATATCGGACTTTCTTGATGTGAATGTATCTGCATTAAAGAAAAGGCTGTTTGATGCCCGAACGAAACTCAAGCGTTCACTGCCCATACGAAATCTGGCATCCGTGTTCAATGAACTTCATGAAGGAGGAAAAAGCATGTTGCATATCATGAATGGGGATCATGCGGCCAATCGCTTGCGCGAGAGCGGTATACAAGGAGAGATTCTGGTTTGGAGGGAATTGTACACGTATGGCCCTGTAACTACAGCTATGGCAGACAGAAGCGCACGTCAGCATCGTGCTGTTGTATTGGAAGAAGAACTGGGCATACCTCAGAAGGTGTATCTGCATATTGAGGCATTAGAAGAGAAGCTTCGTTCGTTGCAGCAGTTTCAAGAGATTGTGTTATGGTTCGAGTATGACCTTTATGATCAAACCATGTTATCCTATTTGCTGCATTATTTTAGCGGACAAGATCTACAGAATATACGTCTGAATCTCCTTTGCATCGATTCGTATCCCGAGGTAGAGCATTTCAGAGGACTGGGACAGCTTACTCCCAAGCAGATCGGAAGTTTGTCAGGCAACTGGCATGTCATTGAAAAACAGGAACTCCAGGCAGGTAAACAGTTCTGGGAAGCGTACAGCTCATCTGACATTCGGTTGCATCAAGAATACTTGAAGTCCGGAATGAATGAACTCCCATTTGCAAAAGTTGCATTCGAGGCGCATCTGTCCAGGTTGCCTTCCGTAACCAATGGCTTGGGGAGTATTGAACAGACAACATTGGAAACCATCAGATCGGGTATTCATCGTCCGCATGACCTGTTTCGTAAGGTAGGAGACAAGTTGCATGTGCTCGGTATGGGTGATCTGGAATACTGGGCTCATCTGAAAAGGATGTCGGAAGGGCCCTATGCACTCATTCGAATGACAGGAGCGACAAGTTTTCCGATGTTCAATCAGCATGATCAGGCATTTCATGATGCTGTGATGTCGTTGACGGAACTGGGCGTACAGACGTTGAATGGTGAAATCGACTGGAGTAGTTTGAGAGAGGATGAATATTGGGTGGGCGGGTTGCATGTGAGGCAAGGTGAAATCGAAAGTATGAAATCAAAGAGATAGGTCATATCAAACATGTTGAGGGAGAACTGGACGATGAGAGTCTGTTTTCCTTTTTCTTTTGTTTAGTAAATGTAAATAAAACAGTGAAATCGCTACTTTTGTAAACGAATTGTGTCGATTTGGCCTTTTAGGTGTCATAGGACACGGATTGACTGTGTAGTGTAGAATTATATAATAAAAGAAGTATATCCATGTTATTATGGCGCAAACAGCAGGAGGTGGAAGCATTGGGAAGTTGAAATTGCATATGAACGGCAGAATGGCTAATATCCTACATTTTCGAAGGAGGTGGACCTATTTGCCGAACAATCACGGCAAATAGGAAGAACATTTGAGTGACCCCTTACCGAGTATTATGAGTTTGATTTTAATTGGTTTACTGGTATTAATGAATGGTTTCTTTGTCTCGGCAGAATTTGCGATGGTGAAGGTGCGGAGCAGCCGAATTGAGGCTTTGGTCGAAGCGGGTAATCGAAATGCCAAATACGCGTCAAACATTATACGTAATATGGACGCTTATCTGTCGGCTTGCCAGCTCGGCATTACTTTGGCTTCACTTGGACTCGGATGGCTGGGAGAGCCCGTCATTGCACGACTGTTGGAGCCTGTATTCACGGCATTTGGACTGGGTCCGGTATATGTGCATGGCATTTCGATTGTCATTGCCTTTGTCATTATTACGATTTTGCATATTGTCCTGGGTGAACTGGCTCCCAAAACGATGGCCATTCGCAAGTCAGAGGCCATTACACTGTGGTCTGCGGCACTGCTGACGTTCTTTTACAAATTGATGTATCCGTTCATCTGGGTGCTGAACGGCATGGCGAATGCCTTGCTCAGACTGTTTCGGATGGCACCTGCGTCAGAACTGGACGAAGCGCATAGTGAAGATGAAATACGAATTCTCATGAAAGAAAGCAATAAGAGCGGTTTAATTGATAACACTGAATTAGCACTTGTTGATAATATATTTGATTTTACGGATACAACCGCCCGTGAAATCATGATTCCGCGGACGGAAATGATCTGTCTCAACGCCAATCAGTCCATGCTGGAAAATATGGAGATTGCGAGTGAAAGCATGCGTACCCGGTATCCGGTATATAACGGAGACAAGGACCATATTATCGGCTTTATTCACATTAAGGATCTGATGCGATCACAGTTAACAGACACCATATCTGTCATTCGTCCGATTCTGGCTGTGCCTGACACAACGTTAATTAGTGATCTACTCAAGCGTATGCAGCGGAGCAAAACACAAATTGCTGTTCTGATCGATGAATACGGAGGAACCTCCGGTATGGTCACGCTTGAAGATATCATGGAAGAGATTGTTGGTGAGATTCAGGATGAATTCGATCAGGAGCGTCCGACCATTGAACAAGTGAATGACATGGAATACTCGATTGACGGATTAATGCTGATTGAAGAAGTTGGTGAACGATTCGGCATCGAGATGGATCGAACGGATTATGATACGATTGGCGGCTGGTTATATTCCAGAGTGGATGCGATTCCGCCTGAAGTGGGGCAATCCGTTGAACATGATGGATATTTGTTTATTATTGAGGAGACAGAACACAAGCGAATCTCACGTGTTCATGTGATGAAGCTTGAAATGCTGGTTGAAGAAGAGGGCGCGTAGCTTCTCGGTGAGCATGAAGTCCATGTTTTGAGTATATCGACGTATCTTTAAAGTGTTCAAAAGGTTCTTTACTTGTAAGCCGCTACTATTTAGCGGCTTTTTTGATCGCTTTCGAACAAGTTTTTGTTCCAGGTTGACGCATGAAGAACCTCATGGTAATATTCAATTCAATTAAAGAAGAGGAGGCTCGTTCCTATGACTCATTCCATGCGTCTTCGATAAGCAGGTCAAAAAAGCGGATTTTTCCACAATCGTGGGCTTTTTTGATTTGCTTATTTTACGTATGGTGAGACATAGGTTTCGAATGAGGTAGCTTATTTGTGCTATGCTGATTCGAAGTGTCTTCTACACGTGAGTAATGCAGATTTAAGTCCACGGTGGGCTTGGATCTGCATTTTTTATTACATCCCAAATGCGTAACAAAAAAAGGAGAGAAGGCTCATGAGATATATGCATTGGTATTTCTTTATATAATCCCCTTCTTAAATCGCAGGTCATCCTGCGAGCGTGAAAACTGCGATTTTTGAAGGAGGAACCTATAATGAGTTTGTTAATTAAAGCAAAAGAGATTGTAGTGGAATATTCAGGCCGTGAAGTATTAGATATTGAACATTTGGAGCTTTACGAATACGACCGAATTGGCCTGGTTGGAGCCAATGGAGCAGGTAAAAGTACGTTGTTAAGAGTATTGCTAGGTGAAATGCCCGAATCGTATGGGAAAGTGGTGAGAAACGGCAGTTTTGCTTATATCCCGCAGATGGAGCAGGGCGGAGATCAGGGGGAAGTGGATTATGCATTAGCGGGTAAGCTAGGAATAAACCGCATAGATGCTGATCAGATGAGCGGCGGACAGGAAACAAGACTGAAAATTGCTAAGGCTTTGTCCAGTTCAGTGCACGGTATTTTTGCAGATGAACCCACGAGCCATCTCGATTCAGAAGGAATCCATTTCTTGATTCATCAGCTCTCTTTTTATACGGGAGCGTTGCTGGTTATCAGTCATGATCGGTATTTTCTTGATCAGGTGGTTGATAAAATTTGGGAACTGAAGGATGGGAAGATTACCGAGTATTGGGGTGGATATTCCGATTACTTGGCGCAGAAGAATGAAACTCAGAAAAAGCAGGAAATCCAGTATCAGCAATATGTGAATGAACGAGAACGACTGGAAAAAGCGATGTCTGAAAAAAGGAATCAGGCTCGGAAAATTGATCAGAAAGAGAAAGGGGCTGCAAGGAAAAATAACTCTGATCACGGTGGGCGACTTGCTCATCAGAAATCTGTGGGGAGTAAACAGAAGAAACTTCATCAAGCCGCCAAAAATATGGAACAGCGCATTGAAGCGTTGGGTGATGTCCAAGCACCGGAGGTGAATCGTACGATTCACCTTCGTCAGAGTCAAGCGTTAGGACTTCACAATCCATTTCCGATTATAGGAAAAGAGATGAATAAAACATTTGGTGATGCAGTCATTTTGGAAGACGTATCTTTTCAATTTCCTCTTGGGGGTAAGATCGCGCTGACAGGTGCGAACGGTGCAGGGAAAACTACGTTGCTTAACATGATCTTAAACCGTGAACAGGGCATCATCATATCGCCTAGGGCAGAGATCGGTTATCTTGCACAACATGCATACACACTTGACCGCCATCAGGTCGTCATGGAATTCATGCAGGAGAACTGTGACTATCAGGTGTCGGAGATTCGAGCTGTATTAGCATCTCTCGGATTTTCTCAGCATGATGTGCGCAAGCCGTTGGCGGTATTAAGCGGCGGCGAGATCATGAAGTTGCAGCTGGCGAAAGTGCTTCTTGGCCGATACAATATTTTGCTTATGGACGAACCGAGTAATTTTCTTGATCTTCCTGCAATGGAAGCGTTGGAGCATTTGATGAAAAGTTATGCAGGCACGATTGTTTTCATCTCGCATGATACCCGTTTAGTCGAGAACGTCGCTGATCAGGTATATACTATAGAGAATAAACAAATCGTTCG
This sequence comes from Paenibacillus sp. 4624, assembly GCF_050435065.1. NCBI lineage: Bacteria > Bacillati > Bacillota > Bacilli > Caryophanales > Paenibacillaceae > Paenibacillus > Paenibacillus sp. 4624. The sequence continues at coordinate 475,167 of NZ_JBNDJR010000003.1, forward strand.
AATCAGGTAATCAGACGATGATGTTTTAATGAGCATGGATTCCGCCGAAAAAGCCTATTCTTCATCATACGAGATGGATTAATTTAGGTTTCACCGTTTTTATTAATCTGGAAAATGATTAAAGGACGCTGCCGATTGAACAATCGGGCGTCCTTATTTTTTTGAAACCAGTTATCCATTCCGTCCGTTTAATAGATTACACCAAAAATTAAAACAAGGCTGGGGAGGAATGAAGATGCTTAAACGATGTAGAGAAATATGCTGTACGCCAATCTTGAAAGTAAGTCTGATTCTGGCTTTGAGTGCGCCAGTTATTCTTGTTCTGCCTACAGAATCGTCCGCAGTTGCAAGTCCGATCATCAACGTGACGTCGGGAGCGCGAACGGCTCCGCCGCCACTCGAATATCAGGCATACACGGTTCAATCACGAGCTTCCAAACCCGTACATATCTATGAGGCCACAAATTCGTTAACACGTGGAGATGGTCTTCATGCACTCGCAAAGACAGTAACATTGACATACAAAGAGATGAAGACATTGTCTGTTAATTATCGTTTGGAGCGCTGGACTGGAACGGCCTGGGTAACTTTTGCAGGTAACTCCTCAACGGATACCAAAACAAATGTACTTCGATCCAATTCGGATTGGGAGATCACTACCGGTTATTATTATCGTCTCGTTAGTGTTCACACAGCTAATGATGGAACGACATCCGATCAGTCTACATACACTTCACCTAGTGTATTATTTTAATTTAATTTGATTTTGCAGGAGAGTTCTGCTCCAGAAAATCATTGGCGATGGCGATCATTTCCTCTTCAGTCACTGATCCGAACAGACTCATGCTGAGTGAACCTGTCATCCACTGAATGGAATTAAATGGTGGGCCTACATATACCAGCGCCTCGCTGCCATCGATGAGCTTCACAGCTTCACTTTTCTGTAGCGGGGTTCTCTCAATCGACTGTCCAGGCTTAATATACTCATAATCAAACTGTATAAGTTCGTCCGTATCACTTTTGCCCTGGATGGAGTATCTCACCCTCAGCACCTCGGACTCGTAATAGTCATCAGGATTGACCGGATTATCGGTATCCAGCATGAGTTCATATTTCACCTTATTAAACCGGGCAGGGATTGCCTTGGATAATATAAATTCTCCCACAAATCCATCCCGAGCAATCTCTTCTGTTACAGCTACTGAACGGAAAACGTGACTACTGAGCTCGAAGGCAGGAGCGCTTGCAGCCTCATGCGGAGAAACGAAGCTGGATTCACGGTCCGGTGGAGGAGGTGTTTTGGCGGTAGAGGGATCAGGACTCAGATTGACAGACTTATCCTCAACTATGATCGATTTCATGCCATTACTCCAATTCTTGATCGATTGAACAATAGGAGATACGGCTTGTGTTCCCGAGGGCAGACTGAATAGGACCGCTCCAATGGTTACGGACGCTGCTACGATGCCTGAAAGTTTAAACGTGCGCATTTTACGTTTACGTGCGCCAATTCTTTCGATCTCCTTTTGAACCTTTTGCCAAGAATGATGCATGGATTCCGTACGGGAGGCAGAAGGGGCGGAGGCAGCATGCCGGAAAGCTTCATCAAACGCCTGCTCAAACGCCGCATCAAAATATTCGTCTTCCAGACCTGAATCCAATGGCTGTTCAAGCTTATTTAGCTTGCCTTTGCTCAATGCTTCCACCCCATTCCTTATGTAATTTCTTCTTGATACTGCCACGTGCCCGGAATAAACGCTGTTTAACAATGTCTTCAGTCGTGTTCAACAACTCAGCGATTTCCCGATAAGAAAAGCCTTCTTTCCACCGTAACTCAACGAGTACGCGATATTCTGGTTTCAACTGGGAGAGATAATGCTCGATAGACTCCTGCATCATCTGTGTCTCCACCATGCTTTCCACCGAGACTGCCGTCTGGTTCATGGTCTCTATATCTATAAAGACATTGTCCGAGTCCAGTTGGTTACGGTTATTTTTATTTTTTCTCAAATAATTTATTGCGGTATTCCGGGTGACTACTTTGAGCCAGGCTTTAAGTTTAACCTCATCTTCGAAGAGGGGCTTATTTTTAATGATTTTAATAAAGGCTTCCTGAATAATATCTTCTGCCGCTGCACGTTCCTTGATGATATATACGATTAATCCATACACCATATTATAGTATTCATAATAGACTTCTTCCTGAAGTACAGGTCCTAATTGATGAAAATCTGAAGCGAGTAAAAGCTGGAGCCGATTGGCCATGGTGTTCTCCTTTCTGGTCAACAGTCCACAAACATTGGTATCATTACATTTTACAACAGATTATGGAAACGTTACAATGTCCGATAGACCTGATTAAAGTACTGAAAAGAAGGAGTTCTGACCCTGTTTGACGTTTGCTGAAAAAGAAAAAACAGACGATCTTGCAAACCATGGAATCCATGACAGCAAAATCGCCTGTTTAATTTAAAGTAACGCTGATTTAAAACTTTGAAATCGCCGTTACACACAAGTTTTTTAAAACGCCCAATTTCCTTTCAGGAAAATCGGTTCACGATCACCACTCGCTGTAATGCCATAGATGTCTGTCTCGGGAGAACCCATCATGAAATCAACATGAGTGATACTGGAGTTCATACCGCGTTCCGCAAGCTCCTCGGGAGACATCGTTTTGCCTCCTTCGATATTGGAAGCATAGGAGCTGCCGATTGCCAGATGACAGGAAGCGTTCTCATCATATAGCGTTGTATAATACAGAATGCCGCTTTCCGAGATTGGAGAGTGGAACGGTACAAGCGCAACTTCGCCAAGGTAATGAGAACCTTCATCCATGGAGATGAGACGTTCCAACGTTTCGTGACCTTCCTCTGCATGAAAGTCCACAATCCGTCCCTTCTCAAATGTGAGAGTAAACCGGTCAATGATGCTACCGCCGTAACTTAGCGGTTTGGTACTCGTCACTGTGCCGTTCACACCGTATTTTGCTGGAGCGGTGTACACTTCTTCCGTAGGAATATTGGCTACAAAAGGGGTGCCTCGCTCGTTTACGCTGCCAGCCTGAGCCCAAATATGCCCTTCAGGAAGCTCTATCGTGAGATCTGTGCCCGGGGAGGTGTAATGCAGTGCATGGTACTTTTTGTTGTTGAGCGCTACGGCTCGTGATTCCAGTCGTTCGATATGTTGTTCCCACGCAGCAATCGGATCTTCAACATCCGCGCGAACCGCGGCAAATATCGCATCCCAGAGCTGATTCATCTGTTCTGCTTGAGGGAGATCAGGGAATACCTTGGCCGCCCAATCTGCTGAAGGGCAAGCAATGCCAGTCCAGCTCATCTTATCAGCTTGCAGATACTGACGATATTTAGCCATCGCCTGACCAAAGGAACGCTGATTCGCCGAGATTCTAGACGGATCAATGCCTTTCATCAGATCAGGGCTGGAAGATAGAATCGTCAGAATAACAGCATTATTCTCCGCGAGTTCCTCCATCTCTGCCGCATGCCACTTTGGAAGTTCATCGAAGGACTCCTCAGGAGCCATTTCAAAGCGAAGACGGTTGACCGTTTCATCGGAGTATTTAACGATAACTTGTTTGGCTCCGGCTTCATATCCTTTGCGTACCAGTAGTTGCACAAGTGGTGCTGCGTCAATCATGGCATTGATAACAAAAATCTGCCCCGTTTGCACATTTGCCCCCACTTTGACAGCGAGTTCAGCGTACCGATCCAGCTTTTGTTCAAAACTTAACATCGAATGTCCCTCCATAACCCTTAAATGTGAGTACAATTCAGACACAGGAAAAGAGAGGAGAAATCTCCTCTCTATGCATGGAGCTAATTAGAATGCCCAGTTTCCATTTACGAAGATCGGTTCTTCCGCACCTTCCGAAGTTACACCGTTGATGTTCATCTCACCGGAACCGATCATGAAATCAACATGCGTCAGACTGGAGTTCATGCCATGTTCGATCAACTCTTCCTTGGACATCGTTTTGCCGCCTTCCAGACAGAAAGCGTACGCATTTCCGATCGCCAAGTGATTGGATGCATTCTCATCAAATAATGTATTGTAGAACAATATGTTTGTGTCCGAAATAGGAGATTGATGTGGAACAAGGGCAACCTCACCCAGATAATGTGCGCCTTCATCCATTTCGACAAGGTTTTTTAGTGCATCAAGCCCTTGTTCAGCTGTGTAATCAACAATGCGTCCATTCTCAAATGTGAGGGAGAAGCCGTCAATCAGATTGCCACCGTAACTAAGCGGTTTTGTGCTGCGAACAGTACCGTTCACACCGGTTTTCAGCGGTGCAGTAAATACTTCCTCTGTAGGCATATTGGCAATAAACACATGTCCTTGCTCGTTTACACTGCCCCCGGATACCCAGATGTGACCTTCGGGAAGTTCGATCGTCAAGTCCGTGCCTGGCGCGGTGTAGTGAAGTTTTTTATATTTTTTGCTGTTCAGCAGATCTGCGCGGGAGTCAAGATTTTGCAGGTGAGTTTTCCATTCAGCGACAGCATCCTTTTCACCAATTCGTACCGTTTTGAAAATAACATCCCACAGACGGTCTACTTGCTGCGCTTCAGGCAGATCCGGGAATACTTTAGCAGCCCATTCAGGGGAAGGGACAGCTACGATGGACCAGCTGAACTTATCAGCCATTTGATAGGCACGATATTTCTCCAGCGCTTTACCGCGAACTTTCTGGCTGGTTACGATGCGCTCCTGTGCAACTCCGTTCAGCAGATCCGGATTTTCCGCGATGACATGCAGGATAGCCGCACCTTCTTCAACAAGTTCGGTCATCTCAGCTGCAAACCATTTGGGTTCGATCGAGAATGCCTCATCCGGCGCTAGATCATAGTGAAGGCGGGTTACCGTCTCGTCACTCCAGTTGACTTTGACCAGTTTTGCACCCGCGTTGTACGCAGCCTTAACGATCAATCGTACAAAATGAGCTGCCGTGATTGGCGCATTTACGACTAACGTCTGGCCAGGGTGGACATTGACACCTACTTTGACAGCCAGTTCAGCATATTGTTGCAGATTTGATTCAAAATTGTTCATGCTATTTTTTCCTCCAATGTGATATGAATATCGTAGCTGGCGGTCTATTATAGTCCTCTTTGAATTATATGAGGATTTAGCATAGGGCCTTCATTGAATAATGTATACGTTGCTACGATATATATTGTACAATTAACCAATAATAATTACCAAACAGCTTTGCCAGAAAGTTGGAGAAAAGCGCCAAAAGAGAGATTTTTGGACGTTTTAATCGAAGATTTATTGAAGTGAGGCTTTAAACGAAAGATTAAAAGGAGAGTATACAGGTGAATATTGAAATTATTCGCGCAGCAATGCGTCGTGAGGATGAAAAAAGTTTTGTAGGAAGCACGGTGTTTAAGACAGATAGTGATAAATCCGTATATGAAATTACGTTTATGAGCAAGAACGGCAAGGATTGGGACTACAGCCTGCACTTCACGGAACAATCAGGTGACGAAGAAGAGCTGCTGAAAATGGACGAGTTGCTTGAAAATGACGATGATTTATACAATCAATTGCTGGATGCAGCCTTGGATGCTTACCCCGCTTAATGTAATGTAAAGTAAATGTTCTTGTTCTATTGTCCAAGTTACCCGACTATACTAGACGGTGTGTGCCCTGAGGAGGGCGTGCGCCGTCTATTTTTATTTTTGAGATTCCGAATAGATGTTCCAGAAAAGGGAAGTCTACGAGATGAACTAAACCAGAGAGACAATTCGCCTGATGGGAGGTAATCGTGAATGGCATTTGACAATCTGATTACATCAGGAATGACCAGCGTTGAGGAAATTGCTCCTGATATTTTGAGCTTGCGTACCCTTTTTGTGAATGTCGTGTTCATTGGAAATCCGGGAAGCAGGAGCTGGGTCCTTGTGGACACAGGAATGTCAAAATTCACGAATCACATTGTTGATGTGGCAACCGAGCGTTTTCAAGGTCCGCCGTCTGCCATTATTTTAACGCATGGTCATTTTGATCATGTGGGAACGGTAATTGAACTGGAGCAATTCTGGGGAGTGCCGGTGTACGCACATCCACTTGAAATACCCTATCTCACAGGTTTGAAAAATTATCCTCCGGCAGACCCTTCCGTGGGTGGAGGCCTGATGGCCCAGTTGTCATTTACGTATCCGAACGAAGCGATTAATCTGGATGATCGGGTATTTAGTCTACCCCAAAATCATACGGTGCCCGGTGCAAAGGATTGGAACTGGATTCATACGCCAGGTCATACACCGGGGCATATATCCTTGTTCCGCGAGGCAGATCGATTACTGATTGCAGGTGATGCGATTGTCTCGGTCAAACAGGAGTCGCTCTGGAGTGTTCTGCTTCAGGACAAACAGTTACACGGCCCTCCTGCGTACTTTACAACGGACTGGGAGGCAGCACATGAATCGGTTCAGAGCATCAGACAACTGGAGCCGAGGATGGTTGTGACAGGGCATGGACACGTGTTAAGCGGAGAGATGTTACATGAATCCCTCCGGCATCTCGACATGCATTTTGAAGAAGATACGGTACCCAAGCAGGGTAAGTATGTAGAATGAGACAACATAGACCGTTACTCGTGAGTGAGTTGAAGAGCGATGAAGACCGACAAAGAGTGATCAAGGCAGCTGATCGAGCAGCTGTCTTTTTGTTTTGCGCTCGCATGTTTAATTTGTTCTCGATCTCAGATTGTTCTTTTGGGGGCAATCATGATATAGTCGAGCCGTATAATATAACCTTAGTATGCAGGAGGTACATATAACGATGACACAACAGAATACAGCGTTTGAAGAACAATTTGGCGGCATTCCTGCGGTATGGCTGCGCTTTGGTTCATTTGAAGCAGCGGTGATTCCAAGCGTTGGCGCGAACCTGGTGGCTTTTCGGGATACGGAAAAAGGATACAGCTACCTGCGCGAGCCGGATCAGGATCAGATGGATGAATTTATGGCGGCTCCTGCCGTCTATGGCATTCCGATTTTGTCTCCTCCTAATCGATATGAAGACGGTCGTTTCCCTTGGAATGGCAAAGTCTATCAACTGCCGATTAATGAACCTGCGACAGGCAACCATTTGCACGGATTTTTGCATGATGTGGCGTGGACGGTAGAGGGATATGGCTCTAATAATCTGGAGAGTTATGTCACGCTCAGCCAAAGCATCGGAGAAGGCCATGCTTTTTACAAATATCTGCCGTTCAGCTTCAGTGTAACGCTTCGTTATTCATTGAGCAGCCATGGTCTGCAACAACAGTTAATTGTGAACAATACGGGCACAGAATATATGCCGAACCTGTTTGCTTTCCATACAGCGATCAAAGTTCCTTTTGCACCGGACAGCCAGTCTTCGGATTATACAGCCAAAGTGACGATTGGTCAGCGCCGTGAATTAAACGAGCGTTTGTTGCCGACTGGACAATTTCAACCGCTTACACCCGAGGAAGAGCAACTTAAACAGGGCGGAGTTAGTCCGTTTTTTGCAGCGATGGATAACCACTATACCGCTGAGCCGCAAAATGGGCGCAATTACATGGAACTTACGGATCATCGCACAGGAGACAAACTGGTGTACGATGTAGGCACGTCCTATAAACATTGGATGATCTGGAACAACAATGCCTGCAATGAATTTTTCTGTCCGGAACCACAGATGAATCTGGTTAATGCCCCGAACGTGGAAGGTATTTCCGCAGAAGAGAGTGGTCTCGTTGGATTACAACCAGGTGAACTGTATGAACAGACCAGCCGTTTGTATCCGATTGCTGCTCAAAAATAAAACGGTGATAGATTGAACTCACTTCCTACCCGTTCGTTTTGCGCTACGCTTACAATTTTGTCGAAAAGGTGAAAACCTGCTCGTAAATCATGTATAATATGACGAGATACACAAGCTTTGTAGAGACCCAGACCAACATTTTGGAGGAGGACAAGCAAGTGGAATACCGCATTGAGAGAGATACGTTAGGCGAAATGAAAGTACCAGCCGACAGGCTTTGGGGCGCTCAGACGCAGCGCAGTAAGGAGAATTTCCCGATTGGACGCGAGCATATGCCGATGGAATTGGTGCGTGCTCTCGCCATTTTGAAGAAAAGTGCTGCGGCTACTAATCATAAATTAGGCAAATTATCAGCGGCGAAAGCAGATGCGATTGCTTATGCGGCCGACGAAATTATTGCAGGACGTATTGATGATCACTTCCCACTCGTGGTATGGCAGACGGGTAGTGGTACTCAATCCAACATGAACGTGAATGAAGTCATTGCCAACCTGGGTAACCAGTTGCTGGAGCAAAAAGGCAAAGAAGAGCGCCTGCATCCGAATGATGATGTTAATATGTCGCAAAGCTCTAACGACACCTTCCCAACAGCGCTGCATGTAGCGGGCGTTCTTGCGGTGGAAGATCAGTTGTTGCCAGCGATTGCGGTGTTGAAAGCAACTTTTGCGGAAAAAGTGGAAGCGTTTAAGGATATCATCAAAATTGGACGTACTCACCTTCAGGATGCAACACCAATTACGCTCGGGCAAGAGATTAGCGGCTGGGAAGCCATGCTCGGTAAGAGTGAACGCATGATCCGCGAGAGCGTAGAGTACATGAAGGAGCTTGCAATTGGTGGTACGGCTGTAGGAACCGGAATTAACGCACACCCTGACTTTGGTGACCTCACAGCCAAAGAGATCGGTAAACATACAGGCAAAGATTTCGTATCTGCGCCGAACAAATTCCATGCTCTGACCAGCCATGACGAAGTCGTATATGCCCACGGTGCAGTAAAAGCGCTTGCAGCAGATATGATGAAAATTGCCAATGACGTACGCTGGCTCGCAAGCGGTCCACGCAGCGGTCTCGGTGAGATTCGTATCCCTGAGAACGAGCCGGGCAGCTCGATAATGCCAGGTAAAGTGAACCCGACACAGAGCGAAGCGATCACGATGGTTGTGACACAAGTGATGGGTAACGATGCGGCGATTGGATTCGCGGCGAGCCAAGGTAATTTTGAACTGAATGTATTTAAGCCTGTCATCATTTATAACTTCCTGCAGTCTGTACAGTTGCTTGCTGACTCCATCGTTGCATTTAATGACAAATGTGCTGTAGGTATTGAGCCGAATCTGGATCAGATCAAACACAATCTGGATAACTCGCTTATGCTGGTCACTGCACTCAATCCTCATATTGGATATGAGAATGCGGCTAAAATTGCAAAGCTTGCACATAAAGAAGGTTTGTCCCTGAAGGAAGCTGCGTTACAAACCGGACTTCTTACAGAGGAACAATTCGATCAATATGTAGACCCGGCTAAGATGATTGCGCCAAAGGCCTAAACCGATTTTCAACCCCTACGTGTGACAATTATAAATATTTATGAATAAAGTCCCGGAAAAGCGGCCTGCAAAGCAGGTCGTTTTTCTTATGTCATCGCATATTTTGCTTGTCAGCTGATATCTATACATATAAAATACTAATGCAACAGATTTCATGCAATGATTCAGCATTCGTCTATATTTGGAGGGTTTCACGTTGTCTAAAACGAGAAGATTTACGATACGCTCCAAAATTGTATTGGGCTATCTTGTGGTTGTGCTTTTATTTGGTGTAGTACTGCTAATCCTTTCGGCCCAAATCGATGTGTTGCAGAAGGAAAATGATTTTATCAGCCATCATGATCTGGACGTACATAATCTGACCAACGCGATTGAGAAAAATGTACTGGATATGGAGACGGGACAGCGAGGTTTCATGCTTACCGGAAAAGAGAGTTATCTTCAGCCTTATGATCAAGGTCTTTCCGAGTGGAACTCCAATTACGATCAGTTATATTCCTTGATCAGCGATAACCCGGCACAGCAACAAAGTTTGCAAAATATTAAGTCCCATATCAACCGTTGGATCGAAATTGCTGGTGAAAAATCCGTACAGCTCAAAAAAGAAGGGGATCAGGATAAGGTTCTCGCTTTTTTTCAGTCCGATCCGGGGAAAACAGAAATTGATCTGCTTCGCTCCCAGCTTGCTGCCTTCCGTAACACCGAAATCTTGCTGACAGAAGCAAGGGTGACGGACTTGGCGAATCGTAGCTCAACTTTGCTGACAATTATGTATACCCTGTGGGGTCTGATTGCAGTACTATCCATCGCCGCGGCTTTCATTGTTTCTGGCAACATCGTGAGAACACTTCAAGAGGTGAAGCAAACGATCAGCGATATTTCCAAAGGCGGCAACTTGAAGCAACGTATACGTGTACGAACAAGAGATGAAGTCGCTGATCTCGCTCATGAAGCCAATCAACTACTGGATGAAATACAGGAGCAAAACCGGGTGAAGGATCAACTTACAGGCGTTGCTACTCTTTTGCAAAACCCTACCACATTAGAAGGTTTGTCACGTTTGTTCCTGAGTGAGCTTGCAACGATGCTAGAGATTCCATATAGCGTGTTGTATCACTGGAAAGACAATCGGTTGTTTCGCGTGGCTGCCTATGCAGGAGATGGGGAGAAGGAACGCTCACTCGGGAAAATATCACTTGCCCCTGGTGAAGGGTTAGTCGGTCAAAGTGCGATTGAGCAGCGGGTGCTGCGGATGAATGATTTACCGCAGAATTACATTCGAATTTCATCCGGTCTGGGCCATGCCTCAGCGAGCTCGCTTACCGTTGTACCCATTCTGTTTGAAGGAAAGACCGTTGCTGTCGTAGAACTCGCATCCATGAAGCCATTAACCGAGAAGGCTATAGAATTGATCAAGGAATTAACGGTCATTTTCGCTGTTTCGCTTCATTCTACCGTCACGCGGATGGAACTGCAGCACCTTTACGATGAATCACAAGTTCTAAACGAAGAATTACAGGCACAATCCGAGAAGTTGCAACTTCAAACCGAGGAGATGCAATCTCAGACAGAAGAATTGCAGATGCAGACGGAAGAGTTATATATGTTGAATGAACGCTTGGAGAGCCAGAAGGGCACGGCGGAGAATGCAGCCCAAGAACTTGCAGCAACTGCTCATCAGCTGCGAATCAGTTCGGGATACAAATCCGAATTTCTCGCCAATATGTCGCATGAGTTGCGCACACCTCTAAATAGCATGTTGATTCTGTCCGAGATATTGGCGGAAAACAAACATCATCATTTGAGCGGTGAGGAGCAGAACTATGCAGCTGTCATTCACAGATCGGGTAAAGACTTGCTTAACCTGATTAACGATATTCTCGATCTGTCGAAGGTTGAGGCCGGACAGATGGAAGTGGAATTTGATGATGTGTATCTCGACACGTTGCCTGAAGTGATGAATCAGTATTTCTTGAAAACGGCTGAACAGAAAAAAATTGATTTCCGCATTCAGCTGCAAAGTCCGCTTCCGGCTACGATTAAAACCGATGAGATGCGGATGCATCAGATTCTTAGAAATCTGCTCTCGAATGCGTTTAAGTTCACGAGCGAAGGGGAAGTGGCGCTGACGATTTCTCAGATGCGTCTGACTGACCCGGGACACGCCGATCAAGAAACCGAAGTCATTGCTTTTTCCGTTAGTGATACGGGAATAGGGATTGCGGAGGATAAGCTGCTCCAGATCTTTGAGGCATTCAAACAGGCTGATGGGGCAACGGCGCGCAAATATGGCGGCACAGGGCTAGGGCTGTCCATTTCTCAATCCCTGGCTTCATTGCTTGGCGGTTCAATTTCGGCAACGAGCCGATTGGGCCAAGGCAGTGTATTCACGCTGTTTCTTCCATTGAATCAAAAAGGTCACGAGGTTCCGCAGGAGGAGCAAAGTTCTAGACTGTTTGTTTATGAGACAGCTGGTACTGTAGCAGAAGAACGTATCATCCCTTCAGCAACTCGGATGGAACTGGAACTGAAGAATATGGAGATTTTGCTAACACCTCTAGAGGAATCGTTATTCAGCGGGCGGCAGATTCTTGTTGTAGATGATGATATCCGTAATGTATATGCGCTTGCAAATGCACTGGAGCAATACGGTATGCAAGTGACCTCTGCTCAGAATGGAACGGAATGTCTGGAGCTGTTAGAGCAGGGAGGTCTTAAACCGGATGTTATTCTCATGGACATCATGATGCCAGAACTGGATGGGTATGAAACCACCCGCAGGATTCGAGAGCATCTCGGTCTGACCGAAATTCCAATTATTGTGCTCACAGCAAAAGCAATGAAAGAAGACCGGGAAAAATGTATCGCTGCCGGAGCCACGGACTACCTCAGTAAACCGTTGAATGTCAAGGATGTATTATCTCGCATGAAATTATGGATGAATCACGAAAAGATGGAGATTTGAACACATCCACATTGTTGGATTTAATGTTAAGTAGAAAATGTTTATTCAAAACGTTTCAAACCTATGTCCATGCCAGCATGATCATGCTGCCTTGAGGACATGGGTTTATTTTTTTCTCATGTAAGTTTCTTTACGGAAATTGATGTTATAATACTTAACAAGTAATTAGATAATCTCTATCTATTATTTCAAAATCGGTGGAGTAATGAAGCTAAAAGGGATTTGTAAACTATTTGTTTACACAATTGTGTTAAATATATGGGAGGTCATGTCCATGCAACTTACCGTTAAAGAAGCTTTGCAGGTATACCCGCTGTCTGAAGCCAAATTGATTGCGGGCCGGGAAGGGACTTCACGGATGATGAAGTCAGTCAACGTCATGGACGCTCCTGATATTGCAGATTGGATCAAATCTGGAGAAATGTTGTTTACAACTGCTTTTATGATCAAAGATAGTGAAACAGATACGCTTCGATTAATGCAACGTCTGAATGAACGTGGATGTGCGGGAATCGGCATCAAGCTTGGACGATTCTGGGAGTCGATTCCCCAAGGTATCGTAGAGGAAGCGAATCGACTTCGGTTACCGCTTTTGGAGCTTCCGTTCCAATTCACTTTCTCTGACCAGATGAACGCCTTGTTTAAAGCGGAACATGAACGCAGTCATCGGCTACTGCATGAAGTCGTGCAGAAACAAAAGAAATTAATGCAGTTTGCCTTACAGCAGCAGCAACATCGCAATGTGTTTGCCGAAATGTCCACGATTCTCAACTATTCGATTGCCGTCATCGGCTCGCGCGGACATGTGCTCTATGCGAACGATGACGTCATGTCGGACAATGCAGTCACGCAAGGCTGGCCCTGGAAATCAGTCATGCACCGGGTAAAATGGAATCAGGGAAGCTGTCACCGTGTCCCGATTCAACAAAAAGACGAAGAATTTGGTTTCCTACTGGTGTACACAGATTCTGCCTTGTCTCTACGAGCGGAGGAGGAACTGTTTCAGCAAGCTGCGGATGTGCTCGCCTTTTACATGGATATGACCTACCGTGAGCATATTAACCCAACCGTTCAGGATGAAATGCGGACGTTGCTGACCCAATATATGGATCAGAAATTGACGATGCAGGAGCTCATGACTTTGAGCGAAAATAAAGGAGTACACCTTTTTCAAGAGACGTATCAGTGTGTGTTAACTACGCTCGAACCCAATGTCTTTGCTGAGGGGAAACTGCTCAAACAGATTCATCGTGAGTTGCAGTACAATCCCCTAATGCAATTCACAGCTTCCCAGCATTTTCAGATGAATGAAGGAATACTATCCATCTACAGTTGTCCGACCGGGCGTGATTATGGTGAGGAGTTGTCCGCATTTCTCTTAAATCGATTTGGCGATGTGCTCACAGCTCAAGAAGCCAAGGGTGCGCCAGGGCCTCGTTTCTGGATAAGCAAAATGAAACATGAGCCGACTTCACTACGTGAAGCATACCAGGAGTGTCTGGATACACGTCAGTTAGCCCAAAGGCTTGGTATGAAGGATCGGGCACTGCAATTTGAGATGTTGGAATTCGCGTATGTATTTCAGCATGTGCCTGAACAAATTATGGAGAACTATTGTCATAAAGTGCTCGAACCGTTACTTGCCAGAGACGGTGATCCCAATCAGGTGCTGATGAACACCCTGGAGTCTTTTATTGAAAATGACGGATTAATTAATGAAGCTGCCAAACAGCTGTACGTGCATCGCAATACGGTAACTTATCGGATGGAGAAGATCGGCAGTCTGCTGCAAATGGATTTCAAAAAGACGAATGATCTGCTCAAGTTAAAGTTGGTGTTTACCTTCCGTAAATTCGTGCGAGATAAAGCACCTGTAAGAATTCGTACGTAATCACTAATGCTTGTATGGATGCACATGATGCTCGTGATATGAGCTATGCTTAAAGAGTTGCCATAAGTTACATTAAGATCTAATAAACCGCACTTCCTTCATTGGCAAGTGCGGTTTATTGACGTAGATAGCAATTGTAACAAGAGGTATTCCGTGCGCAGATAACAATTTGCTTGTTAGATGTTATGTTATATTACAAAGATGAGTAAACAATGTTGCTGTATTCTGAAGCAGTGAATAGAATGAGGAACAATAATTAAATAGAGACCGGGGGTTATCACATGGATGATCTTATACATCTCGTTAACGGCTGGTCTGATCAACAGTTTATGAAAGAATTTGGCCCTTTATTTGAAGAATCTGCATGGATTGCAGAGCGTTCTGCCGGTCTTCGGCCTTTCGGTTCATGGGAAGAGATGATGCAGGTCATGACAAAACAAGTTCTTGACTCGGAGTATGTAGAGAAGCTGGAACTGCTCCGTAAGCATCCAGATTTGGGTGCTCGCATCAGCATGAGTACCAGCTCGGTTCAGGAGCAGGCTGGCGCTGGCCTGGATTCATTAACACCAGAACAATATAACGAGCTTAAGCAGTTGAATGAGAGGTATACAGAGCAATTTGGCTTTCCGTTCATTTTAGCGGTGAAGGGCCATACGAAGGGATCAATTTTTGATTCCATAAGACAACGGCTAGAGAGGAGCGAGCAGGAAGAATTCGTAACGGCGTTAAATGAAGTGTTTAAAATTGCTACAATTCGGTTGCAACACTGGATGACCGAGCGTGCGAAGTAATCTGAAGAAAAAGGATAAACATAGATCGAAGGTGAATGCCTGATGCAGCCGAATGCTGGCCGGATTACTACACATGTACTGGACACATCTAAAGGTGCTCCTGCTGCGGGAGTGAGAGTTGAACTCTATTTTATAAAATGGTCGGGAAACGAGTGGAATGCCCTGAAGGTGGCAGAATCGTCGACCAATTCCGATGGACGTTTGAATGCACCTTTGCTTCACGAAGGAAAGCTGGAAGTAGGCGAATATGAACTGCGTTTTGATGTGAAACCCTATTTTGCACAAGATACTCAAACGGATATGACACATGTGTTGTGGACCGAAGTCCCTATTCGTTTTGCCGTAAGAGATACCGGGAGCCATTATCATATCCCTTTGTTGATAGCGCCAGGGGGATACAGCACATACCGGGGAAGCTGAAGAGAAGACAGGACGGGATAGGGGAGATGGAGATGGGAACGATTCTGCTCAAAGGCGCGCAATTGGTCACGATGAATACAGAAGAGGAAGTATTTACGGGAGATCTTCTCATCGAAGATAACAAAATCAAAGACATGGCAGTGCATATCGATGAGAACTTGGCAGATCAAGTCATTGATGCACGAGGGAAGGTGTTACTGCCGGGTTTTATCCAGACCCATATCCATCTATGCCAGACGTTGTTTCGTGGACGTGCAGACGATATGGAACTGATGGATTGGCTTCGCAAGCGCATCTGGCCGTTAGAAGCGGCACATGACGAAGAATCGGTGTATTACTCTGCAATGCTCGGACTGGGCGAATTGATCTCTAGCGGCACAACGACCATTCTGGATATGGAGACCGTGAATCATACTGAATCGGCTTTTCAAGCGATGGCCCAGAGTGGAATCCGGGTCATCTCAGGCAAGGTGATGATGGATCATGGGGATGAGGTTCCTGAGCCTCTGCGTGAGAATACGGCGGATTCGTTGCAGCAGAGTGTTGATTTGTTAGAAAAATGGAACGGATTCGGCGGAGGCCGCATTCAATATGCGTTTTGTCCAAGGTTTGTTGTATCCTGCACTGAACAACTGCTTACGGAAGTACGCGACCTCTCGAATAAATATCACGTCAAAGTGCACACACATGCTTCCGAAAATCGTGGAGAGATAGAACTGGTCGAACACGAGAGAGGTATGCGGAACATCGTCTATCTTGATCACATCGGCCTAGCTACCCCCAGATTGGTTCTTGCACATTGTGTGTGGCTGAGTGAAGAAGAGAAGGAGATTATTCGTAAACGTGGTGTCAAAGTAACCCATTGTCCCGGATCCAATATGAAACTTTCTTCGGGAATTGCGGACATCCCCGACCTGTTGAACCGGCAGATCGCAGTGGGGATCGGTGCAGACGGTGCGCCATGCAATAACAATCTGGATATGTTCCAGGAGATGCGTATGACAGCTTTGATCCAGAAGGTGCCGCACGGGCCGACGGTGATGGATGCCAGAACCGTGTTACACATGGCAACGATGGGCGGGGCGGAAGTGTTGGGGCTATCCAGAGAGATTGGCAGTCTTGAAGTCGGCAAAAAAGCAGATATGATCCTGCTGGATCTTGATGATTTTCACACGTACCCGTCCTATGAGACCGACATTTACTCCCGTATCGTTTATTCGGCTACCCGTAGCTGTGTGGAAACGGTCATCATTGATGGCAGCATCGTGCTGAACAATCGTAAAATACAAACGATTGACCGCAGCATCGTCTTAAGAGAGTCGGACAAATGCATCGCACGGCTAATGAAACGGTTGTAATCAGAACCGTAGAAACAGTTGTAATCGAAACAGCACAGGTGTACCAGCTCTACTACCACATTGGATGTACCGATCCCGGAATCGTTGAAAGGCAGAAAGTAGAAAGGGGGCGGCCCTTATGGAGATGCATGATCTGTGTGCCATTGCCCTTCGGGAAACCCGGAGTGTACTTGCTACTGCAATTAAAGTGGAGGGGCATGCCTATCGCAAACAAGGGGTTTCCATGCTAATAACGGAGGACGGCAGGATGTACGGCAGTATCAGTCCGGGCTGTCTGGAGAGTGACCTGCAAGCCAGGGTGAGCCGCGTGCTGGAGATGCAACAACTTGAACTGGCTAGCTACGATATGCGGCCTGAAGATGACTTATCCTGGGGAGAAACGATTGGTTGCGGAGGCCTTGTCGTTGTTCTGCTTGAGCCGATCAGTGGTGAGTTACGTTACATGATGAAGCAGATACAGCGATGTTTGGATGCGGCTTTAACGGTTTCTCTTCTGCGGTCATTTGACGAGGATTACACTAAAGTTACGTATGGTTACTTGAAGATCGAGTCAGTCGCGTCAGGGCAAGAGCAATATTTAACTGCAAATGAGCAAGCTGAATGTTCAAAAAAAGTTTTGTCATCACATCCTCTTAACCTGAAGGTTGGGATTAATCCTTGGAATCTTCCTCAACACTTCACTTCGCTGTATACGCCCAAACCACGTTTGATTATCGTTGGCGCTGGAAACGATGTTGTACCGGTTGCCGGACTGTCTCAATCCGCTGGATTCCGTGTCGTGATCACAGATTGGCGAGCATCCTTGTGTACGCCAGAACGATTTCCAGATGTGGAACGGGTACACGGTTTTCCTCAGGAAGTATTCCCGCAGCTGAACATCAATGAGCATGACTATCTCATGCTAATGAGTCATCAATTCCCCCGTGAACGAGAATGGTTAGCGTTGTTAGCGAACAGCAACTATGCATATCTCGGCATTATGGGTTCACGTACCCGAACAGCTCGTTTGTTCGACGGGTTGCCACCATTAGATCACGTGCATAGTCCAATTGGTTTGTCTATTGGTGCAGATGGGCCAGAAGAGATCGCGATCAGTATTGTTGCAGAGTTGATTGCAATCAGGCGTAAGACAGTGGCTGGAAAATCGGCGTTAGGGATCGAAAAAAGGAGCGGTGCTTATGCAAACGACAGGTATCGTTCTAGCGGCTGGCAAGAGCAGCAGACTTGGGCGAGATAAACTATCGGTTATGATGCCGGATGGAAGAGCACTGGCAGCATGGACACTGGAGGCCGCTCTAAATTCCCGGTTGGATCAAATCATCTGTGTGGTCAAACCAGAAGACACTCTTGAATGGTTACCTTCCAAATGGCGCGGGGTATGCTCTTACACATATAATCCCGAAACCAGATTGCGTATTGTATTATGCAACGATTTTGCTGGTGGCATGGCGAACTCCATTCATTGCGGTATATTGACGGCGATGGAATACAGGCCGAGGGGGGTTCTGATGCTGATGGCAGACCAGCCCCTTATAAAGACAGAGAATATTAATCATGTCACCGCGGTACTGGATTCTAATCCGCTGTGTGATTATGTTGCGGGTACGGACAATGAGGGTAGTAAACCCCCGGTTGCTTTTCGCTCGCATATGTTCGGCCCGCTGCTGTCCCTGCACGGAGATGAAGGGGCACGCAAAATGCTTCGTAACCCTAAATACCAAGGGGTACAGGTGTCTTTAAGGCGAGAGAGTTTCTGGGACGCTGATACAGAGTTGCAAGTGCAACAAATTCTGAAATATGCAGAAGAGCGGATGTGGAGAGAAGCTTAAAATTCACGCGGCTCCGTGTGAAAACTGCTAGATGAACGAGAAGGTTGAAGAAACGGAGAAATAAAGGAGGGAGAGCCATGGTCATGCCGGGATACGGCTCAGGTGCGCAGCCCTCTGTATGGCAGCCAGGTACGTTACAAGAATTACTAAACATTAGGGAACAGATTGAAGGAACACGGTGTTATGTTGCTGGAGGCACGTTATTGCGGACGCAATGGGAGGCTGCATTAAAGGGCTCACCTGAACATTTAGTTAGTCTGGCTTGCATTCCCGAGATGAGTGGAATCTCGATTCAAGGGGATGAGATTGTGATTGGAGCTATGACCCGATTGAGGGAATGTGCAACAGACCCTTTGCTAAGCCGGTTTCCTATTTTGCATCAGGCTATTTTGGCTATAGCAGCCCCTTCTGTTCGAAACCTGGCGACAATTGGGGGGAATATTGCATCAGGGATAGGGGATACATTACCGGCGCTACTTGTGTATGATGCTGAGCTTCACTGGCTGACCTGTCGTGGTATGGAGACGCAACATGTGGCATTATGGCTTGAAAATGGGCGTAATAGTAAGCTGAATGCAGATGACGTATTAATCTCCATTCATATTCCGTCCAGGAACTTTGCAGTAAATCTAACATCCTCTGTTCCAGAGCGATACACGTGTGAGTCCAAGCAATCCATACCTGAAAGAGTTCATCAAATTTCCTTCTATCGTAAATTAGGCCGAAGGGAGGCATTTACTGCCTCGCTTGTCACTGTAGCTTTTCACGGGGAGATTAACCCGGATGACGGACGATGGACACAGATTGCGATAGCTGCTGGCGGTGGCTCTGGTATAGCCGCGAGGCTAACCGAGACGGAGCACTGGCTTCAATCCGAAAAAGCAGATGCTTCTCAAGCGGCCGGGCTTGCAGCCCAGGTTACTGCTGAATTTGTATCCTATACGGATGCTTTTGCCACCGAAATCTACAGGAAACAGTCGGCAGGAAATATGCTTGGGGCTGGGCTTTGGCAGGCTTTTCATTCATAGGCTGCAGGATCTACAGCACATAGAGTATGTAAGGTATCTGCGCCAACCAGAGTATTAAGGACTTAAGGCAACTAAGGTATCTACAATTTAGGACTGGACTTAAAAAGGAGCTACGGAAGGGGAGAGACACCATGTTGCTTAACCGGGAACAGAGTGGAAATCGCTGGCACCTTCGGCCCGATGGACCTCCAAAGGTCACGGGACAGTTGCAGTATCTAACGGATATGTCCTTGCCTAACATGGTCTATGGGAAAGTACTGCGAAGTGCTTTTCCATATGCACGGTTGCTGTCCATTGATACATCGGAAGCGGAAGCCATGGAGGGTGTATATGCGGTGTTAACGGCCAAGGATGTGCCTGGACTTAACCGTTTTGGTATTGCAACCCCGGATCAGCCCGTCTTTTGTGAAGATGTTGTGCGTTATGTAGGTGATGCCATTGCCGCGGTTGCGGCTGACTCACCTGAACGAGCCTTGCTTGCCTTAGAAGCTATTCGTGTGCAGTATGAGGAGATTGAGCCGCTGGACAGCACGGCTGCCGCAATGGCTCCTGGGGCGCCCGAACTGCATCCACATGGTCCAGGCAATGTGTTACATCGTACAGAGATCAAGCGAGGAAATGCCCAGCAAGCTTTTGATTCGTGTGCTCATATTGTAACGGAGACTTACTATACGCCAAGACAAATGCATGCTTATATGGAGACAGAGGGAGGCCTGTTTGTACCTGACGAGATGGGGCGTCTTCATGTCTATGCGGCAACACAGCATGGGTATAAGGATCGCATGCAACTCGCACGTATTATTGGCTGCCCGGAAGAACACATTCGAGTGGTATCTTCACCTATTGGAGGTTCGTTTGGCGGAAAAGATGAATTGAACGTCCAACCTTATGGCGCACTGCTCGCGTTAAAATGCGGCCGCCCTGTTAAAATGCACAACTCGCGTAAAGAATCCGTTCGGGCTGGTTTGAAGCGTCATCCAATGAAGATTGAGATGCAAACGGGTATAAGCCGTGAAGGGATTTTACAGGCACATCGGGTTCGTATTACGGCAGATACCGGTGCATATGCAACGCTTGGAGCACCCGTATTAAACTTCTGTACCGAGCATTGTATGGGGCCGTATATGATTCCGCATGTGGATGTAGAAGGGGTATCTGTGTATACAAACAATGGATTATCCGGAGAGTTTCGTGGATTCGGAGGCAATCAGGCAATCTTTGCAATGGAAGGTCAGATGGATCGTTTGGCACAGATCATGGATATGGACCCCTGGGAGTTTAGGCGGCGCAATCTGCGCCAGAAACATGATCCGGGTCCCTTGAACCAGCGCATTCTGCCCACGGATGGACTATATCAAGTATGGGAGGCATTGGACCGTTCAGAGCTATGGCAGAAGCATCTTCATCCTCAGGTGGATTTGTCACTTCCTCCATGGATCAAACGAGGAGTAGGTGCGGCCATCGCGATGCATGGCGCCGGGCTTGGTTACGGCATTCCAGATCCGGCTGGTGGACGCTTGTCTCTGAATGCGGAGGGCAAGATTGAGGTGGCTTTCAGCTACGAGGAATTCGGGCAAGGTCTTGTGGCCACACTGGAGATCATGCTCTGTGATCTGTTCCAGTGCTCCCCATCGGACCTGAGTATTGTCATTGGAGATACAGACCGTGTGCCCCATAGTGGCTCCAGTACGGCATCCCGTTCAACCACGATGGCCTGGATGGCTTTGCAGCGCTTGCAGCATGGATTCCGCGCAAAGATGCTTAACGTGGCATCACAGTTTTCCGGAATTCCGGCAGAGCAACTAATGACAGGACCTGGGGGAGTATGGATGAAATCACACGATTCCTCAACAAACTCAACCACCCGTCTAGTCATTTCTTATACGGATCTTGTAAAGCAGGGTAAAGCGCAGGAATGGATTTTTGACACCACTTTTCATTACCCCACGACGCCTGACAATGTAATGGGTGGTCATTACCTCTACACGTATGCCGCCGTAGCTGCAGAGGTGGAGGTCAATACACTGACGGGTGAAACCAAACTTTTGGATACACGGCATATTGTGGCTGCAGGGCCGGTAATCAATCCGATGGGCTATATAGGGCAGATTGAAGGTGGCAGTGTGATGGCTCTTGGATTTACGTTAACCGAGGATGCCGTCATGGAGCAGAGCCGCTACGTTACGTCGAATCTAGACACGTATTTAATTCCGACAATCAAGGATATTCACTCGAATTTAGAAGTAGAGGCAATTGAAGATTTACCTGAAGGAGATGCATTCGGACCTAGAGGCATCGGTGAGATTGGTTCCGTTGCACTTGCCCCTGCGATTACTGCGGCTATTCATCAGGCGACAGGCGTATGGGTTACTCAGCTCCCCGTGCCGCGAGAGCAACTCAGCCAGGCGCTAAATGTTCTTTTACCAGAAGGGGTGAAGCCATCATGAAGAATCAGCCTCTTGAACAGACATGGAATGCTAGGGTGAATGGACGGCTAAGAGAACTGTCCGTTTCTCCTGAAACACGACTTGTCGATATCCTTCGGAATCACTTAGAGCTGACGGGAACAAAGGTTTCCTGCGAGGTTGGACGATGCGGCGCATGTATGATTCTCATGAATGGAGAGCCGATTAATGCCTGTCTCGTGATGGCGTATCAAAGTGAGGGAAGCGACATTACGACAATTGAAGGACTTCATGGTGAGAAAAAGGGAGAGCTGCACCCCATTCAACAAGCTTTCGTGGAAGAAGGCGGGTTTCAGTGTGGATACTGTACTCCAGGGATGATTATTTCAACCAAAGCTTTGCTGGACGCATACCCAAACCCTTCTCAGGAGCAGATTGAAACAGGTTTATGTGGTAATCTCTGTCGCTGTACAGGTTATGGCGGAATTATACGCGCGGTAAACAAGGCAAGTGAGCGTTGTGCAGTCAAAGGAACAGTTGACGGTTGAAATAGCGGTGAAAAAAGATGAAGGCAGATCAGCAGTTAACTTTGTGCAAACAGATGGTACTGAAATTTGATGACCCGAAGCGGGGAGAAAGCTTAAGTTCTACACAAAATTATGGTAATATTAAGAATAATAGAGAATTTCCTGCGAGTGGAGATCAAGTGCTGCCCGTAGAAAATTCTTATTTTTTTGTGTGGGAGGTGATTACTATGAAGAAAAAGCATTTGTTTCTCGGTACCGTGTTAAGTCTGCTTGTGATCATGTTGTTGGTAAATTACATTGAAAATAATGAGGCCGCCGTAAATACGAGCCAGGTGGTCGAAAGTTATGGGGGAGATCGCGGAATGTACAAAGCTACCGTAACGTTTGATATGTTTCCAGCGAAAAAAGCAAGCAACGTAAAAGTTATGGTTGTATACCCTAACGATACGATCGAATATCATGATGTGTCGTCACCTGATGGTCACTACCTTTTGAATATAACGAAAAACGTGGAAGGGTTCACCTTGGACAAAAGTAAAGGCAAATCACCCGAATTCCTGATTACTTGGATATCAGGGGATAAAAAAAGAATAAGGTATGTTTCTTCAAGTGCCAGATGAATGAAGAGGTTAGTTACATAAGCATGACTAGATTGTGAAAAAACACAGTGTTTGTAAACATAAATTTAATCGTTTTCGGAATGTAAGTTTGTGAAGTTTCCTTGGGATAGAATAATTATTTTCTCTTGATAAACATAGTGATACCTGATCTATATAACCATATATTTACAATTTTATCCACTCATGATATGTTTAAATATGAAAGCGCCATCATGATTGGGGTTATGCACATTTCGCTCTCACATTTCAGATGGAAAGGGAGATGGAAATGAAGTTCGGAATGAAGATGGGAACGAAGAATGGATGGAGGGAGAGGGTTCAAAAAGCATTGGCAATCATGCTGGTCAGTACCTTGTTGTTGGGAATGCTGGCATTGCCTGCACCTGCGCGAGCGGATGCCCCGTTGCTCACAATTGAAGGTGAAGATGCACAATTAACCTCGGACTTGCAAGTGGTTACCCAGATTTATGGACAGCCGAAGCCAGGTTACTCGGGAAGCGGATTTGTATGGATGCAGGGATCGGGAACGATCACATTAGATGTGACCGTTCCCGAAACGGGGATGTACAGTATTTCCACCCGTTTTATGCAGGAGCTTAGTATGGATGGCAGACTTCAATACTTGGCAGTGAATGGGGTAACGAAGGGCTCTTACATGCTTCCATATACGACAACATGGTCGGATTATGATTTTGGTTTCCACAAATTAAACAAGGGAAGCAACACAATTCAACTGAAGGCTGGCTGGGGTTATGCATATTTTGATACGTTCACAGTGGATTATGCCGATCTTGATCCGCTAAACGTGCAGCCTGTGCTCACGGATTCTCAGGCTACGCCGGAAACACAGCTTTTAATGAATTATCTAACGGAGGTATACGGGCACAACATCATATCGGGGCAACAGGAGATTTATGGAGGAGGGAATGACGGAAATTCCGAGCTGGAGTTTGAATGGATTCATGATCTGACGGGTAAATATCCGGCAATTAGAGGTTTTGATTTTATGAACTACAACCCGCTTTATGGCTGGGAAGATGGTACAACTGATCGTGTGATCGACTGGGTGAACAACCGCGGAGGTATAGCAACCGCATCTTGGCATATCAATGTGCCGCGTAACTTCACTACGTATCAACTTGGCGATTTTGTCGATTGGAAAGAGGCGACCTACAAACCAACTGAAACGAATTTTGATACCGCAAAAGCCGTCATTCCTGGTACGAAGGAATATCAGTATGTGATGATGACCATTGAAGATCTGGCGGAGCAGCTCCAGATATTACAGGATAACGATGTGCCGGTCATTTTCCGTCCTTACCATGAAGCAGAAGGAAACGGAGGATTGAATGGAGAGGGAGCCTGGTTCTGGTGGGCTTCTGCTGGAGCGGATGTGTATAAGAAGCTGTGGGACATGATCTATACTGAGCTGACCGAAACGTATGACCTGCATAACCTAATCTGGACCTACAACAGCTATGTCTACAGTACTTCACCGGCTTGGTATCCAGGGGATGATCAGGTAGATCTTGTGGGCTTTGATAAATACAATACGATCTACAATCGTTATGATGGATTATCTGGTGTACCTAACGAGGATGCCATTACGTCCACATTTTATCAGCTGGTGAACTTGACCAATGGCAAAAAAATGGTGGCAATGACAGAGAACGATACCGTTCCAAGCGTGAAAAATCTGACAGAGGAAAAAGCGGGCTGGCTTTATTTCCTTCCATGGTACGGCGAACATCTGATGAGCGAAGCGTTTAACTATGCCTCCACATTAAAGACACTCTATCAAAGCGATTATGTCATTACTCTGGATGAGTTGCCGGATCTAAAAGCGAACCAGCCCAATCCAAGTGCGGTCATCTCACCCGGAAGTGCAACCTTTGATAAGGAAACAAGTCATGCGCAGGATATTACGATTTCGCTCACCTTGAACGGACATCAGCTTACGGGCATTTCCAAGGGAGGGGTGAATCTGGTTTCCGGCCAGCATTATACGGCGTCTGAATCAACAGCGGTGCTGAAGCAAGCCTATCTAGCAACACTGCCTCTTGGACAAACGAGTCTAACTTTTCATTTCAACAATGGTAAAGATGCTGTTCTTAAGTTGAACGTAGTCGACAGTTCCGTTGTTGTTGTCCCACCTGACAGCAAGCTAACGATTCAGGCATATAACGGCAATACAAGTGCTTCGACGAACGGAATCGCGCCCAAATTCAAGCTGATTAATTCCGGGAATACGGCTATTCATCTCAGTGATGTGAAGGTACGGTATTATTATACGATTGATGGTGAGCAAGCACAGACCTTCTGGTCAGATTGGGCAAGTGTAGGAAGTGCCAACGTTACCAGTACCTTCGTCAAGCTGGACACACCCGTAACTGGTGCTGACTATTACGTTCAACTGGGGTTCACTAGCAGCGCTGGAGTACTAAATCCGGGCGAAAGCGCAGAGGTACAAGCTCGTTTTTCTAAAAATAACTGGTCTGATTACAATCAGTCCGATGATTATTCCTTCATGGCAACGGGCAATCAATATGCTAATCACAGCAAAATAACTGGATACGTAAGTGATCAGTTGGTATGGGGCGTGGAACCTTAAGCGATAAGTACAAGCCAGGCCGGGTCAGTATCTCATTTAACTGATCCGGTCTGGCTTTGTTATGTTTAGAGAAGTGTGCGTATGGATGAAAATTTAAAGCCGAACAGAGGCGCATTTTATTAGAAAGCTAGACAAATGGTAATATATGTAATAAATTAAGGTGTAAAAGTGAATATTGTAATCATAACAAATATTATGTAAACTTATATTTTTCGATATCCTTTATAGATGACATCTATGGTATTAGAGAATGCTAAAGTCCTGATTAATACTAAACTACACTCTCTTGTGAACTTCATTCCGACAGAGAAGAAACACCCTCATTGCAGTGTGCAAATTCCATTTTATTAAAAATTTTTATACGCTAGATTGCTTCCCGAAAATCGTTTTCGATTCTACTGAGAAATGGGCAGGTAAACCATCTGAATTTTGGTTCAAATCGCAGTCAGCGCTAGGGTTACAGCACTTCACAAGTGTAGATTGGTAACACGAATCTCCTGATGATACTGGAGAGAAGAAAACGATAATGAAAATTGGAAAAATTATTAATGTTTTAATACAAAGAAAGGAAGTCGTGCAGGCTGTAAACCTCCCCCTAAAACAAGTTAAATTGTTCAGATTAATAAATAGAAAAATAAGGGAAATTCCAGAAAAAATCTGATGCTACGCTATTTATAGATTAATTTGATATGGATTTGCGATAGATTTTCAGATGCCCTTCACGTTATGCTGTGGAAAACCAGAAGGGAAGTGGCAACCATGGAACGCGAACTGGCGTTGGAAATTGTCCGAGTAACAGAATTGGCGGCTTTAGCTTCAGCTCCTTGGATGGGAAGAGGCGACAAGAATAGTGCAGATGAAGCGGCTACTTTAGCCATGCGTGCCATGTTCGATTCCGTGTCTATTCGAGGCACGGTCGTAATTGGGGAAGGGGAAATGGATGAAGCCCCAATGTTGTACATCGGTGAAGAAGTCGGGAATGCCGAGGGACCGGAGGTTGACGTCGCTGTTGATCCTTTGGAAGGTACAGAGATTGTTGCTAAAGGTCTGAACAATGCACTATCCGTCATTGCGGTGGCGGGAAAAGGAAATCTGCTCCACGCGCCGGACATGTATATGGAGAAGCTAGCCGTTGGTCCTGCACTGGTAGGCAAAGTCAGCATCGAAGATCCGATTGAGGTGACTCTGGAAAAAGCGGCTGTTGCGCTAAATAAAAATATCTCTGATCTCACGGTCATGATCCTTGATCGTGTACGGCATGAGAGCACGATCAAAACACTTCGCAAAGTTGGCGTGCGGATCAAATTCCTTAGTGACGGCGACGTTGCAGGAGCGATGGCTCCAGCTTTCCCTGAAGCGGGTATTGACCTGTATGTTGGATCAGGTGGTGCCCCTGAAGGTGTGCTGGCTGCAGCAGCCTTGTCCTGCCTCGGAGGTGAGATTCAAGGCCGTTTGATGCCTGCCAATGCAGATGAATTCCAGCGCTGCTTGCAGATGGGAATTGATAATCCTTACAAAGTGTTGACGATGGAAGATATGATCGGTACAGAGGATGTTATTTTTGCCGCAACGGGAGTAACGCCTGGTGAGATTCTTGGCGGCGTGCGTTATCTTGCAGATGACCGGGCGGAGACAGATTCGATTGTCATGCGTGCCAAAACGAAAACCATTCGTTTTATTCGTTCTCTGCATTTCCTGCCGAACAAAGAGGTATTGCATAAGGTTCGTAAGCTTCAGGCTTCCTCCGAGCCAACAGATCGCATGATCCGGAAGTTGACTAAAGAGATGGAACAGGCTGAATTCAGTCAGTCTGCCAAGGAAGCAAGCGTAATTACAAATGGTTAAATTCTTTTCTTCATCTATATATTAAATTCATAGAACTTACCTGTGCGCCACATTATTGAAAAATAAGAATGAGGAAAAAGGTGAATCCTGAATTCCTCATTCTTTTTGTTGTTTTAGCATTGACAACGGTTACATAGCATGAGAAAATGTACGCGCGTACATAAATATTTATTCTGGATGATTTTTATTTTAACGTGCAGATGTCATCTGAAGGAGGTGAAAGACATGGCTTCTCGCAGAGAAGTCGCTGAGCTTGCAGGGGTTTCCGAAGCGACGGTGTCCAGAGTTTTAAATGGCGTTGGACCCATCAGGGAAGAGACTCGCCGCAGAGTACTTGAAGCATCCGAGCGGCTAGGCTATGTGCCCAGTGCACTTGCTCGCAGTTTTGCCAGAAGTAAGAGCGGCAATCTGGGCGTTGTGTTGCCATATGTTCCGAAGGCACATCTGTTTTCAGCCTATTTTTTCTCGGAAATGTTAAGTGGTATCGGAAGCAAAGCGAGAGACAACGGCCTTGATCTGCTGGTCATGTTTCAAACCGCAGGTGAGGTTATGAATTATACCGATTTGTTTCGCAGACAGAAAATTGATGCCTGTATCATTCTTGGTGCGAGACATGATCAGGATGAGCTTGCGGCCATGCAACAGTTAGATCGGGAAGGACATCCGTTCTGCGTCATGAATCAGCATTTTGCCAGTGAGTCATTCATGGAAGTGGATGCCGATCATGTGGAGGGAAGCAAGCTTGCTATACGTCATCTTACCGATCAGGGATACCGCAAAATTGCTTTTTTGAATGGACCAGACAGCTATTCGAACAGTCAGGATCGGTTGGAAGGCGTGCGATTAGGACTGCATGAGGCGGGCATGGAACTGGATCCTAGTCTGCTACTTGAAGGCAACTACAGCAGGCGGAGCGGCATTGAGGCAGCAGCCTCTATAGCTAATCGTTTGTATGAGATAGATGCTGTGTTCGCAGCAAATGACAGGATGGCCATTGGTGTGATGCATGGCTTGCGGGAACGAGGAGTACGTACCCAGGATTTCCCGGCATTTGTTGGCTATGACGACTCCGATGCCGGCGAGATGGCAGTTCCGGCGCTGAGCAGCGTCAGGGTTCCCTTTTTCGAGATGGGGGAGCTTGCTGTATCCAAACTGATGCAAGGTACGAATGGGATAGCTGATGCAAGAGGTCAGAAAGGGTATCATTCCACAGTAACTTTCGACTCGTTACGAACTCTTTTACCCACAGAATTGATTATTCGTGCGTCATCCAACCGTCGTATTGAAGAGTAGAGCCGAGCAGATCCGTTATTTACTTCTATTAAATGTTATTTTCATTCTATACCAATGTTTTTGCATTCTATTAAGGGAGGAAATGATTATGTCAAAACGTGTTCGTGTAGGAATGGTTGGATACAAATTTATGGGAAAGGCTCATAGCAATGCATATCGCAGTCTGCCCATGTTTTTCCCATCTGCACCGCTACAGCCTGAAATGTCTGTCATTTGCGGTCGAAATGAGCAGGGAGTTCAGGCGGCGGCAAACCAATTTGGCTGGGCTGAAAGTGTCACGGATTGGCGTGAACTGGTCAAGCGGGATGACATCGATCTCATTGATATTAATGCTCCAAGTGATGCTCATAAGGAAATTGCACTGGAAGCAGCTCGTCAAGGCAAGCATTTGTTCTGTGAGAAACCACTCGCACTCTCGCTGGCTGACTCACGTGAGATGCTTCAAGCAGCAGAAGAGGCTGGTATAACCCATATGGTTGGCTTCAACTATCGTTTCTCCCCAGCCGTTCAGCTGGCAAAGGATCTGATCGAAAGCGGACGTTTGGGCAAAATCTATCATTTCCGTGCGTTTTTCCTTCAGGACTGGATTCTGGACCCGAACTTCCCGCTCGTATGGCGTCTGCAAAAAGACGTCGCAGGTTCCGGTTCACATGGTGATCTCGGTGCTCATTTGATTGATCTCGCTCGTTTCCTCGTTGGTGAGTTCCAGGAGGTTATTGGCATGAGTGAAACGTTTATCAAAGAACGTCCGCTCGCTTCCGAGATGACAGGTCTTAGTGCTAAGGGAAGTTCAAGTGCAGATGCACCTAAAGGTGAGGTAACAGTGGATGACGCCACGTTGTTCCTGGCTAGATTCGCAGGCGGGGCGCTTGGCAGTTTTGAAGCGACTCGATTCGCTGCCGGCCATCGTAGCACGAACTCTTTTGAGATTAACGGCAGCTTGGGCAGTGTGCGGTTTGACTTTGAACGTATGAACGAACTGGAAGTTTATTTTACGAAGGATGACGAGGATGTACAGGGCTTCCGCCGCGTACTCGCTACCGATCCTGCGCATAAATATGCCGAGGCTTGGTGGCCTGCGGGACATACGATTGGTTTTGAACACACGTTTACACATGAAATGTTGGAACTTGTAACCGCTATTTCGGAGGGCCGCCAGCCGTCGCCAAACTTCCATGATGGGGTTGCGTGTCAAGCGGTACTTGAAGCCGTAGAACGTTCGGTAACGGAGCGTCGCTGGGTAACTCTTGAAGAGATGTAACGATGTAATAACGAGATACGAAGAGATAAGGTTTGAAGACAAAAACAGAAAATAAATTCAGAAGAGACTGGTAGAGATGCAGTCCGAATCAGATATTCAGATCCAAGGAACGACCCAAATTGAATGAATCGAAAGCGAGGATCTAGCGATGAAAAAAGCACTGATTGTATGGGGCGGCTGGGATGGACATGAGCCGGAACAAGTAGCAGCCATTTTTGAGCGCATCTTAAAGGAAGAGCAGTTCGAAGTCGAAGTCTCTGGCACCTTGGAGTCGTATGCGGACGCAGAGAAGTTGCTCGGTCTGGATCTGATTGTGCCTCTATGGACAATGGGGCAGATTGAGCAAGAACTGGTGAATAACGTTTCAGCGGCTGTACAGAGCGGTGTGGGCCTTGCAGGTCTGCATGGCGGGATGTGTGACGCATTCCGTAACAACGTAGACTGGCAGTTTATGACGGGTGGACAGTGGGTAGCCCATCCAGGTAACGATGGAGTGGAATATATGGTGAATATGAAGCGAGGCTCCAGCCCGCTTTTCGAACATATTGAAGATTTTCAGGTGAAAAGTGAGCAGTATTACTTGCACGTTGACCCGGCTGTAGAAGTGCTGGCAACCACCCGTTTCCCGATTGTATCCGGGCCTCACGCCGCCAATGGGCCTGTCGATATGCCTGTAGCGTGGACGAAGCGCTGGGGTGCAGGCCGTGTATTTTACAATTCACTGGGACACCATGCAGACATCGTAGATATGAAACCCGTAACCGAGATGATGCGCAGTGGTTTCCTCTGGACAGCCGCAGGCAAGGAACTGGCGAAGAGCTGCAAAACCGATGCGACGACTGAGGTATACACAGGCATGGCAGACAACCAAACCTAATGTTTTTGTTCAGCAGCCTAGTAACTTTGTGAGTTCGTACTCACAAGAAATGCATAAGAGAGCGTATAACCACATAACAGATCCACGGCGAGGGGAGTAAAAGCATGAAAACAATGAAAGTAGGTATTATCGGCTGTGGTAAAATCAGCGGCATTTATATGGAGAACTGTCACCGTTTTGAGGTGCTTGAGCTGGTTGCGGTCGCTGACCTGGATCGGCAGCGTGCAGAGGAGCAGGCCGCGGCTTATAACGTTCCAAATGTATTTTCCGTGGATGAAATGTTCGCGAGTCCCGAGATCGAGCTGATCATCAATCTGACGATTCCTGCCGTTCATGCCGAAGTATGCATACGTGCGCTGGAATCGGGCAAACACGTTTATGTCGAAAAACCGCTCGCGGTTACCCGTGAAGAAGGGCACGCTGTACTTGAAACAGCCAAACGTAAAGGCCTCCTCGTAGGCTGCGCACCTGAAACCTTCTTCGGTTCAGGCATTCAGACAGCACTGCAGCTCGTAGAGGATGGTATCATCGGTAAACCGGTAGCAGCAACAGCCTTCATGATGAGCCGTGGACATGAGTTCTGGCATCCCGATCCGGAATTCTATTATGCCAGCGGCGGGGGCCCGATGTTCGATATGGGGCCTTATTATCTGACGGCGCTTGTTCAATTGTTGGGACCCATTAAGTCCATTGCGGGAATGACGGGTAAAGCGATGACAGAACGAACGATTACGAGTGAGAAAAAGAGAGGCCAGATCATCCCCGTTGACATTCCAACCCATGTCACCGGTCTGCTTCAATTTGAGCAGGGAGCCATCGGTACGCTGATTACAAGCTTTGATGTATTTGGCGGAAGTGCATTGCCTCCGATTGAGATTTACGGAACGCATGGCACGTTACAAGTCCCTGACCCGAATACCTTCGGCGGTCCAGTGCGTTATCGTTTGATGGGTGAGCATGAATGGACAGAAGCCCCGCTTCTTCCAGGATACCAGCAAAATACGCGTGGCATTGGCGTCGCGGATATGGCGTATGCTGTTCAACGTGGTCGAGCACACCGGGCGAGCGGCGAGCTGGCCTACCATGTGCTTGAAGCCATGTGGGCTTTCCATGACTCATCGGATGAGCAGACCTTTTACAAGATGCAGAGCACATGTCAGCGCCCAGCAGCGTTACCAGTGAACCTGCCACTATATACGCTGGATCAGTAAGGAATGCATAACTTCTTCCCGAGATAAACAAACAGCCTCTTTCCAAGAAACTGGGAAAGAGGCTGTTTTGTGTACCAAGAGTACACTGCAGAGATTACCGTTGTTTGATCTGACATTTAACAAAATGTATTTAAAATCAAGGCTCAAATCCGGCCTGACTAATATAGATCTCCTGTTCTGCAAAATGCATCTTCATTCGTTCCACAACCGTTTGGTAAGCCTGCGGCTGATACCAATGCTGCATTCCGACCTCCTGATAAAGAGCCTCCATCCCAAGTCTCCGTGTCCGCTTGCCCTCACTGCCGTCACCCATAAAATAATCATCAATGCACACACGTTGAACGAGCGGTCTAAGCATAGAGGCAAACTGTTCACTGCTCGGCAATACAGGCGCAATAGCAGCTTGAGTCGGGATACCAGCATCTCGTAGTTGTTTAAGCGCACGTAAGCGACCTGCAATAGGTGGCGCAGAGGGGGTAAAGTGCTTCCTAATATCGTCTTGATCCGTCTCCACGGTCATGCTCACTCGCACACGTTCACCAAGCTTCTGCAGGACATCAATATCACGAGTAACCAGCGGACTTCGGGTCTGCACCAAAACAAAATCCGGCGGTTCGATCAGCATCGTTTCCAGCAATGAACGTGTGATTTGTTCCTGAGCTTCGACGGATTGATACGGGTCGGTGCTGGACGACATGAAAATCGTTACTTTTCCTTTCTTACGGGCTCGTTGCAATTCTTTGGCGAGAATACCGGAGGCTTCTTTTTTCACATCTACCCAGCTACCCCAGTCTTCCTTACGAAATAAGTTGACAGGCATCTGTCTAACGTAACAGTAGGAACATCCGAAAGTGCAACCCGTATAAGGATTCAAGGTGTGGGTGTAACCATTCAGGAAGCCAGTGCCTTTGTTTAATAACGTCTTGGGCACCTTGTAAGCGAATTGAGTCTTCATAAGCGGTCATGTCTTTCCCTGTAATATGCAGGAGTATATCCGGTATGTTTACGAAAAACGGAAATAAAATAAGCCGGATTAGATATCCCTACTTGACGTGCGATTTCGTTGACGGTTAGATGTGTACGTATAAGAAGGGTTTGTGCTACGCTGATCCGTTTGGCTTGGATATATTGAACCGGGGTTTGACCCGTAATGCGTTTAAACACCCGATGCAGGTGGTACGGACTCCCATGGCTTACAGCAGCAAGTACATCGAGCGCTAACGGTTCGGCATAGTGTTTATCAATATATTCGGTAACCCCGTGAATCCACTCCTGGTCTGGCACGCGTTCTCCTGTAGGTTTACAGCGTTTGCAAGGTCTGAATTTGTGAGCCAGCGCTTGTTCTGCATGACGAAAAATCAGGACATTGCCTGATTTCGGCGCTCTTGATTTGCACGAGGGGCGGCAGAAAATACCGGTTGTTTGTACTGCATAGAAAAACGTACCATCGTACGTGTGATCATTCTGGATTATCGCTTCCCAGTAATCATGGGGAATCGATGTGGGCAGTTCATCATTTTGCTGTGTAGGTTTCATAAGGTTCACCTCTGCTTTAATTATACCCTGCATGATCGGGAAATGACGAAGTTTTGAATTGAAATCGCAAGATATCGATATTCTTGAACCCTTATGTAGGAATGAGACGGGCTCTTTCTTCATTCCTGCTGAAATATACGCTACAATGTATAGGATAGGTTATGAAGCAGAGATCATCTTATTATCTAACCATTGAACAAATAACAACAAATAACAAACATCAGTCATAGAAGAAAGAGGTAGATAGACATGGTTCGATTCGGTGTAGTAGGTACCAACTGGATTACGGAAAGGTTGCTGGAATCTGCAGTTCAAGTGCAAGGGTTTGAGCTTACTGCGGTATATTCGCGAACAGAGGATAAGGCTAATGCATTTGCAGACCGATATGATGCAGCTTATCGTTTTACGGATTTGGAAGAGATGGCAGCCAGTGATACGCTGGACGCAGTATATATTGCGACGCCGAATACACTGCATGCACAACAGGCGGAGCTTTTTCTGAGACACGGCAAGCATGTACTGTGTGAGAAACCTCTTGCGGCTAATGCGTCAGAAGTACACAGTATGATCGAGACAGCTCGCAAGCATGATGTGCTGCTGATGGAAGCGATGAAGTCAACGCTCGTTCCCGTGTTTAAAAGTGTAGAGAAGCATTTGCCCAAAATCGGCCCTGTTCGCAAGTACATAGCGGGTTATTCGCAGTATTCTTCGCGTTATGACAAGTATAAGGAAGGTATCGTGTTAAACGCCTTCAAGCCTGAGCTCGCTAACGGGGCGTTAATGGATCTGGGTGTGTATTGTTTATATCCACTCATCACGTTATTTGGAGCACCAAACCAGGTTCAATCTCAAGCCATGATGCTGGAATCCGGCGTAGATGGGCAAGGAAGTGTGTTGCTGAATTATGACGGAATGGATGCCGTCGTGACCTACTCCAAAATCTCCAATTCGCATGTACCTAGCGAAATTATGGGCGAGCGCGGAAGTATCATCATCGACAAGATTGGATCGCCTGAACATGCAGAAATTCGTTATAATGATGGCACGATTGAGGTATTGACGGTGGAACAGCAACATCCCGCGATGTATTATGAAGTGGAGGAGTTCGTGAATCTGGTGCAACAAGGAAAATTAGAATCCACTATGAACACGTACGAACGCTCCCATCAAACGATGAAGGTGATGGATCAGATCAGGCAACAGATTGGTCTTGTTTTCCCCAATGATTAAACGAGAGAGTGTATAAGAGAGGAAGCGAACGAGATGAGCCGAGAAGAGCAGAGGATCGTGAACGATCAGAAGAGCAGAGAAGAACGGGAACATTCAGAAGACAGCACAGACAGGAAGCACGGCAAACAGATGCATCAGCATGAAGAGAGCGGTCTGGAGCTGTCCCAGATTGTTTTTATAGGAAGAACGTTTGAGGAATACATGAGTATGTTTGATCTGACTACGGATGAGCTTGCAGGCCAGTACATCCTGGATTGCCCTGGAGGCGCATGTTCGTTCAGTAGTCGGGCTCGGAAACATGGTGCTCATTCTGTAGCGGCAGATATCGCTTACCAGTATGACATGAATGAACTTGGAACGAAGGGTTTTCAGGATATTGAACATACGATGAAACAGATCCATGCTGTTCAAGGGAAGTATGTCTGGGATCAATTCGGAACGATTGAAGGGTTGAGGGAAGAACGATTGCGCGCGATTACGGATTGTATGGAAGATATGAGGCATTATCCTGAATGTTACGTGGCAACGGTATTGCCTGATTTGCCTTTCAATGATGAGCAGTTTGATTTGACCTTATCCGCACATTTCTTATTTACCTATGCAAATCGGTTGAATTTTGATTTTCATGTTGGAACGTTGCTGGAGATGCTGCGTGTGACAAAGCATGAAGTACGTATTTTTCCCACAGTAGATCTGTCAGGCAAGCGTTATGAATATATGGATGAGCTGAAGATGTTTTTGGAAAATAAGGGCTATCTCCTATCTGAAGTTAGAACGTCATATGAATTTCAGCGTAATGCTCATACGATGCTTCGGATAAGAAAGCCTTCACTTTAGACAGATTAAGATTGGAGGGAAACGAGATGAAAAAGGTTCTTATTCTTGGAGGTACACGTTTCTTCGGTAAACGACTTGTGGATCATTTGATCTGGGAGGGGAAGTCCGAGATCACGGTTGCGACTCGTGGACAGACAGAGGTCGATTTCGGAGCGGAAGTGAAGCGAATCCGGATGGATCGGGAAGACCCGCAGTCTGTAGCAGAGGTTGCACAGTCGGATGAGTGGGATATCGTTTACGATAATATCTGTTACTCTCCGAATGAAGCCAAGGCTGCATGTGAAGCATTTGCCGGACATACTAAAAGATATGTGTTAACCTCTACACTTTCGGTGTATGGAGAACCAAGAGAAGGATTTGTGGAAACGGATTTTGATCCATATACGTATCCGCTGCAGTATGGTAACAAGGAGGACTTTGCCTATGGTGAAGGCAAACGCCTTGCCGAAGCTGTTTTTTTCCAAACGGCGACCTTCCCGGTAGCGGCAATGCGCATTCCTATCGTACTTGGTATGGATGATTATACGAGAAGGCTTCATTTTCATATCAAACATGTACAACAGGGAAAACCGATAGGTATGCCGAATCCCGATGCCGAGATTGCATTTATTAATTCAACGGAAGCTGCGAGATTCCTTGCCTGGCTTGGGAATGTGTCGTTAACTGGACCTGTGAATGCCGCGTCCAAGGGGGCGATTAACCTCTCGGCGGTGATGCAGTTAATTGAAACGGTGACGGGCATGCAGGCTCAGATTCTGAAGCAAACCGTGGACGAAGATATGTCGCCTTTCGGAGTGCAGCAATCATGGACGATGGACACATCCAAAGCAGAACACGCAGGGTATGCGTTTGAAGCGCTTATGGATTGGTTTCCGGGTCTTGTGCGTGAGATCGCTCTTGCATTGCAGTCAGAACGATAATCATGCCAAGAGATGGACCTGTCCGTTATTATAAGTGAGCTATAGAGATACGCTTGTACTCAACTAAAAGCTTAAATTGATCATAAAAAACAGGATGACCAGAGATACGATCTCGGGTACGTCCTGTTTTTTGTATTCTTACTTGAACTCTGTCATCGGAGTGGACTGTGCAAAATCTCTAGTTCAACTTGTATATCATCAATTAGTAGGCGGAACAGAAGCCGATGTACGTATTCGCAGCTTGGAAGGTAAAATCATCGTTTCAGCGGCAGGTGACAGTTTTCCTTCAATCCGGTCAATCAGCATCTGCATCCCTTGGTATCCGAATTCATAAGCAGGTTGTGCAATGACGGTCAGAAAAGGATCAAAGGCAGAAGCCAGATCAAGGTCATCGAAACAAACGACAGAGATATCCTCGGGTACTCTAAGTCCTCGTTTGCGAAGCAGACGGATCACTCCAATCGCCAGCATGTTGTTTGCCGCAAAAATAGCTGTAGGTTGCTGTGATCTGGAAAGCAAACGTTCCAACCCTTCATCATCACTAAAATCACGATAGCTTGTACGAAGTATAAGTGAAGGATCAGGTGTTATCCCTGCTTCCTTCAGTCCTTCGATATAACCATCTTCACGCAGTCTGGCAGTCGAAACTTCAGAAGACCCGTTGACCAGTGCAATGTGCTCGTGTCCAAGTTCAATAAGGTAACGTATGAGCTCTATTGCGCCTTCACGGCTGTCTCCAGCAATCACATCTGAAGTGATTCCGGGCACGGTTCGATCCAAAAACACAAATGGAATGTTTCGAGCCTGCAACTGTTGCAGATGGGGGAGAGAGCGATCTCCCGCGGGTGCAAAGAGCACGCCATCTACCCGCGTCGACAGGATTGCCTCCACATACTCTTTTTCTTTTCGATAATCCTCGTCACTGTTGCCAAATAAAACACGATAACCCCGAAGATGCGCAGCATCCTCGGCTCCACGGGCCAGCGTTGTATAGAAAGGGTTGGTAATGTCCGTAATTAGCAGAGACAGCATATGAGTTCGCTGCAGCACCAGACTTCGTGCATTGGAGTTTGGGATATAGCCCAGTTCATCGATGACCTGCTGCACACGTTCACGTGTAGCCGTGCTGATGCGACCTGTGCGATTAATGACTTTGGAGACAGTCATCGCAGAGACATTTGCTTTTTTGGCAATATCATAGATTGTAATCAAATGGAATCGAACCTTTCCACAGCATAGTCCTTTCATTTTAATGGATAATGGTAATTGACAGCAACATAGGTGCGTGGTATGTTTGGGTTACCGATAACCCTCAGAGACATTTTATGATCTTAACTGGTCTTTAAATTGCTGGATTAAGCTCTGTTTTAGTCTGATTTAAGTATAGTTAAGATAAATCGTTCTATAGGTTATTTCTGCAAAATGATCTCTATAAATTCATTTATTTACTCAACACAGCGACCGTTCTCGTTATTTTTCATGATGGTTTCATTGTCCACCAAGGTACAGTGAATGACATTGGATGATGATTAATGAGAGTGGTTTATTTTTTTAGAGAGTTATGTAAACGCATTCAAATATTCAACGTGTGTGGTTATCGGCAAATGTTCACCCGGTAGTATGATCTGATTTCTTTTTCTTTTGTCGCTCATCGTTCAGTCAGAATATTCTCAATTCCACATGCATTTATTGAAATGCACTAAAAGGAGGACGTTCTCGCATGACTCATTCAGATTATCGTTATCATCAGCCTTTTCCCAAGATTGGTATTCGTCCCACAATAGATGGCAGACGCAAGGGTGTGCGTGAGTCATTGGAAGAACAAACGATGCGCATGGCAACGTCAGTAGCTGAGCTGATCTCATCCGAGCTTCGTTATGCCGATGGTTCTCCAGTCGAATGCGTGGTCGCGGAGACCTGTATCGGCGGTGTCGCCGAAGCAGCGTCCGCAGCGGCGTTGTTCAGCCGTTCGAATGTGGGTGTAACGATTACGGTCACGCCTTGCTGGTGTTATGGTACGGAAACGATGGATATGTCACCGTCGATACCAACGGCTATCTGGGGCTTTAACGGCACAGAGCGGCCAGGAGCCGTATATTTGGCTGCTGTGCTGTCTGCACATGCACAGAAAGGGATTCCTGCGTTCGGCATATACGGTGAAGATGTTCAGGACGGCGGTGATACTACCATTCCAGATGATGTGCGCGACAAGTTACTTCGGTTTAGCCGTGCTGGACTTGCGGCGGCCACAATGAAGGGGCAGGCGTATTTGTCCATTGGCTCCGTGTCGATGGGGATTGCAGGTTCCATCGTGAATGATTCTTTTTTCCAGGAATATCTGGGCATGCGAAACGAATATGTGGATATGAGCGAATTGACACGGAGGATCGAAGAAGAAATCTATGATCCTGAGGAATACGAGCGGGCACTTGCCTGGGTGAAGGATTATTGCGGTGAAGGACCGGATAACAATCCGGAGCATCTTCAGTCCGATCGAAAACGTAAAGACGACGAGTGGGAAACGGTTGTTAAAATGACGCAAATTGTACGAGATCTGATGGCAGGCAATCCAAAGCTTGCTTCACTTGGATATGATGAGGAAGCTATGGGTCATCATGCCATTGTTTCTGGTTTCCAAGGCCAGAGGCAATGGACGGATCATGCGCCTAATGGAGATTTCCTAGAATCCATACTGAATTCCACGTTCGATTGGAATGGTAAACGCGCACCCTATCTTGTGGCAACGGAGAATGACAGTTTAAACGGTGTATCCATGTTGTTTGGTTCACTACTGACACACACGGCTCAGATTTTTGCTGATGTGCGCACGTATTGGAGCCCTGATTCGGTCAAGCGTGTGACTGGACATCAACTGGAAGGGCACGGGGCAGCGGGAATTCTACATCTGATTAACTCCGGCTCTGCTGCCCTTGATGGGACTGGGGAGCAAACGAGAGATGGCAAGCCTGTGCTCAAGCCTTACTGGGAAATTACGGACGAAGAAGTCCAGAGTTGCCTGAAAGCGACTTCATGGAGACCGGCTTCGGTTGAGTATTTCCGCGGTGGAGGATACTCGGCTGACTTTTTGACCAAAGGCGGTATGCCTGTGACCATGACCCGTCTGAATCTCGTTAAGGGATTGGGACCCGTGCTTCAGATTGCCCAAGGTTACACGGTGGACTTGCCAGAGCATGTTCATGACACGCTGGATCAGCGCACTGATCCAACTTGGCCATCGACCTGGTTTGCTCCAATTCTTACGGGCTCCGGAGCGTTTACTTCGGTGTATGAGGTGATGAATCAATGGGGAGCGAATCATGGTTCCATCTCTTATGGACACATTGGTGCTGATCTGATTACCTTAGCATCGATGCTGCGTATACCCGTAAATATGCACAATGTACCTGAGACAGAAGTTTTCCGTCCGCGTGCATGGGGACTGTTTGGTACAAGTGAGCCGGAGAGTGCAGATTATCGCGCTTGTCATGTATTTGGACCGTTGTATCGTTGAGTTGCTGAGCGAGCTAAGGAGGCTTTCATATGAGCAATCAGGCTGCATCTGTGCTTGCTGCAGATTTTGGTGCTGGCAGTGGTCGAGTTGTACGGGGCTCTTTAGATGGGCGCAGACTGACGCTGCATGAGGTTCATCGCTTTCCTAATGAGCCGGTTCAGCTTCGGAATGAACTGTACTGGGATTTCCTTCGTTTATTCTACGAGTTGAAGCAAGGGATACGCAAAGGCACTGAAGGAATGTCAGGACGAATAAAATCCATTGCGGTGGATACATGGGGTGTGGATTACGGACTGATTGATCATGCGGGAAGATTACGTGGCAATCCCCGTCATTATCGTGATGCACGTCATGCGAAATCCATGAACGATGTACTTGAGATAGTTAGTGAACAAGAACTTTATGCGATGTCGGGGGTGTTACCTCAGCAGATCAATACGATATTTCAATTATTCGGTGACCTTCAGGATAGTAAGATCAAAGCACAAGACAGTACAATGGACCCCGATGCTGATACACGTGCATTATTCCTGCCGGATCTGTTTAACTATTATCTGTCTGGCGAGCAAGCGTGCGAGTATACGATAGCAAGCACCAGTGGTTTGTTGCATAGCGGGGAAGTGAAATGGAATGAACCATTAATGAGCCGACTCGGCTTACCTGCATCGTTATTTCCACGATTGGTTCACTCAGGAACCGTACTTGGTCATTTATCAGACGATCTGGTTAGAGAACTGCACATCGCCCCTATGAAAGTTGTTTCAGTGGGATCACATGATACGGCTTCAGCACTGGCGGCAATCCCGGCTACTGAATCGAACTATGCATTTATTAGCTGTGGAACATGGTCCCTTATGGGGGTTGAGCGTGATTCACCTGTATTAAGTGAGCAGGCTCTTGAGCTTGGATTTACGAATGAAGGAACCGTGAACGGTAAGGTGAGAACGCTGAAAAATCGTTCAGGTCTGTGGTTGCTTCAGGAGTGTAAACGCCAGTGGGAACGGGAAAATCGAGTACACTCTC
This sequence comes from Paenibacillus sp. 4624, assembly GCF_050435065.1. Taxonomy (NCBI): domain Bacteria; kingdom Bacillati; phylum Bacillota; class Bacilli; order Caryophanales; family Paenibacillaceae; genus Paenibacillus; species Paenibacillus sp. 4624. The sequence continues at coordinate 516,524 of NZ_JBNDJR010000003.1, forward strand.
ATGAAGAGCTAATCCAGCTTGCTGCATCAGCAGAGGCACATCAATCTGTGGTATCGCCGGGAGATGATGTTTTCATGGTCCCAGGAGACATGCCTAAACGAATCAGACAGTATTGCGAGCGCACGTTCCAAACGGTTCCCGAAACCGCAGGAGCCATCGTTCGCTGTATATTGGAAAGTTTGGCACTGGAGTTCAGGCAGACGTTGGATGAGCTTGAACAGATTACAGGCATAAGACCTCCTGTGATTCATATGGTTGGCGGTGGTGTGCGCAATCGCATGCTCTGTCAGTTTACTGCAAATGCTACGGGTGTTCCGTTAATTGCTGGACCTGTTGAGGCATCCTCGGCTGGCAATTGCCTGCTTCAATATGTGGCTCTTGGTGAAGTAGGCGGTTTGTCGGAGATTCGTGACATTGTATCGGCCTCCTTCGATACGGAGATATATACACCTCAAGATGCGGAGTGCTGGCAAGAAGCATATGGAAAGTACCGAAAATTCAACCGACTGGAACAACACCAGCAATAAAGGAGTGGGAGAAACTTGTCTGAACAGCAGATTAGAGAAGAACTAACCAAATATGCCCGTAAGGCGGTAACCCAAGGACTTGTTGTCGGGCCTGGAGGTAACATTAGTGCACGCTCAGGTAATACGATGCTTTTATCTCCAAGCGGGTTCGCGCTAGAGGAACTAGAGCCCAATGAGTGGATCGCAATTGATATAGAGACAGGTGAGACGCAAGCAGGAGCCAGCCGTCCTTCATCTGAAGTGCTTATGCATCTGTTTTGCTATCGCGCAAACCCGGATATTCAGGCTATTGTGCATACGCACCCGGCGTACACGATAGCCCTCAGTCTAATTTTTGACCATCTTCCGCACCTGTTCCCCGATCAATCCGCCCTGGTTGGAGATATCGGATTTGTGCCTTATGTACTGCCAACGACCAAGCTTCTCGCCGATGCCGTTGCTGCTAAGGTGACCGAACATTCTGCCCTAATTCTCGTCAATCACGGTCTGGTTACGACAGGTAAAAACCTGCGTGAAGCCTATTACCGAACACAAGTGGTAGAGGAAAGTGCCAAGGTATATATGATTGCCAAGGCTACAGGCGAACCTAAAATTTTGACTGATGCAGAATATAAAGAGATTCAATCCCTTGAGAGCGAAGCTTATCGTGTTCAGCTACTGCAGCAGCTTAAATCTTGATCTGGGTTTGATGGTATAAAATAGAGATAGTCTCTACAGTTGTAAGGGAAGGATTTCAAGGATGTGAGATTCGTCAAAATATGACATGAGGATAAGCAAATGATTCCCTTTTTCTCGACAACTATTGCATTACCAGAAATACCGAGTATAATACTGGGTAAATAGAACGAAAAGGGGATGCAATAAACGATGAAAACATATGCTGAATTGAACTCTCTTCTTGTTGACGATTATCTGGATCTCCTAAACATTGCAAAACAACTTGGTGATGAGGAGTGGAAAGACGCTATCCTGCAAGCATTGAAGGAAGAAGTCGATGCCAACCATCACGTGGATTCAACCGAAGTGCGGCAAGATCTCTGGAATCAGTTTGAAGACATTAACGAGCAGATGCATGAACTGTTGCTGCAATTGAAACAAGCCGACCAGCCAGAAGAGAAAGAACAGATTATTGAGTTGATCTGGGGACTAAAAATAGACCGCCATGCGATTACTCGTAAGCTTGAAACGATGAGCCGTGCCAGTGCCGGGACGCACAACGGCTGAGCATAAATATAAGTTTTACAACGCTGTTATATAGTACAGATCTACACAAAAAAACCGCACCAACCCTTGAAATTGTACTCTAAGGGCTGTGATGCGGTTTTTTTTATTACTTATCATGGCGGATGATAGTTGGGTTCTGGTTACGGGCCGTTTGGCCCGGTTTATCTTATTTAGAACTGCTTGGCAAAACGCTGTGCTTCTTCAATTCCTTTCTGTTTGATCTCCTCTGCACGATCCTTGAACTGGTTGTGTCCTTCAACAAAGATGCCATCCAGCTTCGGTACACCCAAAAACGACATGATGATGCCCAAATAACGATGTCCCGATTCCATCTGAGCCGCAGGTCCTTCGGAGTAGATACCGCCACGGGCTTGAATATGCAATGCTTTTTTATCCGTCAGAAGTCCTACCGGACCTTGCTCCGTATAACGAAACGTTTTGCCTGCCACACAGATAGAATCAATATATGCTTTAAGTACAGGAGGGAAGGAGAAGTTCCACAGTGGTGAAACGAATACATATTTGTCTGCATTCGCAAACTGGTCAGATAGTTCGTTTAGCCGTTGCACTTTGGACTGTTCCTCAGAGCTCAGGTCGCCTCCAGCTTGCAGTTTGCCCCATCCACTGAATACATCTGCATCGATGTGTGGAATATTGGAACGGTACAGATCGAGATGAATGATTTCGTCTGAGGCATGACTTTCTTTGTAAGCATCAATAAACGCTTTGCCGGCAGCCATACTGAACGAGGTTTGATGATCATGCGGATGGGCAGTAATATACAATAAAGTAGACATAACTTGTGTCCTCACTTTCGAATTTGGTTTGGTTTTTGAGTTCATATTTCTCGAAACAGCTCCAGTGACTGGAGTAGTATGGGGTGCGGTGTTATTTTTTATTCGTTTTTTCGGGTAAGATGGCAGCACAGTGAATCATTGAGCCGATAAAAGTGGCATGTATTCTGACTATTGGCAAAATATAGTGATGGAAACTTTAATATATGTATAATATATAAGGACAAGTATTGTAGCGGAATGAGCTTTGTGCGTACAAGTTCAGCCAGCTATATACCAGAAATTGAGGCTATACGTTTTCTTTATTTTCCAACGATAATAAGATGAGTGAGATGAATGCACATGGGAATGGACTTGGAGAAACAGCGATTAAGCATTGAAGCGGCAAAATTGTATTATCAGTCCGATTACAGCCAGCAGGATATTGCCTCAAGACTGGGGGTATCACGTCCTACCGTATCGAGGCTTCTTCAATATGCCAAAGACCGAGGGTACGTGCGCATTGAAATTATGGACCCGCTGGAGGATATTGATATTATCGGCGGCGAACTGAAAGCCAAATACAATCTGGAGACGGCACTGGTATGTTTCGCACCGTTGAAGAGTGATGAGGAAATTCAGAAGCATATAAGCAAGAGAGCTGCGGACTATTTACAGGACACTGTGCAGGATGCGGATATTATCGGTGTGACATGGGGAACAACAATGCATGCGGTCGCACGTCAACTCAGACCCAAGCAGGTCAAAGGCGTAGAAGTGGTACAGCTCAAAGGCGGCGTAAGCCACTCCCATGTAAACACCTATGCTGCAGATATTGTACATCTGTTTGCGGAGGCTTTTCATACGGTTCCCAGGTATCTGCCGCTTCCGGTGATCTTCGATAATATTGAAGTGAAAAAAATGGTCGAGGCCGACCGTCACATTGGACGCATTGTTGAGCTGGGAAGACAGGCGAACATCGCCATATTTACGGTAGGAACGGTGAAAGAGGATGCACTTCTGTTCAAGCTGGGATATTTTAACGAACAAGAGCAGGAGCTTTTGATGAAGTCCGGTGCGGGTGACATTTGTTCACGTTTTTTTGATGCGGAAGGGCATCTGATCAGTGAGGAGATTAACAGCAGGACGGTCGGGATTGATTTGGCTGAATTAAGAAATAAGGAGAAATCCATTCTCGTTGCTGGCGGCGGACGCAAAATTGAAGCGATTCACGCGGCTCTGAAAGGCCAGTATGCCAACATTTTGGTTACGGATCAATACACAGCGCAGGCATTGCTTCGTTTATAGAAAAGCATAGAGGATGAGTACACATGTGGCTGAATACTCTTCTTACCGGCCTAACTTCATATTTGGTTTAACAATGACAACATCTGCCATGATATCCGGGCGGATGTTTTACTTTGTAAGGCAGAAAATAAACGGAAGAAGGAATTTTCCTCTGGTGTAACACAAAGTTCACCTTTCGATCCACAAATGAAGAATGAACGAATGTTCAAGTTGATTTTTACATATGTTCATGGTAGTGTAAGGATATAAAGTTCACCAGTTCAGATAAGGGAGAGATTTCAATTGACTACACCACAATTAGCTAAAATGATCGACCACACGTTGCTTCGTGCAGACGCAACTCGCAACGAGCTTACCAAGCTGACGGAAGAAGCGAAGCAGTACCAATTTGCATCTGTATGTGTGAATCCGGGCTGGGTATCTTACGCTGCAGAGCAGCTAAAAGGCACTGGCGTAGATATCTGCACAGTCATTGGCTTCCCTCTGGGGGCATCTACTTCCGAAACGAAGGCATTTGAAACGAAAGATGCTATCGCTAAAGGTGCAACAGAAGTAGACATGGTCATTAATATCGGTGCGCTGAAAGATGGCAAAGATGATGTGGTAGAGCAGGACATTCGTGCTGTTGTTGAAGCTGCGGCAGGTACTTTGGTGAAAGTAATTATTGAAACTTGTCTGTTGACAGATGATGAAAAAGTACGTGCTTGTCAAGCGGCTGTTAGAGCCGGGGCAGATTTTGTGAAAACATCAACAGGTTTCTCCACAGGCGGGGCAACTCCGGAAGATATCGCACTGATGCGTCGTACCGTTGGTCCGGACGTAGGTGTTAAAGCATCCGGCGGCGTACGCAGTCTCGAAGATATGCAGAAAATGATCGAAGCAGGGGCTACTCGAATCGGAGCAAGCTCAGGCGTGAAAATCATGCAAGGTGGTCAGTCCACTTCTTCTTACTAAAATGAGTGAATCTCCTGAACTCTGCCTGAGATGCATGGCAGGGTTCAGGGCCATTTTTTACTTGATAATGAAACGTAATATATCCTGTTGTTTGTAAGCGCTTAATAAAATTTCTGAAATCATATGTTATGAAATGACACAAAATAAGATTCAGTAACCCTTTGAGCAGTTTATACAACGGGATTAACGACCTTCAAAGGAGAGATCACATGAAATACCTTATTGCCATCCTTGGCTTACTCGTTGTTTTTGGACTGGCTTATATCGCCAGTAACGGTAAGAAACAGATTCGATACCGACCGCTTGCGGTAATGATTGTTTTACAGATCGTACTGGCCTATGCTTTGCTGAATACGGGAGTGGGAACATGGCTGATTGGCGGATTTTCCACCGTATTCAAGAACTTGCTTGATTATGCAGCCGAAGGGATCACCTTTGTTTTCGGCGGTCTTATAAACATTGGAGCAGAAGGCGGGAGTGGTCCGTTTTTCCTGACTGTGCTAATGCCGATTGTGGTCATCTCTGCCTTAATTGGTATCCTGCAGTATATCCGAATCTTACCTTTTGTTATAAAATATATTGGTCTGGTACTAAGCAAAATCAACGGAATGGGCAAGCTGGAATCATATAATGCGGTTGCTTCGGCCATTCTGGGGCAATCTGAAGTGTTCATCTCCGTGAAAAAACAAATCGGGCTACTGCCGAAACATCGGCTGTATACCCTCTGTGCATCAGCAATGTCCACGGTATCGATGTCCATTGTCGGCGCCTATATGACAATGATTGAACCGAAATATGTAGTGACAGCGCTTGTGCTTAACCTTTTCGGCGGTTTTATCATTGCTTCCATCGTCAATCCGTATCGGGTTACGGAGGAAGAAGATATATTGGAAGTGCGGGAAGAAGAGAAACAATCGTTCTTCGAAATGCTGGGAGAATACATTCTTGACGGATTCAAAGTAGCAATTGTCGTAGCGGCGATGCTGATCGGTTTTGTCGCCCTGATTGCCTTGATTAACGGAATATTTAGCGCTGTAATCGGTATTTCGTTCCAGGAACTGCTTGGGTATGTGTTTGCACCTTTTGCCTTTGTTATGGGTGTCCCTTGGAAAGAAGCGATTCAGGCAGGCAGTATTATGGCTACCAAAATGGTGTCCAACGAATTTGTGGCGATGCTGAATTTGAGCGAGCAAACGGGATTGTCTGCCAGAACAACAGGAATCGTATCCGTCTTCCTCGTATCCTTCGCCAACTTCTCCTCCATCGGTATTATTGCCGGTGCAGTGAAGGGACTTCATGAGAAACAGGGCAATGTGGTGGCCCGCTTCGGTCTGAAGCTGCTTTACGGTGCATCGCTGGTTAGCGTGCTGTCTGCGATCATCACTGGACTGTTTTTGTAAGTCGGATAATATGGAAGCTGGAAGGAGTGCTTAATTTATGTCAACATTCAAAAGAGTACATCTGATTGTAATGGATTCTGTAGGAATCGGAGAAGCGCCGGATGCAGCAGAATTTGATGACTTTGACGTCGATACGTTGGGTCATATTGCACGTGAGCGTGGTGGTCTGAACATGCCGAATATGGGAAGTCTCGGACTCTCCAACATTGAAGAAATCCAAGGTATCCCTGTGGCGGATAAACCTAAAGCGTATTACACCAAAATGCAGGAAGCTTCCCGAGGCAAAGACACGATGACAGGTCATTGGGAGATCATGGGGTTATACATTGATACACCTTTCCGTGTGTTCGAGAATGGCTTTCCGGATGAGTTAATTCAGCGCATCGAAGAGAAAACGGGTCGTAAGGTCATTGGTAACAAACCAGCCAGCGGCACGGAGATTTTGGATGAACTGGGTGCGGAACATGTGGAAACAGGCGCGCTAATCGTTTACACGTCAGCTGACTCTGTCCTGCAAATTGCAGCGCATGAAGACGTCGTACCTTTGAAAGAACTGTATGAGATCTGTGAATTCTGTCGTGAAATCACGCTTGAAGATCCGTACATGCTTGGTCGCATTATTGCCCGTCCGTTCGTTGGTGAAGCGGGGAACTGGAAGCGTACAGCGAACCGTCATGATTATGCGCTCAAGCCATTTGGACGCACGGTGATGAACGAATTGAAAGATAGCGGTCTGGATGTGATTGCTCTGGGTAAAATCTCTGACATTTATGACGGTGAAGGCGTAACAAAAGCTGTTCGTACGGTGTCCAATATGGATGGGATGGACAAGTTGTCTGAGACGCTGGACGAAGAGTTCACTGGACTCAGTTTCCTGAACCTGGTTGATTTCGATGCATTATACGGTCACCGCCGTGATCCACAAGGTTATGCGCAAGCTCTTGAAGATTATGATGCACGTTTACCTGAGATTTTTGCGAAAATGACAAACGATGATCTGCTGCTGATTACAGCTGACCATGGTAATGATCCAACCTATCGCGGCACAGATCATACGCGTGAATATGTACCACTGCTGGCTTACTCCCCGCGTTTCAGCGAGGGCAAAAAGCTTGAACTGCGTAGCACGTTTGCCGATCTTGGTGCAACCGTGGCTGATAACTTTGGTGTAAAATTACCGGAGTACGGCAAAAGCTTCTTGAATGAGTTGAAGTAAACTGCGTTCAGGTGTGAATTTAATGAACATGCATTTTAAATAGTGTCTTGGACAGAGAAGGCATTTCAGGATGGTTGGGTTGATCCTGTACGTGCCTGCTCTGTCTGGATGCGACGCACTGTGTCATGATGCCGAACTCGAAGTGATTTCTGGGACACTTGAGTGGCATAAGCTACCCTAATATTACTGACATCAACAAAACTTGATATCAAAAAGAATCGAATTTCAGAATTCAAGGACATCTATATCATACTACAGATCATCTATATCGGAGGAGATTACACATGAGTACACATATCGGAGCAAAACCAGGAGATATCGCAGAAACGATCCTTTTGCCAGGAGATCCGCTGCGCGCGAAATACATTGCTGACACGTATCTGGAAGACGTTGTTTGTTACAACGAAGTTCGTGGCATGCTCGGTTTCACAGGTACATATCAAGGTCACCGGATTTCGGTGCAAGGTTCGGGTATGGGGATTCCATCCTTCGCAATCTATGCGAACGAGCTTATTAGCGAATATGGTGTAAAAAACCTGATTCGTGTAGGTACTTGCGGAGGAATGCAGGAGCATGTACGTGTACGTGATGTGATCCTTGCTCAAGCAGCTTGTACTGATTCCAGCATGAACAAACATGTCTTCGGTGGGTACGATTTTTCACCCATTGCGACTTTCTCGTTGTTGAAAGAAGCCTATGACCGTGCCACTGCGAAAGGCATGAAAATCCACGTAGGTAACGTATTTAGCTCCGATTCCTTCTATCGCGATGACCGTTCCGTGACTGAGAAATTGATGAAACACGGCGTGCTTGGCGTGGAGATGGAAACAACAGCACTGTACACCATTGCTGCGAAATTTGGCGTGAACGCTTTGACAATCCTGACCGTAAGTGATCACTTGCTGACGGGCGAAGAAACTTCAGCTGAAGAGCGACAAAAAACATTTAACGACATGATGGTTGTGGCGTTGGATACAGCAATTACACTGTAAGCCTATCGAAACTGGTGTTGAAGCATGGAGTGGAGGAACCGGAATCGATTCTGGAGAAGCGAAGCGCTCGCCTTTGTTTTCACATTTTAACCTTAGTAAAGGTGATTCAAAAAAATGTGAAGACAACAGCGATCGAAAGAACGATCCGGGTCCGGAACGGCCCCGCTCAACACGTGTTCTATACAATCAATTTTACAAAAGGAGAGATTATCATGAGAATGGTAGACATTATTGCTAAAAAACGTGACGGAAAAGAACTGACTACAGAAGAGATCGATTTCGTCGTTCAAGGATATACACAAGGAGAAATCCCGGATTATCAGGTCAGCGCATGGGCGATGGCTGTATTTTTCAAGGATATGACGGATAAGGAACGTGCTGATCTGACAATGTCGATGGTAAACTCTGGCGAAACGATCGATCTTTCTGCCATTGAAGGTGTTAAAGTCGACAAACACTCCACTGGAGGAGTGGGAGACACGACGACACTGGTACTTGCGCCACTTGTTGCCGCACTGGATGTACCTGTTGCGAAGATGTCTGGTCGTGGTCTGGGACACACAGGCGGTACTACGGACAAGCTGGAATCCGTTGCTGGGTTCCACGTTGAGCTGGAAAAAGAAGAGTTTATTCGTCTCGTAAACGAACACAAAGTAGCGGTTATCGGTCAAAGTGGCAACCTGACACCTGCGGACAAAAAGCTGTACGCACTTCGTGACGTAACGGCAACGGTCAACTCGATCCCATTGATCGCCAGCTCCATCATGAGCAAAAAAATCGCAGCAGGTGCTGATGCGATCGTCCTGGACGTAAAAACAGGCGCGGGCGCATTTATGAAAACAACAGAAGATGCTAAAGAGTTGGCACACGCTATGGTTAGCATTGGTAACAATGTAGGACGTAAAACGATGGCGGTTATCTCCGACATGTCCCAACCATTGGGTCTTGCCATCGGTAACGCTCTGGAAGTCAAAGAAGCGATTCTTACACTGCAAGGTAAAGGTCCGAAAGATCTGGAAGAACTGTGCCTGGCACTGGGACGTCAGATGGTGTTCCTCGCAGGTAAAGCTGATTCACTGGAGCAAGCGGAAGAAAAACTCAAAGAAGTGATCCGGAATGGTAAAGCGCTGGAGAAATTTAAACATTTCTTGGCGAACCAAGGCGGCGATGCTTCCGTGGTGGACCACCCAGAGCGCTTGCCGCAAGCACAATATCTAATCGAAGTTCCAGCAGATCGTGACGGGTATGTAGCTGGGATCGTTGCGGATGAGATCGGAACGGCTGCCATGCTGCTTGGTGCAGGTCGTGCAACGAAAGAGTCCGAGATCGATCTGGCGGTTGGTTTGATGCTGAACAAAAAAGTTGGTGATTCAGTGAAAGCCGGTGAATCTCTGGTAACCATTCATGCGAATCGTGAAGATGTCGATGCCGTGATTGCGAAAATCAAGGAAAACATCACCATTGCAGATCATGCCGATGCACCTGTATTGGTTCATGATATCGTAACGGAGTAAAAGGATATGCTGCGTAGATAAGCGGGATAGATAAGCAGGGTAACGATGCACTCATGACTTACCTGCTGATGGCAGTCCGCTAGACTACCACAAAACTGTCGTGAGATCCCTTACTGGCACACAGTTGTAGATACACACTTGTAAACATACAGGCGAACATAATATATGAAAGACGACGGAGCAGGTATTAATCTGCCCGTCTTTTTTTGTTAGGAGACGACGTGCACGTAAACTCGAAACACGGCTGAGTACATAATACGACAATCCTCAGTCCAATGTTCTGGTTCTCTATAAACCGTGAAAGTGCTACTTTGGCGCTCTTCGTTAGTTTAAATTGTCATGATCATCATGATTATCATCAGCTCGGCTACTAACTTGTGTGCAAATGGAGCGTCTAAAACGATCCAATGAGATTAATTTTCTAACGATCACAAGGAACGCTATTTGAGCTATTTCCCGCGTTTAAATATTCTAACGATCACAGGAAACCTTATTTTAGAATTTTGATGTGAAAAAGGGCTTTTTCTTGTGTTTTTAGCAAAATAAGCTCTCTGGTGATCGTTAGAATTTCAAAAGCCTATTTTCACCTAAATAAGCTCGTCTGAGATCGTTAGAAATAGAAGTGTGCTGGCGATCTTTTCGTAAAGTGCTCCACTTCAACTCAATGATGCTCTACTTTCTCTCACTCACTTACTCACGATCTTATCATATGCCTTAACGGAATCGGCATTGGTGTAAATATAAGGAGAAGCTGGCTGATTAATCGGTGTTACGGACGTTGCCTGAATTTCCATCGTATCTTTACCGTCGACTTGCGCCGAGCCAATGGTACCACGGATCTGTACCCAACTATCCTTCTCAAACTTGTTGGCATCCGGAATATGAATCATCACGCCGAAAGGAGCCGCATCTGCCGGGCAACACATCACGAGAAAACGTCCTAATGCAAAATGAGATGTATGCTCCATGTTATCGTCCCTGTAAACAAAGCCGGTCAGCATAATCTCTTTGCCTGTGAATTGGCGCTGAAACATATCGATGGTGCCGAGGGTTTCCGAGAATATCTCTGGATACACCTGGATGACAGGTTGTACGTATAACTTTTCTGCCAACTCCGCGAATTCCCGGCTGTATTCATCCGGCGGTACAAACTGCACACTGGCAGGTAATTCGGATAACTTGTCATTTTGCTGCTTTGTGCCTTGCGTAACGGTATAATCTTGCACGCTCAACTTTGCAGACGCGTCTGGCAGCGGGTCTTTACGCCTTATTTCAGGTGGAGCATACGTCAAAGACATTCCTTTCTGACTAGCCATCGAACTGCCTAAAGCTTGATCTGGTAGTAGAAAACCCAGCAATAGTGGCAAAGCAATCAAACCGTAGACCATGGAGCTGCGAATCACGCCGGAAGGAGGAGCATGCTCACAATCGCATTCGAATTCATTTCGACTCCCAAAAGCATGCCATGCCATAATAACAGCAATAAATAGGAGGGGAACGGCACAACCGAGAAGCAGCTTTTGCATCGTAGGAGCCAAATAATAATGTAGAGAGTTGCTCGATTTGAGGTGCATAACATACACAGCCAGACTGCCAATCCAGCCTGCACGAATGAGCGTATGCCATTGAATAAGTATCCTTTTTGAAAAAAAGTTCTTGTTCATCGCATGATTTGCTTGAGCCATGACCTGCACTCCTTTCTTATATGAATCCTTTCTGGATCATTTCAAAATCATGAGGTACCAGCCGGGAAAATACTTAATAGCATGAATGATTAATGCTGTTAATGAAAAGATCAAGTATTCTTTCAGCTCAAACCAGTTTCCCCTCAATCATCCAAAGAAGTTCACGAGCCATGACCCGGCAAAAACCAGTATGATAATCGCCAGGCTTAAGCCAATGACAAAGCGAGTGCGGAAGGTGGAGAGTAACATCAGCGTGCTTTTGAAATCCAGCATCGGGCCGAGCACAAGGAAGGAAATCAGCGGACCCAAAGCAAAGGTATGTGAGAAGGCTGACGCAACAAAAGCATCTGAGGTAGAACATAAGGATAGAACATAAGCAAAACCCATCATAAATACATACGACGCAATCGGGCCGTTTCCTAGCGCTATCAGATCACTGCGAGTCACGAACGTCTGAATGCAGGCTGTAATCAACGCACCAATCACCAAATATTTGCTCATATCGACGAACTCTTCACCTGCGTGGATGAAAAAGCTGCGCCAGTCCTTCTTATGAGAGTGATGATGATCATAGGAGTCTCCGTGCGAGTGAGCATGATCATCAGAATGTGTATGTGTATGAGAATGAGGTAAGGAAGCCATTTTGAACCCAGGGTGCGTCTTTACTTCGGTTACGACTGCTTTGGGTGTGCGCAGAGGATTACGTTTTACGAACACATATACAAGCCCGCCAACAACAGCCGCTACAGCAAACGCCAGGCCCATACGAGCGATGGTGATCTCTGGATGATTAGGAAATGCCAGTAGAGTTGCTGTAAACACAATTGGATTGACGACAGGTCCACTTAAAATAAACGTCACCGCAATGTAAGCAGGCATGCCTTTATGCATAAGCCGCCGTACAACCGGAATCATTCCGCATTCGCAGATGGGAAAAATAATACCGAGCAGACCCGCCACAAGCACGCCACCAACGGGATGTTTGGGGGTGAGTCTTCGCACCATCTCTTCCGATACGAACCATTGCATCAGGGAGGAAAGGAAAACACCCATCAGCAGGAAAGGGGCGGCTTCCAGAAAAATGCTGACAAATACCGTTTTTATATTTTGCAACGCTTCACTATTCCAGACCTTATTGAGATCCGGGGCAAACGCAATAATAACCGGAACCAGAAAGGCACAGGGAACAAGGAAGGTGAGAAGTTTCAAACTAGCTGCGATTCTCATGAAAAGACCTCCGTTACTAGAACTTTGCTAGAATATATGCTTGTACTTGCCGTAACATACATCGATACACTCAGTTAATAAGTTATTTTACGATTAAAAAGTTCGTCCACAGACATGCAGTTGACAAGCTAAGGTGTGGTAAGGTATAGTTCTCCATATATTTAATCGTAATAATTACGATTAAATATATAATTCATATAATTACTCCATCATAAGTACATCACCCCTTATCCCTTTTTTCCTTCTGAACATCCCGAAAGCTTCGATGGATCACTTAATTAACGATAAGAAGTGGAGGAACCAATAATGTCAGTATCAGAAAAGCAACAACAAACTCACAACCGAGTGCCAGTTACGGTTCTTAGCGGTTATCTTGGAGCTGGTAAGACTACATTGCTAAACCACGTGCTTCATAATCGGGAGGGTATGCGAGTCGCTGTCATTGTAAACGATCTGAGTGAAGTCAATATTGATGCGGGGTTGATTCGGGACGGAGGCGGTTTATCGCGGATTGATGAGAAGCTCGTGGAGATGTCAAACGGATGCATCTGCTGCACACTTCGTGAAGATTTGTTAAAAGAGGTGGAGCGGCTTGCGCTGGATGGGTCGTTCGACTACATATTGATTGAATCCACGGGCATTGGCGAACCGGTTCCTGTGGCTCAGACATTTACGTACATTGATGAGGAACTTGGCATTGATCTGACCCAATTCACTCGTCTAGACACAATGGTAACCGTTGTGGATGCTGCTCAGTTTTGGCGTGACTTCTATTCGAAAGAGACGCTTAAGGATCGCGGACAGGAAGCCGGAGAAGATGACATGCGGGGCATTGTACATTTGCTGACCGACCAGGTTGAATTTTGCGACGTACTGGTGCTGAACAAATGTGATCTGGTATCCGAAGAAGAGCTATCCAAGCTTGAAAAAGCACTGCACGCGATGCAGCCTGAGGCCAAGTTGGTTCGCACGACGCATGGACAGATTGATCCGAGAGAGATTTTAAATACCGGACGGTTTGATTTTGAAAAAGCAAGCCAGTCCGCGGGCTGGATCCGCGAATTAATGAAAGAGGAGCATACGCCTGAGACCGAAGAATACGGTATTCATTCGTTTGTGTATCACCGCAAACGTCCATTCCATCCCGAGCGCCTGCTGCGCTGGATTGCCAAGTGGCCGGACAGTATCGTTCGTTCCAAAGGTTTGATGTGGATGGCTACACGCAACCATATGGCCATTTCATTTAGCCATGCGGGTACTTCCAAACAGCTTGCACCCGCGGGAATATGGGTAGGGGCGATGAGTGAGGAAGAACGGCATCTTCATTTTGGCGACACACTTCCAGCTATTCCGGATTGGGATGAAGAGTGGGAGGACCGGGTAACCAAGCTGGTGTTTATCGGGATCGATATGGATCGTGCAGCCATTGAACGAACATTGGATGAGACATTACTTACAGATGAAGAGATGCAGATGAACTGGCGCGAGTTGAAAGACCCTTTTCCACAGTGGAGCTAAGAGAAGAAGTTGACAAAAGAATAGGCTTAGGCTAGTGTTATTAAATAGTAATTATTACGAATAGATAAAGGGAGGCAACATCATGAGAGTCATTGTAACTTTAGCCTGCACGGAGTGCGGAGATCGCAACTATACAACAACCAAGAACAAGCGTAACCATCCAGAACGTCTGGAAATGAAGAAGTATTCACCTCGTTTGAAGAAGATGACGATTCACCGGGAAACCCGCTAAAAAATTTGAATTTTTTAAATCGTAATATTTACGAAAATAGAAAGAGGTTACCCATGATCTTATCTTCCATGCGTGATGTCGTATTTGGATATGGTAAAGAACCTGTCATTGATCAGCTGTCGCTGGATATTCATGTGGGCGAATTTGTAGGCATCACGGGGCCAAATGGCTCTGCGAAGACAACGATGCTGAAACTGCTGCTGGGGCTCTTGAAGCCCTGGAGCGGTTCGGTACATATGAATACACAACAGCTACGAGGCAAAAAGTTGGAGATCGGTTACGTACCTCAGCAAGTCGCCTCATTTAATAGTGGTTTTCCGAGCACGGTACTCGAACTGGTGCGATCCGGTTGTTACCACAAGTTAGGTCTTTTTCGGAGATTCACTTCGGACCAAGAAGCAATTGTTGAACGAAGCCTGCGTGAGGTCGGCATGTGGGAATACCGCCATGCACGCGTAGGAGAACTTTCGGGCGGCCAGAAGCAGCGAATCTGTATCGCACGAGCTCTGGCTGGACAGCCGCAAGTGCTTGTGCTGGATGAACCCACCACCGGTATGGATCGGCGAAGCAGAGAAGGGTTCTATGACTTGACGCGTCACTACGCAGATGTTCATGGTCTCACCATCATCATGGTAACTCACGGTCTCGAAGAAGTCGGTAACCGGCTCGATCGAACGATCACCTTGGAGCGACAAGAAAGTGAGGAATGGCAGTGTTTGAGTACGAATTCATGCAACGTGCTTTCTGGGCTGGGGGACTAATCGGAATCATTGCACCCATTCTGGGTGTATATCTGATGCTTAGACGGCAGGTACTGATGGCTGATACACTTTCTCACGTTTCACTGGCAGGGGTTGCCCTGGGTTCGGTTATGAACCTGAATCCGGTTCTAAGCGGCTTCGCTGTTGCAATCATTGGTGCTCTGCTGGTTGAACAGCTACGGCGAAGCTATCGGACCTACAGTGAGGTGCCGGTTGCAATCATTATGACATCTGGTCTCGCTTTGGCTGTTGTATTAATGAGTCTGAAAATGAATCTTTCCAAAACCTTCAGTTCTTATCTGTTTGGTTCCATTGTCGCGGTGAGTAACATTCAGCTGTGGATGATGGCAGCGGTATGTTTGATTGGATTGACCTTTTTTTTCGTTTTGCGAAGACCGTTGTACAATTTGACATTTGATGAAGAGACGGCTTCCATTGGAGGCGTACAGGTGAAAGGTTTATCATTTGCCTTTGCGGTACTAACCGGAATGACCGTAGCAGCTGCGATGCCGATTGTCGGTGTACTGCTTGTATCTGCACTTATCGTATTGCCGGCAGCATTAGCTTTGAGGGTTGCACGCAGTTTTGCCGCAGCTATTGTTATTGCTGTCATTACAGGTCTGACGGGTATTTTCAGCGGTCTGACCGCCTCCTACGAGTGGAATACACCGCCGGGAGGAACGATTGCACTCATCCTGTTATTTTTCCTGTTGACTGGAATATCAGCCCAAAAGCTGGTTTCACTATACAATCGTAAACGTCATCGCGATATTAAGCAGCGGACAGCAACATTATATATTCATTCAAAAGGCAACACATAAAGATGAAATGGGGAATTCAGACGATGAAATTGGGTAAAACTTCAGCACTGGGACTTATCTTCAGTTTGGCACTTGTTGCAACAGGCTGCGGTCAAAAAACAACAACCTCTAATCCGGAGCAAGCTGCGGCAGCGAGCACTCCAGCGGCTTCGGAGCAAAAATTAAATGTAGAGGTCAGCTTTTATCCGATGTATGATTTTACGAAAAATGTAGCGGGCGATCTGGCTGATGTACATACGCTTATTCCGCCAGCCATGGAGCCCCATGATTGGGAACCAACGCCTCAGGACATCGCGAGCATTGAAAAAGCAGATGTTCTCGTCTACAACGGGGCAGGCATGGAGTCTTGGATGGATCAGGTCAAAGATAGCCTAAGCAATAGCAAACTTGTACAGGTGGAAGCCAGTCAAGGGATTACGCTCCACGAGGGTGTGGAAGAAGAAGCACATGACCACGATCATGCGGACAAAGCAACAACCACTGAAGAGCATGATCACGGGGATGATGCTAATGCGAAGGAAGGTCACGACCATGACGCTGCAACAGGCGAAGGGCATGACCATGACCACGGTGGACTTGATCCTCACGTGTGGTTGTCACCGGCGCTCGCTATAAAGGAAGTACGTAACATTGAAGCTGGACTTGCCAAAGCGGCCCCTCAGCATGCAGACCAGTTCAAGCAAAACGCCGATGCATATATTGCCAAGCTGGAAGCACTGGATGAGGACTTCAAAGCGGCTGTAAAGGACAGCAAACGTAAGGACTTTATTACACAGCACGCGGCTTTTGCATATATGGCAGAGGAGTATGGTTTGCAGCAGGTTCCGATTGCCGGGTTGTCTCCTGAACAGGAACCATCCGCAGCTCAGATGGCATCTGTCATTGATTTTGCCAAGGAACACAAGGTAAAAACGATCTTTTTCGAAACACTCGTTTCATCCAAAGTATCCGAGACTATTGCACAAGAAATTGGAGCCAAAACAGCCGTGTTAAATCCCATCGAAGGTCTAACCGAGGATGAGGTTAAGGCAGGCAAGGACTACATTAGTGTGATGAGAGAGAATCTGGAAGCGCTGAAGCTGGCATTGAACGAATAGGAAGTTTAATGAGCATTTGATGCTTTTCACCGAAAAAGGTACAATATAACAACATGCTGAGGAATGAACGTGACCTATTCCTTTGCCTTTTGCGAAGCAGAGAGCACAGTGATGTGCTCTCTTTCGTTTGAGACGATCGGATATGCAGACCGGGAGGAACATGATGAACGTACATGAAGAATTTGAGGAACAGGAAGTGCTGCTCAGTGAACAGCCTGTCCATCTGTGGAGAAGACGGAAACAGGAACTGCTGCACTGGACCGAACGGGACAAACGAACCGTGTTACCCAAACGGACGGTGATGTGGAACGGGGTAGAGGTCGATACAGAGCTGGTTCGAACATTGAGCCTGCTCCAGGAAGCGGGGGTACAGACCGAGTTTTCGTGTGCCGGGGTTAGTCCGCTGGATGAACCTGTCGATCATTCACTATATGCGTATGTGACGCTTATCCACAGCAAAGCCGCCGAACAGTTTGTGAACGATGCCATTGTGCGGATGCGAAATCGACTTCTGGTTACTTTTGAGAAAGGGCGGGGGCGATATGATCTATCTTCTTTTTTCATTGGACATAATCGCAGCTTCTGCTGGTGGATGGAGCGGTGCGCGCTTGATTTCAAAAGACGAAACGAAGCAGGGAAGCCTGACGTACTATAATGAATAGGCTCGCTAGTTGAAGGCAAGGAGGTCTGAACAGATTGAACAAATGGCTCAAAACGATCCTTTTTCTAATGGCCTCTGTATTTCTGACCCGATTTATCCCGTTCTCGTCCTTGTTCCGTAATCTGGATACAATGATACATGAATTCGCTCATGCGCTGATGACACTGGTTTTGTCCGGCAAAGTGCTGCGCATTGAATTATACGCGGATCATAGCGGTGTTACGTATTCGTCTATGCTGACATCGGGGAGAGCGATATTTGTTTCGCTGGCAGGATACATTGGTGCATCGCTTTTTGCATGGCTGCTCTTTTACTTGTACCGGAAAGGTAGACATATGTGGGGGCTGGGGTTGATGACGGCTGTGGCACTTGTGTCGCTGTTGTTATATGTCAGAGGTGAATTCGGTATGTTGTGGTTAACCGGTTTTATCGCGTTGAATGTAGTTATTATGATTTTTGGTGTAAAAATCGCCAAGTACTACTACCTGTTGCTGGCCTTTATTACGCTCGAAGAGTCTGTCGTTAGTGCGATGTATATCGGTTGGGCATCCTGGACCCGTCCTTCTCAGGCTGGAGATGCGGCCAATCTGGCGCAACAGACATTCATGCCAGCGCTATTCTGGGGTACGCTGTTTGCACTGTTTGCACTATGGTGTGCAAAGGGAGCACTTGCACTCTTTTTCCGTAAAGAAGGTACGGCTAGTCCCTCGAAGTCGAAATCCCGTGGATTACACAGAGCATAAGAACGCGGCCTAAATAAGGCATGAACGATCAACAAAGAGCACTTCCTTTTTGCGTAGAGGAGGTGCTTTTTAATTTTTTCTGTTAGTCTGCAATGATTTGTACCTCTAATGAGCTACGTTTAGCTTCTTTCCAGTTAGTCTCCGAGGTTATCCCATAACGCATAAAAATAATAAATTTCCTCCATAATCGCTTGATCATCCTTCGCCGCGATACCACCCTTGATGCGTGCAAGTGCGCCCAGAATATCATAGATACTTTCACGCTCCACACTGAATTGAATGCGGTTGACGATCCGATGCCAAGCTTGCATGGCGTACTCCACTTGAGCTTTGGCTTGTGTCCACTGCTGATGCTGAACCTGCTTCTCCAGAAGTTGGATAGATTCCAGTAAGCGATCTTGCGTGCCAAAAGGTTTTTTGAGCCAAGGGCCGCTAATCATGATCGCGATGAACAGCAAAAGCATGATAATAGGTATGGTATAGAGCAGCCATTTATGCTTTTTCATTTCCGAACCTCCTGACAAGTTTGGTCAGATTGTGTTTTTACGAGTTCAGATCAATTCGGATTCATTCAGAATCAGTTACGTTTTTTTTCCTCATCTGTGCTGGTCTTGTCTGATAACCGATCTTTATACAAATCGATATATAACTTGTCATTCGGTAAAATGGCAGCAAATGCGATGTCCTGAATCGTCAGATTTTGCTTTTTCAATTGCTCGGTTAACCAGCGGCTGTCCTTATTCCGTTCCGCCAGTTTTTCTTTCATTAATGCACCGTCGATAATAAGCTCGGTCATGAGTTTCTGAGGTGGTGGATGCATGTGCATATCCTTTGCGGTTACGGGCTGATTCTCCGGTTTCAACGCAATGGACAAAGTACCATCCGGTTCTAAAATGCCATAATCAACCGTGGTCAGGTCGAATACATCCTTTTGCCGCAGCATCATCGTGAGTTCGTTGAACTTCACGCGCATTTGATTCAGATTTTGCTCCAGAATTTTACCATTCTGAATGACCAGCGTGGGATCGGAGTCCGTAATTTGGGAGAAGGCTCGGCTTTTCAGTGTAATGTATTGAAAGATGATGGTGATCAAGGTGAAGATGGTTAACGCTACAAAATGAATCCACGCTTTGGACGACAAAATCTGTGGCAAACGTACCGGCAATGGAGCCAATCGTAATGCCGTTAATATAATCAAAATAGGTCAGGTTGCCCATTTGTTGTTTTCCCAGTACCCTCGTATAGACAATTAAGGTTAGAAAAGCAATAATCGCTCGCACAGCAACGACCGTAGTTTCCTCCATCATATATGCATCACCACCCTTTACACCCACAATCCTTGCCCACAACGATGCAATTTATTCCTTATCACCTGAGGGGCAAAATAAACGTCAAAAAAACCGAAGCCCGTGATTACTTCACGAGGTTCGGTTTGATTGTGTCTGTTTCAGACAATCGATGTGTCCAAAAAGAAGGCTACACACCCGAATAGGCCATGAATCCGCCGTCTACAGGGACAACAATACCCGTTACAAAGCCGGACTGTTGTTCATCTGCCAGCCACATTAACGTACCGAGCAGATCCTCCGGTTTACCAAAACGACGCATTGGGGTATGCGCAATAATTTTGCTGGAACGCTCCGTAGGTGAGCCGTCGGGCTGCAAGAGCAAGTTGCGGTTCTGCTCGGTCAGGAAGAAGCCTGGTGCAATCGCATTGACTCGAATCCCCGACTCTGCCAGATGCACAGCAAGCCATTGTGTAAAATTGTTAATAGCCGCCTTGGCAGCACTGTACGCAGGCACTTTGGTCATGGGAGATGGAGCACTCATGGACGATATATTGATGACTGTAGCCGGTACATCGCGCTCAATCATGTGTTTGGCAAAAATTTGAGTAGGGATGAGAGAACCCACAAAATTGAGATCCATCACCTGGCGAAACCCTGCAACACTTACGTCAAAAAAAGTGGTCACATCAGGATTGCCCAAATCCTCCGGTTTGAAAATTTCATTTGTTGTATTGGCACTGGCGTTATTACCACCAGCACCATTAATCAGGATGTCACAAGGGCCGAGTTGTTCTCGTACGATATCCGCTGCCGCCTGTACACTTTCTGCCTGGGTGACATCACATGCAACGGCAATGGCACGGCCGCCCGCTTTTTCAATTGCCGATGCGACTTCCTCACCTTTGGCTACTGTCCGGTTGAGGATGGCAATCTTGGCGCCGTGTCTTGCAAGTTCTTCAGCCATGGAGCGGCATAGTACACCTGCTCCTCCGGTAATCACGGCTGTTTTGCCTTCAAGGCGAGAAGTTCGATCCAGTTTCAGGTTCGAATTGTGTTCGCTCATGCGTTTGCCCTCCTTTGCAGTGAATCCCAGACACCCCAGAGATACATAATTCCGAGTGCGCGATCATACAGCCCGTAGCCTGGTCTGCATTTTTCACCCCACAGATGTCGACCGTGGTCCGGTCTGGCATATCCTTCAAAACCAATATCGTGATAGGCTTCTACAACACCCGCGATATCTACGCTTCCGTCCTGACTGCGGTGAGAGGTTTCGATAAAGTCACCGTTCTCATAGACCTTCACATTCCGGATGTGAGCAAACGGAATCCGATCACTGAACTCATGAATCATCCCAATAATATCATTGTCTGGATTGGCACCGAGAGATCCGCTGCACAGCGTTACACTATTCGCCGGACTGTCATATAGGTTCAGGTATCTGCGAACATTGTCCTGATTGATTATAATTTTAGGCAGACCAAAGATGGGCCATGGTGGATCATCGGGATGAATCGCCATTCGAATGCCAAGCCGCTCAGCGGCAGGAATGATCTCTTGCAGGAAGTAACGTGCATTTTCCCACATATCTTCCTCGGTCACATCTTTATAGGCTTCAAACAAACCTGTCAAATACTGCAGTCGTTCAGGTTCCCAGCCCGGCATTGTGAGGGTGGAGTTTTCATTGATTTTGCGAACCAGTTCCATTGGTTCAATGTTTTCAATTTTGCTAGCTTCATAGAAGAGGGCTGTTGATCCGTCTTCCATTTCTTTATACAGATCCGTACGCAACCAGTCGAAGATCGGCATAAAATTATAACAGATTACTTTGACACCCACTTGGGCAAGTTTCTCCATAGTTTTAATATAATTACTAATATATTTATCCCGTGAAGGTAGTCCAAGCTTGATATCTTCATGAATATTAACACTTTCTACGACATCCAGATGCAGCCCGGCTTGGTCCGCAGCTGTCTTGACAGCGAGTATTTTGTCCATCGGCCATTCTTCGCCTGCAGGAACATCATGTAGTGCCCATACAATGCCTTCGACGCCGGGAATTTGCCGGATCTGATCCAGCGATACCGTATCATTGCCTTCACCAAACCAGCGAAAAACCATCTTCATCTCATTCACCTCATCCTCATTAGTGGAAGAAACAGCATACATTACGATGGGAAAGCAGAAATTCTTTACTTATTGAAAATAGGAAGGATATGTACTCCGCAGAACAGCCAGATCCGTCACTGGCAAATGTAGATGTTCCTGCATCAGACGTTCTGCTTTCTCTGCATCGTGCTGCTGAATCGCCTGAACCATGGATCGGTGCTGCTCTATTAAGTGATCCCAATGATGATCGGAAGACAGACGGAGCATCCGGCTTCGATTCAAATGCACATTCATCTGCTGAATCACCGTCCAGGTGTTGCTTTTGTTACAGCCAGCAAAAAGAGTACTATGGAACTCCTCATCCAGTTGAAACATTCGTTCATCATCCGGTTCGCTCAGACATTGCTGCTGCTCTGTAAGATTTTGTTCAAGGGCCAACATCTGCTCTTCTGGAAATTGTGCACAAGCTAGACGGATGACAGCACGCTCAAGCTGCTCGCGCATAAATCGGGCTTCTTCAACGAGATTCAGTTGAATCAGAGAGACATACGTTCCACGCTGGGGATACACTTCCAGCAGACCTTCCTGAGCGAGTCGGACAAAACTTTCGCGCACAGGTGTCCGGCTAACCTGAAAGTCCAAGGCGATTTCTTTCTCCGAAATGGCCGTACCCGGAGGCAATTGCAGACTCAAAATCTGTTGTTTCAGCGTGTCATAAACCAAATCTCGCGTCGAGTAGGATTGCTTGTTCAACGCTGAGAGGTGGCCTGACAAGGGCGACAAACTGCTTCTGGATGATAATCTGGGGGTATGTTCCACAACTTCAACTCCTTCATTGCCATACTACCATACAAGCATGGTGGAGTGGAAGCGTTTTATTTATAAAGAATTATATGTTCTGAGCTATTTTGCTTGAGATTTGAGATCTAAGGAAGTACAATTCCTTATATAGGTTTAAATGTTTAAACGAATATAATAAAAA
The DNA here is from genome assembly GCF_050435065.1 of Paenibacillus sp. 4624. Lineage (NCBI taxonomy): Bacteria > Bacillati > Bacillota > Bacilli > Caryophanales > Paenibacillaceae > Paenibacillus > Paenibacillus sp. 4624. Next base: position 539,557 of record NZ_JBNDJR010000003.1, read on the forward strand.
TGATTAAATGCCTAAACCAGTCGAATGACAACAGAGTATAACCAATGATAATAGAGGTGCAATAATGAGCCAGAAAGCAATCTCCATTTTCCAAACATGTATCCCGCTGTTTCAAGTTCTGAGTGACAACCATCGTCAATCCATTTTGCTCATGCTGAGCGAGAAAGGCCATATGACAGTGAATGAAATTACGGAACATTCCAGCCTGTCCCGTCCAGCCATATCCCATCATTTGAAGTTGCTCCTGGAAAAAGGGCTCATATCCGTGGAACAGAAGGGAACACAACGTTATTATTCAGCTTCGCTGCATGCTTCCGTCGATCTGCTGAAACAGCTTGTCGCTGCGCTTGAAGAGGAATGCCTTTAAAATAAGTGACTGATGCTAATGCCATGCGAGAAAGCTTTATTATGAGAATGCGCATGTAAGAAATGCAGACGCAAAGTAGCGGCTTAAGGTGGTTCTGTTGAAAATATCTACAGCTGCAATGATGAGTAGTAGTAAGGAAAGAGTTAGCATGCCAAGGCATGTATCCTATATGTTCGTCAGTTTAAACCTTTGATCAATAAATCATTCAAAACGAAGGAGGATGACTGTTATGACTACGTTTCAGGAATTGACCCATGAGGATGTACACGTGATCCTGGAGAAGCAACGTACATTTTTTCGTTCAGGTGCTACGCGCCAGGCTGGTGTGCGAATAGAACGGCTGAGCCGACTCAAACAGGCTATTCAGAAATATGAAACCGAGCTAACACAGGCATTGTATCAAGATTTGGGCAAAAGCGAATTTGAATCCTATACGACAGAGATTGGATTTATGCTCGACAGCATCACACACACGATGCGTAAAATCAAAAAGTGGGCGAAGCCTGTTAAGGTTAGAACTCAAGTGGCGCTTCTTGGCTCCAAAAGTTATGTCTTGCCTGAGCCGTATGGTGCGGTACTCATCATTGGGCCGTTCAATTATCCTTTTCAGCTCCTTATTGAACCTCTGGTTGGCGCGATTGCCGCAGGCAATACGGCGGTGCTTAAAGCCTCCGAGAACACACCGGCTGTATCAGCTGTTGTGAAGAAATTGATTGGTGAAGTATTTGAGCCAGAATATGTGCAAGTGGTTGAAGGGGCCAAAGACACAACAACAGCGCTTATCCATTCTTCGTTCGACTATATCTTTTTTACAGGCAGTGTACCTGTTGGGAAGATCGTGATGGAGGCCGCAGCGAAAAACCTTGTTCCGGTCACGCTCGAACTAGGCGGAAAAAGTCCTGTTATCGTGGATGAGCAGGCGGACATTCAAGTGGCGGCTGAGCGAATTATTTGGGGCAAATTGCTTAACACGGGACAGACCTGTATCGCCCCGGATTACCTGCTCGTACATGAGCGTGTAAAACAGCCTTTAATTGATGCAATGAAAGCCGCGATTGTAACCTTCTTTGGGACAGACATTCAGCACAATAAGGACTACGGGCGCATCGTGAACAAGTCACACTTTAAACGTTTGACTGCTCTGATTGAACGAGATCGGGATCAGGTCATCTTTGGAGGGACTTCCGATGAAGAGGATCGCTTTATTGAACCGACCTTAATTGATGCGGAATCGTGGAATGCAGCCACGATGGAGGACGAGATCTTTGGGCCGATTTTGCCGATTATCAGTTATGGTCATTTAGATGAAGCTATTAGCGAAATTGTTAAACGACCAAAGCCGTTAGCCTTGTACCTGTTCACATCCAACCCAGCTGTTCAGGATAAAGTGTTAACTGAGGTTTCTTTTGGCGGGGGATGTATTAACGATACGATTACACATGTGGCCAATCCACGTCTGCCGTTTGGAGGAGTAGGTCATTCTGGTATTGGCTCGTACCATGGACGGTACAGCTTCGAGACCTTTTCGCACATGAAAAGTATTTTGAAAAAGAGCACCAAGCTCAATCCGCATATGCTGTATCCGCCATACAATAACAAATTGAATTTGATCAAACGTTTGCTGAAATAAACGAGTTGTAACATATACAGCCAATGAAAACAGCCTGTTGCTGGACATTACTCCAGAGCAGGCTGTTCCTGTCTATATTGTGAAGGGGACTTCCCCGACCACCGTTTGAATTGACGGCTAAAATGGGCGATATCCTTATACCCAAGCATCACTGCGATGTTTTGTACAGAGAGCTGCGGATTACCTAATAGAACTTTGGCCTCATGCAGCACCATTTGAGATAAAACGGTACGAGGAGACTGCCCAAATACTTGTTTGAACACACGATTGCAATGCGAAGTACTGATGCCGAGTTCTGCGGCGATATCATCGATGCCATAGTGGCTGTCGGGTTCATCGCCTTGTTTAAATTGCTGGCTCATTAGTCCTTGTAGCCGAGTACGGATCTGATGCGCCAGTTCAATCCGCTCGTACCCACCCGCAAACGTCTGGGCTGCTTCCTGAGACACGGTCTCCCAGAGATGCCCAAACAGCTCAAATACGGCGGATTGCAGTTGCATACGCTGTACCATAGCGCTGGCGGATTGATCGTGGGCAGAAGACATCAGTTTGTGCAGCACCGGTTCAATCTGCTGGGTAACCGGGCTGTCTGCACTGAATAATAATTGCTTGATTCGAGCCAGAAGGGAGAGAAACAGCTGATCATCGATATCAAAATGCATACAGAAATAGGTGAAGCCTTCTCCGTTTCGGCTCTGACTGGAATGGATGCTACCTGGAGGGATCAGCAGCAGCTCGCCAGCGTTTTGTACATATAAAGTACCGTTTATGGTCATATACTGCACACCCTCTGTTACATAATTGAGCTCATATTGAGGATGCTCGTGCGCCGGATAGTCCCAATCGGGTCCGACATTGCGCAGATGAATGGCGAACAAGTTAACAGTGGTTTGTACATCTGGGTAAAACACTTCATGCACACATTCTCCCAGATCGGGAGGTAAATACGTGGAAGACATTTGAATTCCTCCTTATGTTGGGTCATGTTATGCTATGCTATGAACATATTTAAAACGAATTCATTAAAATTTTAAAATTGTAACCGCTTTATATTTTATCATACATCGGCTTGATTTGGGTAAATATTCGATTGATTTGTTCATGGTCTGGACGGGTACTGCGTGATAGGATGGGCTAATGAAAACGTATGCAGATCTTATTCCGAGAGAGGTTATAGAGAATGAGTACATCCAATTCCATTTTTTACAATGCGCATCACGCACCAATTGGTGCATTTGCCAGTTTCACGCTAGGTTACAAAGGGGCTAAAGGGGGGCTGGGGCTTGAACTTGGGAAGCCGGCTGACCAAAACGTATATATTGGATTACAAGCTCGTGATGGAGAGCACTATCAGGCATTGCCTTTTTATGAAGCAAGTGAAGATGAGAGCAGCCGTTATGATGTGGAGAAGCTGGAAAGCGGAAGTCAAGCTGACAGTGCAGAGGCAAAGCCGCTGATCTCGGCGTTTCGGGATGAAGACATTACTCGGGAGTTCACTTCAGGCACGGATACATGGAATGCAGGGGATCTGGAATTTCGTATCTATTCGCCTGTACGTCCCGTTCCGCATCCGAAAAGTGCAGAGCGTGAAGCGCTAATGGATGCGCTCGTACCAGCAGTGTTGGTCGAGATGACAATTGACAACAGCCAAGGCGAGAAGACCCGTAAAGGTTACTTCGGTTATCAAGGCAGTGATCCGTATTCTGCAATGCGTTTGATTGGTGGACCAGAGGGAGGATCATTGACAGGGGTTGGACAAGGTCGTCTGACAGCTATTGTATCCAAAAATGAAGGTCTGTGGCCTGCACGCGGATTTACGCTGGAGAAGATATTAGGGGAAAAACATCGGGACAATCTGGCATTTGGCTTAGGGTCTACATCTGTATTGCTGATGGAAGTTCCGGCAGGTCAGAAACGCACGTTCCAATTCGCGGTATGTTTCTATCGGGGCGGAATTGTAACTACCGGTATGGACACCACATATTGGTACACACGTTACTTTGCTGACATTTTGGAAGCGGGTCAGTATGCGTTGAATCGTTTTGATGCATTGACTGCATCCTGTGCTGAAGTCGATCAGCGTCTTGGAACGGCAGCGCTGAGCGAAGATCAGTCCTATATGCTTGCCCATTCCATCCACAGCTATTACGCCAGCACGCAATTGCTTGATGCGGATGGAGAGCCGCTCTGGATTGTGAATGAAGGGGAATATCGGATGATGAATACGCTGGATCTGACCGCAGACCAACTGTACTTCGAGCTTGCTCTTAATCCATGGACTGTTCGTAATGAGCTGGAGTGGTTTGTGAAGCGTTATAGCTATACGGATCAGGTGCGCTTCCCTGGAGAAGAGACACTGCATCCAGGCGGAATTACGTTTACACATGATATTGGTATTGCCAATGTATTTTCCCGTCCGGGTCATTCGGCATATGAACTCGTCGGCATCGATGACTGTTTCTCTCAGATGAGCCATGAAGAGCTTGTGAACTGGCTTTGTTGCGCAACGGTATATATTGAGCAGACGCAAGATCGGGAGTTTGTGACAGAGATGTTGCCGGTTATTCAGGAATGCTTCCAAAGCATGCTTAACCGTGACCATCCTGAAGAAGCTCAACGTAATGGCTTAATGGGGCTGGATAGCAGCCGTACACAAGGCGGGGCAGAGATTACCACGTACGATAGTTTGGACGTATCCCTTGGACAATCACGGAACAATATCTATCTTGCGGGTAAATGCTGGGCTGTCTACGTTGCACTCGAAAAATTGTTTGCAGGCGAGAAGCTGGCAGAGCTGTCTCATCAGGCAGGAAAACAAGCAGATCGCTGCGCGGCAAGCATCGCTGCTCAATTGACTGATAGAGGTTACATCCCGGCGGTTATTGCGGAAAATAACGATTCGCGTATCATTCCGGCTATTGAAGGCTTGGTATTCCCGTACTTTACAGGTTGTGAAGCGGCACTGGATGTTAACGGCCGGTTCGGACCTTATATCAAGGCACTGCACACACATCTAAAAACGGTGTTAGTTCCCGGAACATGCCTGTTTGAAGATGGCGGCTGGAAGCTGTCGTCGACAAGCAACAACTCCTGGTTGAGCAAAATCTACCTGTCCCAATTTATCACACGTGAAATTTTGGGTGTGGAGTGGGATGAGTCTGGGAAAGCAGCGGATGCAGCTCATGTGAAATGGTTGCTTCATCCGAAAGAATCCTACTGGTGCTGGAGTGACCAGATCTTATCCGGTGTTGCCGTCGGCAGCAAATATTACCCACGTGGCGTAACTTCTATTCTGTGGTTACTTGAAGGCAAAAATAATCATCTTGCACAGATCTATGCAAGCAAGGAGGCTGTACAATGAGTCAAACTACTGTTCAATCTGGACTGTCCGGCCCGCAATATGAAGCATGGCTAAGTTATCATGCTGAACTGCCAGGAGCGAAAGGAGCTGCGAGAACGGCAGCTCCTTTCTGGAGTCGGCTAATTGATGTACAGGAACAGCATCTCGTCATCGACACCGCTCTTAGCGAGCTCAAGCAAGGGCTTGGTAAGTTATATGGGGAACAGCCTGTAATTCATCATTCTCAGTCTCAAAGCACGGACTCAGGCGAACAACGTAAACCTTCAATCCGATTGGGCACCTGGGCAGGGAACAATCAGGTGGCTAGTGCGTTCACGGAGACGGAACGTGCTGCTGTACAGGGTGAAGGTTTTATCATTCGTGAAGATGATTCTCTCCAAGAACTGGTTATTGGTTCAGAGACGCCGCAAGGTGTTTTATACGCTGTTTTTCATTTGTTGCGTGAACTGACATTAAAGCAAGGTAAATCAGAAGAAGCCGGTTCGGCTCTTGACGGGGAGAAGCCTTTATTTATTACAGAGCAACCCGTGAATCAACTGCGCATGATTAATCAGTGGGATAATGTGGACGGCAGTATTGAGCGGGGATATGCCGGGCGTTCTATTTTTTACGAAAACGGTGAGTTCACGCAGGATTTAGGGCGGATTCGAGACTACGCCCGATTACTGGCTTCAACCGGAATCAATGCGATATCGATTAATAACGTGAATGTGCATAAGCAAGAGAGTCTTTTTCTGACAGAGCGATACCTTGGTGATGTTGCGAAGGTAGCGGCTGAATTCAGAGCGTATGGTATTCGCTTGTTTCTTTGTGCCAATTACGCCAGTCCAATCGAAGTTGGTGGCTTACAGACCGCTGATCCACTAGATCAACAAGTGCGTGAGTGGTGGAACATTCAAACGGCGAAGGTGTACGCTGCAATTCCGGATTTTGGTGGATATCTGATCAAGGCGGATTCTGAAAATCGTCCGGGGCCGTTCACATACAATCGCGACCATGCAGACGGTGCGAACATGCTTGCCGAGGCACTTCGTCCGTTTGGCGGACTTGTCATCTGGCGGTGCTTCGTATACAACTGCAAGCAGGACTGGCGGGATCGTACTACAGATCGGGCTCGCGCGGCTTATGATCACTTTAAACCGCTAGACGGACGGTTTGCGGACAATGTCATTTTGCAGATTAAGAATGGACCTATGGATTTTCAGGTTAGAGAAGCAGTATCCCCTTTATTCGGGGCGATGGAGAATACGAATCAAGTGATCGAGTTCCAGATTACGCAAGAATATACAGGACAACAGCGTCATCTGGCTTATCTTGTGCCACAGTGGAAGGAAATTCTGGATTTTGACACGTATGCTAAGGGCAAAGGCTCAGAGATCAAGCGCATTGCAGACGGTTCGCTCTATCAGCGCCAGTACAGTGGATTTGCGGCTGTATCCAACATCGGTGCGGATGCAAGTTGGACAGGACATCCGCTGGCTCAAGCGAATTTGTACGGATATGGCAGACTGGGGTGGAATCCTGAGCTCTCGGCAGAAGCCATCGCAGATGAATGGGTGAGATTAACGTTTGGACATGATGAGCAAGTGGTGGAGCGGATTACGGGCATGTTGCTGTCTTCACTCGACATCTATGAAAATTATACTGCACCTCTCGGTGTAGGCTGGATGGTAAATCCAGATCATCATTACGGTCCTAATGTGGATGGTTACGAGTATTCCAAATGGGGAACGTATCACTTTGCCGACTGTCATGGAATTGGGGTCGATCGGACGGTGAAGAGTGGTACAGGTTATACTTCCCAATATCATGCTGAAAATGCAACTCGATATGAATCACTGGAGACTTGTCCCGATGAGTTAATTCTCTTTTTCCATCACGTACCGTACACGCATGTGTTACATTCCGGTAAAACGGTTATCCAGCACATCTACGATACTCATTTCGAAGGTGCTGCGCAGGCTGAAGCTTTACTCGAAACATGGAGAGAACTGGAAGGTAAAGTGGATCCAGTCATCTTTGACAAGGTAGCTGCGCTGCAAGAGGAACAGGCAGATCACGCGAAGGAATGGCGCGATATGATTAACACTTATTTTTATCGCAAGAGCGGAATTCAGGATGAGCAGGCACGAAAAATCTACTAATGGATCATGTACGAAGTACGCAACGTTTTCTTTGAAACGAGAGACAGCACTGACATGCATAAAGGAGGAGAATGCGTATGAGTCAACACGAACTGCCCGTAACGATGAGGGCTGCCGTCATGACAAAGCCTGGACATATTATCATTGAGGATCAGCCTGTTCCCAGACCCATAGCCCATGAAGTGCTTATTAAGGTAATGGCCGTAGGCGTTTGTGGATCTGATGTGCACTATTTCGAGCATGGTCGTATTGGCAGATTTGTTGTGGAAAAACCGATTATTCTTGGCCATGAATGTGCAGGGGTTATCGTTGCGGTTGGTGCAGACGTTACCCGGGTGAAGGTTGGGGAGCGAGTTGCCATTGAACCTGGAGTGACGTGCGGCCGCTGTTCAGCTTGTAAGGAAGGACGTTACAATCTGTGTCCTGAAGTTCAATTCCTGGCAACCCCTCCGGTGGATGGAGCATTTGTGCAGTACATGGTCATGCGAGAAGATATGGTATTTCCAATCCCGGATCACCTAACCTTTGAGGAAGCAGCCATGAATGAACCGTTTTCCGTTGGTATTCATGCGGCTCGCCGGAGCAAACTGGCTCCAGGAACGACACTGGCTATTATGGGCATGGGACCCGTCGGACTGATGGCTGTTGCGGCAGCGAAATCTTTCGGAGTTCAGACCATAATCGTCACGGATTTAGAGGAAGTCCGGCTCGAGGCCGCACGCCGGATGGGAGCAACGCACACGATCAATGTGCGTCATGAGGATGCGCTTGCTGTGATTCGGGAAATTACCGAGGGTATCGGGGTGGATACAGCCTGGGAGACGGCAGGTAATCCCAAAGCACTACAATCGGCGCTCTATTCTCTTCGCAGAGGTGGTAAACTGGCCATTGTTGGATTGCCTGCACAGGATGAGATTGCAATCAATGTACCGTTTATCGCCGATAATGAAGTAGATATCTATGGCATATTCCGTTATGCGAATACGTATCCTGCGGGCGTCGCCTTTTTAAGTTCAGGACAGCATGATGTGATGTCTTTGATCACGGATCGATATGCCCTTGAAGAGACACAACAGGCAATGGAGCGGGCACTGCATAATAAAAGCGGTAGTCTTAAAGTGATGGTTTACCCGAACGGTATGTAATAAGAATGGACATGAGGTTCTGTACACATATGTGTACGGGACCTTTTTCTAATTGTAAGCAGAGTAACCGTGATTTTTTTGTTTTCTCCGCATAAAAGGCATGGACAACCTGCCAGCACATGGTATAATTCATGTTGATTTTAATATATAAATGAAAACACACGATTGCAGGTTACTCATATTTTGGCGAAAGGAATTGAAGTTGTGAGAACACATGAATTTATGATTCACGCGGATTTCCATCGGGATGAATTATTGTCGGTATCCTCTCAAGCGTCACGTTTTGCTTCGGACATATCATTGTCTTATACGGAGGCTGATCATGAACATCATGTAGATGTGAAGAGCCTTCTAGGCATGGCTTTACTTCCGCTTCGAAACGGCAGTATGGTTCGATTACAGACCAGAGGAAGGGATGAACTAGAGGCGCTCGAGTACATGTTGCATGTATTGGAAAAAGGCCCGGCGTAATGATAGATCAGATACCCAATCGCATGGATTATAATTTTTTTGTTTTTTCGTCAATTCTTGCTGGTACTTCGTACAAAAAAAGAGTATAATAAAATTTAGTTTGATTCTAGGGAGTACCCATATTAAAGGAGTGTAAATAGATTATGCCAAAAGTTGACATCCATCCTAAAACACAGCTCGTTATTTTCTACGATGCAAGTGCTGACTTCAAATTCCTGGCTTCTTCCACGAAGTTCTCGAACGAAACAATGGAATGGGAAGACGGTAACACTTACCCTGTTATCCGTGTAGATACTAGCTCTGCATCCCACCCGTTCTTCACTGGTAAACAAAGAAACGTGGATATCGGTGGACGTGTTGACAAGTTCAACCGCAAATACAACCTCAAAAACTAGTTCTCTTATAGATGAGGAGAAACCCCTGGAATGTTATTCCGGGGGTTTTTGCTATTAGTGTCTGTTTATGCCTTGTATGTGTGCTTATCAGTTCAACTCAACCAAATATTGCGCTTTCAGCACATTCAGTTGTAAACTAGAGTACAGAGTCTGAACATAGTGGAGGAGAAAACAAAGATGAGCAGAATTACACATATGGTGACATTTACACTTTATGCAGGTAAAGATACAACGGAGTCCGAAGTTTTTTTGAACGAAAGTAAGGAAGCGCTTGCGGAAATTCCAGGTGTTGAACATTTTCAAGTGTTACGTCAGGTGAGTGCTAAGAATGAGTTTGATTACGGTTTTTCCATGGAGTTTGCAGATCAGGCTGCTTATGACGCTTATAATGTTCACCCCGTACACCGTCAATATGTTGCAGAGCGCTGGGAGAAAGAAGTCAGCCGTTTTCAGGAAATTGATCTCGTGAAACACAGTGGCGAATAAAGATCCAAAAGTAACGTTGGAAATTGACTGAGAATCAAGAAAAACCCCAAAGGAAGTCTTGGTATCCGAAAATTCAGGCGGCACGAATATTCAAAAATTCACTTTTCGAAATCGTTTTAGAAATAGAATGTATAAGGAGGTCATCTCGGGTCGTGAAATTGGATCTAACGGGGAAAACGGCATTAGTTACGGGTGCAACGGGTCAATTGGGAAGAGTGATTGCTCGTACACTCGCAACTTGCGGCGCGAATCTGGCGCTGCATTACATAAACAACGAAATGAAGGCCAAAGAACTGCAGGGCGAGATCGAAGCCCTGGGTTGTCAGGCCGTTATCGTACAAGGTGACATGACTAAACAGGATACCGCATTTCGGATACGAGATGCGATCCAAAACAAGCTGGGTAATGTAGATATTGTCGTTGCGAATGCAGTCATTCAATACGAATGGACTTCCGTTCTGGAGCAAGCACCCGAGGATTACTTGAGCCAGTTCGAATCATGTGTTATGCAGAGTGTATATCTTGCTAAAGCTTTCATTCCGCAGATGCAGGAAATGAGGTCCGGTCGCTTCATTGGGATTAATACCGAATGTGCGATGCAAAATTTTGCGCATCAATCGGCCTATACCGCAGGAAAACGCGGGATGGACGGTGTATATCGTGTGTTAGCGAAGGAAGTTGGCGAATATCAGATTACGGTTAACCAAGTAGCTCCGGGTTGGACAATTAGTGAACGCGATCGAACAAGCGAACCAGGACATGATGAGGTTTATACTCGGACTGTACCATTGAGACGCAGAGGAGAAGATCAGGAGATTGCGAACGTAGTTGCTTTCCTGGCATCCGATTTGTCCTCTTTTATCACTGGAGCGTATATCCCTGTAAGCGGTGGCAATGTTATGCCAGCCATTTGATTAACTGTGCTCTCAGGAGCATATATCGTGTGAAAAACAAGAGTGATCCGTTTGCCTTTTCAGGTAAACGGATTTTTTGAGTTTTCTCCAGATGTTAACGCAGATTGTGTTTATATACTTGGAATGACATATGTTATTGATTCGTTTTTCAAAATATTGGGGTATAAGAATAGGTATATTCAAGGGATGGAAACCTAATCAAAATAACGTTATAAAGGAGTGACCCAGCATCATGAAAAAAACGATAGCAGACGTTCTTGTTGAAGCCTTATTAAATGCGGGGATTCATCGGATATACGGTATTGTTGGAGACTCGCTGAATGCGGTCCTCGACTCCATCCGCAAGTCGGGCAAAATTGAATGGATTCATGTAAGACATGAAGAAGTAGCGGCTTTTGCAGCCGGTTCAGATGCCCAAGTAAGTGGGAGCATTGCCGTATGTGCAGGGAGCAGCGGCCCGGGGAATATGCATCTGATTAACGGACTCTATGATTGCCATCGAAACCGCGTACCGGTTCTGGCCATTGCTGCTCATATCCCAAGTGACGAGATTGGCAGTGAATATTTTCAGGCGACTCATCCGGAGTATTTGTTCCAGGAATGCAGTCATTATTGTGAAGTGATTACAACAGCCAAGCAGATGCCTCGTTCGGTCACGATGGCGATGCAGACAGCCGTAGCACGTTCCGGGGTGTCTGTCATTGTGCTTCCGGGTGATGTTGCTGGACTTGAAGCGGCTGATCTGCCTGTTCCCGAGCATGTATACCATGCACCACATCCGGTTGTACACCCTTCTGAACCCGAACTCGCCAAACTGGCGGAGTACTTGAATCAGGACAAGAAAATTACACTTCTATGCGGGGCAGGATGTGCGGGGGCTCGTGAACCGCTGCTAGAGCTCTGTGATCGATTGAAATCCCCTATGGTTATTGCGCTTCGAGGGAAAGAGTACTTAGAATATGACAATCCTTATTCAGTGGGCCTGACAGGCTTAATCGGATATTCTTCGGGATACCATGCCATGATGGACTGTGACGTACTACTTATGCTCGGAACGGATTTCCCGTACCGTCAGTTTTTCCCGGAAGATGCGACAGTGATACAAGTGGATATCCAAACCTCGCATTTGGGGCGGCGAACCAAACTGGATTATGGGGTGTGTGGTGACATTAAGGCCACGATTGAAGCGGTGCTTCCGTACCTCACGGCTGAACATAGTGATAAACATCTGCGTAAAAGCGTGAAGCATTATACGAAAGTACGGGAGGATTTGGACGAGCTTGCGGTGGGCAAACCAGGCAAAAAGCCTATTCATCCGCAATATTTGACCAAAGTGATCAGTGATGCTGCTGCGGAAAATGCAATCTTCACTTGTGATGTGGGTACACCAACGGTATGGGCGGCACGTTATATTCAGATGAGCCGTAACCGCAGATTGCTAGGTTCATTCAATCACGGAACGATGGCTAATGCACTGCCTCAGGCCATTGGTGCTCAGGTTGCTGATCCTGGAAGACAGGTCATCTCGTTATCTGGAGATGGTGGATTAGCGATGCTTATGGGGGATCTGCTCACGCTGAAGCAGCATAACCTTCCAGTCAAAGTGGTTGTGTTTAACAATGGCGCACTCAGCTTTGTAGAGCTCGAGATGAAAGCTGCCGGTTTCCTCGAATCGGGGACTGAGCTTGTGAATCCAAACTTTGCGATGGTGGCACAAGCAATGGGCATTGAAGGCATACGCGTGGAAGATCCTGCCGAGCTTGAGGGAGCCATAGAACGTGCGTTGCAACACAATGGCCCGGTATTGATCGACGCTGTTGTGAATCGCCAGGAGCTCTCTCTGCCACCGAAAATCAATATTAAACAAGCTGAAGGATTCACGCTATGGATGATGAAAGCCGTTCTGAATGGCCGTGGCGATGAATTAATTGAACTTGCGAAAACGAACTTGCTTCGGTAAGCAAGTTGATATAATTTAGTTTGTTTTTAAATCGGTTGTTGATTAAAATAGGTGAAGTCAGGAAGGAGTCATGTCCTTGCTGACCTACATAGCTCATCCATAGGGCCGAGGAATGAATAGGTACAATCGCAAATGACACATAATTTGGAGGAGATCATCATGAGTCACGCAGGAAAAGTAGCCATCATTACAGGAGCAGGAAGTGGATTAGGTCAAGCCGCAGCGCTGAAACTAGCTGAGCAGGGTGCTTCCATCGTTGTCGTGGATTTGGTGGAAAAGACAGGTCTTGAAACGGTGAAGCAGATAGAACAGCTGGGAAGCAAAGCGATTTTTGTTCAAGCTGATGTGAGTAAAGCCGCTGAGGTAGAGAATTATGTAAAAAAGACGATCGAAGAGTTCGGCCGAATTGATATGTTCTTCAACAATGCGGGCATTGCCGGCCCAGGGATCAAATTAATTGAACATACCATTGAGCAATTTGACCAGATTATTGATATTAATCTGAGAAGTGTATTCTACGGATTAAAATATGTCATTACCGAAATGCTCAAAACAGGTGGGGGTTCCATTGTGAATACAGCTTCCACCGCTGGAATTGTGGGTGTTCCGGCAGTTGCTCCGTATGCGGCGACCAAACACGGTGTTGTTGGTTTGACGCGTACAGCAGCGATTGAATATGGCAAGGAGAACATACGCGTGAACGCGATTGCTCCAGGGACGATCGAGACACCGATGGTTGTTCAATTCGGTAAAGATAATCCGGAAGTGTTCCAAGCTACGGTAGATAGCATTCCATCCGGACGTCTCGGTAAGCCGGAAGAAATCGCGAATCTGGTTTCCTTCCTGCTCGGAGACGAGGCACCATACATCAACGGAGCTGTCTATCCTATCGATGGTGCGGTAACTGCACAGTAAGAAGTCAGGGCACCATTTATTTCTGTTGTTCATGTATTCGCTAGTTTATGAAAAAGAGTACGAAAAAGAGGAACTGTAAGCGTTAATCCGCTCAGTTCCTCTTTCGTTTTATGGACGATGCAATTCAGCGTTTTTAGTTCACGATGTTAGTTTAAGCTTACTCTCTTTTAAAAGACCGCTTCGGTCAATTGTGCCCCTATCGATCTAATGCTTCAACATAATCTTTCGCTTCTTTTAAAGAGAGGCTGCGGGCTTCACGCAGTTTTTTAATAGCCTGAATTTTGTTTCCCCGACGTACCATTGCAAGCAATTCCTGATCCAACTCCCGATCTGTATCGAATCCGCTCTGAGGGAAGGCGTTTGTGTCTGTAGATGAAGAGAAGGATGAAGCATTTTGGACAGAAGAAGCGTTCATCGCAAAACGATTCGAATCGACAGACGAACCGTTTTGAAGTCGCTCTACCTCTGATTTCAGCTCATCTACCTGACGTTGCAGATTGCCGAGTTTGGACCAGAGAATTGGAATAATCAACAGGAATACCACGAATAAGAAACTGCTCATTTCAGTAGAACCGGAATTTCCTTGATGCCGCGAACGACCATGCCCGGTCTCCATTCCAGTGTATCCACATCTTTTTGTAACTTCATGTTAGGAAAGCGATTGATCAGCGTACTCACGGCAATTTCGCCTTCAAGTCGGGCCAGCGGTGCACCGAGACAGAGATGAATACCTTTGCCAAAAGCGAGGTGCGCACTTTTCTCACGTGTGATATCGAACACATCCGGGTCTTTGAATTGCTCTTCATCACGATTCGCTGAATCCAGCGCCACAACCACAAGTTCACCTTTGGTAATCTGCTGCCCACGGAACTCCATATCCTCCGAAGCCCAGCGTGAGGTGCTGAACTCAACTGGGCCGTTATATCTCAGCATCTCTTCGATGGCTTGATGGATCAGTTCAGGCTCCCGAATTAACAAATCTCGTTGTTCCGGATGCTCAAGCAGAGCCAGAATACCGTTTCCAATAAGATTTACAGTGGTTTCATGTCCAGCAATAATAAGCAGTGAGATCACACCAAGCAATTCTTTTTCGGTCAACTGCTCCCCGGATTCTTCGGCAATAACAAGCTGGCTAATCAGGTCCTGACCGGGGTCTTTACGTACTTTGGCGAACCAATCGGTCAAATATTCGATGAACTCCCGTTCATGTTGTTGAAATAGTTCTTCATTTTTTCCGGTGGAAGCCTCAATAACCGTGTTGGACCACATGCGGAATTGATCACGATCCTCTAGCGGCACGCCGAGAATTTCACTAATCACAATAATAGGAAGCGGAAAAGCAAAGTCATCGATGAGATTCATCTTTTCTTGCGAAGGCAACTTGCCGAGCAGGTCATCCGCAATGCTCTGGATATGACTTCTCATATCTGCGACAAGTTTGGGAGTGAAGGCTTTTTGTACCAACCCCCGCAAACGACGGTGATCAGGTGGATCGGAGAACAGCATATTTTTTGAAAAAATACTCTTGCCCTCTGTCCCGTATCGTTTGACTATGTCTTTGCTGAAGCGGGGATCTTTCAAAATCTGAACAGCGTCCTCATATCGAGAGATGATCCAGCCAAACTCTCCACTCGGAAACATGACTTTGAAGACGGGGTCATCTTTTCTTAATTTTTCATATACCGGATAAGGATTTTGAGTAAATGATGCTGTGAAAAAATCTGGGCTAGAGGTCTCGTTGCTCTCATTCGTCTCATTAGATGCATTCGGATTCAAGTGTGTAATCTCCTCTCCTATAGCAATAAGATATGTCACTTTGTAATTATTCCATATGTAAAGGTTCGAAACCTTGTTTTGCATGATAAAAATGCGAGCGATGCAGGAATATCGTGTTGGACTCAAGAAGACAAGAGAGTCAAGAATACGTTTGCAAAAAAAAAAAAACGAGGGAGCATGGAAATGTCATATAGACAGTTGCCTTTACATGATTATCAGATTTCCGCGAGTCCTATTGTTCTGGGGTGTATGCGCTTTGGAGGAGATTGGGATGGAGCCCCCATTACTGAGGATTTGGTGGTTGAAGGCCGCCAAGCAGTCGAAGCAGCACTGGAGATTGGAATCAATCATTTTGACCTGGCGGACATCTATACACGTGGGAAAGCGGAGCATGTATTTGGGCGGATTTTATCCGAAAGGCACGGACTACGGGAGCAGATCATTATCCAATCCAAATGCGGAATTCGGCTGGTAGGGGATGATGAGGGGCCGCAGCGTTATGATACTTCAGGGGCACATATTATAAAAAGTGTTGACGGGATTTTATCCCGGCTCGGCACAGAGTACCTGGATATTTTGTTGCTTCATCGTCCCGACCCGCTTGCCCACCCGCAGGAGATCGGAGAAGCACTGGCTAAACTTCATCAGGCTGGAAAAGTAAGGCACTTCGGGGTATCCAATATGGGTTCTGAACAGATTCGTTTGCTTCAGATGTACAGTCCTATGCCATTCATCGTGAATCAACTGGAGATGAGTCTTGATAAAATCGGTTTTGTAGAAGCTGGCGTAACCGTGAACCGTGCGCAAGCGAAAGAAAATGTTTTCCCATACGGTACGATGGAGTACTGTCAGGCAGAGCGTATCCAGCTGCAAGCTTGGGGTCCTCTCGCACAGGGAAGATTTACAGGCAGGGCGATCGAAGGTCAGCGTCCCGAGATTGAAGCTACAGCCGAACTGGTGGCTCGTATTGCTCAAGAGCGTGGTGTCACGAGTGAAGCCATTGTACTGGCTTGGTTAATGAAACATCCAGCCGGAATTCAGCCGGTGATCGGTTCGATTCGTCCGGAGCGGATTCTCGCTTGCCGTGATGCGGCTCAGGTTGAACTGACACGGTATGAATGGTACGAGCTGTACTCGTCTTCGTGCGGACGGAGAATGTAGCGTCTACAGACAGGATCATATTCTTTTAATTAGTCGCTAATCTAGCGGCTTTTTGTTTATGGCTTTAGCCAGCTAATTGTATGAAATGAGAGACAATTTGCCACCAATTATGCGGACGGATGAAGCACAGGACGCACAGTCCTGTGTTTTTTTATTCTTTTCTTTTTAAGCAGTGATTAGAAGAGATGTTGGATTGTTTATAAGATTGTAGTGCCTTCTCTATGAAGTCTGGACGTTAGTGTTGATATGTAGAACTATATGCCTAAGCGATATTCCGAAGGAAAGAATGAGAAATTACTCTATTCTAGATGTAGATCAGGAGAGAGGATTCACATTTGTGCGGTGATGTAAGTCCTTGGACTTAGTCAAAAGTGCAGGTAAGAAGGACGTTTCAACCATTTTTGCCCGTTTTCAGACTTCATAGCTTACGGCTATGATAGAATGATGAGAATAGGAACATACGATCTGTATATATGAGAGGAGACATCTTGATGATAGAGATGCTTAAACCGCCTGCCGAGACATTATACGAGGCTGAGTTACGGGCGTTACAACAGGAGGATCAGGGTCATCGTCCGCCCAACTGGTTATTATCTCCAGCTAATGTGCGGGATTTTATTATTGGTCGAGATAAGCCAGCGATGCTGGATGGAGAGAAGATCACCATTACACGTAAATTTTACGGGAATGATGTGTTGATTGAGCGTGCAGTTGTTACCCTTGCAGGGAATCGCGGGTTGATGCTTGTGGGTGAGCCCGGTACAGCCAAAACAATGCTCAGTGAGTTGCTTACGGCAGCGATCTCGGGAACTAGTTTGAATACAATACAAGGTACGGCTGGAACAACGGAGGATATGATCAAATATTCCTGGAATTATGCGATGCTTTTGGACAAAGGGCCTTCTGAAGCAGCTCTCGTGCCTTCCCCTTTATACAACGGCATGAAAAAAGGTATTTTAACGCGCTTTGAGGAAATTACACGTTGTCCGGCCGAAGCACAAGACAGCTTGATCAGTATTTTGAGCGATAAAGTGATGAGCATTCCAGAACTTGACGAGGGTGTGCTTTTTGCCAAACCGGGATTTAACGTCATTGCTACGGCCAACATTCGGGATAAAGGTGTAAATGAGATGAGCGGCGCACTCAAGCGACGTTTTAATTTTGAAACGATCAGACCGATCCAGAATGTAAAGATGGAAGCCAAAATCATTGAATCTCAGGCGAGAAACCTGTTATTACATAGTGGAATTGATACCGAAATTCAAACCGACGTGGTGGAGTTGCTGGCAACTACATTTATGGAACTGCGAACAGGCATGTCTCGCGAAGGGTACAAGCTCGATACACCTCAAGCGTCTATGAGTACTGCAGAAGCCGTGTCCGTATATGTACAGAGCGCAATGACATCGTACTATTACGAGGGGAAATCTATTGCGCTGGATCGGTTGGTACAAAATATGCTGGGAACCATTGCAAAGGAAAACGACAAGGACCTAAGCATTCTCAAAAACTATTTTTCCAAAATTGTTAAAGCGCGCTCTGCCGAAGAGGAGATTTGGAAAAATTATTATGAGGAAAGAAAATGGATCGGTTAGACCAAGTGGAGCCCACTGACGCTGCTGGTTTATCGGATGTTACGGATTTGAATCAGCTTCAATCCTTATTCGATACAAGTGTATATAACTTAAACAACGGAACGGTTTATTTTCCAATACGGCATCATAGTCCAGCTTGTTCTCATCATCTGCTGCATGTCATCGGGGAGTACAAACCCGATATCATTTTGATTGAGGGGCCAGAAAGCGGTAATCCTCTGATACCTGTGCTAACGGATGAAGCGACCTTGCCTCCGGTCAGTCTCTATTATACCTATGAAGATGAGTACGGAAGAGAAGCCTGTTATTATCCGATGCTCCGGTATTCACCCGAATATGTTGCGCTGAAGGAAGCACACCGGCTTGGCATTCCGGCACAATTTATAGATTTGGATTATCGGCAAGTATCCAGAAACACGGGGAGTCCTTCGAAAAAAGAGCAAAAAGAAATCTCCGTTCAGGACGAAACACTGCTTGCCAGTTCAGATTTTATTAACCGTTTATGTGAGAAAACAAACTGCCGCAGTTTTGATGAACTATGGGAAAAGGTGTTTGAGATCGGGGGGCTACAGAAACCGACCTCTGCCTTTGTGCAGGATGTTTTCACGTATTGTACATTATCTCGAATGTGTTACACCCCGGAGCGCCTGATCGCAAGTGGTGATTTGGTCAGAGAAGCCCATATGGCGAAACGAATCAAGGAAGCTGAAGAGCAGTATCAGCGTGTGCTCGTAATTACGGGAGGTTTTCATACTTTTGGTTTAGTGAATTCTTCCACTGTCCAGAAAAAGGAACCCAACGGCAATTCGACTCAGCACGATACATCAGATTCAGGTAATGTTCATGAACAGGTGTATCCGATGGTGTATACATTTGCGGAAGCTGATCGATTGAATGGCTATGCCAGCGGTATGCCTTATGTTTATTTTTACGATCAAATCTGGGATCAACTAGTCCATACTTCACGTTCTCCTTACCGTGTAACTACACTGAACGTGTTATCCAGATTGATGCGCAAGCTGCGAGACCGGGAGGAACATGTTTCCACAAGTGATGCGATTGAGGCTTATAGTATGATTCAAGGTCTGGCAGAACTTCGCGGCAAGCAGGAAGGCGGAGTGTATGAGCTGATGGATGCGGCCCTCTCTTCATTTGTCAAAGGAGAGCTTACACTTGCCACCGACAAACCGCTTCAGGAACTGCAGCTTCTGTTGACCGGAGACGTCATCGGGAGCGTTGCACCTAATGCTTTTCATATTCCTATCGTTGAAGATTTTAAAGCGCGTTGCACGGAATTCAAGCTTCAGATTCGAACAACGGGTCAGCATAAAAAGGTGCTTGATCTGTATGCTAAACCGGAACATCGCTTGATTAGTCAGTTGTTTCAATGCATCTCTTATCTGGTTCCCGAGTTCGCGAAGCGGCAGGCAGGGCCGGATTGGATCGCACAACGTGATATGAATCTGGTTCGTGAAACGTGGGAATACATGTATTCCTCACGGATTGAAGCGCGGCTTATTGAAAATTCTTTATACGGTGGAACGCTTGCTACAGCTGCTACTCGAAAGATGGAAGAGCAGATGCGAGATATTCCTGACCATCACAGCGGTGAGCTTGCTCAAAAAATGCTCCAGGCACTGTTAATGGGACTTCAGGAGACAGCCATGCAGTTGTACACCCAGGTTCGTGCTGCTCTGCGGACAGATGGACATTTTCTGTCACTATGCAACAGCTTAACGATTCTGAATCGGATTCATCAGCATCGCCGGCTGTTAGGACTATCGGATGACCCACATCTTCCTGAGTTAGTGTCTGAAGCTTACCGTAACGCGGTGGACAAGCTGCAACAGCTTTCGAGAACGAATGCGGACGAGCATGAAGGTATTATTCAGGGATTAAAGCTACTTGCGATGCTGGCCGAGTCTGCCGAAGAGCAATTCCAGGATACGGCTTTTCGAAACCATTTGCACGAGCTTTTGTCGGATTCGAAGCTTCCTGCTCAGCTCGAAGGAGTGTGTATCGCTATTGCTTCGGGACTTGGTGATCGATCTAGAGAAGAGATCGTGGAGCGAGCCCGCGGGTATATCCGTGGAACGCCGGAACAGACGCGTCAAACGGCTTTATTTTTACAAGGTGTGTTTACCGTAGCGCGAGATGCCTTCCTATATGAGGACCAACTGTTACATGAACTAAACGGGTTAATTGAGCAGTTATCCTATGATGATTTTATTGCTATGATTCCAGAACTACGTCTGGCTTTCACTTATTTTACACCAATGGAAACGAATCTGATTGCCGAGCGTGTGGCGAATCTGCACCAGGTGAAGTCGGATGAAATGTTGATGCCTGCGCTGGATGAGCAGCTGCTCATTCGTTACAGGACGCAGGATGAGGCGCTTCGAAAGGAGTTTGCTGCATGGAAGTTAATATGAATGATGCCCGTCGCGGCCAGAACGAAATGTTGACGGAGTTGCCTTCCTCGGAAGAACGAAGTGCTGTTGAAACATTGAACCGTTGGCGCCTGATTTTGGGGGAATCTGCAGAGGAAGGTCTGTGTGAATCGGATCAATATAACACGGGTGAATTTCAGTATGTTGAACTGGACGAAATTCTGGGGTACCTCTATAACCGTGAATACGGTGAGGAGCAAGGTTACCGAAAAGAAGGCGGACGTGGTTCATCTGAGCTTACCGTACCCAATTGGTTACACAAGGTCAGAGAACTTTTTCCCAAATCAACGGTCGAAATTTTGGAAAAGCAGGCGCTTGATCGTTATGGACTGACGGAGCTCTTAACGGATAAAAAACTGCTGGAGTCCCTTGAACCTAACATGAACCTGCTCAAAAACATCTTGCAGTTCAAAGGGCGAATGAAAGGTGACGTACTTCGGAGTGCAAAAGATATTGTACGCACGGTGGTTGAAGATCTGCGCAGGAAGCTGGAGTCTCATACACGGGCCAGTATTATGGGGAAACGCAGTCGGTACGCATCCAGTTCGGTGCGATCCCTGCGCAACCTGAACTTTAAACGAACCATTACTCGTAATCTTAAAAATTATGATAAACACAAACGAAGGTTTGTGATTGATCGTCTTTATTTTGACGGAAATATAGAGCAGCACAATAAGTGGAACATCATTATCGGTGTGGATGAAAGCGGCAGCATGATGGATTCGGTGATTTACAGTTCGGTCATGGCGAGTATTTTCTATCGATTGAATGCGCTACGCACAAAGCTGTTCATCTTTGATACCAAAGTTGTGGATCTAAGCGACCGACTTGAGGACCCCGTAGATGTATTGATGAATGTGCAGCTCGGTGGAGGAACCCATATCGCCAAAGCGCTGCGTTATGGGGAAACGCTGATTGAGAATCCTGGAAAAACGATCTACATTTTGGTGAGTGATCTGGAGGAAGGTTATCCGATTAATCAGATGTATCAAGCCTGTAAGGATATTATCGATGCGGGATGCAAGCTGCTTGTGCTCACCGCTCTCGATTTCAACGGAGATTCGGTGTACAACAAACATGCTGCGCAGACGCTAGCCAATATGGGGGCACATGTAGCAGCAATTACACCTAACGAGCTTGCCGAATGGATCGGCGAAATTATCACTTAAACATACTTTTAGGAGGAATAAAATCATGCTTACCGCAGACCGTGCAGTAGAGAGTTTGGTAGAAAAGTTCGCTTCCATTTGTTCAGATGACTACTCGCTTACAACGGATCGCAGCTCCGAAATTATTGATTACGTCATGGGTGCAACAGAAAAGTTCCCTGAGATGATGGGTAAAACGAGTCATTATGTCTATCGAACGGTAGAAGCACTGTCCAAGCTTGGCAAAAAAGAAGATGGAGATATTTTTTTTCGTGCCGGAGCTATTGCCATGCATTTGGAATCGAATTATTTCCGTAGAAGCCCTTGGGGGGTTAATGCATTCACAGCATGTCTCGGTGATGATTCGGAGGCTTACGGATTAAATGGGAAAAGCAAGAGTTCGGATCGGATGGCAACCTTGTTATCTCGTTTGAAGAAAATGAAGCAATATGCGGGTGAAGAAGAAATCCTCTCCGAGCTTAAGAGGCGCGTGAAGCGAGCACAATGGCTTTTTGATTCCAAAAAAGCAGACAGTCAGGGTAATTTCAGAGATGTGATTGATGCCATGATGCTTGTTCATTTGTGTGTGCAACCGGATGTAGAATTTGCGAATAAGCAAGAGATCAAGGATATGAGTTCCGTCTTGCCCGAGCTGTTCCAGCATGTTATGGCTAAGGATGCGGCAAAGCTACATCAAGAGCTGTACCGCTTGATTGAACCTTTGGTTGCAGGCAACGTTCAAGGCAAGCAAAACAGTTCGTCACAGTTGCTGGAAGAGGAATTCCTGAAACGGAAACGCAGCGAATTGATTGCCAAGCATTATCCAGAAATCACTTACTCCGCGAAACATCATGTTTCGCATGCCGAATTCCATCAGACGATGGTTTTATTGAGCAGTGCGGTCTTGTATCTGACGAATATCAATGGAGGAAAGCAACGCTTTCTGGATAACGTTAGTGACGTTGGCAAGGTTCTTCTCGAAGTCATTCATCACCTGCATGAGCTCTATCCGATGGAGGTTCGCAAGTATTTACTTAGTATGAATCCTCGTTCAAGAAGCGAAGATGATCTGCTGTCCGGGCTGATCCCGCTGAACGAGCCCTATCAATTAATTGAAATGACGCAACTCGAATTGAATTCGTACCGCGTGTCTTGGATTATAATCAAGGCGGCAATTGCCAACCAACCTGAGCACGCCAAACGAGCATATGAGATTGTCAGAGCACCATTCCTGAAGTTATGTCTTCATAAAATGATGTTGGATCAAGACATCCATGGAATTCAACCGGAAAACACAATTGAAGAGGCTGTGTTCCGTGTGTTGCGTCAACCGCTCGAAGGTGGGAGACAAGGTCTTGCCATTGCGAGATATTTAAGTGGTGAGTACACCCTTGAAGAGTATTGGGAAGACAAGGACAGCCGTGGATTGTTTAATCATGTCAATCGGGACCGGAAGCGGATTAACAATCTCATTAGCATCAGTTTCCTGCCCATTGATTCGGAGCCAATGCACCGCTTTGCGATTTTGCTAACTCATCCGGAATGGACGCTGGACATTGTTTCGGACATGTATCATTCTTATGCTTTTAGTGGTGAGCAAATTTTGAATACGTATGGTGACGATCCTCAGGTAAAACGAGAACAACTGCTGACTAGCCTGATTTCGCTGAATGGGATGACAGATTATACGTATCAATCGATGCCGCAGGATGAGTATCGCCGTATTTTACAGCAAAACCTGGAGTATGCATTAAAGCAGTATAAAAAACTGCCGACGGATACACGTCTTTTAACGCTTGAAGTTGCATTTGAGCAGAGATCTACCCTGCCTAAGCAACAATTGGTAGCAGCTATTCAAGCAGGTTTACAGGATGCTTCTAAACGGGCAAGCAGTATGGCTTTGGCCGAGTTCAATCGGGTTCCGGATCAAGAACTGTATATGATGATCTACCGTGCGGAGAAAAAGGCTTCCATTAAAGAAATGGCGCTAACGGCGATCCGCAGTCTGGATAACAGTAAGGAATTATATACTGAACTCTTGCAAAGTGAGAAAGCCACCGAATGGAAAAACCTGATTCAAATTCTGCTTGACACTGCTGATCTAAGCCCTGAATATTCGCACGCAGCGTTAGCTGACCTGGCCGATGCGAAAAAGATGTCCCGGATCAGCTGGTTACCTCTAAAGGAACTGCCTGCTCTGATTCGATCAGCAGATGGTTTGCCTTTGGATGACCGGATCAAACAATATGTATTACTGCAATCTATCGATCATGGGTCTGGACCGAATGAGCGGTTAAATGAACTGCGAGAATATGTAAGCGAAGCTTCGCTTATCAGGTTTTCAAAGGAACTGTTGCAGCTATGGATTCAGGATGGTGCGCCTGCGAAGGAAAAGTGGGTTATGTATGTTTCCGCACTTTTCGGTGATCTTCAGATTGTTCATATATTGACCCCACAGATTAAGGAATGGACAGAGAATAGCCGTGGGGCTATAGCGGCCGAAGCAGTGAAAGTACTAGCATTTCTAAAAGAACCTGCCGCACTCATGGCGATTGACAAGGTTAAACGCAGCGTTAAGAACCGTCAAGTGAAAGGCGCAGCCGAAGAAGCATTGCAGCTTGCAGCAGAGAATATGGGATTGACTGCAGAGCAGCTTGAAGATCGTTTAGTCACTTCCCTCGGTTTTGATGAAAAAGGCACGTTACAGCTTAGTTACGGTGAGCGGTCCTTCCAGGTGAAAGTTAATGCCGATCTACAGGTTGTTGTTGTAAACGAAGAAACGGGTAAAGCCGTTAAAAGTTTGCCTGCTCCGGCACAGAAGGATGACCCTGAGCTCGCCGCAGAATCCAAGGCACGTTTCACCCAGTTGAAGAAAGATCTGAAAACGATGGTTACGATTCAGACTGCACGCTTGGAAGAGTTTTTATCCAAACAGCGTTTATGGACCGCTGAGGAATGGACTTCCCTATTTGTAGACAATGTCATCATGCAGAAATTTGCCGTTGGATTAATCTGGGGCGTTTATGAGCAGGGCGAGTTAGTCCGTACATTCCGTTACATGGAGGACGGTACATTTAATACAGTAGATGAGGATGAAACGGATTTGCCATCAGGAGCTCAGGTGGGTCTTGTACATCCGCTTGAACTCGACCAGGATACGTTAGAGGGTTGGGCTACTCAGCTTGAGGATTATGAGGTCAAACAACCGTTCGAACAATTGAAACGTCAAATCCATTTGATTGAGGATGAAGATCGGGCCAAGACAGAATATGATCGTCTTCCAGAAGAGGAATTTTCACCAACAGCTCTCCCGAAAGCATTGGAGAAATACGGATGGATTAAAGGTCCTGCGCAAGATGGCGGCTGGTTCAACGAGTTTTACAAAGAGTACGGAGAGATTGTTGCTGAACTTCGGTTCAGCGGTACAAGTATTACGTATTATGAAGGGATGGACGACGTGACGCTGGAATCGTTACATTTCTTCAAACCAAATGGCAAGAGACAGCACTATTATTATGCAGATAACAAATCCATTCCTTTAGGCCAAATTTCAGGCCGAGTATTCAGTGAGACTCTCTATGATATTTTGAGAGCAACGGGGCGCTGATTTCGTGGTTATGAACGATTTCAATGAATTCAAGCAGAAATTCAGGCACTTTTCCAAATTGTGCACAGAGGATTATCTCATTCGTTATGCGAACAAGGGGCTATACAAAAGGGCACTTAAAGAGCTGGATCAAGGTGTACAAGTACAGTACACCTGGAATACAGCTTCGGTGAGCTGTCAGCTAAGTGAGGGTATCGAGTGTACCCTCCATGCTACGCTGGATGATTGGCAGTGTTCTTGTCCATCAGAGAATATCTGCAAGCATGTGTTGATTGCAATTCTGTATGACCAGCGTCAGCAGATAACTGAAAACAGTGTTACGGGTGAAGATATTGTGGAAGTCGCGAAGCCTTTAGAAGACGTTCCTGCCTCTTCGCCGTCACTTTTGGATGTAAAATTGTCTTCAGCTGATTTTGTAGATCCTGACACTGCCAAAGAGTATAAGCTCGCGGTGCAGGATAAGTTTCATCAGGTTAACGAGTCAGACAAGCCAGATTACGGTTTGCAATCTCATTCGCCGGAGACAAATGTCCGTTTTCGCTGGATGCTTGAAGCCGATCTTACTCCCATCCTGAAATCATATACTTCGACGATGGTTGAAGAGGTGGTTTTTCGTTTACGTTATCCTGAAGACATTCAAATCATGGAAGACACGCTGCTCACCGTACATTTTAAAAGTCAGAATATAGAGGTATCCTTCACAGAAGAACCTCAGCTGACCAAAGCTTTATGCAAGTTAAAGCAGACCGCGGGAAAAATGGCCAAGCTTGAAGCTTTGCTGAGATACCGTTTGTATCATGGGGTGGATGATACGGACGCTTTGAGTGTCCGCGCATACGAGCCGAAATTCTCGCTTCAAACGATTCAGGAGTGTCGCGACATGTTGGGAGGTATGCTTAAGACAGGGCTTGCCAGACTTCCTCAGTCATATAATGCGCAACTGGAGACGCTGGCCATTGCTGCACATAGTGGTAACCTTCCAGAGATTGAACGTAGTTTACGCGGCATTCAGGGAGAGCTCCAGCTTTTTTTCAAACGTCATGTACGTTTCTCTATGCAGACGATGCTGGATCGTATAAGCAAGTTGTATCTCGCGCTAGAAGTGCTTGAACAAGGGGAGATTCCTGTTAGGCAGCAAAGTCAGCTGGTTGGCAGCTTCCGAAGTAAGTACTTTACCGTGCCTTCACTGCATCTCTATGGGCTAGGCGCAGACTCTTGGGAGACACGGTCAGGATTTCGCGGAATTACGTATTATTTCTATTGCTTTGATGATGGGCAGATCTATACGTACAGTGATGTACGTGCGGTGTATTATGAGGATCAACAATTCTCGTATGCCGAGCATTATGCAGCGTTTACCCCTTGGTTGCCAAGTTTGACATTTAGTCAATTTACGGGAGAAGAAGTTCAGTTTCAGTCGGTTAAAGTGAATGAAGAACGACGAATTTCTTCAGGTGATGGGGCGAAGTTAACTATTTTACCACGAACCGGCGTGACCGGGGTTCATTTTGGAGAGTACCTGATAGACATACCTGCTGCACTTCAACGCGAGCCTGATTCTATCGATCTATTCACTGAACCAAAAGAACGGTTGGCATTAATTGAGGTTGCTCGCATTACAGAGCATAGCTTCAACAAACAAACGCAGGATCTGATCCTTATAGTTGAGGATACAGAGGGGGCACGATTGCCTCTCACACTTCCTTACTCATCGGATTGGCAGTCTATGATTAACAGACTGGAATCAGGATTTGGTTCTCAAAAACTTGAACATTTTTATGCATTTGTACGAATAGAAACCAAACGTATCAGTCCAATCAGTTTTCTAAAGGGCCAGACGTTGCTAAGCTTGAAGCTGGATTCCAGTAGTGGAAGGATGGGACGTTTTGGAAGAAGATAATGGATTGATCCAGCAGTTATCTGATTGGTGTGAGGAATTACTTCTTCGGGGGTTATCTCAATTTTCGATTCGAGATACGCAACTGCTTGAGCAATTGGATACCAACGCGCAGCGAATGCAGATGCACTTCCTGCATGAATTGGTCAGCGGTGTTCTAGAAGCAGGGCGCAAAGTGGCATTAGGCGAAGGACAAGAAGAACAGCTCTTGAATCAATATTGTCGACTGAGTCAATATGTTCAGCTT
The DNA here is from genome assembly GCF_050435065.1 of Paenibacillus sp. 4624. Lineage (NCBI taxonomy): Bacteria > Bacillati > Bacillota > Bacilli > Caryophanales > Paenibacillaceae > Paenibacillus > Paenibacillus sp. 4624. The sequence goes on from NZ_JBNDJR010000003.1 coordinate 567,226, forward strand.
AGTGTACAATCACAAACTTGATCTCTCTAGTTAACTTGTTTAACGTATGCCTGATTTTAATAATGATGAAACAGGATTAATTATTATACGAAAGTAAGGTATGAAGTAATTTTTGCTGGTTTTAGTCCTAATTAGATAGAAATAATCTGAAAAAATTGCAGGGCAGCTGAGCCTCTGCAATTTTTTTGTTGTTCATGTGAGTAAAAGTGATTTGATAAGCAGTCTTTTAATCAATGCACAGAAGGTGAATTTAGAAGAGTGATACGATGAAGTAGAGGTGTCACAATACACTTTCATGTCATATCCCGAGTTATGCTGCATACCATTAGGCGAATGCGGTCATAAGGGAGGAAGCGGAAATGTCGATGAGTGAACCGCTATTACTGCAAATCGTAAATCAACATATTCCAGCGGGGGCAACGATCATTACCATTGATAAGCCAATTCAACATCCGGCAGTGTATGCGGCTGATCTTACAGGTGATGGCATGCCTGAAATTTCTGCTGTTTACCAATTGAATAGCGAGCTGTATCTGCTTATATTAAAGTTCATTCAAGGACATTGGATTAAAATGGCTCTGACAAAAGGGCTGGGTTATGGCGTTAAGTTGCTGACAGCAGCGCCTGTAACTTCAACGGCAAGAAATAATCTGATTGTAGGCTGGCAGATCGGAGCCATTTGGTCAAAACTTGCTGTGTATGAATGGACCGAATCCGGCCTTACGGACATTGCCCCGGACGATTTGTATTACAGCTATGCCGAGATTGTAGATATACCTGGCGTGAATGGCCGAGATGGGAAGGTTGAAATAGCATTGTGGATTCATGACACTGGTGAAGCTTATCGAGTGGAGATTATTCGATGGCAGCAGAGTCAGTGGGTCCCAGCAACGGATGCATACCGAGCCTACTTTCCAAAAGTCGTGCAGTATTATGAGCAGTTAACGCAACATTATCCCGACTATGTGTTTTATTGGTACTATCTTGCGGATGCTCAGTTTCATGCTGGGTCATATCCCGCGGCACTCATTTCAGTCCAGAAAGCACTAAGCTTTCCGGAAGCGTATCCTTCAAGAGAGAACTTGCTTGAACTGGAGAAAAAAATAAAGCAGGCGATGACTGCAACTGCAGGTACAGATCTCAGACTGACGACATGGTTATATCCCGTCTCTGTCCGAACAACAAGTGGAACGCGCTGGGGTTATATGGATGCACAGGGACATATCCTCCTGGAGCCGGTGCTGGAAGAGGCTCAGGCGTTTCAACCTAACGGGTTGGCAGTTGTCGTAAAGAAGGGTCGTGCCGGTGTCATCAATCTTCAAGGGCAGTATGTAGTTCAGCCAGTGTATGATTCGATTAACTCTTTTTCCGAAGAACGGGCCATGGCCATTGATTCTCAAGGGTTTAAAATGATTAATGAGCAAGGTACCGTGCTGACTAAGCGAGCTTATCCGTTTATCGCAGATATGCATGAAGGCAGAGCCATGTTTTATGATGAAAACCCAAATCAGACGAATGGCTCACCTAGCTTGTATGGATACCTGGATGCTTCGGGAAATGAAGTAATCCGAGCGCAATTCACTTCAGCAAATGATTTTCAGCAGGGCAAAGCCGTTGTGCAGATTAAAGATCAGGAATACGCCCTTATTGATCGGCACGGAAATCGTCTTGCAACGTACCCTTATGCCTATGTAGGGCCGTTAGGAGATGGTTTGCTTGCTTTTCAAAAAGAATCCTCTGGCAAATACGGATACATTGATGAAAGGGGCAATATTCGTATTCAGCCCAAGTTTACTTCCGCATTTGCTTTTAACGATGGGCAGGCTATTGTTAATACGGCAGAGGATTACAAATCGAACTATGGTGTCATTAATATGCAGGGATCATTTGTGATTCAACCCGCCTATAACGATATTCGGGAGCTTGGGGAGCACAGGTACGCACTCGGGAAGGCCATTAATCCAGAACAGCCGTATATCGGCTCGGTGTATGCACTCGCTGAATTGAATGGCAGAATACTAACGGAGTTCATCTATCGTAATGTGGAAAACTACAAACACGGTCTCGCATCCGCATCAGACGGAAATCAGACGTATCTTCTGGATTTGAGCGGCAGACCGGCTCCAGGATATCCTCGTGTAACAGGGGCAGGGTCGATGGAAGTTGTGGCTCCGGATCTGATTAAAGTGTTTGTGGATCAACGTTTATCCTATGTGAACCGGGCTGGACAGATGATTTGGCAACAGAATACGATCGTACCGTTACATCCGCCTTATCAGGTGCGTGAGGAGAAGTATAAACCCAACCGGGATTATCTCGTTTATTATCCGCAGGTTGACGGATTAGCCAATCAGACAGAGCAGGGTAAGCTTAATGCTAAGCTGAAAGAACTTTCCCAAGTAAAACCGGTTCCTGCAGATCAGCAACTGGACTATACCTATACCGGTGATTTTGATATAACTTTCTATCAGAAGCAATTGCTTCAACTGCAGTTGACGGGTTATAACTATCCAGCAGGAGCCGCACACGGGATGCCAACGATGGTGTATGCCATTATTAATCTATCCGACGGCCAGCTCTATGAATTGAAGGATCTGTTTAAGCCGGGCAGTGACTATGTGAAGGTATTAAGCCAAATTGTAGGGGATCAGATCAAAAATGATCCGCAGTATTCGTATGTTTTTCCAGATACGTACACCGGAATAAGTGCGGACCAGCCTTTTTTTGTTACAGCAGATGCATTGCATCTGTATTTCAACCCTTATGATATTGCACCATATGCTGCGGGATTCCCGACATTTACGATCCCATTTAGTCAGATTATGACTATTATTAATACAGATGGTTCATTCTGGAAAGCTTTTCATTGATCCATTGTAAGAGCAGGATAATTATACTACTAGGCCATATTTAAAATATGGCTATTTCTTTATTTTGGAAGTTGTAGAAGGGAAGGGCTTATATGAAAAGGTGGAGTCTAAACGTATTAATCGCATCCATTATTATTGTTAATAATTTCACAAAGTAGAAAGGGAGATACTTAGGAGATAAAAATGAATAATATGAACCAAATGGTATATATTTCTTGTATAATATAAATAATCGCGCATCAAGGTATGACAAAATAGTTTGGAGGAATCATTTTTGTATAAATCAGGTTTTTGGATTAGGCTTGCCGCAAGTTTCTTGGATGGACTTATTATTGGAATTCCATTAGTTATTATTGCCGGTGCACTTACTGGAAATTATGATTCAGATGAGCCAGTTGCTAAAATATTGAGTGCGTTATATTCAATTTTATTACCTGTTTACTGGTATGGACGAACGATTGGTAAGCGGATTTGTGGAATTCGAATTCAAATGTATGACACTCAAGAATCGCCTAAAATAACTACAATGTTAATGCGAGTTTTAGTTGCTGGACTTGTGTACGTATTGACGCTAGGTATTGGAATTATTGTGAGCGCGTTTATGGTTGGAATGCGAGAGGATCGTCGTGCAATACATGATTTTATAGCAGGAACAGAAGTTGTGTGGGATTAAGTTAAAAAACAGCAGAACCGTAATGAGGATATTATAAAATCATTAGCGGTTCTTTAACTTCTTAAGTACTGTTTCACAAAACTCGTATTTTGTACATATGTCTTTCCGGTATTTCCTCCCAAAACTTGACTAAAGCTTCTCGGTACCGATCTATTGCCGTATTCATTGAGCGTGCTATTATATAGATCCATAATCAACGTCCCATTAACTTCTTTAAAATAACCAGGTTGAATACTTTTTAACTGATCAGCCGCGGCCCCATCCCCATGTTTAATCACATTTTGAACTAATTGGAGCTCGTTAATTGTATCCCAGGATGTTACAGAAGTCGGTTGCCAATCGCTGTTCAAAAAAAGGTTTTTTATTTCTCCAAATGTGGTACAAAAATTTTTGAATTCCAGCTTCATACCTTTTTTATCTACAAAATGATGATGTCGAGTAATTTCCTCAAAAGATAATTCTCGAACTTGCTGCTCCCATACCTGATATAGTGTGGCTAAAGTCATCATATAGGTGTTGTACTTCATCAGATTTAAGGTTTGCCAGTAATCAAAACCGAAGTCGCGAGCCCTCTCCGCAAAATCAGCAGGATCATCTCGATCTGGATTGAAATAGGAACCTATTTCCGAACAATATTTTTTAGTTTCTTGCTCCGACTCTTCTTCTATATTATTGAACTATGTGTAGCCAAGCGTTCTTTATATATTTTCACATAACTACGTATTCTCTCAATGTAAGGTTTTCTTTGGTAATCAAGTAAATAAATGGTTTCATATTCAATCCTTTCTGAAGAACGGACTAGTTTAATTGCCAGTGTTTGTTCTACATACCAAGTTGTAATTTATTTCCTCCTATGATCATAATATAATCAGTTGCACAACGCTATCTTACTAGTAATATTTGTTTATTCACCTTTACACCATTGGTCATCGTGTGGTTGTACCTGACGACATTGGTCCTGCAGTTGCCAGCCTACTCAATCCTGACAATCGCTGGCGTTAGTTGAAGAAAAGCAGCCGATCACATTGATCAGCTGCTTTCTTAGTTTTATTATGCTATTGCTTCCCGTTAGCGTAACGATTAAAAGCCTTATTTAAGAATATTTCATTTAATAATTCCTTTTGAATTGGCTTAATATTAATGATACTTCTAATGCCTTTTGCCTTCAGTTCAGCATCCTCTATTGTATTGGCTAACCCTAGCTCTAACAGAGTGCCAGCTGCAACAGTTCCCGTTCTACCCTTGCCTCCACCACAATGAAAGGCGACCTTCTTGCCAGCATTATATGCTCCAACAACCTCATGAATGGCTTGTTTGAAAAGCTCGGCTTCATGTTCTTTCGTATCGTCATCAAGCGGAACCTTTACCCACTTCACATGATCTGTTGGATACGCGCACTCTGTTGCTTCTTCTCGAAGATCCACCACGACTTCTATACCTTCGTTAAGAACCATTGCCTTTACGTCAGCAGCTCCGCCCATAAAAACTCGTTCAGCGATAAGTGCATGGTATTTCTTTTCGGCGTAATCCATTTTACTTATCTTCTTTCAAGAATTGCTCGATACGAGCTTTAATTGAATCACGAACCTCAGCGAATGTAGCTGTGATTTCTTCCTCTGTACCTGTCGCCTTGGCTGGATCATCGAAGCCCCAGTGCCATCTTTCAGCTTTGTCATTACGTACAACGGGACAATTATCGTTAGCATGACCACAAAGCGTGATGATGTAGTCTGCTTGTTTTAAAATCTCAGGATCAATCACATCCGATGTATGATTCGAAATATCGATTCCAGCTTCTTTCATCGTTTGAACAGCACGAGGATTTAAGCCATGCGCCTCTAATCCAGCACTTCTCACCTCATATTTGTCACTACCAAGTGCCTTTAAAAATCCATCGGCGATTTGGCTTCTGCAAGAGTTTCCTGTACACAAAAAGTAAACAAGTGGTTTGTTGTTCATGATTATTGATCTCCTTTATCCTTGATATGGTTTACTTGTATTTTGGCTTCCCTCATTTTTGAATTAGCCAACGTTTTTATGACCATAGCAATAACAACCAATGCTACTGTCATTACGGCAATTATTAACCAAACGTTTATATTTGTTGAATGGATCAGGTATATCCACAGATACAGTCCTGTTAACGTGATAAAGAGCGTTGGGATAGTGAGCACAATTCCAATTTTGAAATAACTTCCCCATGTGATTTTTACATCCTTACGGGACAGTACATGTAGCCACAAAAGTGTGGCGAGCGATCCGATCGGTGTAATTTTGGGACCCAAGTCACTGCCGATAATATTGGCGTAAATCAGCGATTCCCGAATGACACCTTCCGTGCTGGTTCCGTCAATAGCAAGCGCATCAATCATCACCGTCGGCATATTGTTCATAACCGATGACAATACGGCAGCTAGAAAGCCCATGCCAAGTGTGGAGATGTAGAGTCCCTGGTCGGCAATAGCTTGAATTACCTTACCAAGTTCATCCGTCAATCCCACATTTCGCAGTCCATAAACGACGACGTACATACCAATAGAGAAAATCACGACTGCCCATGGAGCCCCTTTAATGAGCTTCCAGGTTTGAATAGCGTGACTCCGCCTTGCAGCTAAAATAAACAAGATGGCTATAACCCCAGCGATAACAGACACCGGAACTTGAATGAACTCGCTCATCAAGTACGCCACCAGTAGCACGGCTAAAATCACCCAAGATACGTTGAACAGTTTCTTGTCCTTGATCGCTTCAGCTGGTTTTTTGAGCTGACTGACTTCGTAGTTGCCTGGAATACTCTTTCTAAAGAACAAGAATAAGACCAGAAGACTCGCTAATATTGAAAAGAAATTCGGAACAATCATACGACTTGCATACTCCACAAAACCAATACCGAAGTAATCCGCAGAAACGATATTGACGAGGTTACTAACGACGAGCGGAAGTGAAGTTGTATCTGCAATAAAACCACTTGCGATGATAAAAGGTAAAATCATCTTTTGATCAAATTTGAGCGCTCGGACCATGGCAAGCACAATGGGTGTTAATATCAGTGCGGCACCGTCATTTGCAAAGAACGCTGCCACTGCTGCTCCAAGCAGCACCACATAAACGAACATCAGCTTGCCATTACCTCTTGCCAGCCTTGCCATGTGCAGTGCAGCCCATTCAAAAAATCCGATTTCATCTAAGATTAGCGAAATTAAGATAATAGCTACGAAAGCAAGCGTGGCGTTCCATACAATTCCTGTGACCGTACCTACATCGGATAGACTCACAACTCCAAAAAGAAGAGCAAGGACAGCTCCAGCTGACGCTGACCATCCAATATTAAGTCCCTTGGGTTGCCAGATCACAAAAGTCAGTGTCAGCAAAAAGATTAAAATCGCGATAATGGTCATGCTTCCTCCTGAGGACCGCAGCAGTTTTTCAATCCTGCTATTTTATCTTTCATGGATGGCAGATACGGATACACACACTGAACATATGCCTCTGCATCTGGATTCAGAGAGTAGTACACCCACTGTCCTTTTTTCTTCTCATTAAGGAGACCGGCTGCCTTTAGTTTTCGAAGATGCTGACTGGCGTTTGGTTGTGACATGCCAATAATGTCTGTGATATCACATACACAAAGTTCCTGTTCCTGAAGTAGCGCAATGATGGTCAAACGAGTTTTATCAGCTAATAACTTATACGCCTCAGCCATTTCCTGAATGCTTTGCTCCATACGTACACCCCCCTGTGATTATTCTTGTCAGCTTCATTTAATGATATAAGTATATAATAAATCACTTATATAAGAAATAACGAATATAAGGAGATTTAGTGCACCAAAAAAGTCGGCAATAAAGATTACCGACTTTACTCTCGAACTAAAAATTCACATTTTGACTTCATAAAATAATGACCAGCTTTCATCTTAACTATATCTTTCGTTTGATACGCAATGACTCCACCTTGATCTAATAATTCATTATGCTGATACACCTTTACATGCCATTGCTCTAAGATTGCATCTGCGGTATACAAAAGTGTGCCCTTCATTATAGTCACCTCAAGAATAGTTATAAACTAATTATAACATCCTTCTAAGAATCGACAGCTCACATTCTTTTCACAAGCGATTGTACAACTTTTTTCGCATCTTTCCCTGAGCCTCGAATCGTCGCCGAAGCAAATGAGGTCTGCCACGGTATACCTACAAAATGAATTCTTTCATCGCTTTGTTTTAAAGGTACACCTGATGAGTCAAGAATGTTCAATCCACTAAGATATTCGAAATTCGGAATATACCCTGTGGCAAAAATAACGGTATCCACATTCTCACGAGTCTCATCTACCCACACTACCCCATTTTCCGTAAAAGCTTTAAACATCAGTTTGGCATCCGGCTTACCTCGATCAATAGCATTTTTATATATACCGGTATCAAGGACACCGTCACTGCTTTTTTGCAATAATCGTTTGCCCCAATTGGATTGATCAAGCCTAAGTATAGTTAGCCAAAAGTGAATATCTTTCCCTGCAATGACCTGCGGCTTGAATTTGATCGGGCTTCTGGATGCAATCGTTACATGCGCCGTCCGAGCAAGTTCAACCGCTATTTGTACCGCCGAATTGCCACCTCCCACAACAATGATCCGTTTGTTTTTAAACTCTTTCTCATTTCGGTAGTCCTTAGCATGAAGCATTTCCCCCTTAAATTGATGCATGCCAGGAATGTCTGGAATATGAGGATTTACGAATGCCCCGCTTGCACAAATGATGGACCGTGTACGAAACTGTTCTCCGCTTGAGGTGTGGACTGTATAGATATTACTTTCCTTATCCACTCTGATTACATCTTGCCCTGAGTGTATTGGAAAATTGTATGTAGCTGCATAAGACTTTAAGTATTGAACAACCTCATTTCTGTGTGGATAAACATTTGTATCGCCTGGAAATCGGAGTCCTGGCAATGAGGAATACGGTGCAGGCGAGAACAACGTTAAGCTATCATAGTAATTTGCCCATGATCCTAGATGCTCTTCACTTTTTTCAAGGATGATAAAGTTCCGATTAGCTTCCTGTAAGTAATAGGCTGCTGCCAAACCAGATTGACCACCACCAATAACGATGCAATCATAAATCATGTTTTTCAATTTTCTCCCTCCTTCTATAAAAAGCTACTGCATCACGATTCGGATGCAGTAGCTCTGATTCTTGATTTAACCGCAGCAAGAATTTGAACCTGCCTTTTCCGTTTTTGAAGGTGAGCAACAATCCGAAGATGTTTCTTTCACTTGAACCGGTTCACAGCAGTTGTCCGTACCACTAGCTCCAAGACTACAAACCCCCGTCTCCGATAGTTCTAATTCTACTTTTTGCGCTGAATCCATATCTCCCACTAGTGCTGCTACAATGGATCTGACTTGCTCATATCCCGTTGCCATAAGGAAGGTTGGCGCTCTTCCATAGCTTTTGGCACCTACGATATAAAAGTCCTTTTCAGGTTGGCGTAGTTCTTTTTCGCCATGTGGTCGAACTGTACCGCAGCTGTGTACATTGGGGTCAATTAATGGTGCAAGTTCATAAACACATTCTAAGCTTGGGTCCGTTAATACCCGTATTTCTCGCACCATCGATAAGTCAGGGCGAGAACCTGTGTTACCTACAATTTCATCGATGTGATTAATAACCACTTGTTCATCTTTAATAGTTCCGGAAACCTGGATTTGTTCACCTTGTTTTTGAAGCTTCTCAATATGAAATGCTGTCAGGACCTTTACGGTACCGGATTCAACCACTTTTTGAATACGAGTACCCAGTTCTCCCCTTGCCTGAAGCCCATCTAATTCGCGTCCGCCATAAACATCCTCAATATTTGCCTTGCGAATAGCCCAAACGATTTCAGTTCTCGACTCTTCTTTTTGTAGCTCGGCAAGTTCGAGTAACGTGTTGATTGCAGAATGTCCGCTTCCTACAACAAGTACATTCTTGCCGCTAAATCGATTTTTCTCTTTTCCTAATACAGCAGGGATACCGTATGAAATGTGACTTTTAAGCGCTTTTTCCTCTTCTGAAAATATACCGTCTGAACGAAGCGGGTTAGGATTGGACCATGTCCCAGAAGCATCGATAACAGCCCGCGCCTCATAAATAAACGAAGATCCATTTTGTTCAACATGAAGTACAAACGGTAGTTTCTCACGCCCATTTGTTTTCACTTTACTTAACCCTTTTCGACTGATCGCAGTAACTTTCGTATTCAAATGCACATTTTGACTTAATTCAGGTAGAGCAGCCAAAGGTTTTAGATAATGCTCAATAATATCCTTACCCGTTGGGATCGTTTCGTTTTGTGGAGCAACCCAATTCGACTTTAGTAGCAACTCTTTAGCAGCTTTATCGATGTTATACTGCCATGGCGAGAACAGTCGTACATGTTCCCATTTTCGAATGTTTGCCCCTACTTCATCTCCAGCTTCAAACAACATAAAAGGCTCACCTTTTAAAATGAGTTGTGCTGCTGCCGCAAGACCAACCGGTCCAGCTCCAATGATTGCAACAGGTATTTTGCCCTTCTCTTGTACTAGTGCTTCGCAGCAGCTCACTTGGTGCACAGGGATATGTTTAATCATCTTAGTTTCCTCCATATAATTAGTTGCACTTTGCAAGTATTATATTAAATAAATGGGATAAGTATTATCCCAGTGGTGTACAGCATACGCTGGATTTCGCCATACTTTCGTTTAGTAGTTTGACGGCGTTGATGACCATATCCCGTTCAAACTCAGACATATGCGAAAAGACTTCTTTTAAATAATCATTCATCTGCTCATCAATGACCGTAGCAACAAACTTACCTTGTGTAGTCAAGGACAATATGTAAATCCGTCGATCTTCAGGTAAGGGCGTTTTTTGAACCAAACCCAGCTTAACGAGACTTTGAACCTGGCGGCTAAACGTCGTGATGTCAATGGATAGTGCATCTGCCACTTGTTGAATGGATGGATTATGCTTACGATCAATTTCATAAATGATATGACTTTGAACAAGCGAAATATCCAGCCCTCCTGCGGTGCAACAGTTTTTATCCAATAATCCAAAACGTCGTGTCATGATCTGAAACATCTCTCTTACGTTGTTTTCCAATTACCTCACCTCTTGTTATAGTTATACCTTTATTACTTGCAAAATGCAAATGTTTATTTTATTTTTCTATCCCCGTTCCCATTTCAAATAACATTGTGATATATAAACTTATACAAAAACAAATCGTAGGAGTGATCAACATGGTAATTCTGCGTCAAGCTGCTGAATTGGATCTGGGAAACATTCTAACTATCTATAACCAAGGTATTGAAGACCGCATTGCCACGTTAGAAACAGATATTAAAGATGAAGCTTACATATCTGATTGGTTTAACAAGCACCAGGGTCGTTACTCGGTACTCATAGCCGAACAGAATGATCAAGTGGTCGGATGGGCTTCTATCAATTCGTATAGCTCAAGAAGCGCGTATGACGGTGTCGGTGACCTCTCCATTTATATTCATCGTGATCATCGTGGCAAAGGGGTCGGAAAACAGTTGCTTCAGAGATTAGAGGAAATCGGTAAGCAGAATAACTTCTATAAGTTTGTTCTTTTCACCTTTCCATTATTATGCTTGGTCAGAGCCTATATCACAAAGCCGGATACCGAGAAGTAGGTGTATTTCAAAACCAAGGCGTTTTAGAAGGGAAATTTGTAGATGTGATGGCAATGGAGAAAATTTTATAAGCATCGCGAGCCGTATTGATCTTACAATACTAGGTTTTCGAATTACTTGAACACAATACATTAAACTATCCTGCCCGTTAGTTTAATGTATTGAAGGGCCAGACGCCGCTTAGATATACGTCTAATCGGCAATAGGAACATGTTCTTGTCCAATACGGTAATCGGTACAAGTTCTTGTCCTTAGCTTGGGACAAGAACTTGTACCGATAATATAAAAAAGCCGCTAAAATAGCAACTTCAATGGGACCATGTTCTTGTCCCTCGACAAATTTGTAGGTAACTAACATAGTTGCACAATAGAGCTATCGTCCTAAGATTGCGACTTCTTCCATGTTTGATAAATCTCAAAATTATCACAAGTATTTTTTCCTCACTTTTGGTTAATTCATGGTTAATTTAAGTAGGTTGATTAAATACGGATTCAGTATATTGCCAAATGCAACGTGTGGCGGAACCTCGCCCTCTTCTTTCCATATAGCTCTTTTATGTATAAAGTATTTAATAACAGCAATAGCCTAAGCATTTCGTAACAACATTTTTATAATTTAACGTTATCTCTTTCCTCTTTAAGCAAGGTTAGTCCCACTCAACTCTTCGACTTATTTGTTAAACTATCCTGCCCTTATGATACGGTTCGGCGTATTATCTTTAGAGCGAAATTGAAGGCACACAGAGGGTGCCTTCGATGTTCTTATTGTCTCTCTTGGCAAGTTGGTTAAACGAACTCAAATCCATCAACCAACCTTGTTGGGACACTCGTTCATTGTAAAGAACGTGCAAGTGCTTCAACAGAGCTGCGGAAATCGGGTCTGCCGTCAGCCGTCCACAAAAGCTCTGTCACAAATGTATGGCGATTCGGATCGTACAGCGGATCTCCTATAATGTTCTTGTACGTTCTTGCGTGAAACACAAATAGCGTCTCTTCTTCGTCCTCTGAGACAGTAAAGGAATTATGACCGGGACCATACATTGATATGCTCTCATCTGTCGAGAGAACCGCTGTTTGCGACTTGCGCCATGAGGTGGCATCGAGCAAATCAGCATCCGCGTCGGCTTCAAGTAGACCCATGCAATAATTGTAATCGGTGGCGCTAGCCGAGTAAGAGAGGAATACCCGATTACCCTTGCGAAGAAATGCCGCGCCTTCGTTCACTTTATAACCAATGATCTCCCAGTCATATTCCGGCAGCGAAATCATCGTTTGCGGCCCAGTCAGCGTCCATGGATTGCTCATTTTAGATATATACAGATTAGAGTTACCTTCAATATTCGGATCCTTTTGTGCCCATACGTAATAACGGCTGCCGTTATGCTCAAAGGTAGTGGCATCGAGGGCGAAGCTTTCCCATTCGGTACGAACCTGCCCTCTTTCCATCCAACTGCCTTGGAGCGGATTGACATTTTCATTCTCTAGCACGTACATCCGATGGTCGAACAAGCCTTCATTTGTTTCTGTCGTATGTGCTGCAGCGAAATACACGTACCATTTGTTATCAATAAAATGCAGTTCGGGTGCCCAAATATTGGCACTAAGGATACCAGTCTCGCGCTTTCTCCAGATCACTACAGGAGTAGACGTAACAAGCTCTTCAAGGTTCTGAGCTCTACGGATTTCAATCCGATCATACTCCGGAACGGATGCTACGAAGTAATAATAACCATCCGAATGTCGGTAAATAAAAGGATCAGCCCTCTGTTCAATTAATGGTTGAATGTCGTGTAACGCTCGTTGTTGGATTTCCATCTTATCACCCGTTTCGTCTTAATTTTTACTACCCTTTAACAGCACCTGCAGTCATACCGTCTATGAAATATTTCTGGAAGGCAATAAACAGTATGAAAATTGGAACGATGGAGAAGAAGGAACCCACGATCAATAGGTCATAGTTATTGCCATAAGGAGTTAACAACGTTTTCAAACCGATTGGAAGTGTATATTTACTCTGATCTCCGAGCACCATGAATGGCCACAACAGATTATTCCAGCTATTCATCCCATTCAAAAT